>CBDHCW010000022.1:0-28990 GCA_965261445.1 Dehalococcoidia bacterium | reverse complement strand
TAAGTTTGCCCAAACACGCTTCTTTTCATCAATAATGGTGCTCAAACTTGGCACCCAGTTCGGAGCGGAGTTCGAGACATACAAGGACATTGAAGACGGTCAAGTGAAGAGTGAGGCGGGGTTTGTGAATTACATCCGAGTCAAAGAGAATCTGACAAAAAGCGAGGTGAATCAACGATTCAGGAGCTTCTTGTACAATTCTGTTCTTGAGGATAGAGACAACCAGTTAACCCGTCTTGTATCCGTTGGCAATTACCCCACAGATGAGAAACCCCTCACCACAAACGCTTTGACCAACTCTTTATTCACATTCTTTCTTTATCGTGAACCTGTGGAAGACAATATGGCGACTGATGCATATAGGCGTGGCTCTGAGGTGAAAAACGTAGTCAGGCTGATGAATCTGCTTAATGATTTGACCTTATACCAATGGAATCCCAAGGCGACCATAAATGACGAGGGTCAACGCAAACTAGTGCGTCTGGTTAGATCTAGATTCATGAAGGCTTGGGCAGAATTACTCAAAGATGCAATCTGCGCAGAAGTTAAAATCCATGACGCTGACGAAAGAGCTCGTCCACTCTATCGAGAGTTTAACGCGCAGGAGTGGGCAGATATTAGAGATATCATAACCCGTTTAGTGGAATGGAAAATGTGGAGTTCGCCAGCCTCCAACGAGATAGATCAGATTAAGCTTGATAGCGACAAACAGGTGAAAGACTGGCTGCGGGGAAAAGGCCTCACGACTGGCTATCTTTTGGGTGCCTCTGAGTAACCTTCGCAGTGAACAATTACACATCCGCGCGTGTCAACAGCAAGGCGCTGAAGAGCGTGGCGAACAGGCCACTACTGGCATCTCGCGCTTCATGCGTACCGGAGGCTTCTGCCTCCTCTCCCAACTATGTACACCACCATATAAGGTCGCTGGGTTACCCTATTAGGCAAGAGGCCTCAGCTGGCGTGCCGCTCCATGCACTTGACCAGTCCCCGGTTGATGGTCCCAGCCACGCCGGGGCCCCGGTAGATGAGACCGGTCAGTAGTTGCACGGTGTCGGCGCCGGCTTTGAGAGCGCGGAGGGCATCGTCCGCGTTAGAGATGCCGCCACAGGCATGGACGGCGACGTCGCTCCCCACCTCCGAACGGACGTCGGCCACTATGCGCAGGGTGTCTTCCAACAAGGCGCGTCCGCTGAGGCCGCCCTGCCCCATGGCGAGACGAGGTGCTTCCACCGGCCTGGTGTTGGCGGCGGTGATGCCGCTCACGCCCTGCTCTACCGCAATTCGTGCCAGGGCAAGGACGCGCTCCCTGCCCTCGCCGTCCGTATAAGGCGGTATCTTCACGAACAAAGGCTTGGAGCGCTGGGCGTTCACGGCGCTCAGCAGGTCCCTGAAGCTCTGCGGTTCCTGGAAGACACGTATGCCCCGGGTGTTTGGGGAGCTTATGTTCAACTCTATAGCGTCGCACAGGGGCTGTAGTACGGCGTGGCAGGCAAGGAATTCGTCGATGGTGAGTCCGGCGACGCTGACGATCACGGGTTCAAGGCGGCCACCTCGCCTGGCTTGCAGGCGTTCGAGCTGTGACTTGGCGGCATCCAGGCCCTTGCCGGGGAAACCCAGAGCATTGATCAGCGATTGCCTATCGGGCAGGCGCATGAGCCGGGGACGGGGGTTGCCTGGGCGCGCCTCACGAGTGACGGTACCTCCGACAACATAGCCGAACCCCAGAGAAAGCAGTCCGTCCAGGAAGCGGCAATCCTTGTCGTAGCCGGCCGCCATGCCCACCGGCGAAGGGAAGGTCAGTCCGCCGGCGCTTACCCGAAGCCTGGAGTCCCGACAATTGAAGTATGGGGACAGCGCCTGCATCAACAGGCGCCGTTCCAGGAACCAATCGGCCAGAGCCTGGGCGCGCTCGGGGGAAAGCCTGAATAATAAGGGTCTGAACAGCGCCGTGTAGATGGCCATGCCGAACCACATTGTTCCACGCCGCTGAGGGAGTTGTCCAGACGAATTATCCTGGACTGCCTTGCATCTCCTCCTCCGATGCCTGTCGGCCATTGCCACATGCGCTAGAATACTCGCCAAACCATTCAGCGACCACGTGTTAGGGAATGATAACTCAAGAACTGCTTTCTATTGGCTTGCTGATTGTCGTGGCCAAGCTGGCTGAGGGTGTACTGGGCCGCATTGGCATCAGTTCCTTGGTGGCCTACGCCGCAGCCGGAATCCTGCTGGGGCCAGTAACCGGGCTGGTCTCGGTTCACGGTCATCTCCCCATATTCCTGGAAATCGGCATCTTTGTTTTCTTTTTCCTCGTAGGCCTTGATGAGATAGATATTCCAGGCTTAGTAGCCACCATCCGGGGACGCCATTTCGTGGCTCCCGTGGTGTCCATAATCATATCCATTCTGGTATGCCTGACAGTAACGTCGGACATGTTGGGTGAGGATTTCTCGCTGGGGCTGGAATTCGACAAGGCGTTGTCACTTGCCGGCATACTGTCTCTGTCCAGCCTGGGACTAGTGGCCAAGGTACTGGCCGACAAGGGATTGCTTAGGGAACTGATTGGCCTGCGCATCTTCACCGTGGTAGTCATTGCAGAGGTGGTTGCCCTGCTGGTGGTAGGCCTCACCATTGGAGAAGACGCCAGGCACACACTGAGCCTCCTCGGTGTACTACAGCTGCTGGGTCAGATAGCGAGCTTCACTATCATGATCTGGATAATATCGTCCAGGGTGCTTCCCAGGGTTATGACCTTGTTGCAGCGCTTCCTGAACGTGCCCCAGCTTTTCTTTGGGCTGCTGATGGGCGCCCTTTTCTTGGTGGTTGTGGGAGGCGAAAGTATCGGGCTGCATGGCTCCCTGGGGGCACTCCTGTTCGGAGCCGCCTTGTCGGGCCTGCCCAACCGGCTGCGCCAAGAGTTCGTGCCCGGTATGCATAGCATCGCAGACGGGCTGTTCATCCCGCTTTTCTTTGCCTCGGCCGGCTTGTACTTGGACCTGTCTTTCCTGGACCTGCCGGCCACCATCATTATCGCCCTCTTGTTTGTCCCCATGATGGGGAAGTTGATAGCTTCCCTCATCGGCACCTACATGGCGCGTCTGGAAACACCTGTCGTCTTGTCCGTAGGCCTAATGGGGAAGGGCGTAGCAGAGGTTGCCCTGCTTCTAGTCCTGCTGGAGGCCCAGGTGATTGGGCACGACGTATTCTCTCTTCTGGTGGTTATTATGCTCGGTTACATACTGCTGATGCCGCCAATCATCAGCCTAGCGGCAAACAAGGTTAAGCAGCGGGAGGAGGCGCCTCAGCCTCAGCCCCAACCCATGCTACCCTCTTTTGCCCGCCACGCCCTGGCCAGCGTAGCCGTGCGCTCCGTTATGGACCGGACACGCTCCTACCCAGGCCCGGATGTAGTGGTCGGAGACTTTCTAAACCACTGGACTGTTCCGAATCAAGAAGACTATTTGATACTGGATGGAGGAGTTCCAGTAGGCACTGTTTCACTGCCTAGACTGAATTTCCGGCGCAAACTGCTCTTCTGGAACAGAAGCTCCCTTGACAACTCTCCTCTACGGGCGGTGATGCGCCGCAACCCGCCTCAATCCAATCCCGAAGAGCTCATTGCCGACGTGATGGAGCGGATGACGGACAACTCTCTGACAGTCATCCCGGTACATGACCGGGATTCAGGACAATTCTTGGGAATGGTCTGCGGCAACGAAATTCTGGAACTGTTGGCGTTGCGGGATAGAGTTATGAAAGAGACGCAACCTACGGACGCGGAGCCAGCGGACTAGCCAGTAACAAGCTGAAATGATGCGGCGATCTGGTGTTCCAAGCTAACCTACCAGGTGACATACCGTATAGCCCCCCTCGTCCAACTATGCCGGGCAAGCGCAATGAACTATGACGACGAGCAGGATGGAGATATGATGTACGCCGTGAGGGAAGGAATTGAAAATGTGTCGCAGCGAGAAGAGCCCCCGTCTGAAGTCTAGGAGGAGAGTATGTCCATTCTAATACGTGCCGGAGCGGTCTACCTAATACTGCTTGCAGTCGTGGTTGCAGTGAACTTCGTCGCTACTCCCCTGTACCACCCCGGCGGAGATGAGCCGTTCACCGTGTGGGAGATACTGAACTGGTTCATGGCGGTGGGTATGGTGATCACCGTCGCCGCCACCTACCTGGAGAAGCGCCGCATCGACGGCTCGGTGGACATGAAGCGCTACGTGGAAGCGAACGTGCTCTTCTACGCAGCAGTGGCGCTGCTCCTGGTTTTCTTCTGGAACTGGTTCAGCAACCTATCTCCCAACAACGAGCCTGATGGCCAATTCTGGGTAATTATCGACACTCTGATGCCAATAGTGGTGGGAGTGACAGGCTGCCGGATGCTCAGACACATGTAGGGTATAGGTGATGCTATGCAGAGCCCTTCGCTCGTCATGCCCTCGGCAACGGGTAGCCAGGTGTGGTGCACGGCGATGGAGGATCCCTTGACCCGACCCGTCATTTGAGGAACCCAACGCCGAAGATCTCACATCCCCACAAGCCAGCCGTTTGCCCGCTTGTCCTTGCGTTTTAGGTAGCAGCTATAGACTTTGCTCTGCTCACTTGTTATCATACCAAGTGCAAATTTCTCTCACTTCTTGAAAAACCGCCTCTAGGAGCCAATGTACCAGCCGCCGCGGCCTCAACCTGAACTTGACATCGACCAGATTCTGGGGAGGATCAAGGATTTCTTCCGGCGCTTCACCGGTAAGTTCGGCGTCGGCGGCTCCGGCGTCCTCATCTTCGCCGTGCTCGGCATTCTCGTCATCCTCTGGCTGGGCACCGGCTTCTACCAGGTGCGCCCCGCCCAGCTGGCCGCAGTGCGCCTCTTCGGCGCCTACACCGGCGACCTGAAGGGGCCAGGACTTCACTGGTTCTGGCCTTCACCCATCGGCACCCGCAACGTTGAAACCGTTACGGAGACAAGGCGCATGGAGTTGGGCTTCCGCAGCCTGGAAGGCGGCCAAGTCACCGATATTCCGTTCGAAGCTTTGATGATCACAGGTGACCTCAACATCGCCGACGTTCAGTTAGTCGTCCAACTATAGGACCAAAGACCTTGCCGCCTACCTTTTTCAGGTGGACGACCCCGGTGACCCTGAACGTGACGTCCGTGTCGGCGCCCCCGACGGCTTCACCTTAAAGGACGCTACTGAAGCTGCTTTGCGACAAATCGTCGGTCAGCGCAGCATTGATGACATCCTCACCATTAACAAGGAGGCTGCCCAGGCTGATGCACGTCTCCTCCTTCAGACAATTCTAGATGATTACAATACCGGCATTGAAATTTTGGAGGTAAGGCTACAGAACGTACGGCCTCCTGACCCTGTTCGTGACGCCTTCGATGACGTGGTCCGGGCTCGCGTCGACAAAGAGGCCCGCATCAATGAGGCGCTAGCCTACCAGCAGGACCGGCTTCCCAGGGCCCGTGGTGACGCCCAGCGAATTCTTAACACAGCCGAGGCTTTCAAGCAGGAGAGTATCCTAAGGGCTACCGGTGAGGCCGATCGCTTCCTCTCCGTGCTCCAGGAGTATAGCGAGTCGCGGGAAGTGACCCGGCAAAGGCTCTACTTGGAAGCGATGGAGGAGCTCCTGCCCGGCATCACCAAAGTAATCATCACTCCCGATACCGGCGGCAACCTTCTGGAGTTGCTGCCTCTGCCCATCAACAACGACAGTCCAGTGACTATACCGGTCATACCCACGCCTTCCGCGGGACCACCGGGACCATGACGGATCAAAATGGCTAGAACATTTAGCACAATATTCATCTTAGTGATTGTAGTCGTCGTTATCGTCGGCTCACAGGCGCTCTTTGTCGTCGACCAGACCCAGTTCGGCGTCGTCACCCGGTTCGGTGAGATCCAGCGCACGATCAGGGAACCCGGTCTCAAGGTAAAAACGCCCTTCATCGAGTCGGTCAACCGTTTCGATAAGCGGCTGCTCAGGATAGACGTGCCCGCTGAGTCCATGCCGGATAAGGACCAGCAGTTCCTGGAGATAGACGCTTACGTACGGTACAGGATCAACGATCCCAGGAAGTTCCTGGAAAGGTTGCGAGACGAGTTCACCGCCGCCGACCGTATTGGACGGATCGTGATATCGGAGTTGCGCCGCGTGGTGGCCGGCAGCGACCGTACTGAAATTATCGGTGGTATCGCCCAGTCGCAGGAGGACGGTACGCTCATCGTTATTCCCAACAGGACATCGGAAGGAGTCGAGACCAGGGAAGACCTCACCAGGCAGGTGCTAGAAGGCTCTAACGCAGTTGTAGGCTCTATCGAAAACGACTTTGGTATCGATATAATAGACGTTAGAATAAAGGCTGCCGACTTCCCCGGCACCGTGGAGCAGACCGTGTTCAACAGGATGCGCACGGAACGCGACGTCCAGGCTCAGCGTCTCCGTGCCGAGGGTGCAGAGCTGAACCTCACCATCACCACGGATGTGGACCGGCAGGTCACCATCGTCCTCGCTGAGGCTGACCGTACCGCCAACAGGCTGCGGGGTGAAGGTGAAGCCGAGGCTATCAGGATTCTGGCTGAAGCCTTGGAGGAAGACCCTGAGTTCTTCGCTTTCCGGCGCAGTCTGGAAGCCTATAACAACTTCCTTACTGAAAAGTCCACCATTGTGCTCTCATCCCAAAGCGACCTTTTCAAGTACCTGGAGAGTCCGGATCGGCCGGATAGCTAGACCGGCAAAACGTGCTCAGATTTGACTGCTCGGCGCATGCACTACTGTAGATAGCACTGTTTACCGATCTTTCTCATGCCTTTGCTGGATATATCAACCGCGGTTTTTGCTCTATCCTTCGGTTACTTAGTTGGGGCCGTTCCCACCGCCTATATAATAGCGCGCTGTGTCAGGGGCATTGATATCCGCACCTACGGCAGCGGGAACGTGGGCGCCTCCAACATTGGCCATCACTTGGGAAAGAGCTACGGCATCCTTGTCGGTATCTTAGACGTGCTGGTGAAGGGAGTGGCGCCTGTACTAGTAGTCAGGGCCCTGGGACAAGATCTGACCTATCAGGCTCTTGCCGGCACCGGAAGCATTGTGGGCCATAACTGGTCTATCTTCCTCAAATTCAGTGGCGGACGCGGGCTGGCAATCATTATGGGCTTCCTTCTTGTCCTGGCCTGGAAAGAATTCATCGCTCTAATCGTCGTGGGACTGCTGGGCTGGGCAATCTTTCGCAGTATAGCTTTGTGGATGGGTATCGGCCTGGTCCTGCTTCCACTGTGGGCGCTGCTCTTCCGGGAGCCCGCCGAGATTGCAGTCTATACCGTCATTGCGCTTTTTCTAGCCATCCTGAAACGGATACTCTCCAATCCGGGCAGCGAACTGTCCGGTCAGCGCTGGCGAGACAAGGTCTTGCCGCGCCTGCTTTACGATAGAGATACTATGAAGGCAGGCGGCTGGGTTAAGCGCAGCCCCAATCAGGGAGAAAACAGCGAATAGGCGATGACCGGCTACTGTTACAAGCACCCCGATACGGAAACCGCCCTCCGCTGCGGTCACTGTAACAGGCCAATATGCGTCAAGTGCGTGGTGCAGCATCCCGTGGGCCTTCGCTGCCCAGAGTGCGGACGGCCTACCAAGATACCCCAGTGGGATATTACTCCCGCCTATTACGCCCGCGCCATAGGCGCGGCAGCAGGCATTTCCATGGCAGGCGTTGTGGGTTTGGTGTTCCTGCATGCCCTGCTACCCGGTCTCCTTGGATTTTACGCGGTTCTGGCGGCGCTCGTCGGTATGGGTTATCTCATTGGACAGGGCGTAAGCCGGGTGGTCAGTGGCAAGCGTGGGCGCGAACTGCAGTGGGTTGCCGGAGTGGCCATGGGAATTACGGCTCTCATTGCCTTGCCCGTTATAGGCTTCAACTTCTTCGCTTTGATCGCTATCGCTGCCGCCGTCTATCTCGCCGTCAATCAGCTACGCATCTGAGCTGAGGTGGTGGTAGTTCTCTACCCACCTTTGCCTTTGCTCTCCTCAGCTTCTATACTCCATGGGTTTTGCATGAAGTATCACGGCTGAAGAGATCCAGACATTGAGCACAACAGCACGGCACAAAGGCGAAGATAGCAGGGGCACCTTGCTCACCGTCGCCATTGTCCTCGGTCATGCCATCAAGCACGTCTACATCGCAGGGTTCCAGACCATTGTATTCCCGGAGATGAAGATTGCCCTTGGGCTGAGCAACACCTCCTTCGGAGCGCTTGCCACCGCCCGCCAGGCCACCAGCGGCGTCACCACGCTGGGCGCCGGCTATCTGGGCGACCGTTTCAGCAAGCAGGCCGGACTACTCCTTGCCATATCGTTGAGCCTCATGGGCGTCTCATACTTCCTTGTCGGCGCCGCACCCAGCTACCCTCTACTCTTTCTTGCCATGTTGGTGGTGGGCTTGGGGCCTTCTCTGTATCATCCGCCCGCTCTTGGCACTCTGGCCCGGCGGTTCCCTGACCGCCGGGGCCTGATGATATCCCTTCATGGCATGGGAGGCAGCATCGGCGAAGCATCGGGCCCTCTCATCGCCGCCGTCGCCGTCACCGCGCTTGTCTGGGACGGAGCGTTGCAATGGAGTATCATCCCTGCTTTGATCGCCGCTGCCGTGGTCTGGTTCATGATGAGCAACGTGCCCACCGTGCAAGGAGGGGCGGCTTCGCTCAAGGAGTACTTCGGCGCCCTTGGAGAACTGTTCAAAGATCGCCTCCTTGTCTCCGTACTGGCCGTCTCGGGAATACGCAGCCTGGGCCAGAGCGCAGCCGTCATATTCCTCCCCGTCTACCTGCGAGATGACCTGGGTTACTCGCTGGGTGAAATGGCCGTCTATCTAGCCCTTTCCCAGGTCGTAGGTATTGGAGCGCAGCCCGTCATGGGTGCTCTTTCCGATAGGTTGGGACGGAAGGTCATCATAGTGCCGGCGCTGCTAGCATTCTCCGCTATGCTCGTTGCACTCTATTTCGTGGAACCCGGGGTCTTCATGGTACTGGTGATCGTTGTTATGGGCGCGTTCCTCTACTCCATGCAGGCGCTGTTCCTCGCTGCGGCTTCAGATTTGGGTGGATGGGAATTACAGGCCACCATCTCGTCGATGACCTACGGTATGACCTTCCTAGCTGCCACCATCTCGCCCTTCATAGCCGGCCTTTTCGCTGACGCCTTCCAGGTAAAGGTGGTGTTCCTCTACAGCGCTTCACTCCTTCTGGTCTCGGCCCTGGCCTTTGTAGTCATACGGATGCCCGCCAGGACATTGGGGAACGTTGCATAATGGCTAGAGCCGCCTCATCTCCCTGGATCGGTACGACCACAGTACGCTCAGCACCAGCCCCATCAAGGCGCTGAGCGACACCGCCTGCCCAGGGCCTATAGCCTCGGCAAGCCAGCCCAACGCCAGCATGGACAGCGGCGATATCCCTATCGCCGTGTTGGCGAATCCCATTGCCCTGCCCCGCATCTCCTCTCCCACTGACAGCAACACCAGTGTGAAGGCCATGCTGACAAAGCCGGACATGCCCAGACCCGCCAGTATCAGGCCGGCCACAGACAACGGATAGAAGCTGGACAGTGAAAACACCAAAAGCCCGCTGAACGCCACACCTGTGCCTACTACAAAGTACGTGGAGTTGCGGTTTATCCTTGGCCTTGTGGTTATGAAAACGGCGGTGAGAAATGCTCCGAAGCCCTGCGACGACGCCAGTACCCCAAGCAGGGTTGGCCCCACGCCAAGCACTTTGTCAGCGAAGACGGGCACCAGCGGAATATAGGAAAAGTACAGCAGATTCATAATCACAATAACGCCCAGCGTGCCTATCACGGCACGGTTAGACGCTATGGCGCGCGCACCTTCCCCTATCGGAGTGAATATGGCGGTGAGCCTTATTGGTATCTTGTTCTGCGGCTTTGGAGAGCGCACGCGCAGCAACGCTAGCAGAGCAGTTGTGTAGATGACCATTATGAACAAGTACGGTGTGGTGGCCCCGGCGCTTTTCCCCAGAGGGATCAGGTCTATCAGAGCGCCGGCCAGGAACGGCCCCAGCATGCCCGCCGCCATCATGCTCATTCCCTCCAGTGCGTTGGCATAGCTGATTCCACGCCTCCCCACAATGTCCAGGGCAAACGTCCTCCGTGCCGCCATGTCCAGGGTATGCGGCACCCCGTACAATGCGCTTAGCGTCACTATGTGCCAGCCCTCTGCCAGACCGGTAAACACCAGGAAAACCGTAACGCCAAGCACGGTCAAGCCCATGAGATGCGCCGCTATGAGCACACGCTTCCTATCGAAAGCATCCGCAACAACACCGCTGAGGATGCCGCCCAACAGCATTGAGGAGAAGAAGGCCACGCCGACAAGCTGAGTTTGGAAAGTTGAATCCGACAGCTTCAGTACCAGATAGCCGGAAGCTATCATCCATGTCCAGCGACCTGTATGCCATGCCCAACTGCTTCCCCAGAGCATGCGGAAGTCCTTGTTGCTCAGTAGGCCAAGGACGGGGAGCCGTGCCGGCTTGTCGTGGGTTTCAGGAGCGGCTGTCGCCATGGGATGTTTCGGCTTCTGTGGACATCGTCAACCAGTATACATGACCAAACTAGTGGCCTGGATAAAGGTGATAGGCCGTTCCAGCCGCGGGCTGTCGGTACGCAAAGACAACGTCTGCTGATATACTGGCCTTCTTCAGGCCATAGGAGGGCATAGATGACGGTTATCGTTACCGGGGGTACCGGGTTCGTCGCCTCTAACATAGTGAAGACGCTCGCCGAGCAGGGACGGGACGTCGTCTCGGTGGACATAGCTCCGCCGGACGACCTTCTACTACGCTATGCGGATTCCGTGAAGGAGCGTATCACCTGGGCCCAGGCGGATATACTGGACATGGCATCGCTGGAGAAGGCGGCTGCTGGCAAACAAGTGGAAGGAATCATCCACGCCGCCGTTTACACGGTGGTCCTGGACGACCTTGAAAAGTCGGACAGCAAGCGCATCTTCGATATCAACCTGACGGGTACCGTCAACATGCTGGAGCTGGCTCGCATAACCGGGGTGAAGCGATTCGTCTACGTCAGCTCAGGAGGCGTCTACGGCGGAAGCCCCCCTGATATGCCGTTGAAAGAGGACATCCCTCTGGATCCGGAGAGCCTGTACAGCGTCACCAAATACGCCAGCGAGCTTCTCACGCGCCGCTACGGACGTCTCCACGGTTTTGAAGCGGCCAGCGGTCGCCTGAGCGGGCCGTACGGGCCCATGGAGCGCCCTACCGGCCACCGTGCCGTCATGTCAATGATGTACGATTGGACAGGCAAGGCAGTGCGCGGCGAGCCCATCAAAATCGAGCCCAGACATTCCAGCGGAGACCTCACTTACGTGCTTGACTTGGCCGCGGGCATCATAGGGCTACTTGATGCACCCAGGCTCAACCACAGCTTCTACAACGTATCCCGCGGTATCATGGTTACCCAGGGCCAGATTGTGGAGGCGTTCCGCCAGGCCGTACCGGACGTCCAATTCCTGGACCCGCTTCCCGGCGAAAGCAGCGGCATCGGTACGGGACGAGGACCCGCCGACAACACGCGTCTGCGCCAGGACACCGGCTTCGAGCCGCAGTACAACCCTGCGGCGGGCATACGCCACTATATAGAGTGGCGACGCCAGTACGGTTTCACCAGCTAAGGAGGCATCTTTGGAATACGTCAACTTGGGACGCACCGGCCTCAAAGTATCCAGGATATGCCTGGGGACCAACATGTTCGGCGCCGACTACGTGGATGACAGTAGAGCCATCTCAGTCGTTGATGCCGCCATAGACAACGGCATCAACTTCATCGATACGGCTGACCTCTACAACGACGGAAGGTCGGAGGTGGTGGTGGGGAAGGCGCTCGCTGGTAAGCGGCATGATGTGGTAATTGGCACAAAGGGTTTCTCACAAATGGGCCCCGGCGTCAACGACAGAGGGCTATCGCGCAAACACTTGATCGACGCGGTAGAAGGCAGCTTGCGACGTTTGGACACCGACTACATAGACCTCTACCAGGTACACTGGTGGGATCCGGACACGCCGGTCGAAGAGACGATGACCACCCTGAACGACCTGGTACGACAGGGCAAAATTCGCTACATTGGCTGTTCAAACTTCCAGGCGTGGCAACTGACTAGATCGCTGTGGGTCAGCAGCAAACTGGGAATCGAGCGGTTTGAATCGGTGCAGCCCCTGTATAACATGGCTCAACGGGACATTGAAGCCGAGCTTTTCCCGCTCTGCGAAGACCAGGGTATCAGTGTTATACCCTACCAGGTGCTCATGGGAGGACTACTCACCGGCGCCTACGACCCGAACAAGGAACCGCCCAAAGACAGCCACATGGCTTCCCGGCACGCCGGCGGCGCCAAGACCCGTTTCTGGAAGGAAGACACTTTCAGGTTGGTGGACCAGGTGAAGAAAACGGCCGCTGAGCTTGGCTATGAGCCGACACAAGTGGCCCTGGCCTGGTGCCTCTCGAAATCCGTTGTCGCATCGGCAATCGTTGGCTCAAGTAGACCTGAGCAGATAGCACAGAATGCCAGGACGTCTGAAATCAAGCTGCCTGACAAAATACTGGAATGCTTGAACAATCTCTAAGCATTCGCTCATCCTTTCTTCTCTTGACCCTGGCTACCGCCATCACGCTGCCCCTGGCAGCCTGCCGCCACGGGCAGCTAACGCCGCCAGTTGACCCTTCGCCGACGGCAACAGTACCGCCTGCCGTCACCATCGACGGAGTAGCGGTTCAGACCATCCCCGGAATCCACAGTCCGCGGGCAATAACCTATGATGGAGAGCATATCTGGGTGGCCAACATAGGGAAGGACACAGTAACCAAGATGACGGCCGACGGCCACGTAGCAGGGACTTACCCGGTAGGCAGCGGGCCCAAAGCGTTGGAGTTCGACGGCGAACATATCTGGGTGGCCAACAACGGCGAGAGCTCGGTGACCAAGCTAAACCTGGACGGCAATACGGTGGGCACCTACCCTATTGGAGGTGGATACACAGCGCCAACGGCGTTGCTCTACGACGGCGAAACCATGTGGGTCGCCACCTCCTGGGGAAACTCGGTCAGCAAGCTGGACCTGGAGGGCAATACCCTTAAAACCGTACGTATTCCCGGGTCTCACCCGGCTCCCTGGGCTCTCAGCTACGATGGCGAGTCTGTTTGGGTGGCCAGCCTGGATGAATCCCTGGTGCAAAAGCTGAACGAAAATCTGGAGATAGTGGACACTTACGAGATAAGCTTGACACTAGACACGCCCTGGGAGCTGGGGGGACAAGGGCCTGTGGACCTGGTGCACGAGGGAGATAACATCTGGGTAGCAATAAATTGGAGGCATACGGTGAGCAAGATAAGCGCCGGCGGAGAGGTGACGAGCGATTATCCGGTAGACGACTGGCCCATGGCACTGGCCTACGACGGTGGGAGCATATGGGTGACCAGCTACAGGGACGGTAACGTGCAGAGGCTAAACCTGCAAGGAGAGAAAATCGGTACGTACCCCACGGGAAAGAACTCCGTCGCGGTGGAGGTGGTGGGGGGAGACGTCTGGGTAGCCAACTTTGGTGACAACTCTGTGACAAAGGTGTCGCCATGAGACCCCGCCCACCGCTCTGGCTGGTCGCCGCCGTTATAGCAGGCATAGCCGTCGTGGCAGGTGTATTCGCCGTCCTGGCGTTGCTGAGTGATGGAGAAGACGTGCTTACCGTGGCGATACCGTCTTTCGGGCCTGAGATACTCGACCCCTCGCTCGAATCAGAGCAGGGACTGCTTTACCACGGGCACGTGTACGACCACCTGATGGGCGTCACTGAAGAAGGAAGGCTTTCTCCTCAAGCCGGCCTGCTCGACTTCGTGAGGACGGGGAGCGATGGAAAGAGCTTCGCTCTAAGGCTGCGTCAAGGGATGAAGTGGCACGACGGCAGGGAAATAACGGCAGAGGACGTACAGTTCAGCATGGGATACTACACCCGGGAGGAGGCGACCTGTGGGGTCTGCGAAACGTTGAGAGCCGCCCTGGATAGAGTGGTGGTGACCGACCGGTACACGGCTGACATACATCTCAAGGAAGCGGACGTAGAGTTTCTGCACCTGCTGGGGCCCGTTGAAGGGGATGCTCCGCTCCTGCCCAAGCACCACTGGGAGTCCGAAGGAGAACCGGGCCTGGCGGAGAATCCAATCGGCAGCGGGCCCTGGAAGTTCAGCGAGCGTAAGCTGGGAGAGCACATAGAATTCGAAGCAAACCGTGACTACTGGGATGGCCAACGTATTCCCACCTTCGACAAGTTGCGGTTGGTTCAAGTGGAAAACGCCACGGATCGCCTGGCAATGCTGAGAGCGGGCGGGGTTGACATGACAATTGTAGGTATTGATGATGTTGAGCCCCTCAAAGAAGAGGGATTCTCCATAGCCGGACCCAAACACTTCATAGCGACGACCTTGCGATATTTCATGAGCTACGACCCATCTTACCTGACCTCTGATCCCAATTTCCGCAAGGCGCTGGCCCTGGGCACGGATCTTGAAACCATAATAAACGCGGTTTATCCAGCAGAGGCGGCAACGCTGGCCAGTGGCTCACCTCTCTTTAACCCCCTCACTGAAGGGTACGACGCGACACTCCCTCCCTACTCATATGACCCTGCCGAGGCACAGCGTCTGCTCCAGCAGGCCGGCTATGGCGGAGAAACGGTCTATCTCATTTCCGTAGTGGCTTACGGCCTAACCGAAATGATTGATATGAACCAGATGCTGGCTGAAGACTGGCGTGAAATTGGACTGAACGTGGAGGTGATGAATACAGAGTGGCCCCCAATACGGGCACGGGCCTTGGCCAGACCTCAAGAGTTCCAGGACCTAGCGCCGGCGCCTCTGTTGCACGGAGCGTTTCCCTATAACTCCAGGTTCAATACTATTGTACGGAGGTATATGTCGTCCGTGGATGGCGGATTGCTGACTTATCACAATACCGCACGGGGGGACATCGTTTACCAGAGGCTGAGCACAATAGTAGACCCCGCGGAAAGGGAAGAGCAAATGCTCCTGTTGAACCGCGAGACCTATGAGGAGTACTGGGCATTACCTATTGTCTGGCGGCATCAGCCATACGCACTCAGCCCAGGACTGACCGGATGGCAGCCTACAAACGGAACGACCAACAGTCTGCGCTTGGAGACGGTGCGTCCCGCTGAGTAAGCTGCGACTGACATCAGCCTACCTCCAGCATCTGATCCGTACTGAACAACGGCGATAAGTGCTCCCGTCCATCCTCAGTGATGAGGAACATGTCCTGGAGATGGTAGTAGTCTACGTGCGGCTCGAAGGCAAGCACCATCCCCGCCTCGATAACTATGTCGCTGGATGGCACCAGGTACGGCGGCTGCTGGTGCCACCAGGAACCGACACCATGTCCAGCCAGTGCTACCCTGCCCCTGAAGCCTTCTCTCTTGAATGCGTCCGAGGCATACTGGTAGACGTCGCTGGCTTTGATGCCAGGACGGGCCTGCTCTATAGTGCCCTTATAGATGCCCAGGATTTTTTGATACGTCCTCTTCTGCTCATCAGAAGGTGTGCCCAGCACAACGCTGCGCGACTGATGGCCGGGGTAACCCTGGAACCAGAACACGTAATCATTGCGGATGATGTCGCCTTTCTTGAACTGGAAATCGCTTTCGCCGCCATAGACCACCGTGTTGCGGCTGGAGTTTAGTATACCGTGCGCCCAGTTGGCTCCCCTTCGCAGGCAAGCGGCGATAAGCCTGCTGTGTATCTCCCGCTCCGTATCTCCATCTCGTACTGATGGAACGACCTCCAGGTAGGCCTCGTCCAGCAGCCTGGCGCCTTCCCTGATCAGGTCCACCTCACCGGCGGTCTTGATCCAGCGCACCTCGTCCATCATAGCGGTACAGTCTACAGCCTCAGCCTTCGGCAGAAGAGCGGCTACCTCCTCCCACCTGGCCGCGCTGACGTACGTCTTTTCGAAACCGATTCGCGACTCGTGCAGTCCCATGTCCTCGAGCACCTTGGCCGCTCTGGCGTATGGCGACTCTCCATAGTCGTCGTACATCTCGATCCTTTCCAGCCAGGAGTCACGCTGGGCCAAAGGGGCGGCGAAACTGTTGAGCACCATGACCGGGTCTCCTCGCCTGGGCCAGACCACAAGAACGCCTCTCGGTGAATCCGGGAAGTCCAGGTGGCGGGCCAACGTGCCGGGATAGGCAAACCCCGTCAGATAGGTGAAGTTCTTGCCGGAGCGGGCAACTACGGCGGAAAGGCCGTCCCTGTCCATGAGCCGGTTCAAGCGCTCTACGTTGGCGATGATGGATCGTTTGCCCTGAGTCATTGGTCCTCCAAGCCGGATAGTAAATGTATGGGCGTATTGTAGCATGCAAGGGGGTTGCCGCCTGGTCCGAGCAGCCGTCTCCGTGAATCCTACGGCTCTATCGCTTGAGCCACTGCTTTACGCTGGGGGCATCCTTGCGGGGGTTTCTTGGCTCAATGTATCGTGAATCCCATCTTCCATCTGACACCTGATTGAACTTATCATGGGCTCCTTTACCGACTACGACTATCTTGGCTGGAGCGAGGACATCCAGTTGCTTCTTGGGTGGAGAGTTCGAACGCCTTACGGAACTCGGGAACAATCTTGTTATTATAGGTTGCCAGAGGGATCAAGTTCAGGTATGCAATGTTGTCCAAGCTCAACCCAAGATGTCTCTCTACGGCGGTAATGGGTTTCCATGCGGGTGTATAACCAATACCCCGCATAAAGTCCCTGGTCATGCTAAACAACTCTTTCAAGCTCTTGCTTGTGCGGCTGCTGCTGTGCACTCGTATCAGTCGGAACAGCTCCGTGTCCGCATAGCTGGCGCTAGCCGTATTGCTCGCGCGCGGGTTCTGGCCCATCACAACTACTCTCTTGGGGGAGTCGAAATAGCCGTCGCCTATGAATCCGGGCTGAGGCCATCTGCTCTTGAACGGGACGAATACGTGCGCTCCTTCCTTCATAACATTCTTCCAATAGCTGTCTGAACCTATATCCGCCCAGAGGTTTACTATGCGCTTGTTCATTTTTTAATCTCCATTACTTAATCATTGGCTACAAGTACAACAGCTAGATTTCTTATTATAAACAGCCCCATGCTTTCTAATTTCATCATTGAGCTAGCTGCGCACTTAGGACGAGTGGTAACGCTCCGCTCCACGTTCATGGGAAGCCTGTTAAACCTTACGAGCGGAGGCAACGACGCCAAGCCTACGGATCATTCCTCTGTGATAGCGCTCGGTAGACTTCCAGCCTGTTGTATATTAGCGAATGGAACTCCACGGGCGGCTACCGGCCATGAAGCACAGGTTTGCAGCTACGATTCTCTTACTGGCTATAGGAACAGCCTGTGGCGACTTGCCCTCGGAACAGACCGTAAAACGACCTGTCGAACGGACGGAGGCGCTGGTTACCAACGTTCACACCGTTGACTCTATAACCGTGTTGTTGCCGGGCGGCGAGGCAAAAGAGGTGCGCTACGCCTGGGTAGAGCCGCCACGGATTTACCCTATCTCCCAGAATGGGGATCTCATTGAAGAGGCTGCAACGCGCAACCGGCAGTTGGTACTGGGCAAAACCGTGGTTCTTGAAAGCGACTCCAATATCACTGATGATGGCGATTCTCTTTTGCGCCTTGCGCTACTGGACTATGGCCTCATGGTGAACCTCTCGTTGATAGAATCGGGATATGCCCAGGCCTCCGTCGATGCCCCGGAACAATTCCTGAGATCGCAGAGAGAAGCACAAACCGAACGCCGCGGTCTATGGGGACACTGTGACCCCGCTTATCCCGAGTCCTGCATTGTCTCGCCGCCGCCGGACGTGGAGTGTGAGGATCTCCCTTTCAACACGTTCCGTGTTCTTCCCCCTGACCCGCACCAATTGGGCGAAGGTGATGGCTTTGGCTGCAGAATGCTGCCCGTAAACTAGGTCTGACAAATAGCCGTCGGCTTACAAAGAGAAAGGGCACGCTTGAAGCGTGCCCTTTCTCCGGCACCAAAGCTAAGTGTGGTGTGCAGTCCACTTAGCCTTGTCGACGGTAATTACATTAGACTCAGGTCAAGCAAGCCGCGAGAGTCAATCGTCCAGTCGTAGTCCCTCTTCGCCTGCTCCCTGGTCAGGGTACCGACAAAATTGTCGTCCTGAACTGCCGAAGCATAGGCCTCGAACCCCGTCTTGACGTCTATCCGGTTCACGAAATTGAAAAATCCACGCATCACTTTCTTCTACCTCCTTAAATCTGCAACGCCTATATGTTCATCAATCACAATTACTATTGTCCAATCCCACTATCATCACGTCAAGTAATATTATATGATATACTATATTTGTTTTAGTGATGCAATGAGGGCACACGTGGAACTCAAAGAGCTACGGACGTTTACCACTGCTGCAAGGCTTCGCAGCATATCCAAGGCCGCCGAACAACTCGAAATCGGGCAGCCGACCGCCACCACCCATATAAAGAAACTGGAGGATGAGATAGGCGCCCTTCTGTTTGACCGCGTGAAACGTCCTATCCAGCTAACCCTGGCCGGGACTACCCTTGCCAGGCTGGCAACTCCGCTGTTGGACGGCATTCAGGCCCTGGTAGCCCAGACCGCGGCAGAAGAGGAGGATGGGCCGGTGAGCATAGCCTGCGTCCACGTGGTAATTTCACACTTACTCCTTCCCGTGGTGGCTTCTTTCCATGCTCAGTTCCCCCGGTCGCACCTGCGAATACGGCCGGGGCACACCAGGGAGATCCTCCGGATGATCAAGGACGGTGAGGTAGACCTGGGCATAGCCGTACATCATTCAATCAGCGATGAGTTTGACTTTGTGCCCATGTTTCCCTACGAACGCGTACTCATGGCACCGCTGGGGCATCCCATTCTTGAGGAAGAGATAACTTCTCTGGAACAGATCACCAGGTGGCCCTTAGTGCTCATGGGGCCCCAGACATTGACCCGTACGGTCCTTGAAGAGGAGCTGCGACGCAAAGGGCTCGTCTACGACTTGGCACTTGAACTGGACGACCTAGACATGATCAAGAGATACGTTGCGACGGGTATCGGCATCTCCATAGGGCCCCGCTTCGCCATCGATGCAGACGACCACAAGAGACTGGGGGTCTATAGCCTGATGAACCTGCTTCCCGTGGAGCAAGCGGGGATTCTGACCCTACGCGGCAAATCCCTCTCCAAGCCGACGCGGAATTTCATAGAAGTGACCAGGGAAACGCTGGGAAGATAGCTTACTTGGCCAGAACAGGCATGTCAGCCAGGAGCCTGCCGAGTCCACGTACCGGCGTTGCAACTCCTATCATCTGCAGAGCCATCCAGATGGTGGCCTGGTTCACTGTAACAACGTTTTTCCCCAGGCGGCGCTCCAGCTCATCCACCACTTCCAGGGAACGCCAGGCCGTACCCGGCAGAAAAACGGTATCAGCCTCTTGGGACGCCGTCCGGGAAACGAAATCAACGATCACCTCGGGATCCTGGTTGCCTATGATCCCGTGATGTGTGCGTTGTTGCATCTCAGGCTCTCCCTCGGCGCGCGCTACTTGGAAGCCCGCCTCCTCCAGGAGCGGCCTCAGCCCCTGGTTCAAAAGTGTCTCCCCGTAGGGGCCAGCCACGCTTATTACCCTGGCGTCCAATCGCCTCAGAGCCTCCACTGAAGCCTCCGTCGCGGTAACCGCCGGAACTCCTCCGGACGCCCTCTGGATCTGCATGGAGATCTCACTACTGTACTGTATGCTGCCCGTACGGTACGTACCGCTGGTGCAAGCATACGCTATAACCTCCACGCCCGCGCTGGCAACGTATTTGGCGGCGCGGTCTATGTCGGCGTTCATCTCCATGAGCTCAATGCCGTCGCCGCCGCCCGGTGCGGAAGGTCCTTCCAGCCACATACGTTCGGCGTGAACCGTGACGCCTCCGGGCACGGCCATGTTGAAGTCCGGCTCCACCACTTGGTTGGTAGAGGGGACAAGAACTCCTATTCGTCTTGGTACAGGCATAGCATCACCTCAATAGATATCGAACATATTCTGGATGCGCCCTATGTCGTTGCTCGTTGACAGAGCCAGCATGAGAAGAATGCGGGCTTTCTGAGCACTGAGATTGTCTCCCGATATGATTCCGTTCTCTTTGTTGCGCGTCGTGGGAATAACGCGGCCTGCCCCCGCACGAGTGGTCATTACCACGACCGCGCCCGCATTGCGAGCCTCCACCAGGGCATCGTTCCAGTCAGGGCTGCCCGCACCCCCACCCGTGCCCGCTCCAACTATGCCCGGGACCTTCGCTTCTATAAGCGCCCTAGTCAGGAGGCCGTCGCCGCCGGCCACTGCATACACAACGTCCACGCGCGGCAGTTCAGCGATGCCGGATACATCGAACTCCGTCTGATGGGTGTGCTTGCGAGTCGACCCGCGGTAGAACACCGGCTTTAGGTCGGAGTCCAGATAGCCCAGCATGCCCAGCTCTCGCGATCCAAAGGTTTCAATCCGGTATGAGTTCTGCTTTGTGACCTCGCGAGCCGCTTGAATCTCGTCGTTGAGCATTATCATAACGCCCTTGTCGCGCGCTTCCTGCGACCCCGCCAGTATGATAGAGCCCAACAGGTTGTTGTCGGCATCGGTGCCCAGTGCTGAAGGCGGCCTCATCGAGCCGGTGACCACCACCGGTTTCTCGCTCTTAACCGTTAGGTTGAGGAAGAACGCCGTCTCTTCCATGGTGGAGGTGCCGTGAGTGAGCACAATGCCGTCCACCTCCGGCTCATTACAGAAGATGCCGTTGATGCGGCCGGCTAGCTCCAGCCACTCGGGGGCGCCGACCGCCATGCTCGGCGTCTGCAAGACCTGTTCCGCCTCCACCCTGGCATAGCTGGCCACCTCCGGTATGCGCTCCAGGTTCTGCTGAACGTCCAGATTCTCGCCGCCCAGCCAGTACTGGACAAGCTCCAGACGCGGCGAGCCCCAGGATGCAATGGTCCCTCCCGTGCCAAGGACCTTGACGAATGGAAGGCGGTCAGAGACCAAGGTTACCTCCTCCTAGAGACAATGAGGTGGTGCGGGCAGATGCTATCTGCCGCGCAGCTTGGGGTCAAGGACGTCCCGCAAAGCATCGCCAAAGACGTTGATGCCAAAGACAACAAGGGTCAGCGCCATGCCGGGGAAAATGCCTATCCACGGTGCGCCGGAGAAGTAAGCCTGCGTGTCGCCGCTGAGCATGGAGCCCCAAGAGACGATGTGCGACGGTGTCCCCACGCCGAGGAAGCTGAGGGAGGCCTCGATAATGATCATCGTCCCCACGGAAGCGGTGGAAATCACCATGAGCGAGGCAAAGGTATTGGGCAGCACGTGGAGCAGCATGATGCGAAGATTGGACGCGCCAATGGCGCGGGCCGCTTCCACGTACGGATACTCCTTGATGCTGAGGGTCACGGACCGCACCACCCTGGTGAAGCGGGGCGTGAATATAATGGCCAAGGCAAGAATGATGTTGTTGAGCGACTGTCCGAAAGCCGCCATCAAAGCAATGGCCAGCAGCAGGGACGGGAAACGCTGAGAGGGCGTCTATGAAGCGCTGCACCAGCAGGTCGTAGAGGCCGCCAAAAAAGCCGCTGGTTACCCCTATTGCCGAACCGAATATGGCAGCGCCGGCCACGGCAAGCAAACCAGCGTACAAGGAGACCCTGGCGCCCAGTATGATGCGGGTCAGGATGTCCCTCCCCAGCACGTCTGTGCCAAACCAGTACGTTGAGTTGGGAGACTCCAGGATAGCGAAAGCGTTTGCCTTCAGGGGTTCATGGGGAGTAAAGCTTGGCCCAACGATGCCAATGACGGCGGCAACGAACAGTATGCCCAGCCCGGTGGCGCCTAAAGGCTTCTGCCTAAGAAACCTCTTGGTGCTGGCGAACCAGCGCGTCCACAATGGCCTGCCCGTGGCAGTCCATCTTCCTATTGTTTGTTCTCTAGCCATTGCTATATATCATGCGTATCTTATCCTGGGATCCAACCAAGCGTACATGAGGTCTACTATAAGATTGGCTACCAGCGCAATCATGGCAAAGTACATGATGTATACCTGGATAGCGGGGAGATCCCTGGAGTTGAGAGCGCTGATCAAGCCGCGCCCCACGCCGGGAAGATTGAATATGGTCTCTATGATTACCGTACCGGAGAAGAGGAAGCCTATCTGGGTTCCGCCAATAGTGATTACGGGCAGTAACGCGTTGCGCACGGCGTGGCGCATAACAACCGCTTTCTCCCCCAGGCCCTTGGCTCTTGCCGTTCTCACGTAGTCCTCACGCAGCACTTCCAGTAACTGAGCTCGCGTCATCCTCACCAGCAGCCCGCTGGAAGCAAAGCCGAGTGCTATGGCGGGGAAGATGAGCTGCTGGAAGCTCTTGGTAGGCTCCTCCCAGAGGTGGACGAAGCCAAGAGGGGTCGACCAGTCGAACACAACGGAAAGGAGCAGCACGACAAGGAGCGCCACGAAGAAGCTGGGCATTGCCAGCCCCAAGATAGCGAATCCGCGCAAAATATAGTCCACAAAGCTATCCTGACGTACCGCGGCAAGGACGCCTATTGGTATGGAGATGATGGATATCACTACCATGCTGAACCCGGCAAGCTGTACCGTTATTGGCATCTGGCGCTTGATCTGGTCCGCGATTTCAAATTTCGTAACGAATGATCTACCCAGGTCGCCGCGGATGAAGTCCCACATCCAATTGGCGTACTGCACGTAGATGGGATTGTTGAGACCCATTTCCTCTCTAAGCTGCTCTACGTCCTCCTGGGTATAGGTCAATTCGCCGGATGGGCCGGAGAGGATCAAAGCGGCAATGTCCCCAGGAATGATCCGCAGTAGGACGAACACTGCAATGGATACGCCAAATAACGTGGGTATAAATAGGAAAAGCCTTCTTAGTACGTATTTCCTCATATCGTGTCGTCAAAGGCTAAAGAGGTGAGCCTGCAGGCGCTTTGAGCGCCTGCAGGCTCTAAACTCTATATCATTTCACACTGGTCTACTGATCCAGCCACAGCATTTCGTAGCTGAAGTTGGAGCCGTCAAGTACCGGGGCCGTGTAGTTTCTCCAGTTACCCCTGTGTGGCTGCTGCAAGGCAGGCCTTATTGTACCCAGCATGAAGTTATCTTCCATGGCCAGTTGAGCCATTTGCCTCAATATGGGCGCACGCTCTTCTGGGCTCTGCAGGGCGGTCTGCTGATCATGCAATGCCTTCCAGCCGTCGGGTAGATGACCCGTCCGGTTCCGGCTGCCGTCCTCGAAGAGGAAGAAGATGTTGGTGTGGTAGGCGTCAGGATCAACGAACGGCGCCCCTACGCTGTCGGAGAAAAGGTCGAAGTCGAAGGCCTCTAGCCGGGCGGACCTTGTGGCCCAGTCCATCTTGATGACCTCAACGTCTATGTAAATCTCGCCCAGGAGCGTCTGCAAGGCTTCGTTTTCTCGCAGACCTTGCCCCGCAGTGGCGCTTAGCGTGGTGGTCTTCAGCCTGTTGTCCGGCCCGTAGCCAAGCTCTTCCATGAGCTGCTTGGCCAGTGCTATCTCCGGGCCCTTGTCTGCGTTATTGGCCCAACCTTCAAACTCACGCCACCGGTCTGGAGTGTAGATCCATTCCCAGCCTACGTAATAAGGCGGTGAAAGGAAGCCGATGCCGTCGAAGGCCAGCCTGTTGACTATGTCGCGGTCAACGGCCAGGTTGACGGCGCGGCGCAGCTTGTCTGCGTCGGGGTCGCCAGCAGGGCCGAACGGCGTACGTCGTGTGTTGATCTGGTAGCTTCTGTAGCCTATGGTGACCAGGTGAGGAACCTGGGTATCGGGCAGGTCCGCAACGATCGAATCGACGTTGGACTTGCCGAAGCACACCCAGGTGCAACTGGTATCGATGCGTCCCGTCTTGAAAGCGGCAACTTTGGCCGACTCGTCCGGTATCTCATAGATGTCGATACCGTCCAGGTAGGGAAGGCCGTCGCGGAAGTAGTTCTCGTTGCGCTCGACCCTGAAGAAGTTGTTGATCTCGAAGTCCGTGAACTTGAACGGCCCAAACTCTCCGCCCAACTCGCCTTGCGCTGGGTCCAGATCCCTGTTCTCACCTGAAGCATCCGTGTCGATGGGCGTGATGTACGTGTCGGCGTGGAATGCCACGAAACCACCGGTCATGCAGGGGATGAAGGCCGCTCTTGGGCCCACCAGCCTGATCAGGATGGTGTTGTCGTCTATAACCTCGGCCCCTGGGTTAGATGCCATCGCCATGGTGCCGCTATCGTCATAGATGGGAGCAACGTAGTTGCGGACACAGCCCTGGCGGCGTACGGAGACGCCGTTTATCCTCTCAACGTAGCGGAGCATGTTGGCATAGATGTCTTCCGCCGTCAGAGGATTGCCGTCGTGGTCCACAACGCCTTGGCGCAACTTGAACGTGTACTCCGACCCGTCGCCGCTGACCGTCCAGGACTCGGCAAGGTCGCCTTCCACGCCTGTCCTGGTGTCCAAGGGCACCCTAACCAGCTGGCTGTACAGGTTGCCCACCATACCAAGCTGCAAACCGTATCCGGCCCGGCTGTTGTGCGGATCGAAAATGGTAATCACGTTTTCCGGCTTACCAATTCGCCCTCCGTACACAGGCTCATCACCCATAGCCATGGCCTCCGTTGGAGTGGGAACTGCCGTTGCCTGAGGCTCCGCCACAACAGTGGGAAGAGCCGGTATCGCCGTTGCCGTCGGCGTTGCCGTCGGCGTTGCCTCCTCAGCGGAGCCGCAGGCCAGCACGGTCAAGAGGCCAAAGGCAATACCCACCGCGAGGAGTCGTCTCGCTAGATTTCCTGATAACATAAGCACCCCCCTCAATATTTTTAGGGACTTGGAGTCTCCCCTACTAAGGGACAATCCAAGCTATGCCGGCACACCATGTGCCGGCATAGTGAAAGGAAATTTACATATCATGCCCGCAGTTGTCAAGTGCTACGTCCAGCAATTCCGAAAATATCGCGCAGCACAATATCTCCCAATCACTACGCATCTCTATACGAACGGGAGCCAGCGTTGGATTCGTGGAAAACGACCCGTGCATTATTTGACACAGGAAAGGGACGCATGTAGCTTAATTCATTACCGTATACGGCTTTGACCGTAGGAAAACGACGATTATGCTGGATACTGCGCTGGCAAAGAAACGGCTTGTGGGACTGCTGCTGGCGGCGGTCATTCTGGCTCTGTTCCTCATATTCAATCGTTTCCCCAAACTGGACACCGTGCAGGGCGATCTCGAGGCTGTTACCTCGTCAACGCTGGAATGCTTTCAGAGCTTCTGCATAGACCGTGATCCCGACTCAACCTTCTTTTCCCGGTGGTGGGAATTCTCCCTGACCTATCTGCGGCTCGTCTCCGTCGGTATGGTCTTTGCCTTTGTGGTCGCCGGCCTAACGGAAGCCTTTCTCTTCCCCGCCGGCGGCACGGGAACGTCCACGGGGAAAAGTTCGTTCAAACGCACCCTGAAGGGGCTTGCCATAGGTCCGGTGATGAACCTGTGCTCCGCCTGCATAGTGCCTATATCCTCCACGTTCCGCAGAACGGGAGTAGGAATAGAAGGCGCCATCAGTATGGTACAGGGATCGGCCACACTGAACATTCCTTCATTGATAATGGTTGCCATGGTCTTCACGCCTTTGCTCGGCGTGAGCCGGTTGGTCATGGGTGTTGCCGCGGCTCTCCTCATTGGCCCGTTAGTGGTCATGGTCCTAACCAGAAGCCGGGGCAGGGCCTTTCCTGATCAGGGTGCACAACGTCTCCCGGAGATCGCGGAGTCCGCCCGCTGGGGGCCGGCAATGCGGGAGGCCTTCGCAGATTGGGGTAGAGCAACCGTGCGTTTCATGGTTCGACTTGGCCCCATCATGGTCCTGGCCGGCTTCGCCAGCGGCCTCGTCATGCAGTGGACAAGCCCGGATGTTGTGGAAAAGTACCTGGGAAACAACGTGATGGGCGTGGCTATAGCCGCCACCTTCGGCCTGCTGATCAACGTCCCTCTGCTGTTCGAGATCCCCCTTGTAGCGCTCCTCTTACTGCTAGGCATGGGCACCGCTCCCGCTGCCACCCTCCTGTTCGCCGCTGCAGCCGGGGGGCCGATAACGTTCTGGGGGCTGGCCAAATTCATGCCCAAGAGGGCAGTGGTCACCTTCGCCGCCGCCACCTGGACTGTAGGGATAATTGGCGGCGTCGCAATTCTGGGTTTCAGCCTAGCGCTTCCCAGCAACGACTCCGGTCTGAGAATAGAAGCCGCCTCTCACGGGGAAAGCCTTGCTGCGCCCACAATCACCAGATCAGACAGCCCAATGCGCTTCACCGACGTCACCATCCAGGTCCGGCATCGACTACAAACACGTACCTCTGAATGAGAAGTATGACAATGTCGATAACGGCTGGATGGCGGGCGGAGCAGTGGCCGAAGATTTCAACGGCGACGGCTGGGTCGATCTCTTCGTACTTCCCGGAAACGCCCCTCCCGCCTTGCTTTACGTTAACCAGAAGGACGGTACATTCAAGGATGAGGCAGCTGATAGAGGCGCCGCCATCGCCACGGAAAGCGGTATGGCTGCGGCGGCGGCTGATTACGACAACGACGGCGATATAGACATATTCGTGGCCAACGATTTCCCTCCGCACGTCCTTCTAACAAATGAAGGCGACGGCCATTTTAGCCGCAACGACACGCCCCTAATGCAGCCAGCCGCATTCGCTACCAGCCCAAGCTGGGGTGATATTAACAACGACGGTTTGCTTGAACTGGTCCTTGGCGAATGGAATCCCATACAAGGGCCTATACAAGATGCCATCGAAGAGGGATTCATAGATGCTGACCCACAGTATCCCTACTGGTCTCTATGGATGTACCTCAATCATGGCGACGGCTACCTGGAAGGATACCAGTTCCGCAGCAGCTCAGTGGTGTCCCGCGAGAACTTCGTATTCGCTCCCCGGTTCGCAGACCTCAACGGTGACTTCTACGCTGACCTGGCCGTCGTTTCCGATTACGGCAGGTCAAAGCTCTACTTGAACAACGGACGGGGCAAATTTGACGATGCCACTGAGATCGGCGGCGTGGGAACCGACGAGAACGGCATGGGCTCCGCCATTGGTGACTTTGATAACGATGGCGACCTGGACTGGTTCATCTCCAGTATCTACGACCAAAGTGAGGTCAAGGAAGGCCCCTGGGGTGGTTCAGGCAATCGCCTATTCCGCAATAGAGGCGACGCCTCTTTTGAAGACGTAACAGACATATCCGGTGTCCGCGATGGCAACTGGGGGTGGGGCTCCAGCTTCGGCGACCTGGACAACGACGGCGACCTGGACATATATCACGTTACGGGCTGGGTTAACGCTGCGGAGCTTGACACTATCACCATGTGGAACAACAAGCCTGCCCGCTTGTTCGAAAACCTGGGCAATTCCACCTTCTTCGACGTCGCTTCACAGGTCGGCGCCGACGACCTCAGGCAGGGGCGCGGGGGTCATCCTCTTTGACTTTGACAACGACGGCGATCTGGACATCTTCATCACCAACAACCAGGAGTTCGCCATCCAAGACGGCGCCGCCCTCCGCACTCCCGGCAGCCCGGTGCTCCTCCGCAACGACACCCCTCTACCCAACCACTGGCTTAAAGTCACCATAGAGGCTGAGCCACCCTTGCATCGCGACGGTCTGGGCTGCAAGGTGTTCGTCACCGCAGGCCAGGTTACTCAAATGAGGGAACTGCACGCCTCCACCAACTTCGTCGCGCAGGAACCGGGAAGGATCGCGCACTTTGGATTGGGCGCATCCAACGCTATTGATGAACTCCGCGTCGAATGCGCCGGGGGAGTGGTCCAGTCGCTGGAGAATATCCCCGCCGACAGGCACGTCAACGTTAATATTGAGGAAGTGGAAGCTTGATTCGTCCCCAGCCAGTACCACTAGGCCCAGCCCTGTTCCCTTCTTCCGACGTGGCTCCTCTCCTGCTTGTAGTCAACCTCACAGGGCACGCCAAGCGCGGACAATGTCTCGTACCAGCGGATTACGCATGCCTCTCTCTGTGCAACGGACGATGTGGACGTTAACTCCTGAAGTTGTATGTTCATTGAAGGAATAGCATCCATTGAATGCGCCGTTATTGATGGTCCGCCGTTTTACCGAGGGATTCTCATCCGTGCCTAACTCTTCTCTGGCGTCTAGGGTAACTGTCGCGCTCCATAACCCCTTTTCCATCAGAGCGCGACTGGCAGTCTCGTCGGCCCTTATACGTTCTGCATAGCTGGCTTTGGGGAATAGTGCTCCAAACACCCGTAAATTACCTTCAACGGTTACACCTTGCAGGAAGAAGTCAACATCTTTGGAACGAAGTTCTTCCGTGCCCAGGGCTACCATTAAGTTGTTGAAATCTGCCCCGCTCAATCGCACCGCCCTGATCCCTGTCCTACGTAATTCATCGTTGCTGTTCAGGTATTCTTCAACAAACATCTCCCAAGCGTCACCACTGGCCCGCCTATAGCTCTGCCCAGGTTCGCGCTGGTCTGGGAAAGCGTCTTGCAGGTGTGCCGTGTATTCATCCTGTATCAACTTCCAGATGTCACGCTTATTGACCCCAGGATACTTGTTAATCGCGAAGGTCAACGCGACGTGAATTGCCCACGCCCTAACACTCGGCTTGCGTTGAGCCTCCCACAGGGTCACGAGAAGTGTTCTGACTTGGTTGGAAATTTCAGCTTCTACCATGTACGGAACACCAGAATCGTCTCTTTATTGATAGCCGCACCGAATTGCCGCATCTTCGGCAGTCTCTTGCTCGGCAATTTGCGGTAAAAAGTCTCCGAAAGAGGGACTCCCAA
>CBDHCW010000021.1:0-42855 GCA_965261445.1 Dehalococcoidia bacterium | reverse complement strand
TAGACACCGTTCACCTGGCAGAGGCGCTGCAGTACCGCCAGCGGGGACAGGGGATGTGAACGGGTAGGGGGCGTCTGTCATGCTGAGGAGTCGGTTAGACGCCGTTGCTCTAAGACCACTCCCGGCGACGAAGCATCTGTTTATGCCAGGGGACGCCACCGCCCCGCCGGATTGCTTCGGTTCCTCGCAATGACGATGGGGGATTGCCGCCGGCGGATTATCAAGCCCCTTTGCTCAGGTAGTGCGGCAGGTTTTGCAGGAAATCCGAATTGTTGGGGGCCTTGGCCAGCCGCTCCAGGACTTTTTCCGTTGCCTCGGTGCTCAGTGAATTGTCGGAGGTGATCATGCTGACCGCGCGCCTGAGCAGCCAGACCTGCTTCAAATCTGCCGGGCTTAACAGCAGCTCTTCACGGCGGGTGCCGCTTCTCTGAATGTCTATGGCAGGGAAGATGCGCCTTTCCGCAAGCCGTCGCTCCAAGTGAAGCTCCCAGTTGCCCGTGCCCTTGAACTCCTCGTATATAACGTCGTCCATGCGGCTGCCGGTGTCAACAAGGCATGTCGAGATGATGGTCAGGCTGCCGTTGCCTTCCGTGTTGCGGGCAGCGCCGAAGAACCTCTTGGGAGGATAGAGGGCGATGGGGTCAATGCCTCCGGAAAGGGTGCGTCCGCTGGTGGGCACGGCTAGGTTGTAGGCCCGGGTGAGCCTCGTGATGCTATCCAGCAGAATGGCTACGTCAGTCTTGCCCTCTACGAGACGCTTGGCTCGTTCCAGGGCCAGCTCCGCGACCCGGCAATGGTCCTCCACCGGTTCATCGAACGTTGAGCTGAACACCTCGCCGGCCACGGAGCGGCGGACGTCGGTGACTTCTTCAGGCCGCTCACCAATAAGGGCGACCATGAGATGAATCTCCGGATGATTGGTGGTTATACCGTTGGCTATCTCCTTTAGAAGCATTGTCTTGCCTGCCTTGGGCGGCGATACGACAAGACCGCGTTGCCCCTTGCCTATAGGGGCCAGCAGATCTATAAGGCGTGAGGAAAGGTTGGATGGTACGGTCTCCAGCTTGATCATGGAGTCGGGGAATACAGGCACCAGGTTTTCAAAGTGCGGGCGGCTTCTGGCGGTTTCCGGCTCCACGTCGTTGACCGTCTCCACCCTGACCAAGCCAAAATAACGCTCGGAGTCCTTGGGGGGTCTGACCTGTCCGGCAATCATGTCGCCGGTGCGCAGTCCAAAGCGGCGTATCTGCGATTGGGATATGTAGACGTCGCGCTGACCGGGCCTGAGTTCACCGTTTCGGCGCAGGAATCCATAGCCGTCACCCATTACCTCCAGGACTCCGTTAGCTACAATCACACCATGCTGCTCGGAGAAGTTCTCAACCAGCTTGTGAAGCAACTCTTCTCTACTGAGGGAGCCTGCGGTCTCACCGTTGACGGCGCCCATTTGGCTGGCAAGCTCCGCCAACTCCTCTTTGGTTTTCTCTTCCAACTCAGATAGATGCGAAACAGGTTTGGTGGTCAAGGAAGTGTCACCTCAGTGAGTGGATAGTAAGTTTGAGTCCTAGCTGGAACCTGGTCTTTTGGCATAAAAAGTAAGCTGCAAGGGATCCTTGCTACTGTATTTCTGCGATGTGTTTGGGCCTGGTATGCACCCTTCCCGTTATTTTCAGAAAGTGGGGTGGATGCCCAAGAGTCTGGGGTGTGGGGGGAATCCAACGGTGGGACAGGCGCTATTATATCAAACATCACATTGGTAGTCCACTACGGATTTGTCAGTGGCAGTGGACGCTGGTCTCCCTTGCGGATGGTCTCTTTGGCTGCGCCAAGGAAGTCACTGAACAGGGGGTGAGGCCTCTCCGGGCGAGAGAGGAACTCAGGATGGAACTGCACGCCCAGCATAAAGGGATGGTCTTGAGCCTCGCTTATCTCCACAAGCAGGCCGTCTGGAGATAGGCCGCTGGCAACCAGACCAACCTCTGCCAGAGGCTCGCGGTAGGAGTTGTTGAACTCGTAGCGGTGCCGGTGTCGCTCCTCGACTTCAGAACGACCGTAGGCCCTGGCAGCGCGGGTCCCCGGCACCAATCTACAGGGATATAGGCCAAGTCTCATGGTGCCGCCCATATCCTTCATTTGCATCTGCTCCGGCATAAGGTCTATGACGGGGTGCCGTGTGTCCCGGTTGAACTCGGTGGAGTTGGCGTCCTGGTATCCCAACAGGTTACGCGTATACTCTACTGCCATAATTTGCATACCTAGGCACAGTCCCAGGTAAGGCACACCGTTTTCTCTAGCGTAGCGCACGGTCTGGATCATACCCTCTATTCCCCTGGGACCGAATCCACCGGGAACAACGATTCCCTTAACCGCAGCGAGCAAATCTTCCAGGCCGTTCTGCTCTATTTCCTCGGAATATACCCAGGAGATCTCGACGTCTCTGCGATGGACAAGCGCTGCGTGGTAAAGGGCTTCCTTCACCGATATGTACGAATCTGGCAAGTCCGTATATTTCCCAACGACGGCGATGGGCACCTTCTCCTTCTCCAGGTTCATTGCATCAACTAGGACCTGCCAGTCGGCCATGTCACGGTTGCGGTAATCAAGGTGCAGGGCGCTCAAGAGCGTATCGCCAAGGCCGGCGTCCTCTAGTGAAAGCGGAACTTCGTAGACGTTGCCCACGGTGGGCATGGCAAACACGGCGTTGCGGGGTACGTCGCAGAAAAGGGATATCTTGTCTTTGATAGCGTCCGTTATCGGTAGGTCGCTGCGAGCGATGATTGCATCGGGTTGGATTCCAATGCTGCGCAGCTCCTTGACGCTATGCTGGGTTGGTTTGGTCTTCAACTCACCGGTAGCCTGGATATGAGGAAGCAGGGTGAGGTGTATGTAGTAGACGTTGTCTCTACCGGCATCGTTGCGGATCTGCCGGATGGCTTCCAGGAAGGGCAACCCTTCTATGTCGCCAACAGTTCCGCCCACTTCCACCACCACCACGTCTGCCATGCTTTCAGAGGCAAGGCTGAAAATGCGGTCTTTGATTTCGTTGGTGACGTGAGGAACGGTTTGAATGGTGCCGCCCAAGTAATCGCCTCGGCGTTCCTTGGCTATGACCGTGCTGTAGATTTGGCCGGCGGTCACATTGGAGGAAGCGGTAAGTTCGATGTCGATAAATCGCTCGTAGTGGCCAAGGTCAAGGTCGGTTTCTGAACCGTCCTTGGTCACAAAGACCTCCCCGTGCTGGTAGGGGGACATGGTTCCGGGATCTACGTTGAGGTAAGGGTCAAGCTTCATCGCGGAGATGTTGATGCCCCGGCTTTTCAGGATACGACCTATTGAGGCCACGCTGATGCCTTTGCCCAGTGAGCTAACCACACCGCCGGTCACAAAAATATATTTCGTCGTCATACTCTCAGTGCAAGTCCAAACCTATGCCAAGGGAAGCTGAACTAGGTACAGAAACAGAGCTATGTCCAAGGGGAGGAAGGGACACCACAAGCTGGGAAGTTAGTCTTATCTGTAGTGGCCCTCTAAAGGTCATACCCTTGCTTGGAGGTGCATATCATAGGGGATTGTAGTGGTGCTCTGAAAAGAGTGTCAAGCGGTTGATGACTTTGTGTAGGACGGACATGCGGACATACGGGCATAGGGAGGCATCTCGCCGGCAACGGGCCACGCCTCCGCCTCCCTCCCGTCAACTGGAACGGTTGGCCACAATGTCACCCTCAACGTTGCATAGAACGTCCATTTTAATCGTGATGACAGGGGCTGGAACTCGCATTTGGGCGAAATACTAGGCGAAAGATTGACCTTTGACCAAAAAATCTGTAATATCTGTGTGCCTCAAACGGCGATGTGAAAGTAGCTAAACAGATGCGTATCACAGGAGGCGAGGCGCGGGGAATCCAACTTGAGGCGCCGCGTTCTCCGCACTTCAGACCCACTTCTGACAGAGTACGCTCGGCGCTATTTCAGGTTATATCTGAGTCATTGATTGAAGCCAGAGTACTGGACTTGTATGCCGGAAGCGGCGCACTGGGAATCGAAGCGCTCAGCAGGGGAGCCGAAGCGGCGGACTTTGTTGAGCAAAACGGTCGCTTGTGTCAGACTATCGGGCAAAATCTGAGAAAGGCGGGACTGGAAGAACGGGGGCACTATACACAGGGCAAAGGTGACCCGGGCGTTGGACTTCTTGAAGGGATCGTATCAAGTGGTTCTTCTTGACCCACCATACGATCTCCCTGACTTGGGGCAAACAATGAGCAAGGTTGCCAGGTCTGGACTGATAGCTGAGAGAGGCCTAGTGGTCTTGGAGCACAGCAAGAGGACAGATGCAAAAGAGAGATACGAAACGCTGGAGCTTAGCTTTCAAAGACGGTACGGTGATACTGTGCTCTCCGTATACAACTAGGGAGACCCAGTGACCATAGCAATCTACGCAGGGAGCTTTGATCCCATCACCAAGGGACATCTGGACATTGTGCAGCGAGCTGCTGCAATTGTGGACAGAACTTGTGGTGGCGGTGTTTGATACTCCATCCAAGAGCCTGCTCTTTTCACAGCTGAGCGAGTTGATCTGTGTCAAGAAGCGGTCCGTTGGCCTGTCCAACGTGGAAGTTACGCGTTACACGGACTGACGGTTGAGTTCGCCAGAGAGATGGGGGCTAACTTCATGATCCGCGGTTTGCGCAGCATCACTGATCTGATTACGAAGTAGCTATGCTGATGATGAACCGCAAGCTCAATCCTGAAATAGATACGGTATTCCTCTATACTAGCCAGGAATATCAGTCCACCAGTTCATCTTTGATAAAGGAGGTGGCCAGCTTCGGTGGAAACATAGAAGACCTTGTGACTTACGACGTTGCCGTCGCGCTGAAAAACAAACTAGGCGTAGCCGTATAGCGTGGCGGTTCGAAAAGGGGGACATACATAGATATCTTTGGTATTATCGATAAATTAGAATCATTGGCGGCTTCAGGCAGGCGGGTCCCCATGAGCAGGAAACTGTTTGTTGATTCGGAAACTCTCCTCGAGGTTGTGGACCAGTTGAGAGTTGCCGTTCCCCAGAACATTGCTGAAGCCGAGGAAGTGCTCAGAAAGCGCGAAGATTTGCTCAACCAGTCGCTTGGTGAGGCCCGGCGCATCAGGGCCTCGGCGGAGAACGAATTCCGTAGTCGCGTGGACGATACGGAGCTGCTGAAAAGAGGCCCAAAAAGATGCTCAGAAGATACGCCAAGAGGCCGAGGCTAAAGGCTCAGCGCATTCTGGAAATGGCTGAGAGTGGGGCCGTTTCCCGGCGCAACTCCGCTGATCAGTACGCTCCCAAGGACAGCTGTACAGTTTGGAAGAGAAAGTGGCAGGGCTGCTGAGCACAGTCCGCAACGGCATTGAGGTACTAGAGGCCCAGCAGAAGTTTCCAGATAGCTCCAATTTCAGTCGGGTTGTTTATCGAGGCACAACTCGGATGGTTGTGCTTTGCCTTTTTCCGTGCGATGGCTAGTTCTGAGCAGGCTCTGAGAAATAGTTTGCCGCTTCTGCCGCCGCTTTTGCTCACCAGCCTTACTTCGCTGATCTTCATTGCCCTATCAACGCTTTTGCCATGTCGTATATGGTCAGTGCTGCGATATTGACGGCAGTCAGGGCTTCCATTTCCACGCCCGTCTTGGCGGTGGTGCGAGCGGAGGCTGTGATACGAATAGCGCCGGCGCCGGCGTCCAAATCGAACTCTATGGCTACCCGGTCCAGCGGCACGGGGTGACACATGGGAATGAGTTCCCATGTCCGTTTGGCAGCTACGATCCCTGCGACACGAGCCACGGCCAGTACGTCGCCCTTTTTTATGCTGCCCTCCTTGATCAGACGCAAGGTTGATGGCTTCATGTGGACTAGGCCCTCGGCCACGGCATCTCTCAACGTGGCATCTTTGCCGCTCACGTCCACCATTTGAGCGTTGCCTTGCGAATCAAGGTGCGTAAGGGTGGATTTGCCCTTGCAGAAGGAATTTGCCTGTTGCAGAGCCAGAGCGTTGGCTTCTTCATTGCCCGGGTTGCCGGTGTGACCACGCACCCACTGCCAGGCGACCTTACGCTGCCCGGCAACTGCATCAAGTGCGGCCCAGAGGTCCCGGTTGGCGTTTCTTTTCCAACCTCTGGTCATGGTGTTGACCACGTACTGGCTGTCACTGAACACCGTGACCTCAGAGCTGGCGGGGACGGCCTGCAATCCCTTGATTGCGGCTAGTATCTCCATTCTGTTGTTGGTGGTGTTGTCCTCTTTGCCGGACAACGAACGCTTGGCGCCGTTATCGTCAATGACGGCAGCCCAGCCGCCGGGCCCCGGGTTGCCCAAACAGGAGCCGTCCGTGTAGATAGTAATCATGTGGGCACGAACTCCATACGACTGACTTCACTTCCATGGATTAGCAGACCTTCGGTTTTTTCTGGCTCACTCCAGTTCCCTTGCTCCGGGTCCCAGATTCGGAATGGTGACAAATAGATTTCAGGCCCAGGGGGTCGACGGTCGTTGGAAAAGTACATCGGCCAGCCACTGATTAAGCTGCCATCTTTTAGGTACATCAAGATGTGTGAATAGTTATCTTCTCGAAGCAATCGACTCCAGAGGTCACCGTGGACTCTTAAATCAATACCAAGCGGATTTAGGACGCGCTCTGGTATTCTGAACCGATCAAGAACTCCAAGGAATACACCAAAAACGACAGCACTTAGGTAAAGTACAAGCCATACATTATTTGGCACCTTAGAGGGATCAGCGATAACGTCCAATAGACTAGGCCATGGTTGTTCTTTGATAGGGGGAGCCACAAGGAGTGTGAATATAGGATAGAGAACAACAATGAGGGCGAGGCTTCCTAGTACACTCCACATAGTGGTATAGAAAGCTGATGCTCGCCTGATTCTACTCACTAGATAAATGACGTGGAGCAAAACGAAACCAGGAAGCAACAAGAATAAAGCCAGAGTTAGGCTTGCAAACCCCATTTAAATCCCTTTCCGTACCTGTTCAGCTGTTGTTGCGGGATTGCCTTGGAGGAACAGCAGGCTTTGGAGATTTTGGTAGTTCTTTAGGCGGCTCTTTATATGTGAACCCTTCTCTAAGAGGTCTTTCTTTCTTCCCATCCTCTGCCATTGTTTTTACCTCCATTTTAAGATTCTCATCTATATTCTACCCGCCTATGTGATACATCTCCACCTTGTCGGTACGGGCATTGGAGAGGGCGGTGCGCTCCTCTGAATATCTATCTGTGCGTACCTGCCAAATACCGCTGACAATGGTTTCAATATCCTCATCACTGGCGCCGCTTCTCAAGGGGGTCTTAAGATCATGGCCCTCACTGGCAAACAGACAGGTGTATATCCTGCCGTCCGCGGAAAGCCTTGCCCGTGTGCAGTCGCCGCAGAACGGCTCCGTGACCGACGAGACAACGCCGACTTCACCCTGCCCGTCCAAGTAGCGGTACCTATCCGCCACCTCTCCCCGGAAGGCCTTTTCCACGGGCTCCAATGGCATCTCTTCATTGAGCCTATGTATGATCTCCCTTGAAGCGAGAACGTGTTCCATCTTCCATCCGTTCCGGTTGCCCACGTCCATGTACTCGATGAACCGGACGGTATGCCCCCTATTCTTGAAGTAGCGGGCCAGGTCCACCACCGTATGATCGTTGACGCCTTTCTTGACCACCGCATTTATCTTGATGTTGCGGAAACCCGCTTCTTCAGCGGCGCGGATTCCATCTAGGACTCGCTGGGTGCCGAAGCCGCGGCCGTTCATCTGACGGAATACGGCGTCATCCATGGTGTCCAAGCTAACTGTGATCCGCCTAATCCCTGCATCCTTCAGTGCTTGCGCCTGGTCGGCAAGCAGATAACCGTTCGTGGTCAGCGAAAGGTCGTCCACTCCCTCCATGCTGGCAAGCATGGCCACAAGTATCTCCAGGTCTTGTCTGAGGAGCGGCTCCCCACCTGTGAGGCGTACACGCGATACTCCCAGATTGACGAAAATCTTCACCAGCCGCGCTATCTCCTCATAGCTGAGGACTTGCTCCCTGGAAAGGAATTGATATCGCTCTCCGTAGATTTCGGCGGGCATGCAGTAGGTGCAACGGAAATTGCACCTATCCGTGACCGAGACACGGAGGTCGGACAGCGGTCTGCCGAACAGGTCACGTACCGTTTTCTTTGCCTGGGAGTGATCCATGTGCTAGCTTGGCGCCCCTGCGCCTATGACCTCTTTCAGTCTCTGTGCCGCTTTGCGGGCGGCTATGCCCCTGTGGCTCACGCTATCTTTGGCCTCAGCGTCGATCTGTCCAAAGGTCTTGCCGAAATTGGGATAGTAGAACAGGGGGTCATATCCAAAACCCTTTTGTCCGCTGGGCTCAAAGGCAACATATCCCTGGCAGACGCCTTGGAAGGTCTTCTCCCCAGCGCCGGGCCAAACCAGAGCCACCACGCAGCGAAAACGGGCGGTGCGTTTTTCCCAGGGAACGTTGTTCAGCCTGGATAAAAGCAGCTTGTTGCGGTCGTCATCGATGGCTTGCAAGCCGCCGTAGCGGGCGCTTCGCACTCCTGGTTCGCCATTCAACGCATCCACCTCTATGCCGGAGTCGTCGGCGAGGGCGGGCAGTCCCGTTGCTTCCGAATAGAAGCGCGCCTTGATGAGAGCGTTCTCTTCGAAAGTATCTCCCGACTCCTCTGGCTCTTCGGCCACTCCCTCATTGGAAGGAGTGGTCAGCTCGACAGGCAGGCCCGTCTGCTGAAGCTCACCAGGCAGGGAGCCAAGCAGACGGCGGTATTCCTCCACCTTTCCGCTGTTGTTGGTTGCGATCAGCAATTTGAAAGCCACGTTGTAGAAATGATAACACCACAGCGGGAGAAAGGCACAGCCTGATGGCGCGCCGGCCGCGCTTTGGAACTACGCAGCCACACTAGACGCCGGCGAACTCCTTCTCCATATCGGGAGTGTAGACACCGTCGCGGGCGGCGCTGGTTACCCTGGCGCGACGCAGGTAGGCTCCCTGCGCTTGCGGCACCTTGGCCGGGTCGCCGCTCCATACCTTGAGAGGAGTCGCCTGGAGACCCCTGCCGTATGAGAAGCTGAGTTGCCACGGTGTGGTAGAGTCGACACGCTGGTTTATAGCGTTCAAGTTTACCGTCGCCTCATCATCGCTCTGTCCGCCTGAGAGGAAGACAATGCCAGGCATGGATGCGGGTATGGTTCGCTTGAAGCAGCTTATGGTAGCCTCTGCCACCTGTTCAGGACCCGCCCTGTTGGGAGCTTCCGTCCCTGACAGGACCATGTTGGGCTTGAGCAGCATGCCTTCTAGGGCAACGCGCTGCCTGTGTAACTCCTCGAATACTCGCTGCAAAGTGGACTCGGTAACATCAAAGCAGCGATCGATGTCATGGCCGCCCTCCATGAGCACCTCCGGCTCAACGATGGGGACGAGGCCCGCCTCCTGAGAGAGCGCGGCGAAGCGCCCCAAGGCATGGGCATTGACATCGATACAATAGGAGGACGGAATGTTCTCGCCGATAGTGATCACGGCGCGCCACTTAGTGAACTTGGCGCCCAGCTCACGGTACTCGTCGAGACGCTCACGGAGGCCGTCCAGTCCCTCTGTCACCGTTTCGCCGGGGGAGCCGGCCAGGGGCTGTGCTCCCTTGTCCACTTTGATGCCGGGCACAATGCCCTCACCGTTGAGGATGTCTACAAACGTTTGACCGGTATCCGCGCTCTGCCGGATCGTCTCATCGAATAGGATGATTCCGCTGATGTAATCGCCGCTGCCATTGGTGGTGAACAGGAGCTGCCGCCAGGCTCGGCGGTTGTCTTCCGTGGATTCCACGTTTACGCTCTTAAGCCTGCGGGCTATCGTAGAATCGCTCTCGTCAGCGGCAAGTATACCTTTGCTCTTGACCACAATTGCCTGGGCTATGGCTTGTAGTTCCTGCGTGTTCATCTTGCCTCCTTGTGTTCTCATGCTCATTGGGGAGCTTATCCCCAAGACAGGCGTAGATTGGGTCTTTGTCCATGATGAGTTTATCACGATGTAAGAGGCGGATAACAACCACCGTATGCTGATATACTCCCTTTGAATCACTCCGATTCAAAGGGAGGCGCTCACAATGACTACTAGAGAAGCCATTGACCGCAACTTCGCGATGAATATGGTGCGAGTTACAGAGGCGGCGGCTATTGCGGCGGCGCAACACATGGGCATGGGTGACAAGGAGCTAGTGGACCAGGCAGCGGTGGATGCCATGCGATTCACCCTGGGCTCCATGTCCATGGACGGTGTGGTAGTGATAGGTGAGGGAGAAAAGGATGAGGCGCCCATGCTGTACAACGGCGAAGTGATAGGAGACGGGATAGGGCCGGGGATGGACATAGCCGTTGACCCCATTGACGGCACTACTTTGCTGTCCAAGGGATTGCCCGGAGCCATCGCCGTGATTGCCCTCTCGGAGCGTGGCACGATGAACTGCCCCCGAGAAGTGGTCTATATGAATAAGATAGCGGTGGGCAAAGAAGCCAAGGACGTGATTGACATCAACGCCTCTGTGGAAACAAATCTCAAGAACATTGCCAAAGCCATGGGGAGAAGGATAAGTGAACTTACCGTGATAGTGCTGGACAGGCCCAGACACGAACTGCTCATAGACGACATCAGGAGCGCCGGCGCTCGTATAAAGTTGATCTCCGATGGAGACATAGCAGCGGGCATCCACGCCGCCATGTGGGAAAGCGGAGTGGATGTACTGATGGGTATAGGAGGCACACCGGAGGGTGTGATCACCGCCGCTGCCATAAGGTGCATTGGCGGAGCTATCCAGTGCAAGGCCTGGCCCCGCGACGATAAGGAGCGAGACGCGGCAGTCGCGGCCGGTGCCGACTTGAGCAAAGTCTACTCCGCTGAAGAACTGGTTTCCGGAGAAGACGTCTTCTTTGCCGCAACCGGCGCAAGCACAGGCGACCTGCTGAACGGGGTGCGCTTCTTTGCCAATGGCGCACAGACACACTCACTGGCAATGCGGTCCCGCTCAGGAACGCTGCGGTGGGTGGACTCCGTCCATGATTTCACCCGCCTGGACAAGATGAGCTACAAGAGTTGAGCATCTGCCGTAGGGATACGCTGGCCCGTTCCGTCTAAGCTATCTCTTGCAACCAGTCGACGAAGGTCTCTATAGCCTCATCCCAAACGTCCTGGCGCGTCTTGCCGCTGGACTTTCTGACCGAGAAACCGTGGTCTGCGCCGTCCAGGAAGTGAACACGGGCTTCCTTGATTTTGGAGACGGCCTCTGCAAGCTCTCCGGGTGCTGCAAAGGCGTCACGCGTGCCTGAACAAAACAGTACGGGCTGAGATATGGCGGGGAAATGTCCATCCCTCCATTTGTCGCTTCCCGGTGAGTGCAGGGGATAGGCAAAGAGCGCCAGAGCGTCTAGCGGGGCTCCCTGCGCGGCCACCAGGGAAGCGATGCGGCCTCCCATGGACCTGCCCGCGGCCACTAGCCTGCCGTCCGTGCGGTGGAACGCTTCAATAGCCGCCCGCCATGTTGCCTCGAGGACGGAAGTGCGGTCGGGAGTTCGGCGCTTCTCCTCCATGTAAGGGAATTGGAACAGCGCCGTGGATATGCCGCGTTGGGCCAGACGGGAAGCGGCGTAATCTCCAAACGGATCGTCGATATTGGAGCCAGCGCCTGGTGCGTAAATGAACGTCCAGCCTGTATCAGGGCTCTGAGCCCGGCTAAGGAGGGCTGTTACGTTCCTCCCGCCGGGCAACTGTATGCGGAGAGTCTCCATATTTGCGTTCTAGTATGCTGGCTTCAGGTTGGGGTATCCGATTTTGCATCTTTGCCAGAAGCAAGCGCGGCATGACCTACTCCAAGCCTTGGGACTTGTAGGCCTTGGCCCTTTCCGCGTAGCTGGCCGATCTGCTTCTTATCAGCTCTTCGTGCCGCTCTTGGATCTCGCCCCTTGGCCTGGCGGGCACCCCCGTTACAATGGTGCGAGGCTCTATGGTCATGCCTTCCAGCACCACGGCCCCGGAACCGACGATGGAGAGCTCTCCAACTTCTACACCGTCGTTCACCGTAGCGCCGTTTCCTACCAGGCAATTGTCGGCCAGCAGACGCCCGTGCCACAGCACGTTGTGCCCGATAGTCACACCGCTCCCAATCTTGGAATCGGCGTCGGAATGCACAACGCTGTTGTCCTGTATGTTGGTGTTGGCGCCAACGGTTACCTTGCCGTTGTCGGCGCGGATCACAGCGCCCGGCCAGACGCTGGAGTTTTCTCCTATTTCCACATCACCTATGACGTAGGCGGCCTCACTGACGAAGGCGGTGGGATGTATCTTGGGTGATTTACCCAGCAAGCTGCGGATCATTGCGTCCTCCTCTATAGTCGACTCACTACGTAGATAATATCTGGAGCGGCTAAATCGCAGGGCGCATTTTGTGCCACTGCGTTGCTTGCTCAAAGGCGTGAGCGACGCGGAGCACAGCCGCATCGCCCAGGGCGGGGCCTATGACCTGCAGGCCCACGGGCAGCCCCTGTGTGAAGCCGCATTGCACCGAAATACCGGGAAGCCCGGCAATGTTTGCCGGTATGGTCATAACGTCGCTGAGATACATTTTCAGCGGGTCTTGGAGCCTTTCCCCAAACTTGAACGCAGCTGTGGGCGAAGTTGGGGTTACCAGGACGTCGTACTTCTGGAAGGCGTCTTGAAACTCTTTGGATATCAGGGTGCGCACCTTCAACGCCTTCAGGTAATAGGCGTCGTAGTAGCCGGAAGAGAGGGAGTAGGCGCCCAGCATGATACGCCTCTTTACCTCCGGCCCGAACCCGTGCTGGCGGGTAGCCTCCAATTCGGCCCACATGCTGGCTTCATCGTGGTCGGAATAGCCGTACTTCACGCCATCATAGCGCGCCAGGTTCGCCGAGCACTCCGAGGGTGCGATGATGTAGTATACGGCTAGGGCGTACGGCGTGGAGGGCAGCGATACGTCCCAGTCGATTGAGGCTCCCAGCCCTTCCAACACGCCTATTGCCTCGCGAGTCACCGTTTCTACTTCAGGGTCCATGCCCTGTACAAAATACTCTCTGGGAATGCCTATCCGCATCCCCGCTATGTCGCCGGTCAGCGCCTGCGCGAAGTCCCGGGCCGGCTGTGGCAGAGAGGTTGAATCCCTGGGATCGTGCCCGGCGATAGCGCTGAGCAGCATGGCGCAGTCGGTGACGTCCTGGGTCATGGGGCCAATCTGGTCCAGGGAAGAGGCGAACGCCACCAGCCCGTACCTGCTGACCAGCCCATAGGTGGGCTTCATGCCCACTACGCCGCATAGTGCCGCCGGTTGCCGTATGCTGCCGCCGGTGTCTGACCCCAGCGAGGCCATGGCCTCTCCGGCGGCCACGGAGGCGGCGGGGCCGCCGCTGCTGCCCCCGGGCACGCGCTCCATGTCCCAGGGGTTGTGCGTATTGAAGAAGGCCGAGTTCTCGGTAGAAGAACCCATGGCGAACTCGTCCATATTGCCCTTGCCCAGCATCACGGCGCTCTGTCCTTCCAGACGTTCCACAACTGTGGCGCTGTAGGGAGGAACGAAGCTTTCAAGCATGCGCGACGAGCAGGTGGTGGTTACTCCCCTGGTGCACATGTTGTCTTTGATTTGAAGCGGTATGCCGGTTAGAGGCAGCGCCTCACCGTGCGCTATCAGGGCGTCCGCCTGCCGAGCCTGTTTCAGAGCCCGCTCAGGCGTTACCCTAACGTACGCTTTCACCCTGGGTTCCAGCCACTCGATGCGTTCCAGGTAGGACTGAGCCAGCTCTACCGACGACAGCTCACGCTGGTCTAACAGGGTGCGCGCTTCGTGTATGGTCAGCTTGTGCAGTTCGTCAGTCAACTTTGGTCCTTAGATAGTTGAGCCATGGAATAACCGGCTCCTACTCAAGCACGGCCTTGACCCGGAAATAGTCCCCTTCACGACGCGGCGCGTTGGACAACACATCCTCTTTGTCCAGGCAAGGTTTCGTTTCGTCTTCGCGCATCACGGTATCCAGGGGTAAGGAGTGACTGGTGGGCGGTACCTGGTTGGTATCCAGTTCCTGGAGCATCTGGAAGTGCTCCAGGATGTCGTCCATCTGCGAGCGGTACAGTTCCACCTCTTGCTCCGTAAGTCGAATCCTTGTCAGCAATGCAACGTGGCGCACGTCATCAGAAGTCAGTGCCATAGTCTCTCCTTTTGCTTAATTTCAACGATCTCCTAGAGTCCCCAACTGTCGTGAAATATCACGTCCGCTACAGGCTTGCGTATGCTTCCGCCGAAGTGCTGTCCCTCGCCGGGATACCCCAATGGAATCAGTGCCGCCGTCTCCACGTGGCCCGGCATACCCAGGAAGTCCTTGATCTGCTGTTCATAACGGCGGTGCATGGTGGTAAGCACTGTGCCCAATCCCAGGGCGCGAGCCGCCAGCATGAGGTTTTGCGCCGCGGGGTAGATGGAAGCGCCGTCGACGATGCTGCTTCTGCCATCCCAGCCCTCGGGATGCTGAATACAGGCCACGATGACCACCGGAATATCACCCATGCGTGTGCCCAGCTCATAGCCCAGCCTGTAAGGCTGGGTCAGCGTAGCAGGGTCGGGGTTGTCGCTGCCAACGGTGGCTTTCCATGCTTCCAGGTACCATTCTCCCAGCCTGCGTTTTGTTTCCCCATTGCGGACCACTATAAAGCGCCAGGTCTGCCTGTTCCCGGGACTTGGAGCGTGCACTGCGGCTTCCAAGATAGCATTAATGTCTTCGTCAGAGACGGGATCCGAGGTAAACAGGCGGATGGCCCGCTGGCTGTGGATGGCTTCAAATAAAGGCATGTCGTTCATTTAAGCGCCTCTTTTCGTCGTTTGGCCTTCTCTTTCTGAATGATGCGGTCTATCTCTTCCACGGCTTCATCCACGCGGCCGTTATGGTTCACTACCACGTAGTCGAATTCGTCCTGGCATTGCATCTCGGTCTCGGCTGTCTCTATGCGGCGGCGCAAGGCCTCTTCCGTCTCCGATTTTCTTTCTAGGAGACGGTGCTTCAACTCCTCCATGGTGGGGGGAGCCAGAAAGATAAGCAGTGCGTCCGGTATCTTTGAGCGCAAGGTACGCGCGCCTTGTATGTCCGTTTTGACAATTACGTCCTTGCCGCAAGCCATTGCCTCATCGGCCTGGGCGCGGGGTACACCATACCAGGTGCCGTACACTTCGGCGTATTCCAGGAAACCGTCTTTCATCATCAAGATACGGAACTCTTCAGGAGACAAGAAGATGTAATCAATGCCGTGACGCTCGCCGGGGCGCTTGGGTCGGGTAGTAGCGGTTATTATGTAGCGCCAGGGACGTTGGAGGAGCTTCATACCCTGTAGGGCGCTGTCTTTGCCAACCCCAGAGGGGCCGGAGATGACAATGAGCAGGGGGTCAAGCGCTTCCACAGACATTGAGCTACCCGGAAGCCCCGTCGGTCAATCTGTCAAGGTCTTTCCAGAAGGTGGGGTAGGATACGCTGGCTGCCTCTGCACCCCGCACCACGGTTTCCCCGGTGGCCAGCAGTCCCGCTACGCCCAGGGTCATCGCCAGTCTATGGTCTCCGTAGCTCCGCCCCGGCGCGCCTCGGAGGAGGCCGGCGCCTTTGATCGCCATTCCATCGTCCCTCTCATCCACCTGGCCGCCCATGCGGCAGAGCCCGGCAACCGTGGCCTTTATTCGATCCGACTCCTTGACTCGGAGCTCCTGGGCATCTCGGATAACCGTAGTCCCCCTGGCGAAACAAGCAGCCAGGGACAGAACTGGTATCTCATCAATGAGCCTGGGGACCAGATCGCCGGCGATTTCCGTGGCGTTGAGGCTGCTGGACTCCGCCGTGATATCCGCCACTTCTTCACCGCCCTCCATGCGTCTGTTGGCTACGGTCAGGCGCGCCCCCATAGATTCCAATGCCTCTAGGACACCGGTACGGGTGGGGTTCATTCCCACGTTCAACACGGTCACCTTTGCCGAAGGATGGCAGACGCCGGCAACCAGCCAGTAGGCCGCCGAGCTTGTATCGGTGGGAACGTTCACGTCAACGGCCCGCAGCTCTTTGCCGGGAGTGACCTTCAAGGTCAGCCCGTCCTCCACCAGTGCGGCGCCCATGTTCTCCAGCATACGCTCAGTGTGATCGCGGGAGGCCGCGGGCTGATGCAAAGTGGTCTCTCCATCGGCGTAGAGGCCGGCGATTATAAGACATGACTTGAGCTGGGCGCTAGCTACCGGCATGTCGTATTCAATGCCGCGCAGGCCGCCGCCACTTATGGCAAGCGGGGCTTTGCTGTCGCCGTCTCTTCCCTGGATCCGTGCTCCCATCTGTTGGAGCGGTTTGATAATCCTGCCCATGGGCCGTGATCTGAGGGATTTGTCTCCTGTGAGTACGCTAAAGAACGGCTGTGCCGCCAGCAGTCCTGAAACCAGGCGCATGGTGGTGCCGCTGTTGCCCGCATTGAGAACGTCTGCGGGTTCGGACAGCCCGTGGAGGCCGTTGCCCGCCACTTCAAAGCACTCTTCTCCGCCGCTGACTTCGCAATTCAGATGACGGGTAATCTCCACGCCCAATCCTCGCAAACAGCGCAGCATGGAGGCGCGGTCGTCGCCTACGCAGAAGTTGGAGACGTGGGCGGCGCCCCCGGCGATGGAGTTGAGCAGCGCGGCACGGTGGGATATGGACTTATCGCCGGGCGGCGCTAAGACGCCTTCCAAGCGACTTGGTGGAGAGATGGCGCGCTTCATTATCTTCTTCTGCGTCTCTCTTCCCGCTGATTGGGGCGACGCTGCTGCATGGATATTATGTCCTTGTATCTCTCTCTTATCTTGCTGCCCACGACCATGTCTATCATCTGATCGCCGAACGACGGCACCTCTGGACCGGAGGGAGTTAGCTCATCGACCTGATCCTCGCCGGATTCGTACCGGATTAGCCACTTCTCCCTGTCCGCCCAGACCTTGGTGAAGGTATCTCCAAGGGCTTCAAGGCCGCTTTCCTCCGCCGTGTTCCCTATCATGTCGTGGTAATGGCGTAGTTCCTGGATAGCTTGTTCTACCCAGTAGAGCAGGTTGTCGCGGTTGGTTACCGATATGTCCAGGTTCATCACAGGGTCGCCTGAAGCGAGACGCGATATGTCACGGTACCCCGTGGCAGCCATCTTGGACATCTCCCTCCAAGACGGGCTTTTGGATGTTACCGAAACCAGTGCTGACGAAATTATGATGGGGAGATGGCTAACCGCCGCCACGTAGCTATCGTGCTCCATTGCATCAACGAAATAGGGCCTGGCTTTGAGCAGGTCCACCATGCCGAGCACGGACCTCACCGCTTCCTCCCTGGCCCGTCTGCCTGGGATCACTGCATAGCGGGCATTCTGGAACAGGTTGGCGTCCGCTGCTTCAATACCGGAGAACTCTTTACCGGCCATGGGGTGACCGCCTACAAAGCTGACCTCTCGTGGTAGATACTCCTCCGCCCAGTTCAGTATTTCGGCCTTGGTGCTTCCGGTGTCGGTCACCACACAGCCCGGCGGCACCATGTCGGAGATCAACTCAAGCATCTCCCGTATCGCGAGCACGGGAGTGGCGATGATCACCATTTTGGCGTCCTTGACCGCGTCCTCCAGCTTCCAATGCGCCTTGTCCACCGCATTCAGCTTCTCGGCTTTGCGGCCGGTATTCAACTCCTTGTCGTATCCCGATACCTCGACCCTGTCCGGCGCTCTCTGTTTGAGCCCGAGGCCTATGGAGCCGCCAACTAGCCCTAGCCCTATGATGGTTATCTTGTCCACGATCCCTCCCGTTGCCGCTTATTCAGAGGAAACTCTGTCCCACTATGACGGTACCCAGGTAGTTTATCACAGGGTTGATGACGCTACGGATTATGCCCACTCCGAATAGAATGTCCAGCATTATAGCCAGCATGAGCAGAGGCGGCCCGTAACGTTGGAACCTAGCAAAGCTGCGCGCCATGCTTGCGGGCAGCAACCCGGCGGCCACTCCGGAGCCATCCAACGGCGCCACTGGGATCAGATTGAAGACGGCAAGGATTATGCTGAAGAGGACTATTGTAGCCACCGTGCGGGCCAGAAATCCTTCTAGGCCGTCTTCCAACAGGCGGGTGGGAAAGAGCCTGAACGGCCAATCAAGGAGTCCCAGCTTGATTGGCAGAGTGAAGGCCACCGCTGTGAGCAGGTTGGATACGGGCCCGGCCCCTGACACAATCGCCATTGCCCGCCGTCCGCCTCTTAGCGCTCTATCGTCCACTGGTACGGGCTTGCCCCAGCCAAATCCCACTAGGAAGAGCAACACCGAGCCTGCGGGGTCTAAGTGACGGACCGGATTGAGCGACATTCTGCCCAGCCTCTTGGACGTGCTATCGCCCAGCAGATAGGCCGCCAGCGAATGGCTGAACTCGTGGATGGTTATTGCCACAAGCAGAGCGAGTCCCACGGTGAACGCCACCACGGGGAAGATGCGGAGGAAGGTAAGGGGATCAGAGAAAAGCAGGTCCAGATAACCTAACAGCATGCAGGCGAGGACCTACCGGGGAGATGTTTGCAGATCAAAGGGCTGGGATTAGGAGCTAGAACTCTTCCTCTAACTCCTCGTCCTCCTCGTGGTGATGGTGGTGTGGGGATGCCGGCTCCTGCGCTCTTGGCAGCGTGGGGCCCAGCTTTTGCTCATTACGCGCTTTGCGTGGCGGCAGCTTGTCGATGTTCTCTTTCAGCTCACCTATAGCTGAGGGGCTCATCTTGCCCAGGTTCGCCACTATACCGTCGATTCCCATGTCGTTCAGCTGCTCCAGTTCGTGGGATGTCAAGCCGGCGTCCCATTCAAGCAGCATGTAGCGGCTTATGGCGGAGCGAACGTTGGATATGGCCAGCAGGTGTGTTAGGGAGAGCGGCCCCTGCGGTTCAGGGCGTTTCAGCAGGATGACGTCCACGGGAAGGTCTTCCAGTCCGCGCATCAACGATTCTTCCAGGTTGGCGTGTATCTGTAGTACGCGTGCCACGTCGCCCTCGCTCAAGTAGTCGACCAGGACGCCATCGAGGTTGAAGATTACAAAGTCGCCGCCTTTTTCCTTAGCGATTTCCACCAAGTTGCCATCTGCCGTGTCGAAAGCGATGCCCCAGACGGCCCCTTCCGGTGGAGCGGACTTGCTTGGGGAGCTTTCCAGCGCACTGAGAGGCAGCACCAGGGCATCCGCGCCTGAGGAAACTTTGCTCAGCTTCTGCTTGCTGGCGCCATCCGCCCAAGCCAAGAGCAGCATTGTGGGCAATGTCTCTGTTTCTCGTCGTGGTGCGAATCCCAGCGCACGGACGGGGCCTTTGTTCACCTGTTCCAGTCGTTCAAGCAGTTTACTCATAGTTGTGCCAATCCGGCTAAGAAACATGCCGAGGAAACATATGTTGATTGTATGTGATGGGATGCACAGGTTCAACCAAGTGTACTCGGTTAGTACATGCCACGTCTGCACGTCCGTCCTACTGGCTGCCTAGCGATTCCTCGAGTTGCTAGGTATATTGTGTGCAACTCCAGGACGCCGCGCAGCGTACCCAAGAATAATCGCCATGCCCAGCAAGAAAGATAGGATAGGCTCGTTGCTCGTGCGGCTAGGACTTGCGGAGAGCCCGCACAAAGCCCAAGCCCTGCTGATGGCGGGCCTGGTCACTGTGGATGGCCGGATGGTGGAAAAGGTGGGAACAATGGTCCCATCCAAAGCAGACATCCGGGTGAAGCAAGCGCCCCAATTCGTGGGCAGAGGAGGCATCAAGCTAAAGCATGCCTTGGATAGCTTTGAGTTGGACGTGTCCGGCAACGTAGCCCTGGACGTTGGCGCTTCTACCGGCGGCTTTACGGATTGCCTCTTGCAGAGCAGCGCCTCCAGGGTTTACGCCGTGGACGTGGGACGGGGCCAGATTCACCAGAGACTGCGTGATAACCCTAGCGTCGTGCTTATGGAAAGAATCAACGCCCGCCAGCCGTTCCATCTGCCGGAAAAGGTGAATATCGCCACTGTAGACGTATCTTTCATCTCGCTGGTCATGGTGCTGCCTGAAGTAGTGCAGCACGTAGAACGGGGCGGATCAATCCTGGGACTTGTCAAGCCTCATTTTGAGGCGCGGAGGCACGAGGTGAGCAAGGGAGGCGTAGTGCGCGACCCGAAGATACACGCTGCAACTGTGTCCAAGGTAGCGCTATGGGCAATTGACCACGGCTTGCGCTTCAGAGGAGCGACTGCATCGCCCATACTGGGCAATGCGGGAAATAGGGAGTTCTTTGTCTGGCTGCAAAGGCCTGGTTCAGCTTGACACCCCATTGACCCATTTCTATACTGCCTTGAGATGGTCCCTGGCGAGTGTGAGCATAGCCCGAGATTGTTCCAGGGCAAACACTCCAAGTTTACAAGGGCGATTAGCTCAGCTGGTTAGAGCGCAGTCCTGATAAGACTGAGGTCCCTGGTTCGAGTCCAGGATCGCCCACCATATTGCAGTGGCTGACTTGCAGCGCCGAAGTGGCGGAACGGCAGACGCGCTACGTTCAGGGCGTAGTGCCCGTAAGGGCGTGGGAGTTCAAATCTCCCCTTCGGCACCAGGTATAATTGAATTGTCTCAATTCGATACGGGCATCGAGCGCTTGTAGCTCAATTGGATAGAGCACTGGCTTGCGGAGCCAGAGGTTGCGGGTTCGAGCCCCGCCAAGCGTACCACCCTTTAATTCTCAGCAGCGGGGGCGATTAGCTCAGATGGCAAGAGCGCCTGCTTTACACGCAGGAGGTCGGAGGTTCGAGCCCTCCATCGCCCACCATCTTGGATAAGATCAGGAATCTTCATCCTTCAGACACAATAGCGTCTGAACCGTCTACTGACGATTGTCCTTGATCGTGTTCACACTGACCACCTCTTCCTGTTCTTTCGCATTTGCGTCATTGTCGTCATGATCTGGTAGGTTGTCGGTTTTTCGGGAGGCTAAATCGACATATACCCTTGTCCAAGTAATCAGGATGCTGACCATCCTATGGGAGAAGAAACCTGATAGTAGGGTCAAGGAAATTACGACGATGAGCCATTCTTGTAGGAATAGCCCAATACCTAAAGCTACCATTCCAAAGATTGGCAGGACGACCTCGAACGCAAATGTCCAAGGACGTGTGCGTATCAAGTTGGGAAGTTCTCCTACTGTAGGCCCTAATCTGATGTATATCCCTGATACGAGCATGACAACTGTGATCGACACAGAAAATACGGCAACCATGGGCAGCATGGAGGGCAATTCACGATAGATGAACCAGACATAATCATGCCACTTTGGAGTATCGACCGTCTTGATGTCGTGGAACCTTAGGAGGCCCGTTAGTGTGAGATAAAATACTTGAACTATGAACGCCCAGGCGAACGAAGCGATCGCCCACCCGCTGAACTTAGGGGACGCCTTTATGATATTCCAAAGGAAATTACCCATGATAGCCACTGTCGCGACAGTGATAGGGGGATCTACGTTTGAGGTCGATGCCCCTATCATCATTACCGGGAGTTGCTTCTAAGTCAAACATCACTGACACTACGGCCCGAGGGTTCATGAGTTTTGACCGGGTGGTGGATCGTCAGCCAAAGTTCGCAGTGCAGGACACGTTAGACCACTACGTTATTCGCACTTCCCAGCGAAAGTTCGCAATTCGGTATGGCCCGGCCACCGCCTGTCTCGCGGCGTCACGCATGTCTCTCAAGGCGTTCCAACGCACCGCTTAACGCATGCGCTGTACGATCCAATGTTTTGGCGCGCCGGGCGTACGCTGTAGTCCGGCGGGAAGCGGGGGCCTCATGCATTGACCTGAATAGATGGCCATTGCTTGAATGATATGGTCAAAACTGGTTGGAGTTACGTATGCGTGAGATTCAAGCCACCGAAGCCAAGGCGCGATTGGCCGAACTGCTACGTGTCGTCGAGCACGGAGAGACGGTTGTCATAACCCGGCACGGCAAGCCGGTTGCACATCTTGTTCCCGCTCCCACGCAGGACCTGGCAAACCGCGAAAGGGCGGTAGAGCGTTTCCGGCAGCGCCGCGCCGGGTGGGAACGCGTGGCTTTCTCCACGGAGGAGATACTCGCCGCGCGCCATGAAGGCCACCGCCGTGAGTGGCCTGGTTGATACCGGCAGCAGTTGCCGAAGGGGTGCCGCTATCGGTTACGTGACTTCACGGTAGACGCGGACACCAAGCAAAACGGAGTCAACACGGGGTGGGTTGGATGCAACGCGGCGCAGGCGATAGCAGTTAGTCGGGGCGAGCCTCTCCCCTTCAGCAATCCCACGCCAAGGATCACGCTCCAGACCGTCCAGGGGAAGTCCGCGGTGCATTCCCATTGCGCCCGCATTTCATGATACTATACGTAATTCAAAAACCATAACCTCCATCGCAAGAAGAATCGAATAGATGCTAGGCGCTTCAGGCGCCTCGAGCAGGTACGGTATCCTGCAAACTAACCGGGGGCAACATGACAGACGTTAAGCAAGAGGAAGCCCAGGCCAGCTTAGTCGCTGAGCGCATCATTGAGAACATCAACAGGGTGATCATTGGCAAGGACGACGCCATCAGGCTGGGCGTCATTGCGCTGATGAGCAGAGGGCACGTCCTCATAGAAGACGTGCCCGGCGTGGGCAAGACAATGCTTGCCAAGAGCCTGTCACGTTCCACCGGCTGCTCATTCAGCAGAGTGCAGTTCACCCCTGACCTGTTACCCAGCGACATCACGGGCGTATCCGTCTACAACCAGAAGACCGGCGGCTTTGAGTTCCGGCCCGGGCCCATCATCGCCCAGGTAGTCCTAGCCGATGAGATAAACCGTGCCACTCCCAAGACCCAGTCGGCGTTGCTGGAGGCCATGGAAGAGAATCAGATAACCGTGGAGGGCGTCACGCATCCCTTGCCCCAGCCCTTCATGATAATGGCTACCCAGAACCCCATAGAATATGAAGGCACTTTCCCCCTTCCCGAAGCCCAGCTCGACCGATTCCTGCTGCGCATTCACCTTGGTTATCCAAGCTTTGATGACGAAGTATCCATAATGGATGGACAGCAACTTACCCACCCCTTTGACGAACTTGGGTCCGTGGCAAGCCCGGAAGAGGTGGTCGCTCTGCAGATGAGGGCTCGTGAAGTATACGTCGACCCTCTGGTCAAGCAGTACATAGTCACGCTGGCGGATACTACGAGAAGTCACCGCGACGTGGCCCTGGGCGCTTCACCCAGGGCTTCGCTGGCCTTGCAGAGGACGTCTCAGGCCCAGGCTTTGCTTCGCAACCGTGACTACGTTCTTCCGGACGACGTGAAAGAGCTGGCGGAGCCGGTCTTTTCACACAGGCTGGTGCTTACCGCCTCTTCAAGAATGCAGGGTGTGGATGGCCGGCGCCTTATACAGCAGATTCTGGATAGCATAGAAGTACCCGGCACCCGGATCACCGGACGCGCCGCCGAGTAATGGCCGACCGCTGCCGCTTTGACGTATTTCCCACTTCCCTAGGCTGGATGGCAGCACTTGCCTCGGATAGGGGCATACGCAGGCTTGTGCTACCCAAACCCTCTAGGGACCAGGCCATGCAAGAGCTCCGTCTCCAGACTCCCGATGCCGACCCTTCACCGCCCCTGTTCAACAGCCTGCGACGGCGCTTGGAAGCCTACTTTTTAGGGGATAACGTGGATTTTGAAGACGACCTGGACCTGGAAGGAGCATCCGGTTTCCTGGTCAGGGCCTGGAAAGCGTGCCAGTCCATCCCCAAAGGTGAGGTGAGAACCTACAACTGGCTGGCGGAGCAAGCGGGTAATCGCAGGGCGGCACGAGCAGCCGGCCTGGCCATGTCCCGCAATCCGGCGCCTATAATCATTCCCTGCCATCGTGTCATCGGCAGCAACGGTGCCTTGCATGGCTACGCCGGGGGCCTGGCACTGAAGCAGCGATTGCTAGAGATAGAGGGGGCTTTTCCCCTGCAGAAGACCTGGGGATAACCCCTCTCTCCTTCCGAGGGGGTGAGTGTTTCCTCCCAGCTTTGGCGAAGATCCTGGATACACGCTGTGCGGGCATGTCGGGAAGTTGTGTTTCGGGCTCTGCAGACGGAGATGTTGCCTATCGCGTACTATCTCATCTGAGCGCTTCAGGCCCTAGCTGCTGTTCAAGAAACCTGCTTGCTTCTTCAAGAGATGCTGCGTCCACCAGGATCCTGGTCGGTCCTGCGAAGACTCCCAGATAGGAAGCCGTATCCCCGGCGCGTACCATGGCGGGTATTCCCTCATTGTTCAGCAGACCTCTCCACATCTCAGCGGTAAGCTGATCAGGAGCCGTAGTTAGATAGACCCACTGAATCTTATTGGGCATGGCTATCAGATGAGGCGCGTGCGCCCCGGGCCCAGCAAAGCATTGAGCTTCCCTTCCAGAGCGGGACAGAATTTAGTAGTTACCATGGGCATTTCAAGGCGCACACGTTTGCTGTTGGAGGTTATGTCCAAGTAAACAGGGTCCGTTCCCTTGTATTCCAGGAGCAGTTCCATGGCCGACTTCAGCAGGTAGGCATCATCCGAAGCGTTCCCCGTATCGGTCAGATTGAGCAGGACAGCTTTCCTCTTTTCATCGCCGTTCGCAGCTTTGCCGTTGCTATTCTCGCTGAAACCGTTGGAGCCGTTTCGACCGTTGCTTCCAAGCACAACCTCTTCCGGCAAAGCGGTCTCTTCAAAGCCGTCGATTTCGAGTTGGGGGACATCCTGCTCCGCCATCGGTTCCATGGCCGTCGCCGTTGCAACCGGGGCGGGTTCCACAACAGCTTCGGATCCTGCTTCGTGGCTAGAGAGCTCCTCACCCTGCGGTTTGAACAGCCCGGCCTTGGCGGCCCGCACGGAAAGCTTGCCGTCGTTGTTGCGGAGCTTACCCTCCACGGTTATCAGCGTTCCTTCCACCCAAAGATCTGAGGTCTCTTGATAGATGTTGTTCCAGACGAACAGCTCTACCTTGCCTCCTAGCAACTCAAGGCCTGCTATCAAATACGGCTTGCCGTTTCTGTCCCTACGACTGGTCGCGTGGGCCACCTGGCCGACAAGGCCCACGTTGGAGCCGTCGGGCTTCTCTTCCAATTCATCCTGGAAGGCTATGGCGGTGGTCTTGGGCCCGAAGGCCACAGTATGCAGAGGGTTATCAGAGATTCTCTTGCCCAGAAGCTCTCTCTCCCATTCCGAATGTTCCCTGGAAGTGGTCTCATCGCCTTGAATAAGCTCCACCACGTTCGTTGGTGCTTCCACGTACTCCCCAAATAGGTCGAACATATTGGTCTGCCCCGACTCCTTGCGTCGTTTCTCCTGCTGCGCTACGTGAAGGATCCTCTCCACGCTGGCCAGCAGAGACCCCCTAGGCCCGAAGTCATCCAAAGCGCCCACTTTGACTAGACTTTCAAGCGAGCGGCGATTCATGGAGTCCAGGTCAGCCTTGCGGCAGAACTCCTCCAGGGATTGGAACGTACCGTGCTCCTCCCTGGATCGGACCACGGCCTCCATAGCTCCCGAACCCACGTGTTTCACAGCTCCTAGACCAAACCTGATTGTCCTCTTCCCGGATGAGTCGGTGGCCACGGTGAACCGCACTCCGCTGCTGTTGATGTCCGGTCTAAGCACCGGTATCCGAAGCCTAGAGCACTCATCCACGTCCACGGCTATGCGGTCGTGCTGTCCGGCGTGGGAGTTGAGCAACGCCGCCATGTATTCAACGGGATAGTTTGCCTTGAAATACGCCGTCCAGTAAGCAATCACGGCGTAGCTGACGCTGTGCGCCTTGTTGAAGGCGTACCCGGCGAACGGTTCTATCAAGTTAAACACCTGTTCCGCCAACCCCTTGTCGTAGCCCTGATTCAAAGCCCCGTCGATGAATTTGTCGCGTTCCTGCTGCATAATCCCAGGTATCTTTTTGCCCATGGCCTTGCGGACTATATCCGCCTCGCCCAGGCTGTATCCGGCCATGGCCTGCGCAATGAGTAGCACCTGGTCCTGATAGACAATGATCCCGTACGTCTCCTCCAGAATGTCTTTTAGCATGGGATGCAGGTATTCAGCCTCCCGCTGGCCGTGTTTCGACTGTATGAACGCATCTATGTGATCCATGGGTCCCGGTCGATAGAGCGCTATCATGGCGGCAACGTCAAGGAGAGAGGAGGGTTTGAGGTCTTTGATGTAGCGGCGCATACCGGCGCCTTCAAGCTGGAAGAGTCCCGTAGTCTCACCGGAAGAGAGCAGAGCAAAGGTCTTTGCGTCGTCAAGGGGCACCCTGCCCAGATCCACCTGCTCGCCGGTATGCTCCTTGATGATGCCGATGGCCTTGTCCAGAATGGAAAGGTTGGTCAGGCCAAGAAAGTCCATCTTAAGCAGGCCCAGTTTGGCAATGGGGTCCATGGAGAACTGGGTCATTGCAACGTCGTTGTCGGTGCCTTTGATGGGCCTCTGCAGAGGCACGTATTCAGCCAGCGGCTCCTTGGATATGACCACTCCAGCGGCGTGCGTGCTGGAGTGGCGAACCACGCCCTCAAGCCTTCCCGCGTTTTCTATCAGCCTGCGCAGCGTCTCATCGTTGTCATAGGCATCCTTCAGATTCGACTCCATTTCCATGGCTTCGCTGAGGGAACGTGCCCTGAACGGCACGAGCCTGGCCACTTGGTCGACGTCGGCGTAGGCCATGCCGAGGGCGCGGCCCGTGTCACGAAGCGCTGCCTTGGGCCCCAAGGTGCCGAAGGTGATGATCTGGGCAACGTGGTCATGTCCGTACTTGTCCTTGACGTATTGGAGCACCTCGTCACGCCGGTCGTCCTGGAAGTCCATGTCTATGTCGGGCATTTCCTTGCGTTCCAGGTTGAGGAATCGCTCAAATACCAGGCGGTAGGCCAGTGGGTCTATGTCGGTGACTCCCGTTACGTAGAGGACAAGGCTAGCCGCGGCACTGCCGCGCACACCAAGGAGAATGCCGTTTTCACTGGCAAACCTGGCAATGTCCCAAACCACCAGGAAGTAGTTGGAGAACTGCGTCTTCTTGATCACGTCCAACTCATAGCTCAGCCTTTCCTCGTATTCCTGGTCTCTGCTGGGAACGCGCCTTTCCAAGCCTTCCCGGCACAGCTTCACCAGGTACTCCTCCGCCGGAAGCCCGTCGGGAGGCGTATACTCCGGCAAGTGGAGCGACGAAAAGTCCATTTCAACGTTGCACTGCTCGGCGACGACCCTTGTGTTTCTATAAGCCTCGGGATGGTCAGGGAACAGCGCTGCCATCTCCTCCGAAGAGCGTAGATAGAAAGAGTCATCATCCATTCGCAGGCGCTTTTCATCGTTGATGTTAGTGTTGGTGTGTATGCAGATCAGCAGGTCCTGGATGGGCGCGTCTTCTCTGAGCGTGTAGTGGCTGTCGTTGGTCAGTATCAGAGGTATCCCGATCTCCTCCGACAGAGAAATCAGCGCCTGGTTCATCACGTCCAGATGGGGGATGTGCTCGTGAGCCTGGAGCTCCAGGTAATACCCGTCGAAGGTTCTGTTGTGCCAGACGGCCGCTTCCTTTGCCTCGTCGATACGGCCCTGGACCAGCAGCTGAGGCACCTCCGCGGAAGGACAGCCGGAAAGAGCTATGATCCCCTGGCCGTACTGCTCCAGCAGCTCTCTATCCACCCTCGGTTTGTAGTAAAAGCCTTCCAGGTGAGCCTTGCTGACCAGTTGGATCAGGTTGCGATACCCGGTGTTGTTCCTGGCGAGCAAGGTCAGATGATACGGGCTTTTGTCCCCGTGTCCCTTGGAGGTACGGCTGCCGGCGGCCACGTATATCTCGCAGCCGATTATTGGCTTGATCCCCGCGTTGATGCACTCCGAGTAAAACTCCACTGCGCCGTATAGCCCGCCGTGGTCCGTTATCGCCAGGCTGTCCATGCCCAGTTCCTTGGCGCGCTGCACAAGGCTGGGTATCCGGCTCAGGCCGTCCAGCATGCTGTATTCAGTATGGACGTGGAGATGAACAAACGGTTCCATAACTTCTCTATTCTCTCCGTTCCACTGGGCTCCCAACAAGAAAAAAGTAGGACATATTTCGGGTGCCTTCAAGAGCGCCCTGGCAATGGGTCTTTGTCAAAATGGCGCCAGATATTGAGTTAGGACGAGATTATACTACTTCATGTTGAGGTTTTTTCTCCATCTAAAATGAATATTGTTAGTTCATCTGTAGAATGCTAGGCTTTTAACCATCACTCAGAGGACGCCTTGGCCGTCGCAATCTGAGCTAGGAAGCGGCTATGAAGCGAATTCTTGTTACCGGCGCCACCGGTTTTGTGGGCCGTCACGTTGTCCCTTGCTTGGTGGAGAGCGGCCATGCGGTGCGCATCCTGGCTCGCGGGCCGGTGCGCCAGCATCTTCTTCCCGATGGCGTAGAGGTGAGCTATGCCAGCCTGACCGACCAGGAAGGTTTGGAAGCTGCCCTGTCCGGCATTGATGCCGTGGTCCATCTTGTGGCAATCATAAGGGAACGTGGTGAAGCAACTTTCGATAGCGTCAACCACCTTGGCACAGCGCGCCTGGTCAAAGCGGCGCTGAGCGCCGGCGTGTCGCGCTTCGTGCTAATGGGCGCCATCGGCGCTGTGGACGACCCAAGGTTCCCATACTTGCAATCCAAGTGGCGCGGCGAACAGGCCCTGATCCAAAGCGGCATACCGTACACTATACTGCGCGGCTCCATAATCTTTGGGGAAGGAGATGAGTTCATCAACGCACTGGGGGGACTCGTCAGAGTATTCCCACTGGTCCCGGTAATAGGCAGGGGAAAAGTCCGCTTTCAGGCCATACACGTTGAGGATGTGGCGCACTCCATAGCCAGGACGCTGGAGCTGGACGAAACCGAAAACCGCATCATTGAAATAGGCGGCCCTGAATACCTCACCTACAATGGAATCCTGGATACGATCGCAGAGACGTACGGCTGCAAGCGCTTGAAGCTGCATCTGCCCATTGGCCTCATGCGGCCGGTGGTGAGGCTGATGGAAAAGCTGCTGCCCCACCCGCCGGCCACAAGCCAACAGCTGAGCATGCTCGAATTCGATAATATCGCGGAGACCGACGCTGTAAGCAAAGAGTTCGGCTTCTCTCCCAGGCCGCTCGCTGGGAACATAGCATACATTCGCAAAGTGTCCTTCCTAGACGGTGTCAAGATGGTTCTGGGTAGGATGCCAAGCCATATTCGCGACCATTGAGGGACTAGACGTGGAGTATAGACAAGCCCTGGACAAACTGCTGAGTCTCACCGACCTGGAGCGCGTTTCCGGCCGCACCCAGAGCGGGGGCCGCTATAACCTGGACAGAATAGGTCTGCTCCTAGAGCGGCTGGACAACCCCCACCTGAAGACGCCCACCGTCCATATCACGGGTACAAAGGGAAAAGGCAGCACCGCCGCCATGATTACCTCTGTCCTTGCCGCCCAGGGGTACAAGCCCGGCCTGTTTACGTCTCCACATCTACACACCTTCAGGGAGCGCATCCAGCTCAACGGCGCTCCTGTCTCCGAAAGCGAGTTCGCCGCGCTCCTTGAAGCGGTCTGGCCCGAAGTAGAGGCGGTCAATTCCAATGGCTCCCTGGGGGAAGTCACCACGTTCGAGCTTCTAACCGCAATGGCGTTCCTTCACTTTTACAAGCGGCGAGCCGGCTTTCAGGTGATAGAGGTAGGCCTTGGGGGAAGGCTGGATTCAACCAACCTGGTGCATCCGCAGCTCAGTGTGATCACCTCCATCAGCCTTGACCATACCCGTATTCTCGGCGACACATTGGAGCAGATCGCCTTTGAAAAGGCGGGCATCATCAAACAGGAGACGCCCGTTGTGACAAGCCCCCAGAGGGAGGAGGCCATGTGCGTCTTGCGGGACGTTGCCCGTACGAGAGACGCACCACTCATTTCTGCCAGGGAAGAGTGCCAGGCAACGCGCGTCTCCCACCATCTCGAGGGTCAGACCATTGACGTGCAGTCTCCCCGGGGCAAGTTCCAGTTGCACATTCCCCTGCTCGGAGAGCACCAGTTGGAGAACGCCGTTACAGCTCTGGTCAGCCTGCAGCTCCTTTCTGAAATGGGCTTCACCGTATCTGACGACTCGATCAGCCGGGGCTTCGATTCCATAGCCTGGCCTTGCCGCATGGAGGTGCTAAGCCGGGAGCCGTTGCTTATAGCCGACGGAGCGCACAACCCGTATTCGGCGGGGATACTGCGCCGAGGCCTGGAGGACTACCTGGCTTACCGCAGGCTCATCTACGTCGTCGGCCTTTCCAACGACAAAAACATAGAGGGGATAGTGACTGAGCTGGCTCAAAATGCCAGCCTTGTCATCGCAGCAAAGTCACGGCATCCCAGGGCGGTACCTCCCGAAGAAGTAGCGCGGCTCTTTGCACAGCGAGGCGTAGAATCCGTGGCCAGCGACAATGTTGCCAGTGCGGTCAAGCTGGCCTTGTCTCAAGCTGGAGAAGGAGATTTGACTGTGGCCGCAGGCTCGCTTTTCGTTGCCGCCGAGGCCCGTGAAGCGGTTCTGGGCATACCCCCTGAGGTTTACCCGGCTCTACGGCGAGACATGTCGAGCGCTCACGCGCCGTGAACTCGCGGGGCTCCTGTAGATGCTCCGCCGGAGGGGGTGGTGTTAGGGCGAGTGGGGACTGACCGGCTCCTCAGCATGAGAGAGGCTATCTTGTACGTACATAGCAATTAGAACTCACGCCCGGAACCGCGCTAGGACTTTCCTTGGAGTGCTCTACCCGGAGACAGGTGTGCTCTGCGGCACCATGCCTTCCATCATCTTCTCGACCGCCATGGTATGGCTGCAAAACCCGTCCTCACCAAAGTGTTTGCACGAGCAATGCCAGACGCCTTCATCGTATCTAATCTCGTAGCTGTCGTGTTCTCCTTGGAAAGTGGCCTTGAAACTAGAGATGATTACTCGCTCTTTTTCCTGGGCGTATAGCTGCGCTTTTTGTACCTTCCCAATGAGACTAGAATACATACAGCCTCCTTATGGCCGACTTGTACATAGACTTCATTATGAATCGTAACTCCATGGGTTTCAAACCGTCAATCTGCGCCGTAGTCCCCTTTTGGCAAAAAATCAAGTTTGACCGCGATTTTTCCCGGTGCTAGACTGGCCGGGTACCAACCCAGAGGTGTCTACATGCCCCTTTACGAATACCGGTGTCCTTCTTGCAATGACCGCTTCGAGCGGCTGGCGCGGTTCAGCGACGGCTTAGAAGCGGACTGTCCCCACTGCGGCTCTGTGTCGCCGCGGGTCCTCTCCACTTTCGCCGCGTTTGTCTCCGGTTCGGATGGTTCCATGGCCTCCGTGGGCGGCGGCTGCGCCTGTGCCTCTGGTGGCTCCTGTGCCTGTGCCATGACCGTTTGAGGGTCATGGCCCCAGTTATCCATTCCTGATAGGTCTAGTTTCCCTTGATGGCCACCGCCATGACATGTCCACAGATGGCTAACGACAAAGCATCCTGCTCAGTGCCTTATCAGATCCAGCAGCTTTCCCCTGTAAGCCGGATCGCCAAGAATCTCACGTTCCATCGACACGCCTCCTTAGAGGAACTGTGGTTGCTTGCTTGCCGCAATCCGTGCCCGCCGTCTCTGCCACCATCCAATCAGACCAAGCAGCGCCACTATGCCTCCCGATTCCAATAGCGTGACCATGCCTATCAGCAGAGTGGATTCAAGCCAGAAGCCCTGGGGAAACAACCGGACAAGGAAGGACGTCCTGGGGTCCAGCAGCCAGAAGTCGTTGCTGAAGCTGACCTCGTGGAACAACCTGAACAGGCCGCTAAAACCAACGAGAGAGACCAGGCCTACGACTCCCACGGTCCCGTATATAAAAACCGTTCCTCCAAAGAAGAGCTTGCGCATCCTCCCCGCGAACTCGCTGCCGAGTATGAGGAAGCCCACCGTGGAAAACGTGAAGAGGTAGAGGAATGTCCCCTCCTGCACCCGGTATACGGCGTGCAGCAGCTCCTTCACGTCCTTCATGTGAATGATCTCCCGCTCATTAAAAAGTGGCTTTGTATCCCCGTTGACCGTTACACTAACGTCCAGCAGCTCCTCATCAGAGTTGAAGTAGTCCCTGATCTGCGTCGCCACTTCTGAAAGCTGCGATTCCGTGAGGCCGGTTGTACGCTCCACCTTCTGCCTCTCGAAGCCGAACTCGTAGAGGGCAATCGAGTTGAATGCCAGCCGCACGTTGCTCGTGACCAGGAAGACTAGGAAGGCCAACACAAAGGTTGCACTCAAGAATATGTTCAGGTATCGCAAATCTCCATCCTTGCCAAGGATGGTAGGAGCATCTTGGAGCGGTTGTCAATGACATTGTCCCCTCCATATAATCGCCCTCAGGAGGCTCTATGATGGAGAACAGGGGCATTGCCTTCAGCCGGCTGGTAGATTTACTGGACACCTTGCGGGGTCCGCAGGGATGCCCCTGGGACAAAGAGCAGACGCACGACTCTTTGAAGCGATACCTTCTCGAAGAGTCGCACGAGGTCTTCGAGGTCATCGACCATAGCCCTGAGAAGCTCCCCGAAGAGCTAGGCGACGTCCTGCTGCAGGTGCTGTTTCACGCCCAGATAGCCGCAGAAGAGGGGCGATTCACCATCGACGATGTGCTGGAATCGCTGCGGGACAAGCTGGTGAGACGCCATCCCCACGTCTTCGGTGAGCAGAAGGTGAGAGACGCCCGGGAAGTTGAGGCCAACTGGGAAGAGTTGAAACGTGGAGAACGCGCAGGCCAGCCGGACGGATCGCTGCTGGGCAGTGTACCGCCGTCTATGCCCGCGCTTGCCCACAGCCAGCTTGTCCAGGAGCGCGCCGCCCGCTCCGGCTTCGACTGGAAGCAGATCGACGGTGTGCTGGACAAAGTCGCCGAGGAGGTCCGGGAGATCCGGGAATCGCGGTCTCAAGAAGAGAGGACAAGGGAGCTAGGCGACCTGCTTTTCACGATGGTTAACGCAGCAAGATGGATGGGCATCCAGTCGGAGGACGCTTTGCGGCAAGCCGCCGCCCGCTTTCGCCGTCGCTTCTTGGAGATGGAACGCCTCTCCGGCAAACGGGGTCTCGCCTTCACCGGCCTCTCTCTCCAAGAAAAGGAAATGCTATGGAGTGAGGCCAAGGCCTCTCAGGGGGAAGGGTAGGGGGGCCTTCCAAAGGACGGAGTTGGGAGGTACGCTATTTAGCTTGGATGGATGTAGGAGCAATATCTGTGGACGAAATCAGGATTTGGTTCGTCGGTGATTCGGGAGTCAGGCCGATTCAATTGGCCGATGTCATGGAGTCCGAATTGCTACTGGAGAAGACACTAGTCGAAAACCCCGATCTGCTTATGCCTGGACTTCGCTTAGTGGGCCGACAGACGCCCACGGAAGGCGGGCCTCTGGATCTCCTAGGCGTGGATGAAAGCGGCAAGCTGGTGGTGTTCGAACTGAAGCGGGGTGCCCTGTCGCGTGACGCCGTGGCCCAGGTGATCGACTACGCTTCCTATCTAGACTCCCTGAGCGGTGATGACCTCGGCAAACTCGTCGCCACGCAATCAGGTCAGCGCGATATCGAGAAGATAGAAGACTTCGCTCTGTGGTATAGCGAGAATTCAGAAGAGGATAACCTGGAGTCTCTAAAGCCAATTCGGTTAGTCCTAGTCGGCTTGGGAGTGGACGCCAGTACCGAGCGGATGGTGAGTTTTCTGGCCCAAAACGGTCAGTTGGACATCTCGCTCCTGACCTTTTACGGCTTCCACCACGACGGCAAGACCTTGCTAGCTCGCCAAGTCCGTGTAAACAGAGGGAAACCAGGCAAAGAGGATATACGGAAGCGCTTGTTGGATAAAGCCAAGGCAGGCGGAGTATACGACCTGCTCACCGAAGTGATGGACATGTTCAAGAGCAACTGGCACGGGACTTCCGAGCGCCCTGGGAAATTCGGATTTAGTTTGCGCCTCCCGAGATTGACGGGGACGGGAAGGAACATACGCAGCAGCTACGCCCGCGTTGACCCAGGACAGAACAGGGTAAGAGTAGTCTTCTTTCCTAGGGCGATTGAGTTATGTCCTAAAGAGTTCGTAAAGCCTATTAAAGATATCCCATTCGAAACTTGGCCCAGGAATCGCGAGGATCCCTTGCATCCTGGTACGGAGATTCAATTCATCATGACCGCCGACAGCTGGGCGACCCACAAAGAGAATATGTCCGGACTCTCGCAGTCTGTGTACAACACCTTGCAGCAGCAACCGGAAGAAGATGAAGGCGATGGCGAAGATGAAGGCGGATCGTAGTCCCGCCCCCGTCATTGCCTGCCTCTACTTGGCGATAGACAGGTGCAGCAGACAGGCGAGGAACCGAAACAACCTGGCGTGGTGTGACGCCTTGTTTACGAGCACACCTCTATTGCCATTGGTGCGGGAAAAGATGATTCACGTGGTGCCCATGATCAGTGGAGGTGGTTCCCCTCGCACCACCCCTGGACTCCCGATGCCTCGGGAGTGACGGAAGGAGGAGGCCGCGACTCCAACCCTACAAAACCCGGGCGCTTACTGCCAGCCAGTTCCGCTTGATGGCCAGGATGCCGTCCTCGTCCGGCTGGCCGTGCCGCTCCATGGCCGGGGCCACAGCCAGCCTCATGGCTTCCGTAGCCGCGTGTGGGTTGTATCCGTGAAGGGCTCCCGCAGCGTACTGCTGGAAGCCGCTGATATGCTCCATGGCCAGCCTCCGTATCCGCACCGCGCTCTCCTTCACCTCTTCCACCTTGAAGCCAACCTTTTGCAGTAGAGTTTCGTAGTGATCCCTGGATAGGAAATTGCTGGCGGACGGTCTCCCGTCCATCTGCTCTCTGCTTATCCCCTTAGACTTCAGGTATTCCACGGCGCGCCTCACCTGTGCCCTGTAGAACGGTATGGTCTCAGGTGGACGGGACTCGGCGTAAAACGCCGTGTTGAATAAGAGCCATCCACCCTCCCTCAGCGCCCGTTTCACAGAGGCAAGCACCCTTTCCTGGCTGTCGGCCTCCAGATAGTGAATGCCGTTGCCCCACAGAGCCACGTCCACGCTCTCATCGGGCAATGTCATCTCTTCGGCCGGGCAGTGGATGAGTTCCAGCTCTCTAACTTTCGATTCCAGGTTCAGCTTGGCCTGCTCCAGGGCGTCTCTGCTCTGGTCCAGGCAAATGACGGTGGGAGTGTTCCAGTGCTTAGGCAGGTTCTCCACGAAGATATGCACCATAGTGCCTATCCCGGTGGCTATATCCAGCAGGCGTTCTATCTCTTTGCTCCCCTTTTGCGCCATGGACTCTAACCAGCCCTGTACTATGTCCGTATTGACCGCGCGATACTCGTCTGTACCGGCAAACGGCTCATACACAAATTCCGTCTGATGAATCGCCATAATATGTATCCGTTCCTGAGTTACAAATATAGTAGAGGTAAACGTCCTCTGTCCGCAAGCTACCCTTCATACGGCCTGAAGGCTAAACAGGAGCTATGCCCTCCGAACCCGAAAGAATTGGATAGAATAACCCCTTTTCCAATCTCCCTGGGCTCCCAGGGAATGCAATCCACATCACATTCAGGGTCAGGGGTATCGTAGTTGATAGTTGGCGGCGCCCAGCTGGTCTGCACCGTCTTCGTGCAGAACAGGGCCTCCAGGGCCCCCGCCGCTCCCGCCAGGTGTCCCGTCATCGATTTTGTAGAACTGATTGGCACCCTGGCTCCATTGAATACCTCGTGGACCGCTTGCGCTTCCACCTTGTCGTTGAGTTGCGTAGATGTACCGTGGGCGTTGATGTAGATGACCTCTTCCTTTGTGGCGCGGGCGTCCTCCAGGGCGCTCTCCATGGCCTTGATGGCGCCGCGGCCTCCGGGTTCGGGGGCTGTGATGTGATAGCCATCGGAACCCGCTCCATAGCCCGCCAGCTCGGCGAGAATTGTGGCGCCGCGCCCCCTGGCAAAATCTTCGTCTTCTAGTACCAGCACCGCCGCTCCCTCGGACAGCACGAAACCATCTCTATGCAGGTCGAAGGGGCGGGATGCCTTCTCCGGCTGGTCGTTGCTGTTGAAGTTGAGGGCATGCGCCTGCTCGAAGGATGCGACGCATACGGGGATAATGGTAGCTTCGCTGCCTCCAACCACCATTGCTTTGGCGCGGCCGTTCCGTATCATATCCAGCGCCACACCGAGCGAGTCCGCCGATGACGCGCAGGCGGATGCCGTGGCGAAGCTGGGGCCCCAGCAGCCCAGATGTATAGACACCACGCCAGAGCCGGCATTGGGCATGAGCATGGGAACGGTGAATGGACTGACCCTCCGTGCCCCCTTTTCTCTTACCACGTAGGACTGCTCGACGATGGTGGCCAGTCCGCCTATGCCGCTGCCAATCAGAACGCCGACTTCGTAACGGGTGTCGCCCTCCAGCTTGAGTCCGGAGTCGGCTATAGCCTCCTTTGCCGAGGCGAGGGCAAACTGGCTGAACCTGTCCATGCGCCTGGCTTCCTTGCGTTCCATCCAGTTTTCCGGATCGAACCGCTTCACCTCGCCCGCTATCCGTGTACGCATGCCGAACTCTTCAGGATCAAAGGATTCTATCTTGCCAATGCCGCTTTTTCCGTTCAACAGGCTGGCCCAGGTTTCCTGGACGTTGAGCCCCAGAGGATTGACCGCGCCAATCCCTGTGATCACTACCCTTTTTGCGTTGCAGTCCCTCATAGTTTCACCAGCCCGCAGTCGACGTTTATGGTCTGACCGGTTATAGCCCAGGCCTCTTCCGAGGCCAGAAACACCACCGCGCCGGCCACCGCCTCCGGCGACAACGAGCGCGGTATGGCCGCCCTAGCCAGCAGAGCCTCTCTCAGCTGGCTGCTGGCGTCCTCAGTGAGGTCGGTCTCGATGAATCCGGGATTCAGCGTGTTCACCGTGATGCCGCGTTTGCCGTACTCCTGGGCCAGGGAGCGGGTCAGGCCTTCCAGTCCCGCTTTTGCCGCGGTGTAGTTCGCCTGTCCGCCAAGGCCTATACGGGAGGCGATGCTCCCTATGTTGATTATTCTGCCCCAAGACTGCCGTATCATCAACCTAAGCACCAGTTGGGACAATCGGAAGGGGGCGTTCAGGTCAAGGTCGACCACGTGGTCCCAGGCATCACCCATCCTGATGGCTACTCCGTCCTCCCTGGTCCCCGCGTTGTTGACCAGGATGTCTATTCCCCCCAACTGCGCGGCGGTATGCTCCACCAGCCTCTGTCTATCCACGTCTCTTGTTATGTCCGCCTGGATGGCCAGAGGCCTGCGTCCGGTGCATCCTTCCACGTCCTCCGCCACCGACTCTGCGCTTGCTGAGTCTTTGTGATAGCAAAAGGACACCTGGGCGCCCGCTGTCGCCAGGTCCTTGACGATTGCCCGGCCCAGGCCCCTGCTACCGCCCGTTACAAGGGCGCTCTTTCCGCTGAGTTCAAACACACAAGCCTCTCATAGATGTTATGGCGCCGTTTTTACCGCCACTTCACAATTGCCCGTATGGTACACTACCCTTGGCATAGAGGTTAAGAGCATATGCTGGCGACGGCGGAAGTGCGTACAGTCTCTCCTCGGGAGAACTGTCTCCCCGAACCCGCACGCCCAATTTCTTCACTCCACTAGCTGCTCACCAACTCTATGAGGTCACCGTAGCGCCGAAAGTCTGCTGTGTTGAACGTCAGCAACCTTCGCTCTCCATGCGTTAGCATGGTCGCCACGATGTTGGCATCGTGAATCTGCCGTCCCCCTACGGGAATCTCTCGACACAGGGCCACTAGCGACTCCGTCACGACTGGGCCATCCTCAAGTATCTCAAAGCTGCCAATCATTCTGCTCACGTCATCAAAGGCATCCTCACGGGTTATGCCCACCGACCAAGTCTGCGGACGAGTAACCACAGACAGGTACTCGCGTATTACCTGACGGCTGATCCTCAGCGGTTCAGGGCCTCGAAAAGCGCGTTCCAGGCTCCCTCTGGCCACGTCGTGGCCTGGCGCGCGGGGAATACGGGATATTACCAGCACGTTGGTGTCTATGAACATGGCAGGGCTAAATCCTCTCCTCGTAGAGGTCCTCTCGCCTGAGACTCAGGCCTTCAGGCCACACTGCGGTGGGGTGGACGGGCCACGCCTCATCGAGCGGAAGCCTGCGTACCGGCTTGGGGTGTGTTCGCCGGAACAGCAGTGTCTCGGTGTCCATGTCCACCTCCGCCGTCTCCCACCCGGCAACGCTCCAGGCAAGAGCATGGCTGTGACCGTTGCCGCCCCTCTGATTTCCCCACCAGGGCCGGTACAGTCGTGCAGACGGAGGCAGTTCAAATCCAATGACCCTCTCTATTTCGCTGAAGGAGGTCCTCCACTCCTGGACATGAAGACTGCTTAGATACGTGTACAGTCTCTGGTACTTGCCCCGGATCACCATCTCTAAGTACTTATCTTTTTTATCTACTGCCATGTCGTGTCTCCTCCTCTTAGCTTGTATGGTCGGAAGGCCAACCTTCAGGTATATTGTAGTTAGTTAGTGAATCAAACGCAAGTGCTCCGCCACCGTTTGGTACACCACCTTTGGCATGGAGGTTAAGAAGCAGGGATGCGGAGATGGCGGAGCGAGCGAGCAAAGCTATTCTTGGGCCTGCTCCCTGTTCCTGCTGCTCCTGAGTCCGTTGAGGAACTTGTCCACCTCGTCCGCGTTTTGAAAGGAACCCGTCAAGCCTAGCGCGTTCTGCCTTTCATCCGGGGAGCTTCCACTCCAGTCCCTTACGCTATGTGTTCGTATACTCTGGGGAAGCCAGGCTTCCAACTCCTCCAAATCCACGTCCAAGTAGCTCTTGAACCTGGTAGCATGAGCGATAAATGCTAGCCCACTCCCTTCCTCGTCTGGAACAGCCGGGATAATCAATACAGTCCGTTGCCTGCCGTCGTTAAGCCGCTTAGCGTACCAGACTCTCTTAGAGTATGGTCTACCAAGAAGTATACCCTGAACTCCGTCTCTCACCTGCTGGTACATTTTACCGATACCATTTTCATCAGCCATAGCTTCAAGTTCCGCCAGCGTATTTCTGGACGTCCTCCTCGATTTGGACTGCGCCTTTGCCTCAGCCTCCTCAGGTTCTATCAGGTACACTTGGGCAAGTAACTTCTTACCATCGCTATCCGTGAAGTGCTGTACCGTGGCTGCGTTGATGGGCACACCCTTGTCTGACAGGTAACGCACTATCCTCGTGGTGATGGCGTCTATCTCCTCTGCAACTATTAGAGAGCGGTGGTTGTCGTTCAGAACGTCTGGTAAGGGCGTCTCAAACCCCTCCGAAAACGCCTCCTCCAATGAAGGCAAGCCCTTGGACTTGAGGTACGGGTTGGCTATTGTCAGAAGTTCATCTTTGGAAAGGTCATTAACCCAAGAGGCGTAATCGAGGACTTGGGCGGTAACCTCACGCGGAGTTTTGCCTCTTTTCAATTCCAAAACCACCGTGTCTCCCCATCTATCCAGACATAACAGGTCTATAATCCCACCGGAAGGCGTGCCCACTTGTCTTCCTATAACAAGCAGATTCCGATCCAGCACCGAAATGTCGCTTTCAATCCAGTCTTCCAAGTGCTCTTCCAGGGGAATCCGGTTGCTCGTCATTTCGACAAGCTCTTGGTCGGGGGTTATCTCCCATAGTCGTATCTTCTGCACAAAGCCCTCCTTTGCGCGTATCTAGGTGGATCTTCAAGCACGCACTGAGCTTTCAAGATCTGCCTGCGCTAGGGATCACAAGGCCAGCGCGCTACGCAATATCTCGGCGACGTGCTCCGGCTCACGACCCGTGCCGTCCATTACCTGGTGGCGGCAGGAGAACCCCGTAATGGCAATGCGCGCTTCCGGATTGGAGCGCAACGCCGGGAACAGCCGCGCTTCTCCAATAGCCATCGACATCTCGTAGTGCTCCTTCTCGTAACCAAACGAGCCAGCCATACCGCAACACCCTGAGTCGACCACATCCACTTCCAGGCCGGGCACGAGCTTCAACGCCGCCACCGACGCCGCCGTGCCCACTGCCGCTTTCTGGTGGCAGTGGCCGTGGAACAGCACCTTCTGGGGCGTACTGCTGAACTCCAGGTCAAGCTCTCCTTCCCGTTGCAGCTTGACCAGCAACTCCTCTAACAGGTATGAATTTTGCGCCACCGTTCTGGATTCCTCGTTGCGCAGGAGGTCCGGATACTCGTCGCGCAGGGTGAGCAGGCAGCTCGGCTCGGTGCCCACAATGGGCACGCCTTCCCTGGCAAAGGAGTATAGACGCTGCACGTTGATGCGGGCGTTCTCCCTGGCGCGTTCCAGCATCCCCTTGGAGATCATGGGCCGGCCGCAGCAAACCTTATCGGCAAGGACGACTTCATATCCCGCCGCTTCCAGCAGGTCCACTGCGGCCATACCCACCTGGGGCTCGTTGTAGTCGGTGAAGGTGTCATGGAATAGCACCACCCGCCCCCTGACCGCGTTTCTTCCATTCGCCGTCCTCTTTTTGAACCGACCGGGAAAGGTCGATCTGGTTAGCGCCGGCATCTTGCGGTCTTTGTGCAAACCCAGGAACCAGTGCAGCAGCCTCCGGCTCAGCGGATTTCTAGTAGCAAAGTTGGCCAGCGGCGCCAGGGGGGCGCTGAGAGCGTTGATACTGGCGATGCTGGCCATGAGACGCGCTCGCAGGGGCATGCGGTGTTTCTTGTAGTAGCTGTTGAGGAATTCGTACTTCAGCTTGGCCATATCCACGTTAGAGGGACATTCGCCCTTGCAGCCCTTGCATTCCAGGCATAGGTCCAACACCTGGTGCATACGCTTGCCGGTGAATTCGGACGGAGGCAGCGCCCCTGAGAGCACCGAACGCAGGGCATTGCTCCGTCCCCGCGTGGAGTGCTCCTCTTCCCGGGTCACCATGTACGATGGACACATGGTGCCGCCCAGCACCTTGCGGCAGGCGCCCACCCCGTTGCACAGCTCCACCGAACGGGCGAACCCGCCATCCGCCGAAAAGTCCAGGATGGTGTCGGGCTCCATGGCCCTGTAGGCGGGGCTGAGTCTCAGGTTCTCCGTCAGTCCCGGCGTGTCCACTATCTTGCCGGGGTTCATGATGTCTTTGGGGTCGAAGGTGCGCTTCACCTCGCGAAAGGCGTCGTACAGAGCGCTGCCGAACATCTTCTCCGTCCACACGCCCCGCACGATGCCGTCGCCGTGCTCTCCGCTCAGCGAGCCGCCGTACTCCAGCACAAGGTCGCTCACCGCCGTGGCTATCGAGACCAGCTTCTCCAGCCCCTCCTCCGTCTTGATGTTGACCATGGGCCTGATGTGCAGGCACCCCACGCTGGCGTGGCCATAGTACCCCGCGACCGTATCGTGGTCGCGCACCATCTCATCGAAGCGCCGCACGTATTCCGGCATCTTCTCCGGGGGTACAGCCGTATCTTCCACAAAGGGTAGGGGCTTGGAGTCTCCCTTAACGCTCATCAGCAGTCCCAGGCCGGCTCTCCGTATCTCCCAAACGTTGGACTGCTCTTCCAGGCTCATGGCAGGCACGCAGGCATAGCCCAGCTTGCGTCTCTCCATGTCCCGCTTCAAACCGCTTACTTTGCCCTGGAGTTCCTTCTCCGACTCCCCGTAGAACTCGACCAGCAGCAGGGCCTCTGGGTCTCCTTCCACGAATGTCATGCGCCGGGAGAAGCTGGGCGACTCCCTGGTGCGCTGCAGAAGCATGCGATCGACCAGTTCCACTGCGGACGGGCTGTGTTCCAGGGTGGCCAGCGTGCCTTCCATAGCCTCTATAAGGCTGCGGAAGTGCAGCACCGCCACCGCCTTCATGCTGGGCAGGGGCTCCAGGTTGAGCTTGGCCTCGGTGACCGTGGCCAGCGTTCCCTCGGAGCCGACGATCATCCCAGCCATGTTGACTTCACCCGCTCCAAGCATCATGTCCAGGTTGTAACCGGATACGCGGCGCATGATCTTGGGATAGCGGCGCTCTATTTCGTCGCGTTGCTCCCCGGCAATGCGCCTTACGCCGGCGTATATCCGGCCTTCCAGTCCGTCCCCATTCAGCTTGGTTTCCAAAGCCTTGCCTGTCACCGGACCCAGTATGGCGGGCGTACCGTCCGATAGCACCACGCTGACCTCTTTTACGTGGTCGGAGGTCTTGCCGTAGAGTACCGAATGGGCGCCGCATGAGTTGTTGCCGATGGCTCCTCCCACGGTGGCTCGATTGCTGGTAGTGGGATCGGGAGGAAAATGCAGACGGTGAGGCCGCAGGTGATGGTTGAGCTCATCCAGGGTGATGCCGGGCTGGGCCCTGACCCATCTCTCCTCCGCGTTGACCTCCACCACGCCGTGCATGTACTTGGAGAAGTCCATGACCACGGCGTGGTTAACCGTCTGGCCGGCAAGGCCGGTGCCCCCGCCCCTGGGAAGCACCGCCGTGCCCGGGCGGTGGCATATCTCGACAACGGCAGCTGCATCGTCGGCATCGCGGGGAATGACCACACCCACGGGCTCCATCCGGTAGATGGAGGCGTCCGTACTGTACATAGCCTTGGAGTAAGCATCGAACCGCACCTCGCCTTGGACGCGGCGGCGCAGTTCTGCTTCTAGGGTGGCGGTAGCCGTGGTCATGGTCTCCTCCCGCCGATACTGTAGCGCACCAAATGAGGCGGGGCAACAGGCGGTGGAGGAGTGGGGGAGGGCATCAATCCGTTGCGGGAACAGGTCT
>CBDHCW010000020.1:0-18894 GCA_965261445.1 Dehalococcoidia bacterium | reverse complement strand
AAAGTCCCCGCTGCCATCTCTGGATGCCCGTGGAGACGGGCATTACGGAAGGGGGCTAGCCCTGCAGCGACAGCATCCGCTCCAGGGCGATGCGTGCGTAGTGGGCGGTCCCTTCGTCGACTTTGACCTGGTTTACGACGGTATTCGCAACCAGCCCTTCGGTGACCCAGGCCAGATAGGCCGGGTGAATGCGGTACATGGTGGAGCAGGGGCACACCACTGGATCGAGGCAGAACACCGTCTTGTCCGGGTTTTCGTTGGCCAGGCGGTTCACCAGGTTGATTTCGGTGCCTATGGCGAACACGGAGCCGGCGGGAGCCTGGCTCACCACCTTTATGATGAACTCCGTCGAACCGTCCATGTCGGCGGCGTCCACGACTTCTCGCACGCACTCGGATGGACGACGACCTGCACATCGGGGAACTTGGCCCTGGCATCCTCTATCTGCGCCACGGAGAACCTGGTGTGCACGGAGCAGTGGCCCTGCCACAGGATTATTCTGGCGTCCTGGATCTGACTTTCGCTGAGGCCGCACAGAGGTTTGAACGGGTTCCAAACCACCATCTTATCCAGCGGTACGTCCAGCTTGGCGCCCGTGTTGCGGCCCAGATGCTGGTCCGGCAGGAAGAGGATTTTTCGCCGCGCTGGAAGCCCATTCAAAGGAGGAGGAGGCGTTGGAGGAGGTGCAGACGATGCCGCCGTTCTGGCCGCACAGCGCCTTTATTGCCGCGGTGGAGTTCATGTAGGTAATGGGGACCAGCCCGCCGGAAAGAACGTCGTTCAGATCGTCCCAGGCGTCCATAACGTCGTCGGTGGCCGCCATGTCGGCCATGGAGCATCCGGCGCTCATGTTGGGCAGGATGACCTTCTGGTTGGGGTCGGTGAGGATGTCCGCCGTTTCAGCCATGAAGTGCACGCCGCAGAAGATCACGTATTCGGCGTCCTTCTGCCGGGCGCGTTCTGCGATAGGAGGGAATGAATCGCCGCGGAAGTCGGCAAACTGGATGATTTCATCGCGCTGGTAGTGGTGCCCCAGTATGACCAGTCGCTCGCCCAGCTTGTCACGGGCCGCGGCTATACGGGCATGGAGGTCGTCGGGCTTGAGCCCGATGTACTCCTTGGGGAGCCGTTGCCATTGAACGTGGGCCTTCAGCTCTCGACAAGAGGCTTGCCGTCAGCGACGAATCGGTGCGGCAGAAAGCGGACTGCTCTATGTCAGTTACGGGAACAGTAGCCTGGCGCTGGACTGAAATCATATCACCCCTACCCCAACGCGAGTTAATTATCTAGTAAGTGTACTATGTTGCCGCAAAAGGCTCAACTTATGCAACTGAGACTAGAAACGTCAATTGACGTGCCGCATGGGTGGAGCAACGCATTCAACCAGGCAGCGATGTTCTAGGATAGGGATTGAATAATTCAAAGCTTCTCCGCAGTGTCACATTCTTCCCATGGGTCAAGACTTTGTATAAGTTGAAACATGGCGCCGTCAGGGTCAAGGATAGCTGCTTTTTGGAGTTTCTTAACGGCTCGTTCACGACCCTTGATAATAGCTTCATCCTCACTGCCGGCCCGAACCTTGACCGTTGTAAAGCCTGAATAGTAAATGTCAACACGCCATTCAGGCATAAGATTTCCACCTCTATGCACTTTGAAGTCGCGCGATTATCGCGCCAAAAAAGGATTTGTCAAGAGGAGATGACAGAACCGGCTGTCCGGCTGAACAGGTTGGAAAAATGGTATTCGAGGAAGAGGCGGTCAATAGGATGGTGCTTAGAATACAGGGGCATCCCAATCTCCGGAGAGTCGCTATCGATACTGCGAAGCGTAAGGTCATCCGGATCAATAGCGATTGATCCATAGTCCATCATCGCATGATGGTTAGGACAAAGGACTATCATGTTTGTTTGTAGATCAGGCCCTTGGTGAGGTTGGCCTAATGGTTTCAGATGGTGGCACTCTGCATACAGACCACCTTGAGGTAGCAAAAGGTGTAGCCGCATATCTGGCACTCGTATTCATACAGCCTTTTAAGGAATCGTGCTAGTGCCGTATCCCTTATGATGCGTGCAGACTCCTGACGCCTTCGTCCCGGATGCTCGCTGCCACGTCGTTCGAGTAGCTCAACTATTCAGCGCCTATTTCTTGAACAGCAGCATTCCTAGCCTCTTGAAACTGGTTTCTCCATTGAAAGAACGCTTCAAGTCCTTGCTCTTGCCAATACTCAACATTTGGCAGGAATTGCTCCTCTTCCCCCACGATATCCCGAACATAGTCAATAAATACGGAACCAGTCCTATGCATCAACCCTCTAGCTTGTGTTTCTCGCAGTTCTATCCCCAATTGTTGAGAATAGAACTGTCGTATCTCTTGCACAAGCGAGACTTGCTCTCCGCGTAAGCGCCGTTCTACGAGCTGCAAATAATAATCAAACCCCAGTCAACGGCGTCTGGATTCTCTTTCCAAGAGACCCGATTTAGTGGTTGCTGTTCCATCCTCATTACACCTTGTAAGCGGTTAGTACGCCGTTCATCGCGCTATACCCCCTACCCAACCGCAGCCCCCTGCAGCGACCAGGAGAGGTCTTTTCGATGCGTACGCTGATCGTCTGGCCCTGAAGCGGTCGTTTGTCCTCAAAGAAGACCAGCTTGTCATTGCGGTTGCGTCCCTTCCACTTGCCCTTTTCGTGGCTTTCCACCAGCACCTCTGTAGTGGTATTCAACAGTCTGCCGTTGATCTCCCCCGCAATCGTTTCCTGGGCCTGTTCGATGGCTGAGAGCCGCCGCTTCTTTTCATCGTAGGGTACGTCGTCGGGCAGCTTGCGTGAGGCTATGGTCCCCGGCCTCTCCGAGTAGGCTGCGGCGTGCACCTTGTCGAACTGGACGTCTCCAGCATCTTCAGCGACTCTTGGAAAGCCGCCTCGCTCTCTCCGGGGAAGCCCACGATCAGGTCCGTGCTCAAGGATACGCCGGGTACGGTTTCCCTTACGCGCTGCACCAGTCCTCGATAATCAACGTTTGTGTAGCCGCGGCGCATGAGCTCCAGGACTTGGTCGTCGCCGGCCTGGAAGGGGAGGTTGAAGTGCTCGCACACCTTGTGTAAGGAACCCACGGCCTCAATGATGCGACGGCTCATGTCGTTGGGATGCGAAGTGAGGAACCGTATGCGCTCCAGGCCGTCCACTTCGTTGACGGCGGTCAATAGATCGGCCAAGTCGGGGGAGCCGGGCAGATCGTGTCCGTAGGAGTCTACGTTTTGCCCCAGAAGGGTCACCTCTTTGACGTTGCGCGCCGCAAGAAGCTCAACCTCGTGCACAACGTCGTCAACGGTCCGGCTTACTTCACGGCCGCGTCGGTAGGGGATGATGCAGAACGTACAGAACTTGTCGCAGCCGTGGATGATGGGAACGTACGCCGTGACCGCGACATTGGGAGGCGTGAGCGTGGTCAGGCAGCCCTCGGCGTCTATTCCCATGCGGTTGCCAAGCAGTTCCAGAAGCGGACGGTAGTCCTGGGGGCGCATGAAGGCGTCCACGTGGGGGAACTTGGCCTCAAGGTCGTCCGTCTTGGGCCCCACCATGCATCCCATCAGGGCAATAATCCTGTCGCTGTCACCCTGCTTGAGCGACTTCAGTGAACCGAGCATGCCGGTCACCTTGTCCTCGGCGGCTTGGCGCACAACGCAGCTGTTGAGGACTATGACGTCCGCCTCTCGGTGCTTGGACACCGGTGTCAGGCCGAGCTGGATCAAGGCGCTCTCCAACCGGTCGGAGTCCGCCTTATTCATCTGGCAGCCTATGGTCCAGATATAGTAGCTGGCCGGGTCTGCGGCTTTTTCCACTGTTGTCATAGAGCTATCGTTCTGAGTACGCTTTCCATGGTGTCTAAAGGAAAGGGCTGCTTCCTGTTGAATTGAACGCAGCCTCGCATCACTTTGAATCCGGCGTCTTGGAGCACTTCCTTCTGCTTGTCCAGCCAGTAATAGTCGGCTGGATTCCACAGGTGTACCGTCAGGCCGGCCTTCCTCTCCGCAATCAGCACGTGTACGAAGCGTGGATCGATCGTCCCCTTGGCCTCTTCCTGGACGTTCTCCCGTTCGATTTTCCATCCGGGGAGGTTGTATTCAAAAGCGGCCTGGGCGGTGGGGAAAACGGCTTCGATCACTTCTCCCAAGCGGCTGAACGTCTCTTTGTAGCGGTCGGAGGTGCCGTGTAGAGCCTGCTCTATCTTCTGGTTGGTATTGCTGTTCACCATGAGATGGTCCCTCATCAGATTATATACGGACGAGGTCTGACAATGATGGTACCACCTGTAAAGGCAATTTCAAAATCAACGTATCAAGCAAGGGGACGTTGATCAATCATACACCCGCCTCACGTCTACAGGCCTTCCACTATGGCCAGCTCGTACATGAGCAGGAAACCGAACCCTATGCTCAAGGTGGCGGCCAACCCGGCAATGACGGCATTGATCCTGCGAGACTGACCGGACAGCGAAAAGGGGATGCCCATGAGAACGGTCAAGGTGGACATGGAAAGGATGGTGCCCAGGCCAAAAAGCATAAGGTAACCTATGCCGGCGAAGAAAGAGGGAACGGCATCCGTAGCCAGGACGGCCAGCATGACGGCGGCGCTTCCGGCAAGGCCGTGCACCACTCCGATTACGTAAGATTTCACCCGGAAGAAGGGTCTGCCCGCTAGTGCGACGAAAGGATGTACGACTTTGTCGACGGTCTCAACATCCCTGGCGTGGGAATGGATATGGACGTGGAGGGTCTCCTGGTGAGTGTGTTCGTGCAGATGGAGGTTCTGCCCTTTCAGCCGCCAGAACACCTGCAGGCCAAGAAGGACCAGCATGATGCCCACGCCGAATTCCAGGTAGTGCGAATACTCGTCGTATACGTCGATTAGCGACCCTTTAACGAGGAGAATCGCCGTTCCCACGATGAGAAGCGGCGTGGTGTGTCCCAGTCCCCAGGATGCACCTACCCAGATGCCGCGCCAGGCGCTGCGATACTCGCTTACGATGGTGGATACGGCCACTACGTGATCGGCGTCCGTGGCATGCTTCAGTCCAAGCAGAAAGCCAAGTCCTAAGGCGATTAGAGCGGGCGATTCCACCTCAACCCTCCTCCTGATTTCCGCAGGGCTTTGCACAGCTTGAGCACACACCGCTCACCGTGAAGTGGTCCAGGTCCGGGCTGAAGCCGTACTGCGCAACCAGGGCCTGGCTGAACTCCTCCAGGTAACGGGGGCTGAGGTCGAAGGCGTTGCCGCAGAGGCGGCAAACCATGTGGTGATGCCGGCTGTTGGCGTCGGTTAGCTCATAATGCAGCCGGTCGCCGATGGCCACCTCGGTAACCACGCCCAGCTTCTTGAACAGATGCAGCGTACGGTAGACGGTGGAGACGTCTATGAAGGGGTACGACTCCCTGGCTTTGCCGAGCAATTCGTCGACGCCCATGTGGCCGTTGCCGTTCGCCACGATTGAAAGGAGAAGAAGCCGCTGCGGAGTGAGCCGTACTCCGTCGCGTCGTACCGTCTGAAGCGCATCTTTGTAGGTGGTCATCTGTAGCTAGCTGCAAACGTTTGCAGCGGCAATTTATCGCAAGAAAGCACGGTTGTAAACATGCGGTTCATCGACGCGTCTCATGCTTCCGTACGTCATGTGCGCGCCCCTGTCCGTAGGCCCGTATGTCCGCAGGCCCAAGTTTTTACGACCTGCTAACAATCCTTTAATACCTTGTTAAAAGCATGTTCAACAAACCGTGCTAGGTTGAATAGCACCAGAAACGGAGCGCCACTTGTGTCACGAACTGAGTTAGAACCAAGGTTGAGCGAGAAGGCAAATCAAAGATCTAGCAGGAGGGATGGATTGAGAAACGGTATATCTAAAGTTCGCGGACTTCTTGTCCTTGTGGTAGGGGCACTGCTCCTCGGTTTGACTGTCGCTTGTAGCAGCGACGGGACGACCGGGGAAGACGGCTTGAGTGGGACGATAGAGATAGACGGTTCCAGCACGGTTGGGCCGATCTCTGAAGCGGTGGCGGAGGAGTTTAGCAAGATACATCCCAAGGTGCAGGTCAACGTCTCCATTTCCGGTACGGGCGGAGGGTTCAAGCGGTTCACGGTAGGCGAGACGGACATATCGAACGCCTCCCGGCCGATCAAGGACTCGGAAGCGGAGCAGGCGCAAGCCAACAACATAGAGTACATAGAGCTCACGGTGGCGTTGGACGGGCTGGCGGTGATGGTGAACAGAGAGAACACGTTTGTTGACTGTCTGACAGTGGAGGAGTTGAACAAGATCTGGGAGCCTGGGTCCACGGTGAACAGCTGGAACGATGTGCGGAGCAGTTTCCCTGATGAGCGGATCAGGCTGTACGGGCCTGACACGGACTCAGGGACGTTCGACTACTTCACGGATGAGATCAATGGAGATGAAGGGTTGTCGCGAGATGACTACACGGCCAGTGCGGACGACAACGTGCTGGTGCAGGGGATATCAGGAGACACCAATGCACTGGGGTACTTTGGGTATGCGTACTATGCGCAGAATGAGGATAAGCTGAAGGTGATCGGAGTAGACGGAGGGAACGGGTGTGTGGTTCCCAGCGACGAGACGGTGGCCAACGGTACGTATTCGCCTCTGGCGCGGCCGATCTTCATCTACGTGAACACGGAGAAGCTGAAGAGCAGTACCGAGTTGCAGGCGTTTGTAGATTACTATCTGGATAACACTGGCGAACTTGCTGCCCAGGTAGGCTATACTGCTCTGACCAACTACAATCCGGAGAAGACCAAGGTTAGGGCTTCGATGGCTGGATAGGGTTGGTCTACATCGACCCTAGCAGGAGCACAATTGAGGGTGGCGTCCAGCACGTCACCCTCAATTGTATTGAGGTTCGTGGTTCGGCGGGCTAGCCGACGGCTGGTAGGAGTCTACTAATGGAACAGAAAAGCACCTCGAATACCAAGATGAAGCTGCGGGCCACCATCCACGGCCGCGTCCAGAAGGTGAGATTCAGGCGCTTCGTTCACTACCATGCCCAGCGCCTAGCGCTTGTAGGTTGGACGCGCAATATATCTGGGGGAGCAGCGGTTGAAGTATGCGTGGAAGGACACAGGGAAAACCTGGAATGCTTGTTGGAAGAGTTGCGTCTAGGCCCTCCCCGCGCGGAGGTGACCGCGGTAGAAGTGGAATGGGCGGACGCTGACAACTCCTTCGACTCCTTCATCATGTACAGGTAAGTCTTTGAGCCGTCCCATCGCTTGGGCGATGGCCTCAGGTTACTCCGGGGCCAGGCCTACGAGGAATTCCACGTTGGGGTACTTTTCTGTCAGGCGTCGCCAGGCACGCCGCCCTATGCGGTCGGCCTCGCGGACAATGGTCTCTTCGTCGACGGTTAGGATCTTGCCTTGGCGCATTACGAACTTGCCGTCCACCATCACCGACTCGATGTCTGAAGGCTGGCCGTTGTTCACAAAAGAGGATACCACCCGCATGTTCGGTGCTAGGTTAGAGCGCATGGTGTTGACGATCACCAGGTCCGCCCTCTTACCCACTTCCAAGGAACCTATGGATCCCTCCATGCCCAGCGCTTTGGCGCTGCCCATCGTCGCCATTTCCAGGGCGTCCTCCGGCTGTGGGTTGGCCGGGTCGTCGCGGAGGATGCGCTCCGTAAGCATGCCGATGCGCATGACTTCAACCATGTCCTGGGTATTGTTATCGGTGCCCATGCCAATGGTGCAGCCGGAGTCGCGCAGGGCCGGTATGGGAGGTATTACGGCGCGCCGCGCCGCCATTGCCGGCTGGTGGGATACCGCGGCGCCGACCTGGCCCAGGAGGGCTATTTCAGATTCATCAGGGTAGCGCAAGTGCGCTGCTAGCAGCCCGGGGCCCAGGAAATCGTTGGCGGCAAGGTAAGCCGCGGGACGCATGCCATGCATACGCAGCACCGTCTCAATCTCCAGGCGGCTCTGGTCAAGGTGGATGGTGTAGCCGCAGTTGTACCGTTCGGCCAGCTCACGCACCTGGCGTAGCAAGGCGGGCGAGCTGGTCTCCACCAGCGTGGCGCCGGTCATGCAGCGGACGCGCCCGTTATCGTGGCCGTGCCACTTTTCGAAGAGGTGGACGCCGCGCTCCATAGCCTGCTCACGACGTGCGTCGGAGAACTCGGTGACCGGCTCTCCGGGCTTGTATCCCGGGCCGGTAACGCCGTCGCCGCTGCACTCGGCAAGAAACCAGCGCAGTCCGCTGGCAACTATGGACTCGGCGTAGCGCTCTATGCTTTCGGCGACCTCTGCCGTGCCGGTACTGCCGGTGCGGATGCATTCGATGGCTCCAAGCATGGCCATGACCGTTAACTCTTCATCGGTGAGGAAAGACCGAACGTTCTCCGGAAACCGGAAGGGAAATGGAAACCCGAAGTCGTCGGTGATGCCGCGGTCTATGGTGGCGGTGACGTGTGCGTGGCAGTTGATGAAGCCGGGGAATACGGCCCTGCCGCTGCCGTTGACAACCTCAGCTGACGGATAACGGCTTAGCACTTCATGAGTGGGCCCAATAGCGGCGATAGCGCCGTTCTCGACGGCTATGGCGGAACCGTAGTGGATGCTGTGCCGGGCATCGCCGGTGACGATGGTGGCGTTGCTGATTAAGGTGGAAGGCACGGCGCCTTACGATTCTCGGCGCAGGTCCGACCAGCTTCCTACGGAGCCGCCGCCGTCTATGACATAGGCGCCGCCGGTAATGAACGACGATTCGTCGGAGGCGAGGAATAGCATGAGGTTGGCGACGTCGTCAGGCTGCCCGGCACGTCCTAAAGCCATCTCGTTGGCTCTCTGCTCGAACCGTTCCCTGCTGCCGGTGCTGCCCCTGGCCTGGGGTGTATCGATGAGGCCGGGGACTATGGCGTTGGCCCTGATCCCGTTTTCGGCGTATTCACGGGCGGCGGTCAGAGTCAGGTTTATTACACCCGCCTTGCTCACTCCGTAAGAGGCGGCGCGAGGAGTGGGCCCTATTCCCGCGCTGGAAGAGATGTTAACTATAGAGCCGCCGCGCTCCATCATGTGGGGGATGGCATATTTGCAGCCGTAGAACACGCCCCTGAGGTTGGTGTTCAAGGAGAGATCCCACTCCATGTCGGAGATGTCGGCGAGACGGGACTGAGTTCGGATGAGGATCCCCGCACCGTTGACCATAACGTCCAGCTTGCCGTAGCTTTCCAGGGTGGCGCTGACCAGGTCCTGCACTTGGTCGGACTTGGAAACGTCGGTATGGATAAAGATGGCGTCGCCTCCGTTTTCTCTGATGCCGGCCACGGTTTTCTCGGCCTCGGTATCGTTGCGGTCGGCGACTACAACCTTAGCGCCTTGGGAGGCGAAGAGCCTGGCTCCGGCACGGCCTATCCCGGTGGCGGAGCCTGTAATGATTGCCACTTTGTCTTGTAAACGACCTGCCATCTGCTTCTCCTAAGCTGGGTGAGCTAAACGTGTCGACGGCCAGAGTCTAGCCGGTGACCAGGGCTACACCGGCAAGGGCGCACTCTTCGTCCTCATCGGAGGTGCCGCCGCCCACGCCGCAAGCGCCGATGATATCGCCGTCGCGGATGATGGGCACTGCGCCCTTGCTGAGGATCATGTGCCCCCCTTCTGCGGCAACAATGCCTCTGTAGATGGGCGTGTCGGCCCGTTCCTGGAGGTCGCCGCTGGCCCTGCCCGTGGCTGCAGAGGCCACGGCTTTGCCCTGGGAGCCGTACATGCCGGCCCAGCCTGCGCCGTCCATTCTGGCGAAAGCCTTGAGCCTTCCTCCCCCGTCGCAGACGGCTACGTTGACCTTGATGCCGAGCGCTTCTGCCTTGGCAACGGCGCCTTCTACAATACGATTGGCTTCAGCGAGCGTTAGGGCCATGTGCTTTCCTCCTGTAATCTATCTCCGATGTTGCCAGCCCTGAAGGCTGCTATGCTTCACTGCCATTGCCCGATATTAGGAAGACTACTATTGCGACGATGAGATAAAGGAAAGCCACGGGAATGAAGGAGATCAGGATCACGAAGAACGCCCGCAACGTCGATGTGTAGTCCAGGCACTGCCGTACGGCAACCACCATGCATGCGAACGACCAGATGAACGCGACAAAAGATATGATCGGCCCGGCTATCGGTATGAAGACAAACACGTACAGGATCTTTGGCGTCTGTGCGAATCCCATGCCGCGCGCCAGCTGTCCCCAGTCCGCTTCGGTCTTCTCCGTCTTCAGTATCGTTGCCCCAACTATCCAGGTTACCAGCGCCCATATGGCCCAGCCCGCTACGCCTAGCACTAAGCCGGTGATCAGTGACCTGATCACGTTGATATCGTCTCCGCTGCTTAGCAGATCTCCAATGAAGCTGGCAATGGTGACGATGATCACCACCAACAGCGCCTGTATAGTTGCTCATCTGTCGCTCTCTACGTCTTCGTAGGTCTCCGCATTCAAACGGGCGGCTCCCAACATCCTGCCTATCATTGATCTCCTCCTTGCAAGTTGCGAAGGTTCTTGAAATGGACGACTCACGCCCGCTACATGGTACCACATGGCGCTACTGGTGTTGTGCCTGTCGGGTCCAAGAAGCTACGCCTGACTTTTGTCCAGGCTAGACCATGCCTAAAATCAGCGTCTTTGGTCCGATTAGTGGCCAATAAGTGATAATCGGACTCTAATCGCTGATTCGTACCTGGAAGGGATGGAGCGGGCGAAGGGATTCGAACCCTCGACCCTTTGCTTGGGAAGCAAATGCTCTGCCAACTGAGCTACGCCCGCTCACCGCTCGCCTATTCTAGCACACGTCACTCGGCTCTCAGGGGCTTGCAAGCTGGCGTAAACTGCATTGCCTAGACTCCACAGCCCATCACTCTCCCCACCGTGGTTGGCTGTTCTTGCAACCTCAGTAAGAGCGGTCGCCTAGTCACCGCGTAACCCTGCTCCCTGCCATTCCCCGCTTCCCCACACCCTCCTCCGTCCCCTATCCTAGTCCACATGACGCCAACTTGGAGGCAGACCCAACTTATTGCGAGACCCCGCCACCTCTCTACGAAATCCTGTCCTGAGCTTGTCGAAGGATCGGATTTGTTTCCCATATTTCTAACTTTCCCGTGACTGTACTAGACATAACGTTTGAAACAATTCCCCCGCAACGGTTGAAAACGCCTCCCTGTGGTTCCGCACCCACCCCGAACCCTGATTCCCACACCACCCCGTCCTTGTCTACCACGGTTTTCCTCTGTAGGATTGTGCCGATTCAGGAGGTGTGCTCGTGACTACTACGCAGGGTGAACTCAACTTGCAGCGTTCCCAGGCCATGATGAAGGAGGCGTCGTCGTTCAGTCCGCGCGGCGTGCCCAACTGCAAGTGGTGGGCGCCCAACACCTTCTACGTGAGGAGCGCCAAGGGGTCCCGCATCTACGACGTGGACGGCAACGAGTACCTGGACTACTGGTGCGGCGCAGGTCCCCACATCCTGGGCCATGCACCCTCTGAGGTGATAGAGGCGGTAACCGAGGCGATAAACGAGGGTAACATCCAGTTTGCCATGCCAAACTTCCGCGATGTTGAGGTGGCGCGCAAGCTCACCGAGTTCATACCCTGCGCGGAAAAGGTGGCGCTCTGCGTCAGCGGCACCGACGGATTGCTCTACGCCATCAGGCTGGCACGCGCCTATACGGGCAAGACCAAGATTGTGAAGTTCGATGGTGGGTACCAGGGATGGGCCGATCCCCTGGCAGTGAACAGCGCCCCCGACTCTTACGACACGGGTGAGACGAAGTACGCCACCGATTCGGCGGGAGTACCACCAGACAACTACTCGAACACCGTGATCCTGCCGTACAACGACCTGGAGACGGTGTCGACTCGCCTTCACCACGAGCACGACCAGATAGCGGCGGTGCTGGTGGAGACGATGATCCACAGCAGCAACCTGATAGCCAGGCCGGACTTTCTGGAGGGATTACGCCACATCTGCGACGAGATGGGCATAGTGCTCATCTTCGACGAGATAGTGACGGGGTTCCGCCACGGTCTGGGCGGTGGACAGGCCATCTACGGGGTAACGCCTGACTTGGGGGTCTTTGGCAAGGCCATGGCAAGCGGCTACGTCATAGCGGCCATCTGTGGGAAGAACGAGGTGATGTCGCTGGCGGCGCCGGAGGGAACGGTGCGCATAGCGGGGACGTTCGGAGGGAATGCGCTGGGCACGGCGGCGGCACTGAAGACCCTGGAGATACTGGCGCGCCCCGGCTTCTACGACCGCCTGTACAGAATGGGCGACACCCTGCGCAGCGGGGTGAACGACGCCATAAAGAAGCGCGGCCTGAAGGCGCGCTGCGACGGGTTCGGGTCCGTGTGGTGCATGTACTTCAGCGACGTGCAGCCTCAGAGTCAGGAGGACGTGGTGCGCTACCGGCAGGCGGGCGGCGCTGCCATGGATCAGGCTTACCGCGAGCATATGATGAGGAGCGGCATATTCGTAAGGCAGCAGCTGCTGAACCGCGCCTACATAAGCGCGGCCCACACTGACGAGGATATACGCCGCACCGTAAACGCCACGGTGGCTTTCCTGGATGAGCACGCCGCCGAGCTGAGCTAGGGCGCAACGCGCGTTGGATGAGCAATAGGAGGGAAGACATGAAACTGCTCAAGGGAGTCGAGTTCAGGCTGGGCACAGAGACCCACACCTTCACTGCAATCGGCAGGTGTCCACGCACCGGCCGGTTGGGTGTGGCGGTGACCACAAGCGAGATAGGCACGGGAGGCCGCGCTCCCCACGTCAAGGCCAACGTGGGGGCAGTAGGCACGCAGGCCTATACCGACCCGCGGCTGGGCATCCTGGCATTGCAACTGCTGGAACTGGGCTACCCGGCTGGCCGCGTCCTCTCCGAGCTGGAAGCCAGCGACTCGCATATCGAGTGGCGGCAGCTGGGCATCGTGGATCGCTGGGGTCACACGGCGGTGCGCACGGGTGCCAACAACAGCGAGTGGGCCGGGCACAAAACGGGCGACGGCTGGATCACGATGGGCAACTACCTGGTGGGGGCGCAGGTGGTCGATTCCATGGCCAAGGCGATGGAGGATTCCGTGGGTGAGGACATAGAGATGCGGCTGATGAGGGCGATAGACGCCGGCACCCAGGCGGGCGGCCAGCCCAACGGGCAGCGAGCCGCCGCCGTCATCGTACACGAAAATGAGGGCTTCTCCATAGTCAACCTGCGCGTGGACGACGATGACGAGCCGATGAAGGAGCTATGGCGGCTGTTCAACAAGATGCACCCGTTGGTGCCGTATTATCGCGAGCGCCCGGACAACCCCGCTATCGGCCGGGTGTCGGACTGGGCCGCGGAACGGGGGATTCAGACGTGATCTCGGCCTGTCTGCTGGAGTTGGCCTGAAACAGATAAGAGGAGCAGAGCATGTTTACATTGGGCCCGGAAATGCACACCTTCACCGCTATAGGCCGTTGCCCGCGCACGGGACGGTTGGGCATATCCATATCCACCAGTGAAATGGCGGTCACGGGCCGCTGCGTCTACATCAAAGCGAACATTGGCGCCGTGGCCACGCAGTCCCGCACCGACCCGCGGCTCGGCCTGCTCGCCATAGAGCTGTTGGAGTTGGGATACCCGGCGGGGCGCGTGCTTGCCCAGCTTGAAGAGAGCGACCCGTACATAGAGTACCGGCAGCTGGGTATAGTAGACCGCTATGGGCATACGGCGGTGCGCACGGGTATCGACAACGGGGACTGGAAGGGACACGCAACGGAGGAGCAGTGGATAGTGATGGGGAACGGACTGGTGGGCCAGGGCGTCGTCGAAGCAATGGCGGGAGCTATGGAAGGTTCGGAGGAGGAAGATCTGGAAGTGCGGCTGATGAACTCGCTGGATGCGGGAACCAGGGCGGGCGGCCAGCCCAACGGGCAGCGCTCCGCCGGCATCCTGGTCTATGAGACGGAGGGGTTCTCGATCATCAACCTGCGCGTCGATAATTCGGCCACTCCCATGGACGACCTCCAGGACATATTCGGCAAGTTCTACCCGCTGCGAGACTACTACAAACAGAGGCCAGACAACCCAAACATAGGCGGGATGGACGACTGGGCCAAAGCTCACGGCGTGGAGCTTTAGCAACGCCGCAGATCCAATAAGGGAGTCAGCATATGCCCAGCTACGTTCAAACAGTCCTTGGCCCGGTTGCCCCAGACCAGCTAGGCGTCACAATGATGCACGAACACCTGCTGGCCGACGCCACAGTGCTCTACGAGGAGCCGGCCACAGCCAGCGACAAATTCATGTCGCGTCAGCCGATCACAATAGAGACGGTGAACTGGCTGCGGTACCACTACACCAACCATATGGACAACCTGCAGCAGGGCGACGTTGACGTGGCTATAGACGAGGCGATGATGTTCAAGAGGGAAGGCGGAGGCGCCATTGTGGACTGTAGTGTCACCGGCATGTCTCCCGATCCCGAGGGACTGGCGAGGATATCCAGGGTCACGGGGCTTCATATCGTCGCGGCCACCGGCTTTTACATCCAGCCTTCTCATCCAACCGTGGTCTCCACCATGGCTGAGGAAGAGTTGGCGGCGCTAATGGTCAAAGAGATAACCCAGGGAATAAACGGCACGTCTGTCAAAGCGGGGATCATTGGGGAAATAGGCTGCTCGTGGCCGTTGCATCCTGATGAGCGCAAGGTGGTTGGCGCATCCGGAAGAGCCAGTCGGCAGACGGGAGTGGTCATTTCCATTCATCCCGGCCGTGACGAGGCGGCCCCTATGGAGATAATGGATGTCTTAGAAGGGGCCGGCGTCGGCGTCGACCGCATCATCATGGGTCACCTGGAGCGCACCATTTTCGACCGCGCCCGGCTGAAGGAGCTGGCCGAGACCGGTTGCTACCTGGAATATGACCTCTTTGGGCAGGACCTCTCCTACTATCCCATAGCGCCTCACATAGCCAGGCCCAGCGACGCTCAGCGCATTGAGACCATAGAGTGGCTCATCTCGGAAGGGCACGTTGACCAGGTAGTCATTGCCCACGACGCCGGCGCAAAAGCCAACCTGACGAGATGGGGCGGACATGGCTACGGACACATATTGAGGATTGTCGTGCCCTGGATGCGGAGGCGAGGGATGGAGGAGCGGCAAATAGAGGCGATTCTGGTACATAATCCCCAGAGGGCTCTCGGCATAACGCAGGGCCAGTAAGGAGGCATCAATGACTACATCCGGTTATATACAGACCGTTCTTGGCGCTATCGATCCTGATGAGATGGGCGTGACCATGCCGCATGAGCACCTGCTGGCCGACGTAAGCTGCTTGTACGTTGAACCGGCTACGGCAAGCGACAAGTTCATGTCCAGGCAGCCTATCACCATTGAGAACCTTTGGTGGCTGAGGTACCACAACAACAACCACCTGGACAACCTTCATCTTGACGACGAGCAGACCGCAATAGAAGAGGCGCTGCTCTACAAACTGGAAGGCGGCCGTACGATAGTAGACGCCACAACCATCGGCGAGGCTCCGGACCCCCTGGGGCTGGCCCGCATCTCCAGGGTCACTGGTCTTCACGTCGTAGCCGCTACCGGATACTACGTGGCCTTGTCACATCCGCCGGAAGTGGGGGCCATGAGTGAAGATGATATCGCGGCGAAGATGATCGACGACATAACCAGGGGCATAGACGATACCGGGGTAAGAGCAGGCATCATGGGTGAGCTGGGTTGCTCCTGGCCTCTACATGACGATGAACGGAAGGTACTTGTTGCCGCCGGTATGACCCAGCGGGAGACCGGCGCGGCCATATCCATCCACCCCGGCCGGGATGAAGCAGCGCCCATGGAGATAATAGGCATCCTCACCGAGGCAGGCGCTACGCCGGAGAAGATCATCATGGGCCATATTGAGCGCACCGTGTTCAACCTGGAGACGTTGAAGCAGATAGCTGACACCGGCTGTCTCATCGAATGGGACCTCTTTGGGCAGGACCTTTCTTACTACTCTATGGCGCCGCACATAGCCAGGCCTACGGATGCTCAGCGGCTGGATCAGATTGCCTGGCTCATAGAGCAGGGACACGCCGACAAAGTGCTCGTCTCGCACGATGTAGGAGGCAAGGCGTACCTGGTCAAATACGGAGGTCATGGCTACGGACACATCATGCGGGTTGTTGTCCCCTGGATGCGGCGTCGCGGCTTCAAAGAGGAGGACATCGGGGCAATGCTGGTGGGAAATCCCAAGAGGGCGCTCACCATTGAGTGAAGAAAGGGATACCGTGGAGACAGAGGACATAAAGGCGCTGGCGTTCGACGTATTCGGGACGGTTGTGGACTGGCGTACTCCCGTAAACCGCGAGGTGCGGGCCTTGGGCGAGGCCAAGGGGCTGGATGGCGTGGACTGGGGCAGATTCGCCGATGATTGGAGAAGCGGCTACCGCCCCGCCCTGGAACGCGTCAATAGCGGCGGGCGTCCCTGGACGACACTTGACGTGCTGAACCGCGAGCTTCTGGATGAGGTCGCTGCCGGATCCGGCATGCCAGGCTTGAGCAAGGCAGAGAAGGATGATCTGAACGGAGTCTGGCATCGGCTGGATCCCTGGCCCGACTCCGTCTCAGGACTTGCCCGTCTCAGGGAGAGGTTCTTGATCGCCGCTCTGTCAAACGGCAGCATGGCGATGCTTGCCAACCTGTCCAAGCATGCCGGCTTGGTTTGGGACTGCGTGCTATCGGTGGAGATCTTCAGGCGCTACAAACCTGACCCCGAGGTGTACAGGGGAGCGGCCTCCCTTCTGGCGCTTCCTACGGGAAACGTGATGATGGTGGCCGCCCACAAATACGATCTGAAGGCGGCCAAGAGCCAGGGCATGCAGACCGCGCTGGTGAGCCGGCTTGATGAGTTTGGGTCGCAGGGTCAGGTGGACGCCGGCCGGGAAGAGTGGATTGACCTCTACGCGGACGATTTCCATGATCTAGCCGACAAGCTTGGCGCGTAGCACGCCCGGCTAATATCATCTGTTGCCAATGTTGCAGGTAAGCATTACGCTGCCCAGGTTAGTACCGATCAAGGAGGAGCTATGTCATCGTCCATCATAAGAGGCAAATACCTGGTCGCCAGCGTCCGCGACGATGGCGCCAGCGAAATCATCCGTGACGGCGCACTCTACCAGGAGAACGGCGAGATCAAAGACGTGGGCCCTTACTCTGAAGTCAAGGCCCGCCGCCAGCCCGACGAGGAGATAGGCTCGGATAGGCACATGGTCATTCCGGGGTTGATCAACGCGCATCACCACATTGGCCTCACGCCCTTTCAGCTTGGCGTCCCCGACCTGGCCCTCGAGCCGTGGATCACGGCTCGCTACGCAATAAGGGACATAGACCCCTACCTGGACACGCTCTATTGCGCTATTCAGATGATAGAGTCGGGCATCACCACCGTGATGCACAATCACAGCATTAATGCCAGCCCCACGTCGGGAATATCCGGCCCAGTGGACCTGGGACGGCAAGTGCTGAGGGCCTACGAAGAGTCCGGCATGCGCGCCGCATTCTCCTTCATGTTCCGCGACCAAAACAGCGTGGTCTACCAGGATGACGCAGAGTTCATCGCCTCTCTGCCCGCGGAGCTAGGCTCCAGAGTGAGGAGCCATATGCAGGGCAGAGCGATATCGTCCGAGGAGTACTTTGCCACCTTTGCCGAGCTGCACGACTCTTTCTCGGAGAACGGGAGAATCAACGTCTTTCTTGCTCCTGGCAACGTGCAGTGGTGCAGCGACGCCTTCTTTCAGACGGCAAAGGAGTATGCCACGCGCTACGGGACAGGAATGCACGTACACCTCCAGGAGAGCGTATACCAGAAGATGTACGGCTTGCGTACCTGGAACAAGACGCCTCTTGCTCATCTGAAAGACCTTGGCTTCCTTGGCCCGGAGCTTTCCTGCGCTCACGGGGTATGGCTGACAGAGCCTGACATAGACCTGCTTTCGGAGTCCGGCACCATCATCTGCCACAATGCCAGTTCCAATCTGCGCCTCAAAAGCGGCGTGGCGCCCCTGAACCGGCTCTGGGATGGAGGCGTCACCGTGGCCGTAGGCATCGATGAAGCGGGAATCAATGACGACAACGACATGCTCCAGGAGATGAGGCTGGTGCAGAAGATACACCGCCTGCCCGGGGTGGACTCGCCCAGTCCCACCGCGCACCAGATATTGCACATGGCTACGGTCAACGGGGCCAAGGCCACGCTGTTCGACAGCCAGGTGGGCACTTTGGAGCCCGGCAAACGCGCCGACGCCGTCCTGGTAGACCTGAATAGCATCACCGAGCCGTACCTGCACCCGGATACCGATATGGTGGATGCGCTGGTGTACAGAGGACGCGCCTCAGACGTGGACACGGTGATTGTGGACGGCGAAGTGCTCATGCGAGACGGGAGGATTACGAAAGTGGACAAGGAAGCCGTCTGGGCCGAGCTCAGGCAGCACATGTCCCGTCCCCTGGCACAGCATGAAATAGACCGGGGCAACCTGGGCAGGGACCTGCTGCCCCACGTTAACGAGTTCTATAAAGGGTGGGGTCTGCCAGGAGGACAGCCCCACTATCTCTACAACGAGGCAGAATGAATCTTTGTAGTAAGGGTTGACACAACCAGCTAGATTTTGGCACAAACGGTAAGATAAAATCCCCCCATCAAGCAGGGGAGAAAGCCGTACATGACGGAGGCCATAGCTGCCAATGTAGCGCCGAGCGATTGGGATTTCAGGGGTTGCGACACACAGTACGGCACTCACGGGATGCACACTTATGTCGCTGCAATGATCCCCCAACTGGCAAAACGACTAATCGAGAAATATACGGCGCCA
>CBDHCW010000019.1:0-65507 GCA_965261445.1 Dehalococcoidia bacterium | reverse complement strand
TGGGTAGAAGGGGAGCGTTGTCCCAAGCGCTCACCACGGGGTCTATCATGATCTCTATGCGTCCGGTGGCAACCAGGTAGTGTCCGTAGCAATCGGGGTAGCCGCGACTAACCCCGACCGCTCCAGACAGCTTTCGATAGGCGGCTTCCATTTCGATCCTCTCGAATCCACTGGCCGAGTTGGCGGACAGACAGGCCTCTGAGAGCCGCGACACTTTAGATACAGACGCCTTCTTCGGGTCGCGCGGCGACAGGTCGTCGCACCACCATGCGCCGAGACCCTTGCCGGCGAAGACCAGTTCCTTCAAGGCGGGAAAGACGATGACGCCGGCCACGGCCTCGCCCTTGGCTTCCAGTCCCACCATGGTCCCGAACAGGGGAATCCCGCGAATGAACGACTGTGTGCCGTCGATAGGGTCCAGGTACCACGTGTACTCGCTGGAACCATCCTGCACCCCGAACTCCTCGCCAACGATCCCGTCTTCCGGGTACTCCCTGGCGATATGCTCGCGCAGTAGCTCCTCTGCCTCTTTGTCCGCATTGGTCACCGGCGACTTATCCGGTTTGGCGTCTACGGCCAGACTTGGGGAGCGAAAGTAGCGCATAGTCACCGCACCGGCCTCTATGGCCGCCCTGACCGCAAAGTCCAACCTCTCGCTCAGTTCAGACATAACGCTGATATCCCTCCCCGAGGTTTAGCTTCATGGGTGTTATGCTCAATCCTGTGCCGCGGTAGGCCATGCACCCTAATCAGGGCTAGCCGAGGAAGCGGCGAAGATGGGCGGCCTCCTCAACGAAGTGGGACACGTGCTCGGTGGCGCTGCTACCGCTGATGCTGGCCCTGATGGCACTGGTCAATCCCTCGTGAACACGGTCTATCTCGTCGGTGAACTGCCCTAACAGGCGCAGGTACGGCTCGCCCAGCAGCTCCTTCACGTGTCGTTCGTTTGCAAAGCGCAGCGCGGCACGTAGGTCGCCGTCCAGATTGGGGTAGACCTCACGCACGAAGGCGAGGTCGGCTTGGTCCAGGGCTGCCAGTCCCAGCAGCTCCGGCGGCACTCCAATGGAGTAGAGCGAAGCTGTAAATCTGATGGCGCGGGGAAGCGTCACGCCCTCGACGCCCTCCATGGAGCGACCGTATCCAAAGAGGCCAACGTGGAGCCTGCGGTCGCGCCGTCTGGGAATGTGGTTCGAAACCGTGCTTATGGCGCGGATCAGCTTCTGCACCTGGGCTTGATACTCGGCGGTGGCTTTCTCTATCACCTCGATGGCGCGCTCCTGGTCAATGGGCACAGGCTCGCCCCTCTCGTGGACGCTGATCTGCCGGATGCCTTCGCGGACGGTATCTTTGTCGTAGTCGTACTTGAATGCGGACTGGGCGGTGAAGGTATGGGCGCTTGGGTATTCGGTAAGGGCGCGACTTATGTTGACGGGGGTCAGGTGGCCCCGGAAGGGCACAGAGCCAGCGCCTATGATGGGATACAGTGGCACTCCCAGTTTACGTTCCAAGTCGTGGAGGCGGAGCAGCCCCACCTTCAGCACCAGTTCGGCGGCCACCACCCCGTAGTTGAGTGCGGGGTCACTACGGGCCAGGAACACTCGCTGGTACGGCAAATCCCTCCCCTCCAGGTACTCCTCCACTATCTGGTCGCAGTAAAGGAGATGTTCCTTGTCCTCTATGAGAGGGATCACCCGGACCTGCTTGGGGAAGAACTCGCCCACCCAGTCCTTGACGACTTGGCCGTTGAGCAGTGTCTGTTCTTCCTGGCCCACTATCACCTTCCGATAGTAGGCCTCCACCAGGGAGATCTCTTCGGCGGAGGTAGTGAAGGGGAGTATCACCTCCTGGATAGGAGCGACGGCGTCTCCACCGTAAAAACTGGCGGCCATGTCCCAGGCCGCGGGTATGCTTTGCAGAGCCTCTACCATGGACTTGCGCAAGTCCCGCTCGATGCTCGGGTTGGGCACTCGCAGCGTCAGAGCCACGTCGCGCCCAAGCTGGAGGCCGCCTTGGAATAGGTCGGGGTAATTGGTAAGGAGCTTCCTCACAACCTGGTTGTCGACCTCCTTCCCTTCGGAGTCCCACATCTGCTCATCGCAACCCAGGTCAAACGCGGCGACGGCCTCTTCGACCTCGCCGTCTCCTTTCAGCACTCCGGTGTCGTCGGCAAAGGGGGCCGGCGTCGCATTATCCGGATGCTGAGTGCTCATCACTTTTGGTATCAATGACACGGCGTGCCTCCTGTATGGATTTACTGCATGATATGCGAGAGCCACCGGTCGGATTCGAACCGACGGCCTGCTGTTTACGAAACAGCTGCTCTACCCCTGAGCTACGGTGGCGGAAATAACACAGCTATTCTAGCACCGGAGCGACGCTTTTCCAAAACGATGTGGCATTCTCGCAGGCGTGTTACTCAGGGCGGCTTGGTTCCAACAACCCTGTACTGGTTGTCGGAAACGGAGTACGGGCCCGTGCACTGAAGGCCCGCCGCCGTAAGCAAATCGACCGTCTCCCCGTATGGAACGTAATGGTCCCACTGGATGACCGCCACGCGGCCCCCGGGCTTCAAAAGTCTGGCCAGGTCATCGGCCAGCTCTTGCCTATCAGCGCGTGCCTCCAGGTAATGGAAGACAAGGAAGCACGTTACAAGGTTGGCCACTCCGCCGGGCAGGGGCGCATTGGATCCGTCCTTGAGTAGCGCCGTCACGTTGGTCAGCCCCGCTTCGGAAGCCCTGGAGTTGACCAGAGACACCATGCCCTCGTGAATGTCGATTCCGTACACCTTGCCGGAGGGGCCAACCATCACGGCGGCCTGCAAGGCCACAAGGCCGGGGCCGCAGCCGTACTCGACCACGGTCATTCCGGGCTCCAGTCCCAGGTTCTCTAGAAGTTCGTCGATGCCAAGGCCGTGAAATCTACGCTCCGGGTCTAGGAGTTCGGCCTTCCATTCATCGCTGTACCGAGCACTCATATCGCTCTCTCCCCTGTGGCGCTGAGTAATATAGCATAGGGGGTGGTTGTGGTTTTGTGCCTTATTATATTTGAGCCGTCACCACACCCCTCCGTCGTTGCGAGCGCAGCGAAGCAATCTGGCGGCACTGGTGGGGAGTTTACCCTGAGCGTAGCCGAATGGAAGGGTCTTTCCTGCGCAGGCAGACCTTGCAGAACCTCTTCCCCCTTGACGGGGGAAGATTGAGATGGGGGTAAATCCTGCCCTAGCGTGTATGCTAAACTTTTCTCAACCATGACAGCCAAAGTTATACCTTATGCCACGCCAGACTGAGCCGAGCGCCAACAACGCCTTGGGCATCCTCCTGCATGGCATGCTGCCCCGCAGCCAAGTGGGATCCGAGAAAACCCAGGCCATATCCGGCCAGCCCGGTAAACGTCCCGACATCATCGTCACCGCGACTGGCCGCGCGCCCGTGGTCATCGAGGCCGAGTACATGCCCGCCGCGACCGTAGAGCCGGAGGCGAAGGAACGTCTTGGGTTGGAGGTAGCGGTCAACGGGCGACCCATCGAGGCCACCATCGCTCTCCGCTACCCGAAGGATGTCGCAGAGGCCAACGACTTAACCGCCGCTCTGAAGGCGGCCCGCCTCTCCTACTGCGTCTTCACCGAGGGACGGACGGACGAACGGACGGAGCCGGAACGCTTCCCTGAATCCGGCTGGCTGGAGGGTGCTGTGGAAGATCTAGCCGACATGGTCCGCCTGGTCTCCGTTCCACAGCGCGCCGTGAACGAGGCCGCCGCCAAGCTGGAAGGGGGCATAGAGTGGGCGGCAAAGCTCCTGGACGAAGTGAATGAGACCCGCTCCGACATCACCGAGGAGATAGCGCGGCTGCTGGGCATGAGCAACGTGCCCCAGACCCGCCGCATGGCCTGCGCCATCATCGCTAACGCCCTGGTGTTCCATGGGCGCATTGCTGGCATGCACCGGGGCGTCAAGTCCCTGGCCGTGGTGTGCGGCGACGGCGTACCCAACCCTCAGGGAGCGGTTCTGGAGGCATGGGAAGACATACTCAAAATCAACTACTGGGCCATCTTCGCCATTGCCAAGGACATCCTGGAGCATCTGAACGCGGCTGACGCGGCCAGACTGCTGAGACGGCTCCGAGACACGGCCCAGTCCGTCCACGCTACCGGAGTGGACAACGCCCACGACCTGACCGGACGCGTCTTCCAGCGCCTCATAGCCGACCGCAAGTACCTGGCCACCTTCTACACGCTGCCCGCCTCTGCCGCGCTGCTGGCACGGCTCGCCGTCGCTAAAATGGAAGGCGTGGACTGGTCCAGCGCGGAAGCCATAGGAAGGCTGCGCATAGGAGACTTTGCCTGCGGCACTGGCGCCTTGCTATCGGCGGTGTACGAGCAGATTGCCGCCCGCCACGAGCGGGCCGGCGGCAACGCCGCCGCCCTGCACAAGACGATGATGGAAGAGGTGCTCTACGGCTGCGACGTCATGCCTTCCGCCGTCCACATCACCGGCTCAACCCTCTCCGGCGTGGAGCCATCGGTAAGGTTTGGTAAATCGCGTGTCTACAGCCTTCCCTATGGAAGGTTGAAAGAAGGCAGCGTATCCATTGGCTCCCTGGAATTACTTAACGCCGACGCCCAAATGACGCAAGCTAACTATACTAATCCTGCCGAGCGCACCGGCAGCTCTGGCCAGGAGACGGCGGCGCAGATCAGGGCCGAGATACCCCACGGTGCCTTCGACCTAGTGATAATGAACCCGCCCTTTACCAGTGATACTAAGCACCGAGATTCTGAAGATGGAATCTTGAACGCTGCCTTTGCCGCCTACGGAGCTAGTGATAAAGACCAAGAAGATATGGCGAACCGGCTAAGACGGTTGGCGAAGGACGGCTCTTACCACGGTCACGCCGGGCTAGGGTCTGCCTTCGTTGAGCTTGCCCACAAGAAAATCCGTCCTAATGGTGTTGTTGCATTTGTGTTGCCATTTACTACTATCAATGGGCCGTCCTGGGCCAAATTCCGAGAACTGATTTCAAATCACTACACAGACATTACAATCGCAAGCATCGCAGCCGACGGCCATGACATGTCATTTTCGTCTGATACTGGCATAGCTGAATGTCTGGTAATCGCCCGAAGGCTGGCTGATCAAAGGGAGACTGGCCATAGGGGAACTTTTATATCCCTGCGACACAGACCTAAGAGTTTTGCAGACGCTCAGGAATTCTCTAAGGTTATACGCAATAGTAGTAAAGCTCGTAAACTTGAAGATGGGCCGTACGGAGGGACTGCAATTTACTCCGGAGATGCGCTTGCCGGCTACTTAGTGGATGCCCCTATTGATGACCATGAAAACGGATGGAGTGTTGCCCGAATTGCAGACCTGTCAGTAGCCCAAGTTGCGCACTCACTGTCTAATGGCAAGCTTTGGTTACCAACTGAAACCCAAGCTCGCAGGTTATCAATAGCTCAGATAGAACAAATTGGGCAACGTGGCCTGGATTCCCAATTGCTCATCAGCGCTGCCCATAAAGGCCCTTTTATCAAAGCCCCTGCCAGCCCGACAGCCACCTATCCATCCTTGTGGAACCACGACGCCAAAACCGAGACGAGCATTGTATGCCTCCCTGACTCGCAGTTGATAGTTCAGCAGGGAATGGAAGACAGGGCAGGCAAAGTCTGGGCCACTGCCAGCCGGGCACACATAAACCGTGATTTTCGTTTCACTTCTCAACCACTAACAGCGGCAATGACCGAGCAGAAGAGCTTGGGTGGAGTTGCTTGGCCGAACGTAAGCTTTCCAGATCCCCGCTTTGACTACCCCTTCGTCCTGTGGCACAACTCTACCTTGGGTCTATTGCTATTTTGGTGGCACGCCAACAGGCAACAAAGTGGGCGTGGACGAAAGACAATAAAATCATCCGGAACACTGCCTATGCTGGACCTACGCACCCTGACTGATGAGCAGCTGATCACGGCAGAGGTTATCTTCAACGAAATGAGGGACAAGGAACTGAAGCCCGCCTACCTGGCGGACGCAGACCGCAACCGCGCTTTCTTGGACCAGCGCGTCATCTGTGACCTGCTCGGCTTTGATAGGGACACCTACGAAGCGGTGCGGAAGCTTGCCGCCAAGTGGTGCGCGGAGCCGTCCGTGCACGGCGGCAAGGCGCGTCCACGGGGGGCGGAGCTAGTGGTGTAGGGGGGGAGGACTGAACATGTCAAAGTTTCCATCGGAGGCTATTGAAGCAGCCCTGGCCAAAGTTGACGTTGATGGAAAGAGGATGATGAAACTTGAAGGCAATATGCTCCGTGCATACGGAGGAGCCTTCTATGGACTTGATTTCTTAGCAAACGCTGCCGTAAATCGCTCCTTGGCCTTGTCTTCGGGTTTCCGAACAATGATTCGAGAAAAGAACCTCATTTGTGCCGGAGCTTTGGTTCGGTTGCAACTGGATACGGCACTCAGATTATTCGCTGGATTCATTGTGGACGAACCACATGAATTCGCCATGAAGGTACTTAAGGGTAACCGTATCGACAGGATGAAAGACAAAGACGGCAACCGTATGACTGATCGCTATCTCGTTACTCAACTAGCGAATGAGTATCCGTGGGTTGAAGAAGTCTATGAAAGAGCATCAAACTACGTTCACCTGTCTGCAACTCATATTTTCAGCACACTCAGCAAGATAGACCCTGATGCTGGGAAATACCAGTTAGAGATTGGCAGCCATGACCGTACATTTCCCGATGAAGTCTATATTGATGCAATTAACGCATTCAGGGCATGCACACTGATCCTTGCGGAGCATGTCCACGGATGGATTTTCACAAAAGACAATCCTGAAAAGGTTGCTCAAATGAGACAAAATGCTACAGAGCAAGCATCCTGAGCTTTGACTATACCTAGCGGTGTACGGCGGCAAAGCGCGGCCTTCTGTCATTCTGAGACGCCTCGCGTCGAAGAATCCAAAACCTTCCTCCACATCATCGCTCCCGGCGCCGCAAAACCAACGTCATTCCCGTAACGCTTGCCCCCGTCACCGTCATTCCCGCCTCCGAGCGGGAATCCAGGGGCGGTTGGGCCTCCGCTCATGGTGAGCCTAGAGTTTACCCTGAGCGGAGCCGAAGGGAACCACATGAGCGGGTGTCAGGTATATTAGTATTCTTGCAGCGAGCAATCGGCTAGAATGCAAGAGCGGAAGCTGCACCAAAGAGGATGGCACAATGGGCACATTCACCTGTCCGATGCGCATCTCCAGCATGGACGACCAGCACAGCCTGGAGATAGAGGCCACGGTTGACACCGGCGCCTTCCACACCACCATTCCCGCTCGACAGCTGCGTGAGCTGGGGGTTGAGTCTATGGGTACGCGCAGGTTCCTATTGGCAGACGGGTGGCGAGTGGAGATGGAGTACGGACGCGCTTGGGCCACCATAGACGGCGAGAGCGAGGTTACCATCGTAGCCTTTGGGGAAGATAACGCTCCGCCCCTGCTGGGGGCCTACACCCTGGAAGGGCTGGCTCTGGCAGTGGACCCCTCCTCGCAGCGGCTGATCCCCGCCAATCTCATAATGTACTAGCAACCGAGGCCGCCCCACCGCTGGATGCCCGCGTGCAGACCTTTGCAAAACCTCTTCCCCATTGACGGGGGAAGATTGAGATGGGGGTGAACCGTGCGTGGACAGCCGACCGGATTGCCCCCATCCCCGCATCAAGTGCGGGACAGGCTCTAACCTTCCCCCACAGACGGGGGAAGGGACTCTAGGGTGTCTCCCTGCACAGGAACGACGAGAGCGGGGCCCGCCTTGCCCGTTTGCCCGTGGGGTGGCGGCGCGGCAGGGCGCGCCCGTACCTACGGCGCGGGGATGCCCCCCATACGTCACTGTCATTCCCGCCTCCGAGCGGGAATCCAGGGGCAGTGGGGAGATGGACTCCCGTCCCCGCATCAAGTCATGTCCTCGACTCCGATCGGGGAGCGGGACAGGCTGCACGGGAGTGACGGTTGATATGTCATGCCGTGACGGGGAATACCCACCGCCTTTCCCAGCCCCGCGCAATCGGCTAGAATGTAAGAGCGGAAGCTGCACTAAAGAGGATGGCACAATAGGGACTCTCACCTTAACTAAGTACCCCTGCCATCTCCTTCTTTCCCACACCCGCCAACTCACGCTATCTTCAGTCCATGCCTACAAGCCATCTTCAACCGCCGCCTTGCCCGGAGCATTACGAAAACCAGCTCACTGTTCTACGAATGTCGGATTTGTTTCCCGTATTTGCAAAAAAGTGGTTCGCATTTAGCTTTGGAGTTGACATAACGTTGGAAACAAATCCCTCATCAAAAGGGGCAGCGTTTGGGTCTTGTTTGACACTCCGCACAACCGACCCTTATAATCCGAAATCGCAAATGTCCCTATTTTTCGATTATGCCTAAAAGGACCTACCAGCCCAAGAGACGACGGCGTCAGCGCAGGCATGGCTTCATGGCTCGTATGAGCAGCAGAGGTGGCCGTGATGTACTGCGTAGGCGACGATTCAAGGGCCGGCACGAGCTCACGGTCTAGTAAGCTGCCCTTCAAAGAAGGCCCTCGTCAGACTGCAAGACCTCCTTTGACTAAAGACCGTCGCCTTAGGAAGGCGTCCGACTTCAAAGCCGTGCAGCGAGAAGGGAGAAGTTGGGACAGCCGGCTGGTAGTAATGCGAATAAGAGCCAACGGCACTGGGAAAACCCGAATAGGGTTTTCCGTAAGTCGTCGGTTGGGAAAAGCGGTAGTCAGAAACTTGGTTAAACGGAGACTTCGCGAAGCAGCGCGGTCAGCGCCGCTTCCGGCGGGCTGGGATGTTGTTCTCATAGCTCGCACCGGAGCGGCGCGGGCAACATATGCAGAGCTTCTGAAAGCCGTAATGGACGTTTCAGGCAGGGCTCGTGCCAGGTTGCCAGTTGAGGATGCCATATGAAATCACCGCTGCTTGCGCTGATCAGGTTGTACAGGGTCACCCTTTCCCCGTACTGGCCTACCCATTGCCGGTACACTCCATCGTGCTCACGCTATGCCTATGAGTCGATTCAACGCTTTGGCGCCCTGAGAGGAGGCTGGATGGCCCTCAAGCGGTTGGTTCGCTGCCAGCCCTGGGGTGAATACGGCTACGACCCCGTCCCCGCTGCGGGAAAGTCAATATACAGAAGCGGAGCAGGCCAGGGTATGACGGGAAAGAGGTTGCTGGCTCTTCTGCTTCCCCTGCTGTTTCTGGCAACGGGTTGCATTACGGATCAGTTCCGTTTCTCCGGAGGTTGGTCCGGCCCCGTGGCTTCGCAGGACCTGGTATACGTTGGTTCTAGGGACGGCCGGGTGCTTGGACTGAGCAGGTCTACCGGCGAAATTCAGTGGACATTTCCACTCCCCGGCCAGGACCCGCTTGCCGGAATCTATGGCACGCCTTCCTACGACGGCGATCGTGTGTACGTAGCAGCTTTTGAGGGTAAGATGCACGCTCTCAGCGCATCTGACCTGACACCGTTATGGCAGTTCCCCTTAGACAGAAGCTTTGTAGGCCGGATAGTGGGGGGGCCGGCCGTTGGCCCTGGCAAGGTTATCTTTGGCGATTCCGAAGGCGTGGTGCGCGCCCTTGACACTTCCACGGGAACAGTGGAGTGGTCTTTCAAAGCGGGAAACCAGGTCTGGTCTACCCCTGCCATTAAGGACGGCGTAGTTTACTTCGGCTCACTTGATCACAACTTCTACGCACTATCCCTCCTCGACGGCGAAGAGGAATGGTCGCTGCCGTTTGAAGCCGGCGGAGCCATTGTTACCTCACCCCTAGTGTCCGATGGTAAGGTCTTCTTCGGCTCCTTCGACGGTACGTTCCATGCCCTGGACATAGACAGCGGCCAGCAGATATGGCAGTTCGACGGCGACGGCTGGTTCTGGGCAGACCCCGTTGCGGTGGAGAACATGGTTTACGCCACCACAACCAACGGCGTTCTCTATGCGCTGGACGTGAGCACGGGGAGAGTGCGCTGGCAGTTTGACCTGCAGAGGCCCATCATCGCCTCACCGGCCGTTCTGGACGGCCGGGTAGTGGTCACTTCCGACGAGGGGATTGTATTCTCTCTCAACGCAAGATCCGGACAGCAGGAGAATCCGGGGTTCGACGTGGGCGCCGAGGTCAGAGCGGACATAGGCGTACTGGATGATACGGTATACGTCAACGATATGGACAGACAGGTCTGGGCGTTGAGGCTCGTTGGAGGGCAGCGGCAACTCTGGCAGACGGATACGTCTGACCGCTAGAAAGACAACACATGGAAATAATAGCCTTAATCTGGAACACGTTTATTCTGAACCCGCTGCTGAACGGGCTGGTCCTTCTCTATGCTGTGCTTGGGCGCAACTTTGGAATTACAATTGTAGTTTTCACCATTATCGTCAGGCTGGCGACTCTACCCCTTACCCTACGTCAGATCCGCTCGACTCAGAAAATGACCAGGCTTCAGCCCAGGCTGAAGGTTATTCAGGAGAGATACGCTAAGGACAAGGCGCGGCTATCCCAGGAGACCATGAAGCTGTACCGCGAGTCCGGGGTCAATCCCATAGGATGCCTGGGGCCCCTTGTCATTCAGTTCCCCATCTGGATAGGACTGTACATGGCGATTATTCAGGTGCTGCCCACCAGCCCTGAATCGCTGGCGGGGCTGTCGGGGCATCTATACTCCTGGATGCCCATGGTAAACCAGGTGGTTCCGCTGAACAGCAAATTCCTTGGCCTGGACCTGGCGGTGGCGGAGACCTCCATAGTTACGTATTTCACCGCGGTACTGGTGGGCGCGTCCATGTGGGTCATGCAAAAGATGAGCACTCCCCTGGCTGCGGACCCGCGCCAGCAATCCACTAACCGCATGCTGCTCTGGATGATGCCGGTAATGTTTGGCTTCTTCACACTGTCCCTTCCAGCCGGGCTGCCGCTTTACTGGTTGGTCTCCAACGTCATTGGAATTGTAATTCAATATTTTGTAACCGGATGGGGCGGCCTTCTGGGATCCCGCACCGCACCTGCTACTGTTACAGCATCCGCGGTTGGCGACTCGGAGACGGAAGGCGGCCCCTCACCTGACGAGGAGGTTGGTAGTGATGGACAACGATACGATAGAGATCAGCGCCAGAACCGTAGAGGAGGCGCTAGAGCTCGCCCTAAGGGAGCTAGACGCAGGTCGCGAGGAAGTCGCGGTAGAGGTCGTTAACCATGGACGCGCCGGCTTCTTCGGTATAGGTTCTGAGCAGGCGCGGGTACGTGTGACTCGCCTCTCCTCTTCTCAGGGCCTGGCTTCGCTGGCTATAGGGGTGGTCAATTCCCTCATCTCCAGAATGGATATCTCCGTGCTTGCCACGATCAGGTCTTCCGGCGATGACGAAACGGGCCCTTTGATAGACATACAGGGCGAAGACTCCGGTCTGCTCATTGGGAAGCGGGGCGAGACCCTCCAAGCGTTCCAATTTCTGGTGAACATGGCACTGAACAAATCGATGCTGAGCCACCCAGTAGTTGTGGTTGACGTGGAGAAATACAAGGAGCGACGCAGCAAGTCTTTGGAAGCGCTTGCTTCACGGGTGGCAGAGCGCGTGGCAAGAAGCGGCAGGCCGATAACCCTGGAGCCGATGCCACCATCCGAGCGGCGGGTGATACACCTTGCCCTGGCAAACCACTCTTCCGTAACTACGGAGAGCGTGGGTGAGGGCCAGCAGCGCAAGGTAACCGTCATAATGCGCCGGAACGGTTAGGCGTTAGCAGGTTGCTTCAGGAATCGGCGAGAGTGGCCTTCACTGTATAGATGCCCACTCGCATGGGCCTTCCCCTGGGGCGCGTTGCCATTGGCCGCATTTCAGGCTCGGGCTCAACCTTGAGCGAAACGAAGGAGGGGCCTTCCGCATACATGGCTTCTTCTGCCCGCAGGGAAAACTCCTCAAGGTCGTTGAATTCGTAGGTACTGGCGTAGCCGGCCGCCTTGGCCAAGCCGGCGAAGGACGTCTTGCCGGAATTGGGTATGGGCTGTCCGCCGGTTCCTGCGTAGATGCCGTTTTCCACTACCATGTGACAGAAGTTCTTGGGCGCCTTGTTTGCAACGGTGACCAGAGAGCCCAGGTTCATCAGCAAGCTGCCGTCGCCATCCAGGACTATCACCCGGCGGTCCGGGCGGGCCAGCGCCACTCCCAGCGCCAGGGATGACCCTTTCCCCATTGAGCCCACAAAGGGTATGTAAAGGTCCAGGTTGGGCTCCAGCGACTCCCAGGGCAAGCGGCCTTCCTGGCAGACCACTACTACAGAGTCGCCCTGGAGGCTTTCTATTACTCGGAAAGCATCTGTAGCTTTCATATGCTGCTCCTTTCAGTCTGCCTGCCTGTCCTGATTGCGCCCAGCCAATCCATGAAGCCGCATGTGTCTACTCGTCCGGGTGGATACCCCGGGAGTCCACTGCCGGCAGGCAAATGTTCCGTCTTGGATTGGTCAGCCGGTATCGGTGCTCAAGACAGGCCGGTTGAAGCCGTGGAACTCGTCTCCTACCAGCACCGCCGTGGGACGTCCCGTGGACTCCGCCTCCTCAAAGGCGGTGGTGATGCGGTCGGCGTCCGCATCGCTCTCTACCAGGTAGTAGTTGATGCCCCAGGCATCCAGGATAGGCTCCGTGAACTTGGCTGCGGAGTCTGTGGTAACTCCGTGCCGTGTCCAGCCGCGGTAGCCCACCATGATGACCACAGGGAGGTTGACGTCAAGGGCTATACCGCGGATGGAATCACCGGATTCAAACATCCCGGTGTTTTGAATGAGGCATACCGGCTTCTTGCCGCCTATGTAGAGGCCGGCCGCTATGGCCATGCTCTCTCCTTCCCGGGCCACTGGGATCAGGTCCATGCTCCCTTCTTCTTGCATGGCCAGATACATCCAATTGGTTTCGCTGTCTGGAAGCCAGACCACGTGGGTGACGCCGTTCTTCTTGAACTGGTCTATCACGGTCTGGGGATTCAAAAGGGCCTGCTGGGTGGTCATATATTCCTCCTTGCCGGCAAGTGGCAGCCTTCCGGCGCGGCCATTATAGAAACGGGGCAAAGGTGGGTCAAGGGAAGAAACCCGCCGCCGACGCTCTTGACGGCGCATAGCCCCCTTGTTATATTAGGTGAACAGGTTTAAAAGGAGTAAGCTTTTTGGCAAAACTCAATACCTGAGAGCGGAATCACAGTCAGAGGAACCAAGGCGGTGGCCTGGGTTAGCCTGGCCGCCGCCTTTTTGTACCTTAAAAAAAGAATAGGGAATGGAGAAAATGTTCTGTCCGGGTCTTTATGTGGGTCAAGCTACTAAGGGCTCGCGGTGGATGCCTTGGCGCTAAGGGCCGAAGAAGGGCGTAGCAAGACTGCGATAAGCCTCGGTGAGCCGTCTAGCTGGCTTAGCCGGGGATTCCCGAATGGGGGAACCCCTTCAACTGAAAGTTGGAGAGTCCTAGCCTAACCCTTAAGCTAGGATGGGTAAGTAGGGGAACTGAAACATCTAAGTACCCTGAGGAAAATAAATCAACCGAGATTCCCCTAGTAGTGGCGAACGAACGGGGAAATGGCCCAAACCTGGAAGGCTTCACGGCCTGGGGGCCCATGTCTTCCAGGGGTTGTAAGGTCACCTAGAGGAGCCCCAGCATCCTCAAAGGAGTAAGAAACCTGCCATCTAGCCGAAGGTTCCTGGAACGGACCGCCGTAGAGGGTGAGAGCCCCTTAGGCGAAAGATGACAGGCTCCTGGTGTATTCTTGAGTACCGCGGGACACGGGAAATCTTGCGGGAATCTGGGGGGACCACCCTCCAAGGCTAAATACCCTTAGCGACCGATAGCGAACCAGTACCGTGAGGGAAAGGTGAAAAGCACCCCGGGAGGGGAGTGAAATAGATCTGAAACCGTGAGCCTACAACCAGTCGGAGTCCTGACAAGTCAGGATGACGGCGTGCCTATTGAAGAATGAGCCGGCGAGTTACTTAGGCGTAGCAAGGTTAACTTCGTGGACGAAGGGAGCCGTAGCGAAAGCGAGTCCTAATAGGGCAGCAGTTGCGTCTAGTAGACCCGAAACCAGGTGAGCTACCCATGGCCAGAGTGAAGCTCCGATAGTCTCGGAGTGAAGGCTCGAACCCGTTACTGGTACAAAAGTATGGGATGAGCTGTGGGTAGAGGTGAAATGCCAAACGAACTTGGAGATAGCTGGTTCTCCCCGAAATGCATTTAGGTGCAGCCTTGAAGATGACTTGAGGAGGTAGGGCACTGGATGGGCTAGGGAGCGTGAGCTTACCAAACCCAACCAAACCACGAATGCTTCAAGCTCTTACTTCAGGAGTGAGACAGTGGGGGATAAGCTTCATTGTCGAGAGGGAAACAGCCCAGACCGCCAGCTAAGGCCCCTAAGTGCAGGCTTAGTGTGCAAGGAAGTGGAGTCACTAAAACAGCCAGGAGGTTGGCTTAGAAGCAGCCATCCTTTGAAGAGTGCGTAATAGCTCACTGGTCGAGGGATTCCGCGCCGACAATGTAACGGGGCTCAAGCCTGCCGCCGAAGCTGTGGCAGTTCCCGATTTATCGGGGGCTGGGTAGGGGAGCGTTCTGCGGGCAGAGAAGCTGCACTGTAAGGTGTGGTGGAGCGCGCAGAAGTGAGAATGCCGGCATGAGTAGCGTAAATCCCGGTGAAAATCCGGGACGCCGAAAGTCTGAGGTTTCCTACGCAACGTCTTTCGACGTAGGGTTAGTCGGTCCTAAGCCGAGGCCGCAAGGCGCAGGCGATGGATAGTAGGTCAAAATTCCTACACCACCGGTACCTCGATTTAAAGCAAAGGGGAGACACGGAAAGGCAGGTGGAGCGCGCCTATTGGACATGGTGCGTCCTTCCCTGTAGGCCATGCCGGAGCAGGCAAATCCACTCCGGCGTTACAGCTGAGGGGGCAGGAAACTCTAGGGTATACCTGGGGAATTCCATTGAGCCTATGCCGTCTAGAAAAGCCTCGTTGCTATGGGGTAAAGGTGACCGTACCGCAAACCGACACTGGTAGACAGGGATAAAAGTCCCAAGGCGTTCGAGAGAACCCTCGTTAAGGAACTCGGCAAAATGACCCCGTAACTTCGGGATAAGGGGTTCCCGTGGGGTGAAGTCCACTAGCTGGACGGAGCCCTGTGGGTCACAGCAAATTAGCCCAGGCGACTGTTTAACAAAAACACAGGTCTCTGCAAAGGGGAAACCCTAAGTATAGGGGCTGACGCCTGCCCAGTGCCGGAAGGTTAAGGGGAGGGGTTATCCGTAAGGAGAAGCTCTGAACCGAAGCCCCGGTGAACGGCGGCCGTAACTATAACGGTCCTAAGGTAGCGAAGTCCCTTGTCGGGTAAGTTCCGACCCGCACGAATGGCGTAACGACCTGGGCACTGTCTCAACGAGGGACTCGGCGAAATTGCATTGCCCGTGAAGATGCGGGCTACCCGCGACAGGACAAAAAGACCCCGTGGAGCTTTACTACAGCTTGGCATTGGACTGGGGGCATGAATGTGTAGGATAGGTGGGAGGCTGAGAAGCCCTAACGCTAGTTGGGGTGGAGCCGCCGTTGAAATACCACTCTTTCCTGTTCCTGGCTCTAACCCTGGATAGGCCAGGGGACAATGCCTGGTGGGTAGTTTGACTGGGGCAGTCGCCTCCCAAAAGGTAACGGAGGCGCACAAAGGTCCCCTCAGGGCGGATGGAAATCGCCCGTGGAGTGCATTGGCATAAGGGGGCTTGACTGCGAGACCTACAAGTCGAGCAGGTGCGAAAGCAGGTCAAAGTGATCCTACGGTTCCGTGTGGAAGGGCCGTAGCTTATCGGATAAAAGCTACCCCGGGGATAACAGGCTGATCTTGCCCAAGAGTTCACATCGACGGCAAGGTTTGGCACCTCGATGTCGGCTCGTCGCATCCTGGGGCTGAAGAAGGTCCCAAGGGTCCGTCTGTTCGCCGGTTAAAGCGGCACGCGAGCTGGGTTCAGAACGTCGTGAGACAGTTCGGTCTCTATCCGTCGTGGGCGCAGGAGATTTGAGGAGGGCTCTCCCTAGTACGAGAGGACCGGGAGGGACAGACCTCTGGTGTTCCGGTTGTTCCGCCAGGAGCAGTGCCGGGTAGCTACGTCTGGTTTGGATAAGCGCTGAAAGCATATAAGCGCGAAGCCAGCTCCAAGATGAGATCTCCCACTCCTTAATTGGAGGTAAGGTCACAGGAAGACTACCTGTTTGATAGGCCGCAAGTGGAAGTCCAGTAATGGATTAAGCTAAGCGGTACTAATTGACCGAGGGCTTGACCCACATGAAGCCTCTGACAGAACATTTCTCTTTCCCTATTCTTGGGTTTAACCAGATGCTGAGCCTCCTATCCAAACAGCTAGCCAGGATACTCCTGCGTGAGAAGGGAAACCGCACTACTTCCCAGATAGCGGGCAACGGTCTTTCCCTACTGAGTAGGGGTTTGATCTCTCCCGGAGCGGGTACGCACATCTTCCACGCCGCGCTTGTTGGCGCAGCCGCGCTGACGGCGGCGGGATGGCTGGCTCAAAGAAAAAACTGAATAGCAGAAGCATCGCGGGGTGGAGCAGTGGCAGCTCGTCGGGCTCATAACCCGAAGGTCGCAGGTTCGAGTCCTGCCCCCGCTACCAGGACAATAAAGCGCCCCTTCAAATTTGAGGGGCGCTTTACTATTTGGAGTAGGTGCCGTATATGGACAGATTGTATTCAGCTACTATTGGATAACAATGGTCAATGCTTGGAAGAGTTCCTTTCCATGGGGTCTACTTGGTATCGCCCTCTTATTGGCCGGTTGTGCGCCGTCTTTGGCTGGCGATTATGGTATAGCTATCAGTGAAACCGCTCAGAACTCTGGTCCTCTGGAACTTCGCGTTGGTAGGGGCACGCTGTCCGTTCCAGTCACTCACGATATGTCGGCAAGGATCATCAGAGACAGGCTAGCACGAGAGTTAGTAAAGTCTGGTTACAATGTTGATTGCTATACAGAAGCACTATCGACATCAATACGTACAGACTCAACAGGTAGGGTACTACCTCCACCTATTGAATACCGGTTTGAACTGAGGGAGCTTATCGAGTCCCCCAGATTCACCGCGATTCCAAGTGGGTTAGGAGTTGTCTTGATTGGTCCCAGAGACGGTGAAGGAATGCCTTCATTCTTGGAAGAGCGAGTGGTTGATTGGATTCAAAGTGTCAATGCGTATGAGAAATCGAGTATTGAGGCACTATCAACCACCTCATTTTTTGTGACCGATGCGGGTCCGCTGGTGGATTCATTGCGAAGTGAAAATAAATCACTAGGGGTAGGCGAGGTGTCATCGGTGAATGTCGATTGTTACAATGCCTACGTCCATTTCGAGCATGGAGATGTTGAGGAGATGCGGTTTGAGATGGATTGGTCAGGCCAATGGAGAGCTAGTCAAATTAAGCTAAACTTTTAGATGAGGCCATGGCCAAGCACGTCTTCAATGCGTCGCCGCACCTAGCACCTGAGCCCCATGCGTCCCGGCAGATTGCGGCGCTTCAGTATCTCCCGCGCCTTGGAGTGGGAGAACCAGACCATCTTTCCGGTTATGGAGTCATAAGCGTGGAGGTCCAGCTCCGTGAAGAACTTCATGTAAAACAGCCCGGCAGCTCGCAGTGACATATCCGATTGCTGGGCTACCGCCAGCTTGGCGAAGCTGTCGCCGGCGTCCATGATGGCCTGAGCCGTTTCCGCATCGTGCCCTTCGTAGGTGCAGACGGCGAGCAGCTTTTCTGTAAGGCCATTCTGCCCGGCCAGCCATTTCCAGTAGTCCTCTAACGTGGCTGTTTGACTGTCCTGCCTGTAACCATGGCAGAGGAGGAAGATGCAGTTGGCCTGCTGGTCCCGGAGCAGCGGCGCAAGCTCCTCCGGCCTGTTGAGGCGCACGGCACTTCCGGTGACTAGGCCAACTTCCTTCCTTGTGAGCACGTTGCTTATGCGGTCGCAGAACTGGGACTCCCAGCCTAGAACGTTGCACGACCCATCTACTATTAAGAGCCGTGGTTTGCCCGGTATGGTGATCTGGCTCCAAAACATTGTGCTGCCCTAGCCGGTGGTTGAGGCCAGAGTTTTGGCCATTGCCCGGGCATCTTCTTCAGTAAGGAAGAAGTCCAGTTTGGTGGTGACGCCCAGCTTCTGAAGCGTGACCACCAGCCGGAAGGGATGCTCTGGCCTGTCGGCGTCCTCTATTTCCAGTGTCTTGCTTTGGTTGGACGTAGTGAATAGATTGGTCATGTCTGCTCCGTTACCCCGACACTTAAGTTCAGCGCCTGGGGTCAACTTGCCGATCAGTCGCTTAGCTCGTGCTGAAAAATGTCTAGTCGGCAGAGGGGTGCTGCGTATGCCAGTCCGTCAGCGATTGATATGCCCGCGCCGCGGCAAGGATGGAGTTCTCCTCATAGGCCCGCCCCATGAACTGGATGCCTGTGGGCAGGCCCCGTGCGCCGAAGCCGTTGGGCACACCTACGGACGGCAGCCCGGCCACGTTGCCCACAGCGCCCAGGATATCGCGGGACAGGCCGGATATGGAGGCGCGTATGGGCTGGTCTATGGGGGTTGCCACGTGGTTGCGCGGCGTCCCCACAATGGCGTCGTACTTTGAGAGCACTTCATCAGCGGCACGGCAGATCCTAGTGCGTATGCGCAGGGCACGGAGATAGTCGGTGGCGGGCACGGCCAGCCTGGAGTAGGCCGAAAACCTGGTTGCGTCGCCCGAAAGCCGGGCCGTCTCCCCGCTTTCAAAGAAGTCCTCGAAGATGCTGGCGGACTCGGCATTGAGGATGGTGCGGGTCACCGGCTCGTAAGGCATGTCGGGGAACTCCACCTCTTCTATTTCGGCCATTTGCTCCAACACCTTGAGCGACTGTTGGAAATTGGCTTTGACCTCCTCTTCGGCGGCTTCGACCATGCCCTTGAGCACGCCCAGCTTGAACCTGTGCGACGTGGGGGACTGCGTATCGTACGTATACGGCCTACCGCTGGTGGTGGGGTCGTTGGGGTCACGGCCGGCAATAGCGTCCAGCACCAGCCCGCAGTCGTCGGCGGTGAGGCACATGGGTCCCAGCTTGTCCAGAGTCCAGGAGAGCGCCATGGCGCCGTACCGGCTCACCCTGCCATAGGTGGGACGCAGCCCTGCGATGCCGCAGTTGTGGGCGGGGAGCAGTATGGAGCCCCAGGTCTCCGAGCCTATGGCGAATGGCACCAGCCCAGCGGCTACGGCAGCGCCGGAACCGCTGGACGAGCCGCCCGTCCAGGAATCTTTGTTGCCCCAGGGAGTGATGGCGGGCCCGGTGGCCGAAGCGGATGGGTAGAGATAGCCCATGCCGCCCGCCAGTTCCACCATGGCCAGCTTGGCAATAAGGACAGCGCCGGCGTCGTCCAGTTTCTGCACGATAGTTGCATCGTAGTCAAAGGTCTGGTCCTGGAACGGTACTGCGCCCCAGGTGGTGGGAGTGCCCCCCGCAGTGGCAACGAGGTCCTTCACGCCGTAGGGGATGCCGTGCAGCGGACCCCTGTACTCGCCGGAGGCTATTTCCCTTTCGGCCTGTTTGGCCTGCTTAAGGGCGCGCTCCCGGGTCAGGGCGACCAGCGCATTGTACCTTGGGCCTTCGCTTTCCAGCTTATTCAGGAAGAACTCGGCCAGCTCCACCGGGGATACTTGTTCAGTGCGCAGGAGGCCGCCAAGCTCGCGTACGGAGAGGAATTGCAGGTCTGCCGCCATGACTAGCCCTCCTTCCTGTAGGGCTGGAAGAGAGACGGTGGCTCGTCGCTGTAGTCCAACTGGAATCTGTTCAGAGCCAGGGATATGTCCACGGTGGCCTCAACGCCCTTGGCTACCTCATCCATTTGCTCCGCGTTGAGCTGATTGCCGAAACGGCGCTTCAACACGGCGGAGCGCTCCTCTATCTCGGTGTTGCGTGCGTTGTCGTCGTTCATAGCGCCTCCCTGCTTGGAAATGCGGGTCCGCTCATTCTATTGCCGAATATGCTTGATGTCACGCTACAAGCTCCCTTGGATTGCGCTATAATCAAGGATTGTGAGTGTGATAGGAGAGCTATAAATGGACATAGGCATAGTTGGAGCGGGAAGCATAGGGCGGAAGGTGGCGAAAGAGTTGGAATTGGGTAAGGCGCCGGGCCTCAGAGTTACAGCATTGAGCAGCCGCACCGAAGAGAAGGCCCATGAGCTTGCCGCGATGCTTGAACCCCGGCCGGAGGTGGTCCCACTGCATGAAGTGCCAGCCCTTTGCGACGTGGTATTGGAAGCGGCGGGTGCGCATGCCGTGGAACAGATTGTGACTACGTCTTTGAAAGCCGGAAAATCCGTGGTGGTGGTGAGCTGCGGCGCTCTGTTGGGGCGTGATGACCTCTTTGAGATGGCAAGGCGGAAAGGCGCCCGTATTCACGTGCCCTCAGGGGCTATCATTGGGCTAGACGGCCTGCTGGCCGCATCGGAAGGGCGGATAGACAACATCACAATGATCACGCGCAAGCCGCCTGAAGGGCTAAAGGGCTCGCCGGGGGTGGAGATGGCAGGTATAGACCTCGATGCGATTACAGAGGCCACTGAGGTATTCGAGGGGCCTGTGAGCGAGGGGTTCAAGCGCTTCCCGGCCAACGTGAACGTGGCGGCGGCGGTGAGCATGGCTGGCATCGGCCCCGACAAAACGCGTATCCGTGTAATTGCTGATCCCGCGGTGACGCGCAACACCCACGACGTCGTGGCGGAAGGCGAATTCGGCAAACTCGAGTTCCATATCGAAAATATCCCCTCCGACGACAATCCAAGGACGGGACGACTTACCGCACTGTCAGTGCTGGCCTACTTGAAGCAGATGGCATCGCCTCTGAATATAGGGATATGAAACAGTGGGCTCATAGCCAGAAACGGGTCAAGGTCGGCATTCTCCTTGGGATGCTTGGCCTCGTCCTCGTAATCTCCCTTATCGGTTGCAACAGAGGCTCGGAATCCGGCGAGCATAGCAGAGGTTCAGAGTCCGGCGAGAGCGGTGAAGAATCCGGTACCCAATTCGCCCTCGGCGATACCTTTGACGAGGTACGATCCGGAGCAAGGCTGGTTCTATCGTACGACTCGACCGCCAACGCTTTCAAGGGCACGGTGGAGAATACCACAGGGAACACACTGCGCAGGGTTAGGGTCGAAGTCCACCTCTCAAACGGGGTTGAGCTAGGTCCAACGACTCCCGTCGACCTAGATCCCGGTCAGGTTGTGGACATCACTCTCCCGGCGAGCAGTCAACCGTTTACCTCATGGAGCGCACACCCAGAAGTCGGCTGATTCCTGGGATGCCACACTGCCGTAGACATCCCGCTTTATAAGACACTGGGGAGCCGGATGCGGTGAAGTCGCGCGTCTGGTTCGGAGAGGGTTGACGGTAAAGTGCTCCGTAACAAAGAGCATGGATCATTAGTAGCTGGCACTGAAGATGAAGAAGCCATTTCAAAACCAGACAGAGATTGAATATTTACCGGATATATCACGGCTCAATGAGTTAGAATAGAGCTATGTTTGACGCGCTTACCGACAAACTAACCGCCGTCTTTGGGCGTCTCACCAGCCGGGGGCGTCTCACCGACAAGGACGTGGACGAAGCCCTCCGTGAAGTCCGTGTCGCTCTCCTTGAGGCGGACGTCAATTTCCGGGTGGCTCGCGAGTTGGTGGGACGCATTCGAGAACGTGCCTTGGATGTCAAAGTCCTGCAAAGCCTGAGCCCGGGACAGCAGGTGGTTACCTTCGTATATGAGGAGCTTGTCGCTATCCTGGGAGAGGGACATCATGGTCTTCAGTCCTCTTCGCAGGCGCCGTCGGTGGCCCTCATGGTGGGACTGCAGGGCTCAGGGAAGACCACCACCGCAGCAAAGCTGAGCATGTACCTGAGGCGCCAGGGGCACAGGTCCTTACTGGTGGCAGCCGACCTCAGGCGGCCCGCTGCTATTCAACAACTGGCTGCCCTGGGTCGTCAGCTAGACGTACCCGTGTACCATGAAGATCCCCTGACCTCCACGGCTGAAGACGTGGCCAGTCATGGCCTGGAGCATGCCAGAAACCTCGGCGTCACCTGGGTAATAATCGACACCGGAGGGCGTCTTCACGTCGACGGGGAACTCATGGAGGAGTTGGAACGGGTGAAGGCCGCCACCAGTCCCAGCGAGTCGCTCCTTGTGGTGGACGCCATGACCGGACAGGATGCGGTGAACGCTGCCGTTGAGTTCCACCAGCGAATTGGCCTCACTGGGCACGTTCTCTCCAAGCTGGATGGCGATGCCAGGGGCGGCGCTGCCCTTTCCATTGCCCACGTTACCGGGGTCCCCATCAAGTTCATTGGCATTGGTGAGCGCAGCGATGCGCTGGAGCCGTTTCATCCGGATCGCATGGCGTCCCGTATCATGGGAATGGGCGACGTTGCTACCTTGGTGGAAAAGGCTCAGGCCGAAATCACGGAGGAACGGGCAAAAGAGCTGGAAAAGAAGATGCGCCGCGCCACCTTTGACCTGGAGGACTTCCTTCAGCAGCTCCAGCAGCTGAGGCGAATGGGGCCCCTTTCCGGCATCATGGAGATGATACCCGGGTTTTCCAGCCTCTCCAAGCGCCTCCCCACGGATGCCATGGATGAGGGCAGGCTAAAGAGAGTGGAGGCCATAGTCTTCTCCATGACGCCGCAGGAACGCCGCAACCCAGACATGCTCAACGGCAGTCGGAAGCGCCGTATCGCAAAAGGGAGCGGCACTGAGCCTAAGGACGTAAATCAGCTGCTGAGCCAGTTCAAGCAGACACAGAAGCTGATGAGGCAGATGGCGTCCGGCCGCGTCCCGCGCGGCCTTTCAGGCCTGCTCCGCTAGGAGTGGGGAAGGCTGCACAGCCGGCACTAGCTGAGTGAGATACCCACCAGCCTTCCTATGGAATATGTGATCAGCGCGGCACCGGCGCCAATAGCTAGCATGCGGAAGCCACCACGCAGAGGGTGCTTTCCGGATAGATAGGCCAGAGAGGACCCCGTGATCAATAGTGCCAAGGCGGTAAGGCTTCCACCAATCGCAAAGGCAGGGGTGCTTTCAAGCCTCAGTACATACGGAATCAACGGAACGAATGCCCCCGCGGCAAATGCTATGAATGAGCTGACGGCGGCGCCCCATGGCGACCCCAGTTGGCTGGGGTTCAAGCCCAGCTCTTCCCGAGCCATGGTTTCAAGCGCTGCCTCCGGGTCTTGCATGATCCGCTCCGCCAGAATATTGGCCTCATCTTCATTGAGCCCCTTCAGCTGGTAGATCAGGGAAAGCTCTTCTTTTTCTTCTTCTGGAAGCTGCTCTATCTCACGCCTTTCCTTCTCTATCTGTGACTCTGCCAGATCACGGTCTGCCCTTATCGAAACGTATTCGCCCGCCGACATGGAGATGGAGCCGGCAACCAGGCCGGCAACGCCCGCCAGCAGAACGAAGTCTGGGTTGGAGGTGCCTCCGGCTACACCCCAGACTATGCCTAGGTTGGATATCAACCCGTCGTTGCCACCGAGCACGGCGGCACGGAATGCGCCGCCCGCGGCCGCTTTTTGGAGCACTCCGCCTCCCAGCTCGCTTGCCGGATAGCGGCCCTCTTTCAAGTCTTGCAGTGTTCTGGAATGCCGTTTCTCTTCGTCCATTATGTCCCTGGCTTCCGGCTCTCCGGCATACATGTCGGTGTCGCTGCCTTCTATCCGCATCACCAGGGGCAGTACTCCTTGTGTGCCGAACTGGCGCGCCAGCCAGCCAAGCATCTTGATCTTTAGCCTGGGACGGTATGGAGGCAAGTCATCTACGCATAATCCCAGTTTCGCGGACCAATGGGCCACGTGGCGTTCCTCTGCTTCCACAAGCCGGCGGAATATCTTAGAGCGCCGGGGGTCCGGCTCAGCATCCGCCATAGCCGTGTAGAGAGCAACGGCTTCTCGTTCCGCCTCCAGGTAGGCATGATAGCGAGCGTTTTCCGTATGCCGAGGTTTCATATGGTTGTTAGACTAAGCTTCCTGAGCTGTTCCGGCGCCACTTTGTGCCACCGCCCTTTGCTCGCGTAAGTGTGCAAATAGGTAGATGGTGGCTAGGCCCGTATATCCAGGCCACCGTTCCTGGGCAAATGCGGCTGTATCCTTCTCATCGAGGCGTTTGCCACCGAGATAGTGCTGCGAGATTGCCTTTTGCAGGGCTAGATCCCCGGCTGGGAAGGCGTCCATGCGACCCAAAGCGTTGATCAGGACCCACTGCGCCGTCCAATGGCCTATGCCGCGCAACTGCACCAACTCGCGAAGCACTTCCTGATTGTCAAGACGTTCAAGCCGACGGATGTTAAAAAACCCCTCCACATCTCTCGATGCAATTTCCAGCACATATTCGGCCTTTCTGTTGCTGAGACCCAAGGAGCGCAACGCTTCCTGCCCGGATTCAAGGAATAATTTAGCTCCGGGGAACATATGGAAAGTCCTTCCGTTGAAGCTGAGGGGAGTCCCCAGCGTCTCTATGATCCTACCACGGATGGCTCTTGCCGCTGCCCCGGAGATTTGCTGGGAAAAGATTGCCAGCAGCAACGTTTGGAATATGGAACTGTTCCTTGGAGGGTGCAGGCCGCAAAAGGTACGGGTGGCCTGGGAGAGAACGGGATCGTTTTTGGCAATTCGGTAGAAATGGCTTAGGTCAAAGTCCGTATTCAGGGCAAATGCTATCTCTTCAGATATAGCCGCGCCATCGACGCCGTACGGTGCGCTATCAGGAAGGGAGATGGAAAGCTCCGGAGATTTCCTAGTTCCCGTGGAGGCCACTTCTACAAGGATGGGAGTTCCCGCACCATCAAATACTCTCAAATACTTGCCATCCAAGTACGCTTCGGCGCTGAACCGTTCCTCATGGTATGTCCGGTGTCCGGCGGTTAGGCGGAGATCAAAAGGTGGAACGGGCTTTAGGATTAGCTGAGTCACGGTTGTCCTATGATTTGATGAGCATGCCTGGCTGACAGTGCCTGCAGTAGCTGGTGATTTGCTGATTTGCCGTAAGCTGGCTGATTCTGTTCCCGCAGCGCGGACAGGGTTCTCTACCTTTGTTGTGCACTTGGAGGAAGTCGCGAATCTTGTGATGAGTCTCCTCTTCCATTCTCTCTCTGAGGACTGCTACTGCATCCGACGTTACCTGCTTGACGCTGCGGTGGAGCCTAAGCAGCTCTTCATCCGACAGGCTCTTACGCTTGCGAAAAGGCGATATGCCGGCTGAGAATAGAATCTCATCGCTGTAGGCGTTCCCTATTCCGGAGATGAAAGCGCCCCGGGTGAGCACCCCTTTAATCTCACCGTAGTAAGGACGCAGCCTGGTCTTGAACTCAGGGAAGCTGATGTCGTCGTCTAGCACGTCCGGCCTCTGCTCATTCAACCGTGGCACCTGAGCCAACTGGGCCGGTTCAACGTAGTAGACCAGCCCCATCTGCCTGTCATCTATATATCGCATCTCCAACTCTTGGCCCACTCCAATGACCAGGCAAGTCTGCTTGAATACCCTGGCCTGCGGAGAGCATAGCTGGAAGGCGCCGGTAAGCATTGGATTAATCACTAGCATCCGGTTGGGGCTGAGGTCAAGCAAGAGGAATTTGCCCTTGCGAGCTATCCGCTCAACCGTCCGGCCAGTGACGCCTTCAGGGAAGTTCGGGGCGGCTACGGATCTGAGGACCGTTGGCTTGAGTACTTTGGCATAGCTAACCTTGCAACCAGCTACGCGACGGATTAGCACTTCTTTGATGACTTCCAGGTCAGGCGCTTCAGGCATCTTGGGACGTGACTTTGAATTTGACTGGATTCTACTACAAATGAGGGGCGGAAGGCCTGCTCACGTCAAGACACTGCCAGAATTGCTCGACTGTTGGGTTGCAGACGGCGCCAGGAAGGGAAGAGTCTACTCCAAAAAGTCACGCAGCTTCTTGGAGCGGGTAGGGTGCCGCAGCTTGCGCAACGCCTTTGCCTCTATCTGGCGTATCCGTTCCCTTGTTACGCCAAATTCCCGTCCGACCTCTTCCAGGGTGCGGCTGCGCCCGTCCTCCAGGCCAAATCTAAGCTGCAACACGCGCTTCTCACGTTCGTTCAGGCTGTCCAGCACCTCGTCTATCTGCTCTTTGAGGAGCTGGTAACTGGCGGCATCCGCCGGAGCCAGGGCGGTGCGGTCTTCTATGAAGTCGCCAAGGTGAGAGTCCTCCTCCTCTCCAATGGGCGTTTCCAGCGAAACGGGCTCCTGAGAAATCTTGAGGATTTCTCTGACTTTTTCCGATGGAATATCCATGTCCCAGCTTATCTCGTCGCTGGTGGGTTCACGTCCATACTCCTGCACTAGCCTCCGGCTTACGCGCAGCAGTTTGTTGATGGTCTCCACCATGTGGACGGGGATACGGATGGTCCTGGCCTGGTCGGCTATGGCGCGGGTAATGGCCTGCCGTATCCACCATGTGGCATAGGTGGAGAATTTGTAGCCTTTGCGGTAATCGAACTTTTCCACCGCCCTGATCAGGCCGATGTTTCCTTCCTGGATGAGGTCAAGCAGAGACATGCCCCTGCCGATGTATTTCTTGGCTACGCTAACCACCAAGCGCAGGTTGGCTTCCGTAAGGTGCCGCTGGGCCGTCTTGCCCTCTCGCTTGACTTTGTTCAAGTACATGCGAAAGAGGAACTCGTACGGGCCCAACTGGCTCCACATGGCGCCTTCTTCCACAATTTCCGCGAGTTCCTCCAGACTTACGCCTTCACCAATGATCTCAATAGCGTCCTGTGGTAGAAGACGGCTGTTCAATGAGAGCTTGATCACGCCCCCCTCTATATCTTCTAGGGTCCTGCCCTCATGGTCTGCTACTTCCTGCATCTTCTCGTGGTCGATGGGAGAGTCCACGGCGGCGCGAAAGTCCGGATTGGAAGCGATCTCTTTGAGCGGCAGAGGATAGGGTCGGCCGTGTTTCCAGGCAAGCGCCTTCTCTATATAGGCAAGGCGGCCGCTTTCCCTGAGCAGATGATGGACGATTTCTTGGGCCTTCGGCGATACTCCGGTTGCTGAAGCAAGCTCCTGTTCCAGTCGCTCAATGTATATGCCACTCTCCATGGCCCTGGCCAGCCAGCGCTCATCTTTGGCGGTCAACAGGGACACGCGGCCTATCTCGCGCAGGTACATGCGCACGGGGTCGTCGATCATGTCCGTGGTATCTATGCCTTCGGTGGCCGCGGCCGCAGCCGCGGCAAGGATGGCCGCCTCATCCGGCTGTTCAGAGGGAGTTTCGCCTTCAGAGGAGCCCTCGGACCAGTCCTCATCCTCGGCGTCTGCCTCAACGATTTGCGATTCGCGAGGGGTAACAGTGATCTCCTCGGAATCGTCGCTATTTTGGAAGGGGATGGGGATCAAGCCCCTGAGGTCTTCGCTGTGTATGGGGCGTATTCTATCGGCGGTTATCTCGTCTTCTACGTTGTCGTCCGGTCTTCTTAACATCACTCTCCTTTTGCTAAGGGCGGACGCGATGCGGGTATTTTTTGATGGAACAGGTTTTTCAATTTTTCGTTTGTTTCAACCACTCGTTGCTCAATGTCGCCGGAGAAACCGGCCTCGCTCAAGACAAGCTTCTCCTCCTCTTTGAGGGACTTCAGGCGCCTGATCTCAAGGTGGTAACGGCAGTCCTTGACGGCTTGCTCTCTCTGACGTAAGTCCAAAGGAGGAACTGGTAGCGATAGCAGATGGTCTATGCGCCGTTGAAGATAGTCGTCATGCATTTGCCGCAACTCATCTATTGTAGAGCATTTTAGCCAGGAGGAAAAGAGGATGCGGTCTTCCCAGCCTATGACCACTTGGGGATCCATGTCTGCTAGATGCTCCCGCAAGTCCGGCCACTGCAGAATGAATCCCAGCAAGTGCTCTTGCAGAACGTCTTTGTTTGCGCTTTCAAACGGCGACTCGGAGGCTCGACGGCGTTGTTGCGGGTTGGAGCGGCGTGAGGAGGATGCGCTCAGCTTTCCCAAGCTGGCTTCCAAGGTGGCCACCTGTACGCCCAATACATCTGCCAAACGCTTCAGATATCCCTCTCGTTCGAAAGGATTCCCTATGGAGGCAATGACCTGGTACAAAGCTTCAGCGGCGCGGGCTTTTCCTTCACTGGTTGAAATGTCCCAGTGGTCCCTTGCTGAATCTATGAGATAGTCAACCAGGAGCTTTGCTTCAGCCAGAGAGGCTTGCCAGCCTTCAGGGTTACCGCGTATGAGTTGATCGGGGTCCTGGCCTGGAGGGAGTATGGCGACTCTAACAAGGAACGGATCGGTAGCCCGCTCGTAGATGGCGATGCTTCTTCGCCTCCCTACCAGACGCTGCTCGAAGATGTGCCAGGATTCCACCAGGTCTCTAAAGGTTGCCTCTTGCCCGGCCGTGTCCGGGTCCAGGGCTAGCACGAACCGCCGACCGGTGTTTCTAAGCAGGGTAACCTGCTGCTCGGTAAGGGCCGTTCCCATTGACGCCACGACGTTGTTGAATCCGTGCTGGTGAGCGGCTATGACATCCATGTAGCCTTCTACAATGACACCTTCTCCGGTCTGTTTGATGGCGTCTCTGGCTTTGTGCATAGCGTAAAGTATGTGACCCTTGTCGAAGAGCTCTGTGCGCGGGGAGTTGAGATATTTCGGCTCAGAGCCGTCCAAAGAGCGACCGCCAAAGCCTGCCAGGACTCCGTTGCTGTCCCTGATGGGGAACATGAGACGTCCATTGAACAGGTCGCGTGGCTGGCTGTTGTCGCGTTGACTGGCCAATCCGGCTTTCAAGATATGGTTTTCTGAGAACCCGAGCGACTTCAAGTACTGTAGCAGAGCTCCCCCGCCGGCTGGACTGAGTCCTATTTCAAACTGGGCAATGGTGTCCCCATCCACTCCCCTCTGCTGCAAATAGGTTCTTGCCGCCATCCCTTGGGGCGCAAGGAGCAGCTCTTGAAAGTGAGCGGCGGCGGCCTTATTGATGCGTTGCTGGCTTTCATTCCGCTGGCGCTGCCTTGGCTGGAAGTCGCTTATCCCGGCTCTATTCGCCAGCAGCTTGAGTGTATCTCTGAAGTCCAAATGTTCGGCGCGCATGGTGAACGAAATGAGGTCTCCTCCGGTGGCACACGCTCCAAAGCAGCGCCAGGTCTGTCTCTCAGGGAAGACTACAAAAGAGGGGGTCCGTTCCGAGTGGAAGGGGCACGTTGCTTTGTAACTACGCCCCGCTTTCCTAAGGGAAGGCACGTAGCCGCTGACCACGTCTATGATGTCAAGACGCTGTTTTATTTCGTCCGAGATGGCCATTTTCAAAGTATCCTTGCAAATGCTTTGCCTGAGATGCCGGGGCATAGCGCTTCAGCCGTGGCCAAGGCGTACCAATCCGTCATACCGGATACGTAGTCCGCGGTAATCTGCTGGGGGTGCTCTTCGCGCTTCCAATACTCCTCAGGTATGCGGTCTGGATTGTGTAGAAAGTAGTTGTAGAGAAAGGCGAGCACTTCACGGGACTTGTTGGACTCTTCTCCGTTGCTCACCGGCAGGTATACGTTTTCAAACATAAAATCTCTGAGTGAATTGACGGCTTCTCCAATTCGGGGACTCATGACTATGGTAGGGGGCTCTTTGGAGTCCCCGTGGTTTCCTGTAGCTTCCCAGGAGGCCTCAACCACGTCGGTTACCATAGTATCAATCCGCTGGGAGTTTCTGTCACCAAGCAGTTGTCTGGCCGATGCCGGCAGGTCGCTCTCTTTGAGGGTGCCGGCCCGTATGGCGTCGCCTATATCGTGATTGAGATAGGCTATGGCATCGGAAAGACGGACCACCTGTCCTTCCAGAGAGAGGCCCCGAACCAACTCTTTGTTGAAGATACCGCTCCTTGGCTTTGAGTGATTGGCAATGCCATGGCGTACTTCCCAAGTGAGGTTGAGGCCCTGGCCGTCTTTTGCCAATACCTCCACTATGCGCAGGCTTTGCTGGCTGTGCCTGAATCCTAGGGGAGCCAGCTCCGCAAGCACCTCTTCGCCAACGTGGCCAAAGGGAGTATGGCCCAAGTCATGACCCAAGGAAATTGCCTCTGCCAGGTCTTCGTTGAGATTGAGCGCCCTGGCTATGGTTCGTGCTATCTGGGAGACTTCCAACGTATGCGTTAGGCGGGTCATATAATGATCGCCGAGGGGAGAAATGAAGACCTGCGTCTTGTGCTTCAGGCGGCGGAACGCCTTGGTATGGATGATTCTATCACGGTCGCGCTGGAAGTCGGTACGCAGAGGGGAAGGTTCTTCCCAGGAATCTCTGCCTTTGGAGCTTCTTGCACTGGAAGCATGAGGAGAGAGCGACTCTTCCCTTGCTTCTAATCTCAAACGAACGCTGTGATCTGTGGCTTGAGATGTCATTTTAAGAATATAGCATGCCGTATGCTTGGAGTGAAAAGCATGACCTAAAGCGGATTTGATGCAACTCGGCAGTGCTGTTAAAGTGCTAACAGGAAGTGAAGGTGATATAATCTACACTCACAGGAAGGGCCGTCTCCTAGAGACGATATCTATACTTCATAACTTCACATTTGCGGTTTAGGAGGCAAACCGTGTCAGATCCCAAGAAATGGGTCTATCTCTTCCGTGAAGGCAGCGGAGAGATGAGAGACCTCCTGGGAGGAAAGGGCGCAGGTCTAGCCGAAATGACCAGGACCCAACTCCCGGTACCGCCAGGCTTCATCATTACCACAGAGGCATGCAATGCCTATTACAGTCTGGAGAAGAGCTTCCCCCCTGGAATGTACGAACAGACCCTGCAGGGCATGCGCGATATAGAGGCAAGCACAGGAAAGACCTTTGGCGACCCCGAAGACCCGCTTCTGGTGTCAGTGCGTTCCGGTGGTGCGATATCCATGCCGGGCATGATGGACACGGTCCTCAACCTGGGATTGAACGATGAGACGATGAAGGGGTTGTCCAAGGCCAGCGGCGGCGAAAGGTTTGCCTACGATTCTTACCGGCGCTTCATTCAGCAGTTCTGTAAGGTTGTGCTGGGTATGCCTGGTGAGCCTTTTGAGGGCATCCTGGATGCGCAAAAGAAGGACGCCGGCTTTACCAATGATTCTCAGATGACCACCGAGGATCTGAAGGAGGTGGTGGCCAAATTCCAAGACTTGATGAATAGAGAAACGGGTTCCGGCTTTCCCCAAGACCCATACCAGCAGATGGAACTGTCAATAAAGGCGGTATTCTCAAGCTGGAACGGCCGTCGCGCTGTGGATTACCGGAACTTCTATGGCATTCCTCATGATCTGGGTACCGCGGTGAGCGTAGTCGCCATGGTCTTCGGCAATATGGATGAACGCAGCGGCACAGGCGTGGTGTTCACCCGCAATCCTTCCACTGGAAAGAAAGCGCTGTACGGCGAGTACCTGGCCAAGGCCCAGGGTGAAGACGTTGTGGCCGGTATCCGTACTCCTCAAAAGATCACTCACCTGGCGGAGATAATGCCGGACATGTACAAGCAGCTGGAGGAGATTGCACAGCGCTTGGAGGAGCATTACAAAGACGCACAGGACATTGAGTTTACCGTGGAGCGGGGCACTCTCTACATGCTGCAGACCCGGTCTGCCAACAGAACGGCGCGGGCCGCGGTGAAAATAGCTGTGGATATGGTGGACGAAGCGCTGATCACCATAGACGAGGCCTTGATGCGCGTTGAGCCTGGGCAGATAAACCAGCTGCTGTTGCCTCGCTTTGACGAAGAGGCGAAAGTCCAGGCCATAGCCCGCAGAGATATGCTTGCCATAGGTCTCAACGCATCTCCAGGTGCGGCCAGCGGCAAGGTGGTGTTCAACCCTGATCGTGCTGGGCAGCTTGGAGCTCAGGGAGAAGACGTCATCCTGGTCAGGATGGAAACCAACCCTGACGATGTTCAGGGCATGCTGCTGGCTAGAGGTGTGCTAACGGCCCGCGGCGGAGCCACCAGCCATGCTGCCGTAGTGGCCAGGGGACTGGGCAAACCCTGTGTCGCTGGTTGTGACGCACTGGTGCTGGATTACGATTCCAATAGTTGCGCTATCAACGGTACAGTAATCGAGGAACTGACGGACATCAGCATAGACGGGACTACCGGTGAGGTGTTCATAGGTAGTCTGCCCACTAGGGAAGCCAATTTCGCTGACGAAACAGATTTGAATACTCTACTGCAATGGGCCGATGAAGCGCGGAAGTTGGGGGTGTGGACAAATGCGGATACGCCGGAGGATGCTCAGCGCGCCTTGGAATATGGCGCCCAGGGGATAGGCCTCTGCCGCACGGAGCATATGTTCTTCGCGGAGGAACGGCTTCCTGTGGTGAGGCAGATGATTATGGCGGCTCCGGGCGCTGCTGAATTTGACGATTGGATGCGTGATATTCAGGAGAGGATAGATAAGTCTCCCAGTAGCCACAGAGAAGAGCTTATGAGACAGCAGGAAAGGCAGCGCGCTACTTTGGGCGTTTCGCTGGATGCCAAGCGTTATTACGATGCGCTTGACAAGCTCTGGGAGTTCCAGACCAAAGACTTCAAGGCCATCATGAAGGTCATGACGGGAAAGCCCGTGATTATCCGCCTCCTGGATCCGCCGTTGCACGAGTTCCTTCCACCGTATGAAGACCTCCTGCGGGAGATTATTGAGTTGCGTATGAGGGAGTCTGAAGCGGATGAATTGAAATCAAGAGAAGACTTGTTTGGCGTAGTGGGAAGCCTGCGTGAGGCCAACCCAATGATGGGTCTCAGGGGGTGCCGCCTTGGCATCATGTACGGCGCCATCAACGAGATGCAGGTAAGGGCTATCTTCACGGCGGCTTGCGAGCTTGCCAAGGAGGGTTTCGATCCACAGCCTGAGATCATGGTTCCTCTAATTGGCCATGCCAACGAGCTGGAGACGGTGAAGAAGCTGTTAATACGAGTGGCTAGACTGGTGCAGGAAGAGCAAGGAGTCCAAGTGCCCTACAAGATTGGCACTATGATTGAGTTGCCTAGGGCTGCACTGACTGCCGACGAGATTGCCAGGCATGCCGAGTTCTTCAGCATTGGCACCAACGACCTGACTCAGACGACCTATGGCATCAGTCGTGACGATGAACAGAAGTTCCTGCCCAAGTATCTGGAGCGTGGAATCTTCCCGAAGAACCCGTTCCAAGTGCTCGATAGGGCCGGCGTAGGCGCTTTGGTGAAGATGACCGTTGAGAAGGGCAGATCGATCGACCCTACTCTGGAGATTGGGATTTGCGGTGAGCATGGCGGCGACCCTTCCAGCATAGAGTTCTGCCATCAAGTTGGGCTGGACTACGTCAGTGCTTCTCCGTTTCGCGTGCCTGTGGCCCGCCTTGCCGCCGCGCAAGCCGCTCTCTCCGCACTGAACGTGGAGCCGATCCTGGTCTCAACCAAAGCCGAGGGGGATCTGTAGGAGCTTAGATACGCTCTGTTATCTGTGCTCGTTCTGCCGTTACAGCTTTTGCCGCCTCAACAGGGTCTGAGTACTCCAAACCTCGTTCCAGGACCCAGCTGCGGACTGTATCCAGAGAGAACATCTGTTTGAGCTCTGCCAGGGCTTTCTCTGCATTGAAGGCGTTGCAGGAAAAGACGTCTATATTCACGTAGTTCCGCTTGGGGAAGGTATGGATGCTTATGTGGCTTTCCGCAATAAGCACAAACCCTGAAACGCCTACATCCAGAGGATTCTTGCCTTCGTATGAATATACGTGAGGAGGCGCTATTTTAGTCATGCCTATGGCATCCGGATATTGATCCAAGAACTTGTAGATAGCATCAACGTCTTCCAATATGGGTGTGCTGGCTCCAAAACCATCGATTACTAGATGCATTCACTGCTCCAAACAGAGATAGCTTGGCAAAAAGCTCTGCTTAGCATATCATTTGTCCTAAAATTCACACAAGGTACAATTCCTGGGGCGCTCTAACTGCTGTCCACATAGATGGAAATTGTCGACGGCAAACCAGCCGCATGATTTGCGTATGGAAGTGTCGTTGTCCTCAAAGGGGCTCCTTTGTTTGCATAGGATTAATTAGATATGGCCAGACAACCAATGATTGAAGTAGACCATCTATCGAAGTATTTTGGAGACTTCCCCGCAGTTAGCGACGTGACGTTCTCCGTCAATAGGGGCGAAATACTAGGCTTTCTTGGCCCCAACGGCGCTGGCAAAAGTACAACCATGCGCATCATCACGGGGTATATGCCGCCTACCAGCGGTACAGCTCGCATCGCGGGGTTTGACATCGTAAGCGATTCCTTGAAGGCCAGGCAGCAGATTGGCTATCTACCGGAAAACGTACCGCTGTACACGGAAATGACCGTGCGGGACTACCTGAGTTTCATGGGCAAAATCCGGGGCATGGACGGCAAACGTATACGGCAGCGTATAGATGACGTGGTGCAGATCTGCCGGCTGGAGGATTACCGGGATACTATAATTGGGAAGCTGTCCAAGGGTTTCCGCCAGCGCACCGGCATTGCCCAGGCTGTGTTGCATGAGCCAGACGTCCTCATCATGGATGAACCTACTATTGGCATAGACCCCATACAAATCGTTGAGACGCGCCAGTTGATAAAGGATCTTGGTGGTGAGCATACCCTGATCCTATCCACTCACATTCTCCCCGAAGTTAGCATGATATGTGAGAGGGTGGTCATCATTCACGAAGGGGAGATAGTAGCCGAAGATACGCCGCAGAATCTGGCCGAGCGGCTGGAGGGCACGGAACGCCTCACTCTGGAGGTGAGGGGGCCCAGCAGCGAGGTGACCAAGGCAATACGCAGCGTGAAGGGAGTGCAGGATGTCAGGTTCACCGAAGGAGACGGGGGCAGTGTGGTGTACAACCTGATATGCAGGCGCGGCGACGAGATGCGCATTGAGCTTGCGAAGACACTGGTGGAGCAGGGTTGGGGATTGCTCCGCATGGAAGCCGTGACCTTGAGCCTGGAAGAGATTTTCCTCCGTCTCACCACAGTTGAGGAGTCCTAGCTATGCGTACAACACTAGCCATTACTTTTAAAGAACTGGCGGTCTATTTTACGTCGCCAATGGCATACATAGTAGCGGGGGTCTTCCTTGCGCTGACCGGCGTCTTCTTCATCGATAGCATAGACCAGACCTTTGCGGTGGCGGAGATCCGTGGGTTGTTGCTGCGAAGCAGCTTCTTCCTGCTGCCCCTGATCCCACCTCTTTTGACAATGCGCTTGCTGTCTGAGGAGCAGAAGTTGGGCACGCTGGAGTTGCTTTTGACCGCACCAGTGCGCGACTACGAGGTGGTCCTTGGCAAGTTCATATCCAGCTTCGTAATTTTGAGCGGCACCGTTTTGCTCACACTTTTTTACATAGTCATCCTTGCGCTGTACGCAAATCCAGACCCAGGCCCAATGTTCAGCGGCTATGTGGGTTTCCTACTTTATGGCGGCGCCACGCTTGCCATAGGTCTTCTGGCCTCTTCTCTCACCGGGAATCAGCTAGTCGCTGCCGCCGTGGGCTTTGGAGTGATCCTCCTTTTCAATGTCATCGATCAGATTACGACCATTGTGGGGGGCACCGTGGCTACCGTGCTAGAAGCGATTTCTCTGACCAGCCACTTCGACGCTTTTGCCCGTGGCGTCATTGATACAAGCGATATCATATATTACTTGGTGGTGACGGCGTTGTTTCTCTTCCTAACCATCAGATCACTAGAGTCAAGGAGATGGCGTTAGAATGTCTACCCCCACCAGGGACACCTCTACCGATCAGCAAACAAGCCAAACTTTGGCCTCACTCATGCGCCGCATTCCATTTAGAGGGGCGGTAAGTCTGGTCATAGCCCTAGCTGGCGTGGTCATCTTCTTCATTGGTCTTGTCCTTCTGGTTTTCATACCTGAGTTGCGCGGGCCTGCCATAGTGGTCATTGTGCTCAGCGGCATCTTTCTGATTGTTTCCCTGATGCTCTCTCTCAATACTGTGGTGCAGGGCATTACGGGACGCAGAGGCAGGTACGGTCTGAACACTGCAATCATGGTGGTTGCGTTTTTGACGCTGGGAATCTTGATCTACGTCTTGGGGGTCAACACGGCCTTCAGATGGGACCTCACCGCGACACGCCAGTTCAGCCTTGCGCCCCATACCTTGAGCATTTTGGATAACCTTGCAGAGCCGGTTGAAGCTATTGCCTTCTTTGTGCCGGACGACCCCAGGCAGGAGCCGTTCCGCGTCCCGGTGGAAAATCTGCTCAACGAGTTCCGCCACCGCTCGGGAGGCCAGTTTGAGTACCGCTTCTCTGACCCGGACCGCGAACCTGCGCTGGCCAATCGGTACAGGGTTACGGAGTATCCCACCATAGTTTTTGAGGGTCTGGATGGAGGGCTGCAATACAGGCTCACGGCGCCTTTGTTCGAAGAACGCGATATATCGTCTGCGCTGCTCATTGTGACCGGCGTGGAGCGCAAACAGATATTCCACCTCACCGGCCATGGTGAGCTTGACCTAAGCAACGATGAAGCCGATAGCCGTGAAGGATTCGGACTCGCCCGGTCTGGCATGAATAACGATAACTACAGCGTTTTTCCTCTTTCGCTCGTACAGAACCCGGAAATTCCTGAATCGGCGGCTGCCATCATCATTGCCGGGCCTACGAGAGACTTGAACCAGACCGAGTTCGATCTGCTTTCGGAGTACCTGCGCCTGGGTGGCCGGCTACTCCTTCTGCTGGAACCCGACCCGCCGCAGACCTTCAAGGACTTGCTTGCATCCTGGGCCATAGAAGTAGAGGAAGGGACTATAGTTGATCTGGGCAGTTCTCTGGCAGGCCAACCTCAGACGCCGCTCATACAGCGCCCGCAGTACAATGACCAGGACCCGGTGGATGCCATAACAGCGCTGGTGGAGCAGAGCTATTTTGCAGGCGCCACTTCGATTATTCCCAGTCTACCCCCGGAGGAGATGCCCGGCACCATTCGGCAATATCCCATTGCCACCACCACCATTCTGAGCTGTTTGACTTTGGATGAGGATGTCAACAACTGCCCCGACGGCGACTTTGATAGAAGGTTTCCTGCCTTTGCCATGGAGGGCATTGCTCCATTGAGCTTGAATCCCGACCCCAATGCAGCACGGCAAACCAAGGCGGTCATATTTGGAGACAAAGACTTTGCCACCAATTTCCATATCAACAGCGTGGGCAACCGGGACATGCTGCTCAACTCGGTGAACTGGCTTACGGAAGACTACACCCTGGCCTCTGTACGGTCGAAGCCCATAGCCTCAAGGCGCCTCATCGTCACCGGCCGCGAGATGCAACTGATACGCGGCCTGAGCTGGATCATTCTGCCATCTTTGATGGCGTTGCTTGCCGCCGTGGCCTGGTGGCGGAGGCGGTAGGATGAACTATCGAGTATCGTTCATCCTAGTAGTCCTGGTGGCTATCGTGGGTGGGTACGTGGTGCTCTTTCAGATTCAGGACACGGAACCGCCCGAACCGCAGAATCCCTGGGTCTACGACATTACATTCGGCGACATAACCGGAGTAAAGGTGACGCATAGGGACGATACGCAGGCATTCGTCAGATCGGAATCAGGCTGGGTGTTTGCAGACAGCGGTGAGCCTGTGGACAACGACAGATGGGGCGGTGTGCCTCTCTTGCTTACAGGACCAAGGTCGTCCAGGGTTCTGGAAGAGGTAGTCCAAGATCCGGCAAGCTTTGGCCTTGACCCGCCATTAACTCACATAGTAGTGACTCTGAGGTCGGGCCGGGGGATAGATTTGTTCATAGGCGACAAAACGCCGGACGCCGGTTCCAGCTATATAATGGTGGGCGGTTCCCCAACCTTGTTCACCGCTCCTTCCGACTGGACAGATGTATTGACCAGGTTGGTAACCGAACCACCTCACATAGGCCAGACCGCCGTAGCGTAGCGGTTCCTCACCATTGGTTGGCCCGTCACCCACCGCGGCCACTACTTGGCCTGCAATCAGGACATCCAAGTCTGCGCATGACTTGCCAAAGTCGGTGACCGCTTGCGTCTCCACTCATAGAATGCCTTCAGTGTAAAGAGGAGAGATCATGCAGAGCTACCTTAGCCACCTTGAATGCACCGCATGCGGCAAAACTTACTCGGCGGATGAACCTCACAGAACTTGCCCTGTCTGCGGCAAGGTGCTTTACGCGCGCTATGACATAGACGGCGTCCGCAAAGCCGTGGACAGAGACGCTCTCTCATCGCGGCCCAACAATATGTGGCGTTTCTACGAGATGATGCCGGTGCGTGACCCAGGCAACGTCATCACCCTTGGCGAGGGGATGACTCCTCTGCTGCCTGCACCCAACTTGGGCGGGCAGTTGGGCTGCAGCAATCTGTACATCAAGGACGAGGGAGCTAACCCGACAGGCTCGTTCAAGGCCAGAGGGCTATCCGCCGCGATTTCCCGCGCCAAAGAGCTGGGTTTGACTCGGATAACCATGCCTTCAGCGGGAAATGCAGCTGGCGCCATGGCCGCTTACTGCGCTCATGGAGGTATGGAGGCACACGTCTTCATGCCCAAGGACGCGCCCGTTGCCAATCAACAGGAATGTATGGCCTTCGGTGCCCGGCTTACCCTTGTAGACGGGTTGATCAGTGGTGCGGGCCGTATATCAAGAGAGACAGCCGCTGAAATGGGCCTCTTCGACGTCTCGACTCTTCAGGAACCGTACCGGGCTGAAGGGAAGAAGACCATGGGCTATGAGCTGGTGGAACAGCTTGGATGGCGTACGCCGGACGTGATCCTATATCCCACCGGAGGCGGCACGGGAATAGTTGGTATTTGGAAAGCGTTCCATGAGATGGTGGCACTAGGCTGGCTGGACCAAGTGACCACCCGAATGATAGCGGTGCAGGCTGAGGGCTGTGCTCCCATAGTCCGTGCCTTCCACGATGGAGTCGACCACGCAGAGCCTTGGACGGGGGCTGCTACCGTAGCAGCCGGTATACGCGTGCCTTCGGCCATTGGCGACTATCTGATGCTGCAAGCGCTGAGGGAAAGCGGCGGAACGGCCTTGACCGTTACGGATGGAGAGATGATGGAGTCGGTGAACCAGATGGCTCGCACTGAAGGCGTCTACCCTGCCCCGGAAGGCGCGGCCACGCTGGCCGGGTTGAAGAAGCTTATGGCAAAAGGCGAAGTGGACCCGTCCGGGAACATAGTTTTGATGAACACGGGGTCTGCATACAAGTACTTAGATGTGCTGCGCGGCCCCAATGGTTGAGTTAGCTTATTCGCGCGAGTGCTACAATTGATGACGCTATGAGTAGATTGTTTACTGAGAGGCTTTCTGAAGGTCCTATCCTTGCCGATGGCGCCATGGGTACGGAACTGATCAGGCTGGCCAATGTTACAGCGGATACCTGGCTGGAAGGGTTGAACCTCACCGCTCCCGAGCTGGTAAAGCAGGTCCACTTGGACTATTTGAAGGCGGGAGCGGAGTTGATAGAGACCAATACTTACGGCGCCAACCGGATCAGACTGGGGTCATACAGCCAGGCTGATTCGGTGAAGGAGATTAACAGCAAGGCAGTGCAGATAGCCAGGGAAGCGGAGCGCCTGACCGGGCAACAGGTTTGGATAGCCGGTGCGGTGGGGCCGTTGGGGAAAGGGATCGAGCCGTTAGGCCCCATTACGGTGGATGATGCCAGAGAGGCCTTTGCCGAACAGATCAAAGCTCTGGCGGATGCGGGAGTAGATGTGCTGCTCCTGGAAACGTTTCCCTCACTGGCTGAAATTCAACTGGCAGTTGCCGTCGCCTGCCAGGTCACAGACCTCCCGGTTATTGCGCAGCTCACGTTTACCGAAGAAGGGCGGACGCTGGCAGGCGACTCGCCGGAAGAGGTCGCCAAGGCTTTGGCGGACTACAACCTCACCGCGATAGGGGCCAACTGCAGTGTTGGCTCACAGCCGATGCTTGGTGTGGTGGAAGCCATGGTTCCCGTTACCGATACGCGCCTTTCTGCTTTACCCAATGCCGGATTTCCTACAGGGGTGGACGGGCGCTTGTTCTATTTGTCGTCCCCGGCGTACATGGCCGACTATGCGGGACAGATCCTCGATGCGGGGGCTTCGATAATTGGTGGTTGCTGTGGTACTACACCTGAGCACATAGCGGCCATTAGACGTGTGATGAGAGAACGGCGCGTCCAGACACGAAAAACCGGCGCTGAGGCTGAAGTTAAGATCATCGAGACGAGGAGCGAATACGCCCCCGCGCCACCGCCTCCCACCGAGCTTTCTCAGAAACTGGGTAAGCAGTTCGTGGTTACCGTGGAGGTGCATCCACCGCGTGGGTTCGACGTGAGCACTACCCTGACCAGCCTGAGGAACCTTCTGGGCATGGCCAACGTGGATGCTTTCAATTGTACGGATATACCTCTGGCCCAGGGCCGCATGAGCGCCCTGGCAATGAGCAGCCTGGTGCAGACCCGTTTGGGCACCGAGGCTATCATGCACATTGCAACCAGGTACCGCAACCTGCTGGCCTTGCAGTCCGACTTGCTTGGCGCTCATGCACTGGGTGTGCGCAACATCTTTGTGTTCATGGGTGACCCGCCTCAGATGGGTGACTACCCGCAAGCAGTGAGCTTCTCCGACATCACTTCGTCGGGCCTGATTCATGTGATCAGCCAGGCCAATGAAGGCTTGGATACAGCGGGTAGACCTATTGAGCAGTCCACTTCTTTCCTGGTGGGGTGCGCCCTAAACCTGGAAGCGGAGGACATGGCCAAAGAGCAGGCGAGCTTGGAACGGAAGATAGCCGCCGGGGCTGACTTCATACTGACACAGGCTGTGTTCAGACCTGAAGCCGTTGAGAAGTGGAGGCAGAGGCTTGGAGGGTTTCCCAAGCCTCTCATCCTGGGCGTGCTGCCCCTGCGCAGCTACAGGCACGCTGAATTCCTGCACAACGAAGTGCCGGGCATAGTCATTCCATCGGAGTGCCAGTTGCGGATGAAAGAGGCTGGGAAAGAAGGCGGCGAGATGGGAATAGTTCTGGCCCAAGAGTTGCTCAAAGAGGTGCATTCAAGCATAGCCGGTGTCTACTTTGTACCTTCCTTTGGCAGGTACGAAGTAGCGGCCCAAGTCCTACATGGCCTGCCGGAGATGGTTGAAGCGCGGCCATAGGCCGTTCACTCAACCAGCCACCCGGGTTGTTCCAGGTATTGCTTAATGGCCTTTAGAAGCTGGCCTGCGGGTACCCCGTCGATGGCACGGTGGTCAAAAGTTAGGCTCAGGGCAATCATGGAGCGCTTGGTGATTTCGCCGTTGTGAACCACGGGCTTCTCCACAAGGCGGCCGGTTCCCAGTATGGCTACTTGTGGAGGGTTGGTGATGGGCGTGAACGTATCCACGTCGTAGGCGCCCATGGAGGTTATGGTGAACGTGCCGTCCGCCATTTCAGCGGGTGACAACTGATCGCTCAGTGCCCTTAGCACCAGTTCCCTGGCCTCCCGGCTGATATCTATCAAGGGCTTCTGCTCGGCGAGCTTGATCACAGGCACCACTAGGCCGGCCTCAACGCCTACGGCAAATCCTACGTTGACATGCTTATGCAGCGTAATTGTCTCCCCGTTCATAGTGGCGTTCAACCGTGGGTGTTCGCTCAGCGCTCTTGCGGATGCCTTTATCAACAGCGCTAGGGCCATGGGACGCACTCCCTTGCTGCGCCACCTGGAGACCAGGTCCCGCCGCAGTTGCTCCGATTCCGTGGCGTCTGCCTCCGTGTTAATAGTGACTTGAGCCGTGGACTGAAGACTGCCGTACAGCCTGTCTGCAATAGTTCTGCGCATACCGACAAGGGGAACCTGCCGGGTTTCAGGAGCGGTTTCCCCGTCTATCAGGGCTCTGACGCTGGCTTCTTGTACCTTACCCTTTTCTCCGCCGGCTTCTATTTGGTTCAGGTCTATCCCGTAGGCCTCCGCCAGTCGACGGACGGCGGGGTCTGTCTGGGGTACGTGCGGCTGAGAGGCCGGCGAAGCTGGGGAAGAGGCCTCTTCGTCGATAGTTGCAAGCAGGTCGCCCGCTTTGGCGGAAGCGCCGTCAGCCACCGCGATGCGGCTTACAACTCCGGAGGCAGGCGACTCAACTTCGGCGGTGACTTTGGCCGATTCTATCTCGGCGATGGGTTCGCCCTGCGACACGCGGTCGCCCTCTCGCTTCAGCCAGCGAATAACGCGTCCTTCTTCATCTCCTACGCCCCAGTCTGGGAAAGTGAGCTCAGTGGGCATATTTGTCGGGTACTAGTAAGCATCGAACATACGCTGAATTTCTTCCGGGTCGTTGGTCTTGGTCAGCGCCAGTTGCAGGAGGATCCTGGCCTTGTGCGGGCTGAGGTTGTCCGCCGCGACCCATCCCGCTTCACGATGGCGACTGGTGCGGATGACGCGGCCGGACCCAGCCCTAGTGGAGGAGAGCACTATTGAGCCTTGCCTGCTGGCCTCCATGAGCGCTTCTTGCTGCACCTGGCCGCCCGCGCCGCCCGCGCCCATGCCGGCTATCACTATCCCGGGCGCTTTGGCGTCTATCAGGGCGCGTACTACAAGGTCGTCAGCGCCTTCGTAAGCGTATACTATGTATACCTTGGGAAGGTCACTAAGGCCGTCAACGTCGAATTCGGTTTGGTAGGTGTGTCTGCGAACGGGCTCTCTGTAGAACATCGGCTTGAGGTCGGAGTCCAGGTATCCCAGGAACCCCAGTTCTCGTGTGCCAAAGGTCTCTACCCTGTAGGAGTTTTGCTTGGTCACTTCGCGGGCGGCGTTGATTTCGTCGTTGAGCATGACGGTAACGCCCTTGCCGCGTGCTTCCTGGGAACCGGCCAAAATGATGGCGCCCAGGAGGTTGTTGTCCGAGTCCGTACCCATAGCGGAGGGCGGCCGCATGGTGCCCGTAACCACCACCGGTTTCTCCGACTTGACCGTAAGATTGAGCCAGTAGGCCGTCTCCTCCATGGAGGAGGTGCCGTGGGTAACTACAATGCCTGAAATATCGGGGTCTTCTTGGAACAGGCGGTTGATCTTCTTCGTCAGCTCCAACCAGCGAGTAGGGCCGAGGCTGCCGCTGCCCGCCATCCAGAGATGTTCAGCCTTCACATTGGCGAAGTCCCCAACCTCCGGTATGCGTTCCAGGTTCTGATGAACGTCCAACCTCTGTCCAGCCACGCCGTATTCGTAGAAAGTGAGCCTTGGCGAGCCCCACGATGAGATTGTGCCGCCGGTGCCCAGAACCCAAACTACTGGCAGTTGATTGCTTGTCATGTTGTCCCTCTTTTGCCTAGTACACGTTGAATATCTGCTGGATTTGCTCAGGGTCCTTTGTTCTTGTCAGCGCCAGTTGCAGGAGAATCCTGGCTTTTTGGGGGCTCAGGTTATCTCCTGCTACTATTCCTTCTTGCTCATATACGCTGGTGCGGATGATTCTACCGGCGCCGGCCCGTGTGGTGACCACTACTGTAATGCCCTTGCTCCTTGCATCTAGCAAGGCATCGTTTACCTGCTGTCCCACGGCTCCCGGTCCCATGCTGCCAACCACGATACCATCCACGCCGGCATCGACCAAAGCCCGCGCTTGAATGTCGCTGGCTCCTTCGTAGGAGTAGAGGACTTCTACCTGTGGAAGGGTGTCCAATCCGCTGACGTCAAATTCACTCTGGTACGTGTGCTTCCGAGTGGGACGCCTGTAGAACAACGGCTTGAGATCGGAGTCCAAGTATCCCAGAAACCCCAGCTCGCGCGTACCGAAGGTCTCTACTCGGTATGAGTTTTGCTTGGTGACCTCACGGGCGGCGTTGATCTCGTCGTTGAGCATGACGGTAACGCCCATGCCATGCGCCTCTTGAGAACCGGCGAGGACAATCGCGCCGAGCAGGTTGTTGTAGGCTTCCGTGCCCATGGCTGAGGGAGGCCGCATGGTGCCGGTGACTACCACCGGCTTCTCGCTTTGCACTGTGAGGTTCAGCCAGTAGGCCGTTTCCTCCAAGGAGGACGTGCCGTGCGTGACTACGATGCCGGATATATCGGGGTCGTCCTGGAAGAGGTTGTTGACCTTCTTGGCGACCATTAGCCAGCCGCTGTCGCCCAAGCCCCCGCTGCCCGCTTGTATGAGGTGCTCCGCTTTCACTCTGGCGAACTGGTCTACTTCAGGGATTTGCTCCAGGTTGTCGTGGACGTCAAGGCGCTGTCCGGGGACGCCGTATTCAAAGAACTTCAACCTTGGCGCACCCCATGCGGCGATAGTGCCTCCGGTGCCCAGCACCCAGACTAGGGGTAATTGGTCAGCCATGATGATGCCTCCGGTGGAAAACAGGGTAAGCAGGACATTTTTATCACAGGATGACCGTTGTGGAAATAGGGGCAAGGGGGCATGTAGGCGGCGCATACGCTCCCCGTCCATGCGGGCCAGCGTCTGTGGGAGGGTGGTCCGGGCGATGGTTGAGCACTTGACATAAGTCGTTTTTGGGGTGTTCTGAAAACGGTTATTAGGCGTGAGATGGCGTTTAACGGTGGAGCGGTGGCGTGCCTGAGAAGGGGAATTGTTTCCAACGTTATGTCTAGCTGCAAGGCTAAATGCGAACCACTTTTTTGCAAATATGGGGAAACAAATCCAAATGTCGTGAGGGGTGGCAGGTTTTCGTAATAAGTTTGAGAGTACGATGGTGTGCTCCATGAGCCTGCCGGGAGTTTGTGGGTACGGTTTTGCTGGTGCGGCCATGGGTAGATTTTAGGGGTGTTGGTGGGTGGAAGGAAGTGGGTAGTGGCGGATAGGGCAGGCGGGCAGAGGGCGTGTGTCCACCCTGGGACACTCATACGGTAGGGCTGTACGACCTATACGAGTACACGGACGATACGGGCGCTTACCTGTACCCGGGCTACGTGATGACCGTCGAGGTTGCCTCCAGCATACCCCTGTTGGATATACTGTATTTGCAACAGTTGTACCGCAACGAACACGGTGGGATACCTCACTGATGAGGGGAGGAAGTAGAAGATGTTTAACTTTAACAAGCGCGTTCTTCTTATTGGTCCGCTAGGCGTCGTGGGAGCCGTCGGCGTGTTGGTTCTGGTGGCTGTCGTCAGTGGATTCACCGAAGATTTCAGAATGGCGAGTCGCTTCATTACAGGTGATGACTTCCACCACAGCGGCTTGATATCACTGGAAGAGACAATTCTAGGATCCGATGTCATAGCCGTCGTGGAAATCGAGTCGGTGACCCGGGGGCTGGAGAAGCACACGATGTCACGGTGGACCGGGTACTCCAAGACGCTGGATTTCAACTACAAGGTTCATGAATATTTGAAAGGGACGGGCAAAGACCGGATAATCGGCACTGTCTTCCACAGAGGTTCGTTATACAACACGGCGGTTGGCGCGCTTCTGGACCAAGACCCCGATAAAGACCGCAAGACTCGTTGGGACGACAGAAGAGCGATTGTCTTCATGGATGACGAACGCTCTAAAGACCCCGAACTCAACTGGCGGGAAGGGCGGTACTGGCTGGCATTTACAAAGGAGAACGACGAATATTCAATTGTCAACCCTAATTACAGGCCCTGGCTGCCGGCAGTTTCAGAAGAAGCCGACGAGCCGACGTTCCTCTTGGAATCGGACTTGAATCGCAACGCTACTCCAGACACGATCACGCTTCAGGATATGAAGGCCCTGATTGTCCAGCTGGAACAGCTGACCGCCGGCCAGACTGAAGATTACCAGCGATGCGTCGCGGCGCAGTACCGTTGGAACAGAGAGGTCGACCACCGGAACAGTGAAGGGGCGTATCCGTACATCAGGGAAGACGTTACCATCGAGTCAGGAGCGCCAAGCGACACATACATCCTTACGAGCCCAATAGCGCCGTATGTTGTGCTAACTCGCCAGGACGACCCTTTGCCGGAAGGGCAAGAAGACCAGTACGTGCTAGTTGGCAGGGACGCTGAGTATTTTGAGGGGACTACCCCGGGGCACATATGGCTAAGAAGGCCCCTGCCCGCGGGAGAGTACAGGACATACCATGCCCATCTTCCCTACGATATGGGCAGCCTGTGCGGCGGAACCGTTCCTGAGGTTGAGATGCGCAGGCAGGAACTGTTCGTTACGGTGACGGCCCCGGAAGGAACGCTGCATGAGGCGTTCTTCGATCCCGTAGAGGACGGGAAGGCGGTGGCGGCGGACGACGAAACCGGCGACCTGACACCGGTAAGCTTCACCGATGCTACCGGTGCAGAAGCGGCCATACGGCGGATCGCTTGGGAAGCGGAGGCCGGAGGGGTCGGCACGGTAACGATAACGCTTTCGCCTCAGAGCAGTATTGCGGGCCACACCGTAGAGTTCATCGCCCTGGACGGCTCAGTGCCGTTGTCCCTTGCGGTTGCCGACGCGCAGGAGGATGCGGCGAACGGGACGCTGAGCTGGAAGGTGGCATCGCAGCCCTGGCAGGCTGGAGACAAGCTGATGCTGCGGGTTTCCGCAGCAGTTTCATAAGCCTCGCGTGGTCACATGCCTAAGCCCGGATCCCAGTGCCCTTTCAGTGCAAGAATTGTCCGTGCCTGAGCCGTGCCCGTGATTTGACACGTTTCCCGTCATCTCGAGATGACGGGAAACGGGCGCTTGCCTGTCCGCGTAGGGCCGCCCCGCGCCGCCGGATTGCTTCGGTTCCTCGCAATGACGAAAAAGTGGGGCAATGGCGAAAAAGTGGAGTGTCCGTATGCCCCGCGCTCAACCCCCGCCTGGATTCTCGCCTCCGCGAGAATGACGGTAGGGGGCGCAATGACGAGGGACGGGAGCTTGCTGTCCGCGTAGGGCCGCCCCGCGCCGCCGGATTGCTTCGGTGCGCTCGCAATGACGAAAGGAGGATGTCCGTGGCCTCACCCTCAACCCCGCCTGGATTCTCGCCTCCGCGAGAATGACGATTGCTTCAGTTGCTTGCAATGACGAGAGGGGCGCAATGACGATAGGCGAGCGCTTGCGTCAGCTTGTTGGCTTGGCTTTTTCCCGTGGCTTCCTGGCCTTGGGCTTGGCGCCGTTGCTGGATAGACGACCTGCCTTTTCCAGAAGCGGCTTCAGGTACTGGCCGGTGTAGGAGTGGGCGACTTGGGCTATCTCCTCAGGGGTTCCTTCGGCTATTACGTAGCCACCCTTCTCGCCCGCTCCAGGACCCAGGTCTATGATCCAGTCGGCGTTCTTGATCAAGTCCAGGTGGTGCTCTATCAAGACTACCGTGTTGCCCGAATCCACCAGCCGGTGCAACACTCCCAGCAGGGCGTCGCAGTCCTGGAAGGACAGGCCGGTGGTTGGTTCGTCCAGGATGTAAAGGGTCTTGCCGGTAGACCTCCTGGACAGCTCTGTTGAGAGCTTGACGCGCTGCGCTTCTCCGCCGGACAGAGTGGTGGCGGGCTGGCCCAGCTTGATGTATCCCAAGCCCACGTCTCGCATGGTTTCCAGCTTGTTGCGCACCTTGGGGAAGTTCCAGAAGAACTCCAGCGCCTCGGAAACGGTCATGTTCAATACATCGGAGATGGTGGCGTCTTTGAACTTGATCTCCAGGGCTTCGCGGTTGTAACGCTTTCCCTGGCACACCTCGCAAGCCACGGTGACGTTGGGCAGGAACTGCATCTCTATTTGTATGTAACCGTCTCCGGCGCAGGCCTCGCAACGGCCTCCCTTGACGTTGAAGGAGAACCGTCCCGGCTTATAACCCCGCGCCCTCGATTCCGGCACGGAGGCGAACAGCTCTCTGATAGGGGTGAAGGCTCCCACGTAGGTTGCGGGATTGCTGCGAGGCGTCCGCCCAATGGGAGACTGGTCTATGTCCACCACTTTGTCTACGCCCTCTATTCCATCCAGGCCGTCGCTGTCGCCGGGACGGTCTTTCGCCCTGTAGAGCAGCTGCGCCAGCTTTTTGAAGAAGACCTCATTGATCAAGGTAGACTTGCCGGAGCCGGATACGCCGGTAACCACCACAAGCTTACCAAGAGGGATATCCACGTTGATGTTCTTCAGGTTGTTTTCACGCGCTCCCTTTATGGTGATGCGCTCTCCGTTGCCCGGACGTCTTAAAAGCGGCAGTGCGATTTCACGGCGACCGCTCAAGTAAGCACCCGTCACCGATTCATCCGAGGCGCAGATATCATCCAGCCCACCTATAGCCACGACTCTGCCGCCGTGCTCACCGGCGCCGGGGCCCAGGTCTACGATGTGGTCGGCCGACCGCATTATGGCCTCGTCGTGCTCCACAATGAGCACGGTATTGCCGAGATCGCGGAGATGTTTGAGAGTGGTGATCAGCCTGGAATCGTCGGCTGGATGCAGCCCGATGGAAGGTTCGTCGCAGACGTAGAGAACACCGGTGAGGCCTGAGCCTATCTGTGTAGCCAGCCTGATCCGCTGAGCCTCTCCGCCCGACAAAGTGGAGGCTGTACGGTCCAGGGTTACGTAGTCCAAGCCGATGTCCAGAAGGAACCTTAGCCGGGTTTGGATCTCCTTGAGTATCTGGTAGGCAATGGTATGCTCCCGCCTCGGTGAGCGCGTCTCTGGCCGGGGGCTTTGCCCCCTGGTCTCCGGTGGCGGAGCGCGTCCATTCGTGGGCTTGGCCCACCGACTGTGCCGTTACCTCCATTATGCTCTGCCCGGCCACCGTCACCGCCAGAGATTCCGGCTTTAGGCGTCTGCCTCGACAGGAGGGACAGGGGTGCGTGGCCATGTAGCGCTCTATTTCGCGCCGTACGTAATCGGAAGAGGTCTCTCTGTAGCGGCGCGTGAGGTTGGGCACGACGCCTTCAAACGTGGTGTCCCAGGTGTAGGTGCGTCCTCTTTGCGTGGTGTGTCTCATTTCAACGGTTTGGCCGTTGTTGCCGAACAGGATGATGTCAAGCTGCTCCGGTTCAAGCTCTGCGACTGGGGTTCTGGTGGAGAAGCCGTGCTTCTTGGAGAGCGATTCCAGCAGACTGTTGTACCAGGGGCTGTATGACCCGGCGCGCATCCAGGGCTGGATGGCGCCCTGCGCCAGCGAAAAGTCTTTGTTGGGAATGACAAGCTGGGGGTCGATCTCCAGCCGGAAGCCGAGGCCGGTGCAGTCGGGGCAGGCTCCGTAAGGTGAGTTGAAGCTGAAAGTACGCGGCTCTATTTCGCCGAGGCTGATACCGCAGCGGACACAGGCGAACTGCTCAGAAAAGAGGTGCTCTTCACCGCTATCGGCATCCAGAATGCTGACCACGCCGCCGCCTTCCCTGAGAGCGGTCTCCATGGAATCGGTGATTCTGCTTGCATCCAGGTCGCCGCTGACAACCAGGCGGTCCACCACAATCTCAATGGTGTGCCACTTCTGCTTGTTCAGGTTGAACGTCTCCGAGAGGTCCCGGATCTCGCCGTTCAGCCGTACGCGAACGAAACCGGCCTGTCGCGCCTCTTCAAAGACCTCCTTATGTTCACCCTTCTTGTGCACCACTTTGGGCGCCAGAACCATGATTCGTTTGCCTTGCTGCATACCCTTCACGGCATCCACAATCTGCTGCACAGTCTGCCTCTGCACGGGCTGGCCGCAGTTGTAGCAATGGGGCCTACCGACACGGGCGAAGAGCAGGCGCAAATAGTCGTAGACCTCGGTGACCGTTCCTACCGTGGAGCGGGGGTTGTGCGATACACCCTTCTGGTCGATGGATATGGCGGGGGAGAGGCCTTCTATGTATTCGACGTCCGGCTTGTCCATGCGGCCCAGAAACTGCCGTGCGTAAGCGGACAGAGACTCCACGTAACGCCTCTGTCCTTCCGCGTAGATGGTGTCGAAGGCGAGCGTGGACTTGCCAGACCCCGATACACCTGTGATCACCACCAGCATGTTGCGGGGAATGGTTACGTCTATGTTCTTGAGATTGTGCTCTCTGGCGCCCTTGACAACGATATTTTCTGGAGGCACTGACCTTTACTCCTAGCCTGGGGGATCAAAGCCGCAAAAGACATTGTATCAACCATCTGAAGTTGATGGGAGGGTTCTCTGGCATGCATGGTTGCGGATATTATGCTATGGGGAACTTTTACGTTCTCTGTTACGTATCTATTAAACGAACCCGTCCATGGGCAAGGGAGCTCCCAAATGAACGATGCGGAAGCCGTACGGCTCTGCCAAGATGGCAGCCTGGATGCGTTTCGCCACTTGGTTGAACGGTACCAGGATGTCTTATACGGCACAGCCTACCTGATGACAAGCAACGGAGCCATAGCCGGAGAGTGCGTCCAGGAATCGTTCCTTTCTGCGTGGCGCGGTATCGGAGGATTCCGCAATGGCAGCCCAGTGAAGCCGTGGTTGGTGCGTATTCTGGTCAACACCGTCTTGGACCTGCGGCGGCGGCGTCACCTGCCCACAGACTACATAGAAGGAGCCGCCCTATTGGGAGAGGACGACCCGGCAAAGCAGGTCGCGGATAAGGAAGCTATCCGTCAGGCGCTGGCCGTCTTGCCGGAGGAGCAAAGGCAGGTGGTCATGCTCAAGTACTTCACGGGTATGACCACATCGGAAACGGCGGAGGCGTTGGGGTGCGCTGAAGGGACAGTCAAATCCAGACTGCACCGCGCTCTGCAACATATGAGGATAGAGCTGGAGAAATAGCTCACAAGGTGGAAGATTATGATGGAAGACATTCCAAGCCAGGAAATGGAACGGCGATTAACTGAGCACTTCGCTGAGGAGTCGCGGCGATTACGCGCTCCCGCCGGCATCTGGTCAAGCATCCGTTCCCGCTTGGCCGCTGACTCTGCGCGGAGAAGGCCTTCATGGAGAAGACTGTTTTCATTGCGGCAATGGCGCCCCGTACATGCTTTTGCCGCCGTCGTGGTGATCCTGCTGGCGGGCACGATCTGGGCGCTCAATCTTGAGCTGTTCCAGGGGGGTGCAGAGGAAGATCGAGAATGGTTGCATCTGGAGGCGGACTTTGCTGAGTTCTCCGATAGCGATAGACTCAGGAGAATCAGAGCGCCACTTAGCCTACAAGGTCGAGAAGGCCCAGCGGGTTCTTCAGGGGTTCTTGCGGATCCGGAACCCGTGCCTACGGCGGCTTCGGCACCAGCCTCAGATTTCCAATGGCAGGCGGCTGGCGAAATTGAGAGTGGACAATCGACCATCCTTGTCGAAATTGCAGATAGACAAATCATCTCACAGGCATCGCTGTCAGTAGAGGTTGAAGACGTGGCCGGAGCGGTGGCCCAGGTGCGGACAATTGCTGAGACCAGGGGCGGCTTTATAAGCCAAGTCGCCACTACCGGGACGCCGGGGCGACAGCGGTCAGATCTTGTGGTACGCGTGCCGCAGGGGGAGTTCTTTGACACCTTGGAAAGCATAAAGAGGCTGGGCAAGGTGTGGGCGGAAAACGCGGGTTCTGAGGATGTGACGGAGCAGTTCATTGACCTTGAGGCCCGTTTGCGAAGCGCCCACAGAGAAGAGGAGAGCTTGCTGTCTCTCCTGGAGCGCGCCGACACCGTGAGCAATATCTTGACCATAGAGCGTGAGCTGGCCCGTGTCCGCTCCGAGATAGAGCGGCTGCAGGGTCAGATCAATTACCTGTCTCGGAGGGTAGACCTGGCCACCATCTCAGTGGCTCTATTCCCGCCCGAAGAGAGGCTGGCCGAGCCTCCTTACGGTTCACTGGACGTAGAGGTTGAAGACGTTTCCGCTTCTGTTGATGAGGTTAAGGCGTTGGTGGCCAGGGTTGGGGGCGAGTTGGAAGGGGTTTTCCTTTCGGTGAGCAACGGCAGGGAGCAGGCGGAGGTAGAGTTCAGCGTCTTAGCCAAGGATTTCTCCGCTGTACTTTCTCAAGTTGAAGGCCAAGGAGAGGTTACCTATAAGGAGATCAGAGAGAGTACCGGCAACGTGGAGTCAGAAGAACCGGATAGTAGGCTGAACGTATTCTTAATGGACAGAGAGTCCTCCCTTGGCCGCTGGCTTCTCATAGGAGGCTTGGCTACAGCGGAAGGCGTATTGCTCCTCCTGCTACTGTACGCCGTTTACCGGCGTGTAAGGTCTTAAACCGCGTAGGCCCCTGTCAGTGGGGCTGGGGCTGCGTACTCTCAGACTGATCTGAGCAGCGCAGCCTTAGCCGTTCTGGGCCCGGTAAAGCTGCCTTGTAAGCGTCAGGTGTCCCAGATGCTGCCCTATGTGTTCCAAGGTGTGGAGCACCGCCCAGCGCCGCGTTGCAGACCGCCCGCCGTATTCAAAGGTCTCGTCTAGGTCCGCCGTGGTAGCTTTGCTCAACACCCGGTGGGTAGTCTCGCCGGTTTCGCTCAGCATTTGTTCCAGGTGAGAAGGGTCCATACCGCTGGCTGCGAACTCTGCCTCACGGCTGCGGTGCACGTCGATGCCGCCGACCAGTTGGTGGATGTGAAAGGCTTCCGTACCCGCCACGTGGGTAGCCAGAACATAGGGGGAGTTTGTATCTTCGCCGAGCGGCTTCCAGGCCAGCTCTTCCGGGCTCATGTTCCGTATTTCTTTCTTGAACTCGTCTCTGAGGTAGTCTAGTCGTTCCAAGTAACCCTCGGTCTCGCTGGTCATGGTCTCCTCCCAAGCAGATGAAAGGGCCAGTCTATATAGCTCGGACGCACGCTGTCAAAAGAGGCGGGCGGCTTGGTTTCATTGCGGATAATTGGAAGAGAGCGGTATAATGGCCGAGTCCGGCAAGAGCTATTCGGTTAATCAACTGGGAGGAAGAAAATGGAGAAGGGTACGTGGCAAGTGAAGGCGGGTCACGCCCAGATGCTCAAAGGCGGGGTCATCATGGACGTGGTGACCAAAGAGCAGGCTGAGATTGCTGAAGAAGCAGGCGCTTGTGCGGTAATGGCGCTGGAGAGGGTTCCCGCGGACATCCGCGCTGCCGGCGGCGTGGCGCGCATGGCGGACCCCGAGCGTATACTTTCTATCATGGAGGCCGTAACCATTCCAGTTATGGCAAAATGCCGGATTGGACATATTGTCGAGGCTCAGGTGCTGGAAGCATTGAAAGTAGATTACATCGATGAGTCGGAGGTGCTGACCCCCGCCGATGAACAGAACCATATCTGGAAACACACTTATACCGTTCCTTTTGTGTGCGGCGCCCGCGACCTGGGAGAGGCGTTGCGCCGGATTGCTGAAGGTGCGGCAATGATCCGCACCAAGGGTGAAGCCGGCACGGGCAACGTGGTGGAGGCTGTCCGCCACATCAGGGCGGTGATGGGCGAGATCAGAAAAGTGCAGAACATGAGTGAAGATGAGCTTCAGTCCGAGGCCAAGAACTTGGGAGCTTCGCTGGAGCTTGTAAGAGAGGTCAAGGATCTGGGCCGTCTGCCGGTGGTCAACTTTGCCGCCGGCGGAGTGGCGACGCCGGCGGATGCCGCGCTTATGATGCAGCTAGGTTCCGATGGGGTCTTCGTAGGGTCTGGAGTCTTCAAGTCGGATGACCCGGTAGAACGTGGCAGAGCTATAGTACAGGCGGTTACCCATTTCAACGATCCTGCAATCATTGCCGAGGTGTCAAAGGGCTTGGGCGAGCCCATGGTCGGACTGGAAATAGGCACTCTCAGAGAAGAGCAGCTTCTGTCTACCCGGGGCTGGTAAAGTTTGAAGAGAATAGGTGTCCTTGCAGTACAGGGAGACTTTGCAGAACATATCGCGGCACTGGCAAGGTTGAACGTTGAGGCGCAGGAGGTGAGACTTCCTGCGCATCTGGATGGGTTGGATGGGCTCGTCATTCCCGGGGGAGAAAGCACATCCCAGGCGCGTCTTATCGATATCTACGGACTGCGCTGTCCCATCATCGAGGGGGTGCGGAAGGGCATGCCGGTTTGGGGTACGTGTGCGGGGATGATAATGCTGTCTGGCAAGCTGGTGGAAAGCAAGCCGGCGCCTCTTGGGTTAATGGAGATTGAAGTCCAGCGCAATGCCTACGGCCGGCAGGTCGACAGCTTTGAGGCAACCGTTCCCGTTCCCTGTCTGGGCAAACCTGACTTTCATGCTGTCTTCATAAGAGCGCCAAAGGTGGTGGAATTGGGTAAGAACGTAGAGGTGCTGGCCTCTTATCCCGTAGGGGGCGCGGTGGCGGTTCAACAAGGTCACATGCTGGCTACTGCGTTTCACCCGGAACTCACGCAAGACACCAGGTTTCACCGGTATTTTGTCGATATGACCGGATGATCTGAGGATATGCTCCGTCCAATAGCACTGGTAGATTCTGTAGGAATAGGCTTGATGAAGGGCTCCAACTGGGCTGCCCGGCCTGCTGCTGCGGCTTCGTCCGGTGGTCGGGCCAATTTCTCGGCGACGTCCTTTCTCTGGCGGCATTTACGGTTCCGTGGCAAAGAGGTTGCTTGGATTGCAACGGAGGGAGGAAGGATTACGAGCCTGGTTTCCGCCAGACCGGCTTCGGGTAATACTGCTTGGTGGATAGACCACATGGTGGTGCGTGAAACCGATCTTTCCGCCGGTGCTCTCTTGGGGAAGGTGGCGGCGGAAGCCGGCAGACGGGGCGCCCAAAGAGTCCTTCTCAATATTCCTGATGAATGGCAACTCATGGATAGCGCCAGCAGGAGCGGGTTCCGTCCCAGCATGGAAGTCAAGGTGCTTACCCTCAGTGGGAGGGCCACTTTGATAGGAGAAGAGTTAGAGACGGGTTTTAGACCCAGGATGCCTGAGGACGATATTCCACTATTCGATCTCTATCGTCGCGCAACGCCCCCTGAAGCACGCTTTGCCATGGGACTCACTATGTCGCAGTGGAAGGACTCGCAAGAGTCGTACGGGCGTGGAACGGTGGAGCACGTCCTGGATGGGAAGGACGGCATTGCAGCCTGGGTTAGACTTGACCGGGAACGGGGGCGTGTCCGCGTCCGCTTGACCGTGGACCCTTCCTGGAAGGGTGATCCGTGTTCCTTGATAGCATTCGTTTTAGAAGAGACCGGATCTTGCTCCATATGGTGGGAGATATTGGGGCATCAGGAGTCCCTGGGGAATTTGCTGGAACAGATAGGGCTGGAGACAGCCGGCGTATATCATCTTATGGCCAAGGCCCTGGCAGTGCATCTAGGGGTGCCGGAAATAGCCCCGGCGCATGCGGCCTATGGCTGATAGAGGTCTATTGTGGAAGAGTTGAAGCAGATGGATACCCAACAAGCGGTGGTGGATGATCTGGAGAGCCTGCTCGACGTGATACCCATCCACATATCGCAGCCGTTGCGGGCCAGAGAAGATCTGAGGGACCTTCTGGAGGTCGTCTTGGACCTGGGGAGGCTTCCGGAAGCACGCTTTTCCCGGGCTAGACGTTTACCTCTCCGCCAAAGAGGTTACTGAGGACGACCTGGAACACGTCACTGAGCGCATAGGGACTTTTGGAGAAGACAATAGGGCAGGGATAGAGAGAACGCTTCACCGGATTTCTGCCATTCGGAACCGCCGTGGCATGACCGTGGGGATTACCTGCCGGGTTGGCCGAGCCGTGTTCGGCACCATCAAGCCCATCGAAGACCTGGTGAGAAGCGGCAAGAGCATTCTGTTGCTGGGCCGACCCGGCGTGGGCAAGACCACCATGCTGCGAGAAGTGGCGCGCGTACTAGCCGATGAGGCCCACCAGCGCGTCATTGTGGTGGACACCTCTAATGAGATAGCCGGCGACGGCGACATACCACACGCCGGAATAGGCCATGCCCGCCGCATGCAAGTGCCCACCCCAGCACTTCAGCACGACGTTATGATCGAGGCTGTGGAGAACCACATGCCCCAGGTCATCATCATTGATGAGATGGGCACGGAGCTGGAAGCCGCCGCGGCGAGGACAATTGCCGAGCGCGGCGTACAGCTCATAGCCACGGCTCACGGCAATACACTGAAGAACCTCATGATGAACCCGACACTCAGCGACTTAATTGGAGGAATGCAGTCCGTTATCCTCGGTGACGAGGAGGCCAGAAGACGGAGGACTCAAAAGACAGTCCTGGAGCGAAAACGCCCGCCTACCTTCGATTCCGTCGTCGAGATACAGAGCTGGGGAGAGGTAGCGATACACGACGACGTAGCCTACGTGGTGGATGACATGCTGCGCGGCCTGCAACCGCAGCCGGAGTTGCGCAGCATAGACTCCGTAGGGAGGGTTCAGGCAACAGGAAGGCCCAGGTCGCTTGCCGCGGAACAAGGGCCTGCAGCTTACCTGCCGTTTTCCACTGTTGCCGGGCCTGCTTTAGGGCAGACGGCGCCGGTTGTGCCTGAGAATACGGTCAGAATTTACCCCTTTGGAGTCAACCGGGGGATCATTGAGCAAGTGGTGCGCGCTTTTAGATTGCCGGTAGATATGACCGATAGCCTGGAGAGCGCCGACTTGATGGTTACAACAAGGACGCACTTCAAGCGCAATGCAAAGCTGTTGAGAAGCGCTGAAGAGCAGGGAGTCCCCGTACACGTGCTGAGGAAGAACAGCAAGGTACAGATGGAGCAGTTCCTCAAGAGATTGGGCAAGGGCAATGGCCGCGGCTCTTACGAGCTATCCCACGGGTCGGTGGAAGAGGCTATGCAGGAGGCTCAGGATGCGGTAGAGAAAGTCTGGAGCGGCCTGCCTTACATAGAACTTCAGCCTCAGCGCGCATATATACGCAGGCAGCAGCATCTATTGGCCAATAGATACAACGTTGCTTCTCAGAGTATAGGCGCGGAGCCGGAACGGCGCGTCATAGTATTCGAACGGTGACCATGGGCGCTTTCATTGTCTTGGAGGGTGGAGAGGGCAGCGGCAAATCGACGCAGGCGCGCCTGCTCTACCAACGGCTTCTCAAGGAAGGCGTCCCCGCTGTATTGCTGCATGAGCCCGGCGGAACGGCCCTGGGTGAGCAGGTGCGCGCCTTGCTCAAGGCTGAACGCAGCTCCGCGATGTCTCCCCTTGCAGAGCTGCTCCTATTTTCCGCTGCCCGTGCGCAGTTTGTGGTGGAGGCTTTGCAACCCGCACTCAGGCAGGGGCGCGTAGTGATCTGCGATAGGTACACGCCCTCCACACTGGCCTATCAGGGCTATGCCAGGGGCCTCTCGCTCAAGACTATCGAGCAATTGAACAGTCTGACAGCCGGTGAAGCAACGCCTGATTTATTACTGTTCCTTGACATTGCTCCTGAAAAGGCGCTGCACCGCTACGCATCTCAACCCTCGTTCAATCTGAACGTCGATGGGCAGCAGGCCGGAGAACCGGTGGCGCCGCGGGTGGACGAAGAAGGAAGTCAACGGTTTGAAAAAGAGCCGCTTGCCTTCCACAGAAAAGTGTACCAGGGTTACTTGCAGATGGCGCAGGCCGACCCTGAGCGATGGTACGTGGTGGACGCTGCGTTGCCCGTGGAAGAGGTAGCCGAGGCCGTGTGGGAAAGAGTCGAAAAGCTGGTGCGCGTTTCTTAGCTTAGCTGGATCAACGGTGTCCCGGCGGCTACGCTTTGCCCGGGATGAGCAAACACGGCCCTGACTGTCCCGTCGTGGGCCAGCTTTACGCTCTGCTCCATCTTCATCGTCTCCAGTACGCACACCTCGGCCCCGGCCTCCAGTTCATCCCATACGTTGACGGTCACGGAGACAATGCGACCCGGCATGGGCGATCGTATTATCTTCCTGTCCTCTTGGGTGATGGCGGAAAGCCCAGGAGATCTGGCGGCCTCGCGCGCCGGTGGCCTTTTGCCCGCCGGGGAAGGAACGGAGCCTGACTCCACTTCAACAGACATGGCTTCCCCGTCTACTACAACTTGGAGGGGGTATCTTTGAGGTTCCTCCACTTCTACCGTGTGCCAGGTGCCTTTTATCTTGACGCGGATTTGCCGTTTCACCATAATCCCCCCCGGCCCAGCCGGGGCGCCATTTGAAAGCTGCGTCCAGAGGCCTTCCAGGAGCTGGAACGTTGCTCCTGTCCGTTGCCGAATAGCGTGCCGAGAGCCACGGCTACCGCAGCTACGGCCTCGCGCTCCTCTTCGGGGGTTAGCACCCTATCGGCGTTTTCAGAAAGCCTGCTAAGGATCTGGGTGGAGTATTCTCCATCCTTGAACTCTTCATCCTGCAGGACCTGGCGTATCACGGAAATATTGTTGACTATGCCATCTATTTTGAATTCTTCCAGAGCCTTCATCATGGTGGCGATGGCGCGTTTTCGAGATTTACCCCAAACGATCAGCTTTGCGATCAGGGAATCGTAGTATGGAGTGACTTCGTAGCCTGGGAAAGCTGCATTATCTATGCGGACGTTCTCCATTGAAGGCTCTATTATGCTTTTGATGGTGCCTGAAAGGGGTATGAACGTAGTGGGGTCTTCAGGATATATCCTGGCTTCAATAGCGTGCCCCCGGCGGCGAACGTTCTTTTGGGAGAACCCCAGGGGCTCTCCGGCCGCAATCCTGATCTGCTGTTCAACTATATCCAACCCTGTGATCATTTCGGTGACGGGGTGCTCCACCTGGAGACGGGTGTTCATTTCCAGGAAGTAGAATCGTCCCTTTTCGTCAGCAATGAACTCTACTGTTCCGGCGTTGGTGTAGCTCAGGTGGCGCACCAAAGCCAGGGCGGCTTCGAACATTGATTTGCGCCGACCTTTGTTCAGCTTTTCGCTGGGGGTCTCCTCTATGATTTTCTGATTGCGCCTCTGTACGGAGCAGTCACGCTCAAACAGGTGAACGGCGTTGCCGTGGTTGTCGGCCAGCACCTGGACCTCTATGTGCGACGGTTGTTCAAGGTACTTTTCTATGTACATGCCGGAATCCCCAAAGGCGCTGTCGGCGAGAGCTCTGGATCGTTTTAAGGCGTCGGGAAGCTCTTGCGGCGTGTGTACCAGCCTTATGCCTATGCCGCCGCCGCCTGAAGCGGATTTGACCATGACGGGGAAGCCAATCTCCTCCGCTATTGCCATAGCCTCGTCGTCTTTTACCACACCTTCGGAGCCGGGCAGTAGGGGAAGTCCCGCCTTCTGGGCAAGAAGGCGTGCCTGTACCTTGTCCTTCATTGAGTCCATGACTTCTGCCGATGGCCCAATGAACACCAGTCCCGCCTTCTGACATGCATTTACAAACGCGGCGTTTTCCGACAAGAATCCATAACCGGGGTGTATAGCTTGGGCTCCTGAACGCTGCGCTGCCTTGATGATTGCCTTGGCATTCAGATAGCTCTCCGAGGCAGGAGCTTTGCCGATGTGGAAGGCTTCGTCCGCCATCCTCACGTGCAGGGCAGATATATCAGCGTCCGAATACACGGCCACGGCCTTGATGCCCATGCGCTGGCAAGTGCGAATGATGCGGCAGGCTATCTCACCCCTGTTGGCGATGAGTATCTTGGAGAAGAGGGGCTTGACCGGTGCGTCTTCTTCTTTTCTTTTCTTCTTCGGCAACGTGTTACCTCACCGTTTTGCTGGATACTTCTTTCATGTTCTCAATTGACCTGAGGAATGATGCGGAACGCAACTCCCGTTCTAGTGTATATCTTACGTAGGAGTCCATCAAAGCGTTCAACTCTCGCTGCAGTGCTGGCCCCACGTTCACCATCAGCGAGGAGGACAGCGTGGCAGTGGAAAAGAACCTGAGCACCTTGAGCGCTTCCAGAGACAGCGATTTAACGCCTGGAATGGAAGTCTGGCAAGCAGGGCACAAAACGCCGCCGGCCCTTGCGCTGAATTGGTGCTTACCCTCCGTTACCTGGTTGCGGCATTCTACACACTGACGCAGCTCCAGCGAAAAGCCGGCCTGACCCAGCAAACAGATTTCCAAGTAGCGCAGCACCAAGTCCATCCTATTTCTCATCTCAATCGCGCGTAAACCCTCCAGGTAAGTGAAGTAGCCCGGCAGATTTGGCGACTCCAGCGGGTTTATGGAGTCGACCAGCTCAGTCAAATAGAGAGCTGCGGAAAGCCGGGATAGGTTTCCCTTCAGTGCGGAGAACATCTCCATTGCGTCGGCTCCTGTCACCGTATCCAGGTTTTGGCCTTTTGCAATGGTAAGGGTGGAGCGTGTCAAGGGTTCAAGGTGTCCGCCCAGCTTGCTCTTGGGCCTTCGCACGCCGCGGGCAGTAATCCGGAGCTTGCCCATCCATGGGGTAAGCACTGTGAGCAGCCTATCGGCTTCCCCTATCGGAGAGGAGCGCAGAACTATGGCTTCGGCAGTGTAGAGACGTGGCCTGGACATTCTAGAACTCTTGCCTACCTTCAAAGGCGCGGGTCAGGGTAACCTGATCCGCGTATTCCAGATCTCCTCCCACGGGCAGGCCTCGGGCCAAGCGGGTGATCCTTTCTACCAGAGGTGAGATCAGCTTTTGAACGTACATAGCAGTAGCCTCGCCTTCAAGGTTGGGGTTAGTGGCAAGGATTATCTCCTTCACAGTGCTGTCTTTGAGCCGCTCCAACAGCTCGCGGATCTTCAGGTCTTCAGCGCTTATGCCGTTAATTGGTGAAATAGCGCCGTGAAGCACGTGATAGAGCCCTTTGTAGGCGTGTGTGCGTTCCATTGCCAGGACATCCAGAGGTTCTTCAAGCAGGCAAATGGTGGAGACGTCACGATTGGGGTCCTTGCAGATAGGGCAGGGGTCTTGCTCAGAGATGTTCTGACATTCAGAGCAGAGGATAATCCGTTCCTTTACCGCCAGCACGGCTTCAGCCAGGGATCTGGACTCTTCTTCAGGCATTCGCACCAGGTAATAGGCAAGGCGCTGTGCACTCTTGGAACCAATTCCCGGCAGCTTGTGGAACTCTTGTATGAGCCGGGCCACAGGGGCAGCGGCGGGCAGAAAATCGTTGTTGTACATGGTTTCAGTGACGGCCAGCTACATGAGCCCGGGTATGTTCATACCTCCCGTAATGGAACCAATTCGCCGTGAAGCCAACTCCTGGGCTTTATCCATTGCTTCGTTCACTGCTGCCAGCACCAGGTCTTCCAGCATGGAAACGTCGTCAGGGTCCACTGCCGCGGGGTCTATTCTGATGGATAGCAATTTCTGCTTGCCGCTTACAGTGGCTGTCACCGCTCCTCCGCCCGAGGATGCTTCCACCGATTCGTTCTCCAGTGCTTCCTGGGCTTCGTTCAGCCGCTTTTGCATCTGCTGTGCCTGGCGCAATATATTCTTATTCATTGGGATTATTCCTTTGTCTCCTCCAGGATTTTACCACCCATACCAAGCGCAGCTTGTACCAGCGGGCTCTGCCGGGCTTGATTGCGACCTTCCTGTCCGTTGGGGCTTCGGAAGGAGAGCTCCAACGGCTCTGCCAAGCCAAGGGCGGACGCTATGGTGGATATCAAGGTACGCTTGCTTTCAGGGTTTTCCATTTCCTCCAGCATCCGTTCCATGTGTGAGCGATGCGAAAACTCTAGTTGCAGGGTGTTGCCCTCCAAGCTGTGATGCTGGCAGGCCCTCAATAGCGCTCCGATATTGAACCGGCGTCCCTTGTAGCGGCTGAGGGTTTTGACGATGGCCTGCCATTGCTGTTCCAGGCCTGTATCTATATCGCCACTGGGCTTCGGATGCGCCTGAGAAGGAGCGGGCTTGGCCTCTGAGGATGCTCCTTCCAATGGATTGGGTTCGTCTATATGGGAAGGATGTTGTCCTGCTGTTCCGGAAGGCATCTCAGAAAGCGTATTGGGCCTAGAAGGGGTTGTTTGTGCGGCCTGGGGCTGAACCGGACTGCTTTGCTTGGGTGAAGCGGCCTTGACGTCTGCTCTTGGTTCCGTGGCGCCCTGCCGGGAGCACTCTATGATAGCCAGCTCTATGGGAAGCGTGTTGGGCACCTCCTGGCGGAAGTTGATTTGGCCCAGGGTTCGCAATGCCCGGAGCAGAGCTTCTTGTGTGACGGCGCCTGCCAACGCGGCCTGGCGGTCAACGGTCTCTTGAGGTTGGGCAACCATGTCCGCAACGCCAGATTTGATGAGCAGCACGTCGCGCAGCTCATCAACCATTTGCCGGTGGAGTTGCTTGAGGTCGCTGCCTTCCGACGCAATTGTGTTCAGCAGCGTGAGGGAATCGGCAACCTGTCCTCGCAGGATATGGCCCACCAGATCGCGCACGCGCTCGTCAGCGGTCAAGCCCAGTAGCAGGTTGACCTGTTCCAGGGACAATGGGCTGCCGAAAGACGTCACGGCTTGCTCCAGCAGGTTCTCCGCATCCCTGAGGCTTCCCGCCGCCTGCCTGGTGATGGCGCTCAACGCCTCTGGCTCCACCTCTATTCCTTCGGCCTGGCAAATTTGAGCAAGCCTCTCCCCCATGGCCGCGGGAGCTATGCGACGGAAATCGAACCGCTGGCAACGGGAAATGATGGTGGATGATAGTCTGTGCGGCTCCGTGGTGGCCAGGATGAAGATTACGTGTGACGGCGGCTCCTCCAGTGTTTTGAGGAGCGCGTCTGCCGCTGCGTCGGTGAGCATGTGCGCCTCATCCAGAACGTAGACCTTGCGGGCGGCCTCCACAGGAGCATAGTTCACTTTGTCTCTTATATTCCGTATCTCGTCGATGCCTCTGTTGCTGGCGGCGTCTATCTCCACAAGATCCAAAGCTCTACCTTCGTTCACCGCGACACACATCCGGCAGGTGTTGCACGGTTCTCCTTCTTGCGGATCCAGGCAGTTTACCGCTTTGGACAGTATTCTTGCCGTGCTGGTTTTGCCCGTGCCCCTGGGGCCGCAGAACAGATAGGCATGAGCAATTCTGCCCCTGTTGATAGCCTGTTTGATGGTGCGGGCCACAGGCTCTTGCCCCACCAGGTCGGCGAGCGTCTGTGGACGCCACTTGCGATAGTATACCTGTGAAGAAGTCAACGCCCCGCCTCTGCCAGGCCAACCGAAGCAAGAGCTTTCTCTTCCAGTGCTTGCATTTCCCGCTCTTCTTCCGGTTCCATGTGGTCGTATCCAAGCAAGTGAAGCACCCCATGCGTTATCAGCAAAGCTAGCTCATCTTCAACGTTTCTACCCCGAGCATCCGCCTGCCGCTGGCACTGGGGATAAGATATGATCACTTCTCCGACAAAGTCATGGTGTCCTTCAGGAGTAACGAAGGGCTCTCCATCCCAGAACACCTTGGGCTCATCTTCACCTTCATAGTGGCCCCAGTGCTGCGACGAAAAGGCCAAGACGTCCGTGGTTTCGTCAAGCCCCCGGTAATCCCTGTTAAGCTCCTGCACGGTAACGTCATCGGCGACCACCAAGCTCATATTCCGGCGGCTGAAACCGACACCCGGGGGCGGCAAGCCCTCCGCCAATGCCGCTTCAGCTACGTTGCTCAGCCATTCCGTAGATAGTGCCCTGCGAAACCTGGGAAACACCCGGACATCAATGAGCCGCTCTGTCATAACCGCTCCATTGAGGAGATGATAGCACAGGGCATGGAACGCGGAAAAGAAAGCGGAGACGGTGATGTTCTGTGTTATGGAGCAGCCGGGGCACAAGGGACATACGGGCATGCCCCGCTATTCCCCACCTTCCCCGTTAGCCATCATCAACGCTAACGTCCGTACAGCACTACCGGAGAACAGGGAGTTGCTTCTTGTTAATGCTCAATGCCCTTCTCCGTCAGAATGCGAAGAAATCCCTGGTAGCTTGATGCCCCTTGCACGACGTGGATGAAATCCGCCAGAGAGTTGGATGTTTCCCGTAGCTTCTGAAGCTGACCGTGGATGGGGCTCACTGAAGTGGGGCTGTCCCCGTATGTGCCGTGGAAAGCAAAGTACGCCTGGTTCAGCTTCCTGATAGAGTAGCCGTTGTCTACAAATAGTTGCCGGCGCTCCTCCATGTAGGCCTCGGCCTCATCTACTTTCCCTTCCGCCAGAAAGTCGTCAACGTTAAGTCGCGTCTCCCGCATCTCCCTGTTGAAGCAGAAACGGTCCTCAGGGCAAGGTGCAGCGGTGCCCGGGGTAGGCGGCGGCACATGCTCACCGGTGATGTGTTCAACTAGCAGCCGGCCCATCTCCTCTCCAAAGATATTGGCCGTAGTCTCGTTCAGAGTGTGCATGTCAGCGTCCCGTTGAATGTTGCGGCCCAGAGGATGGAAGAAGAGGTAGCTGTGCAGCCATTCATGAGATGCTATGTTCATAGTTGTGCGCAGATCATATAGGGCAATGATGTTGGGGAATGTGGACAAGCCCCCGATGTTCTCCACGATAGAGGACAGATTTTCATGTTCCAGGATTTCCTCTTCCAAGATGCTTCGTTCAGAGGGGAGAAGGTTGGGATTGAGCAGAACGGATTCCAGGCGTTCTATCCTATCTCTAGCCGAGACGATGAGAATTGTGGGCAGGGGGTCAAGGATGAAGTCCACGGGCGGAAAGATGACCGGGCCCAGGCCTATGGTGACGATGCCCCGTTGTTCCAGTACGTCGTCTAGGCCTAGGGTGGCGATGCCCTGTTGGCGTAGTACGTCTGATATGGCCGATTCCAAACTCTCCTCCACTTGTGGCTGCATATCAGCAAGGCTACTCTGGATCTCCTTCAAACGTTCTTCCAGTTCCTGGAGGTCTGCTCCACCCGTGGCGGCAGCCATGTTGACCTCGGCCTGAAGCCTATCCGCCTCCCGGTCCATGCTGAAGAAGTCCAGCACAAGTTGTTCTTGGTCTTCCGCTGTTGGCTTGTGGGGGAAAAGGAAGGTACCGACTTTGTACAGCCATTTGACGGGGAAGCGCGTCACCTCCCACGTCGCCAGGCTGTAGCGATGACGTACGGATAGCTCCTCTACGGGACTTACCGTAAGCGTATCATGCGATACCGCCGCCGACAGCAAAAAAACCACAATAAGCAACGTGTAGAGATTCCCCATGTCTATTCAGAGTAGGTAATAGTCATGCCGAGCGCAAGACGTAGGCACGTGCGGGCAGACGGGAGATGGCCGCTTGACACCGCCCCACGCTCCACAATTGCTAAGCAATGGTTACTTGGCTACAATGGGGCCACTCAGCGAGGTTTGCAAGGGGAGGTTAAGCGCATGCCTGTAGTAGATAGCAACGATATCCGCAACGTAGCCCTCTTATCCCACTCGGGTACCGGCAAGACTTCATTGGTGGAAGCAATGCTAATGGCTACTGGCGCCATCTCTCGCTTGGGCAACGTGGAGGACGGAACTACTACTTCAGACTACGAGCCTGAGGAGATCAAACGCAAGAGCAGCATTCAGACGTCTATGGCGCCATGCACCGTCTCAGGTCGTAAGCTGAACTTTCTGGACGTTCCGGGTTTCCCCGACTTCGTTGGTGAGGCTATATCCGCGCTGGGAGCCGCGGATGGCGCGGTATTGCTCGTTGCGGCACAGGCCGGTGTTGAGGTGGGCACCGAGAACGCTTGGGCAATGTGTGAAGCCAGGGGGCTTCCCCGCATTATCTTTGTCAACAAGATGGACAGGGAAAACGCGGACTTCCTCCGGTCGCTGGAAAGCATACGTTCCGCTTTTGGACGCAAGTGCGTGCCAGTCCAAGCGCCCGTGGGC
>CBDHCW010000018.1:0-153569 GCA_965261445.1 Dehalococcoidia bacterium | reverse complement strand
TCCGTTTCCCAGCGAATCGCTGCCTATGCCCAGGGACGTACCAACGGGGAAAATCCCCAGCGACGGCAACCAGGAACCCGTGCAGGGCCTCTACATCATCAGCGTTGCCGCCCGCTTGCTGGCAATGCATCCTCAAACGCTGCGCAAGTATGAGCGCGCCGGCCTTATACATCCACCCAGAACAATCGGCAAGCTGCGGCTCTATTCCGAGCAGGACATAGCCAGGCTCAAATTGATCAAGCACTTGGTAGACGACCTGGGCATGAACCTGGCAGGAGTGGAGCTTGTACTCGACCTGCTGGGTCGGATTAGCCAGGCCAGGCAGCGAATTGCCGCTCTGGAAGCACAGCGCGACTTCAGGAGAGTAGTGGCACAGGAGTTCGATTGGATGCTACAGTTGTTTGACGTGGCTATTGAAAACCTGGATATTCCTAGAGATATGGAGTAGCCCATGCCAGGGATAAATGACTCACCCAATAGGTCAGAAGAGCTGAACGACGAACCTCAACAGCCCTCCACGTCCAGGGAAGAGCTGGAGGCCCAGTTTGAGGAAGCGAACCGGGAGCGCAGTCAGTTTCGTGAGATGGCGCTGCGGGCCCAGGCAGACTTGACCAATTATCGCAAGCGAATGGAGGAGGAACGGGGAGATATCTTCCACGCCGCTGCCTCCCGCGTTATCAACAAGCTGCTCCCCATTGTGGATGACCTGCAGCGGGCTCTGGAGCAGGCCCCTTCGGTAGGGGAAGATGCTCCCTGGGTGGAAGGGGTACGGATCATAGAGAAGAACCTGAAAGCACTGCTTGAATCGGAGGGCGTAACCTCAATAGAAGCGGAGGGGAAGCCGTTCGACCCGTGGGAACATGAAGCAATCATGTCCCTCCGGAGCAACGATCATGAGCCGGGCATTGTGGCCCAGGTGATCCGGCCGGGCTACAAGATGCGCAACAAGATACTAAGAGCAGCGCAGGTTGCCATAGCGCAGGAGCAACAGCCGGAAGAAGAGGAATAGAGCTTTTCAAGGCTGGGAAACCGCCTAGACGGAGGAACAAAGTGGCAAGAGTGATTGGTATAGACCTTGGAACAACCAATTCAGCAATGGCCGTTATGGAGGCCGGGGAGCCTGAGGTAATCGAAAACAACGAAGGTGGCCGCACCACGCCTTCTACCGTCGCACTCAATATCAAGACAGGTGAGCGATACGTGGGCCAGGCCGCCAAGAGACAGGCGGTGACCAACCCGGACAACACCATCTTCTCCATAAAACGTTTCATGGGCCGTAGGTATGGCGAGGTGGCGGAGGAGACAAAGCGCGTCCCGTACAAGGTGGTCAAGGCCAAGAACGCGGATGTGCACGTCCAACTCGGGGACAAAGTGGTCTCCCCTCCTGAAGTATCGGCCATGGTGCTCAGGAAGCTCAAGGAGGATGCAGAGGCCAAGCTGGGCGAGGCGGTAAACCAGGCGGTCATCACCGTTCCCGCTTACTTCAACGACAGCCAGCGCAACGCTACAAAAGACGCCGGGCGCATAGCCGGACTAGAGGTGTTGCGCATCATCAACGAGCCGACTGCGGCATCTTTAGCCTACGGAATGGATAAGAAGGGCGACCAGACCATAGCGGTGTACGACCTTGGAGGAGGCACCTTCGATATCTCTATTCTGCAAATAGGTGAAGGCGTCTTCGAGGTCAAGGCCACCAACGGCGACACACACCTTGGCGGCGACGACTTCGACCAGCGCATCATCGATTGGATTGTTGCCGAGTTCAAGAGGGACCAGGGCATAGACCTGACCCAGGACCGGATGGCCTTGCAGCGGCTCAAGGAAGCCGGTGAAAAGGCCAAGATAGAGCTGTCCAACGTGATGCAGACGGAGATCAACTTGCCGTTCATCACCGCCGACGCTTCCGGGCCAAAGCACCTGACCATGACCCTCTCCCGCTCAAAGCTGGAGCAGCTAATCGGCGACCTTGTAGAGCGCACCGTGGGCCCCTGCAAACGGGCAATAGCAGACGCGGGGGTCTCTACGAGCGACATCAACGAGGTCATCCTGGTCGGAGGCATGACCCGCATGCCGCTGGTACAGGCAAAGGTCAACGAGATGTTCGGCAAGGAGCCTCACAAGGGGGTCAACCCGGACGAGGTTGTAGCGGTGGGCGCCGCTATCCAGGCGGGCGTGCTCAAGGGAGACGTGCGAGACATCCTGCTCCTGGACGTCTCTCCGCTGACGCTGGGAATCGAGACGCTTGGCAGGGTGTCCACGTCTCTGATACCGCGCAATACCACTATACCCACTTCCAAGAGCAAGGTGTTCACCACCGCCGCCGACAACCAGGGGTCCGTTGAGGTGCACGTCTTGCAGGGTGAGCGGAGCATGGCGAATGAGAACAAGTCCATTGGCAGATTCATGCTGGACGGAATTCTCCCCGCGCCCCGTGGCATGCCTCAAATTGAGGTGACGTTCGACATCGACGCCAACGGTATCCTCAATGTTTCGGCCAAAGACCGCGGCACCGGCAAGGAACAGCGCATCACCATAACCGCCAGCTCCGGGCTGGACAAAAGCGAAGTCGAACGGCTGGTGCAGGACGCTGAAGTCCACGCCGAGGAAGACCGGCGTCGCAAGGAGGAGATAGAGACGCGCAACGCGGCCGAAAGCTTGGCCTACAACTCCGAGAAGATGCTGCGTGAGAACAAGGACAAGATCCCGGAAGAGCTGCAGAACGAGGTCAACGAGAAGATAGTCGCTCTACGCACTGCCCTACAGGGCGAAAGTGAAACCGCAACCATAGTCGCGGCAATGAACGAGCTTCAGGAAGCCTTGCAAAAGATGGGAAGCGCCGTCTACGGCCAGGAGCAGTCTGCGTCCGCGCCTCCCCAGGAGGGTGAGACGGGAGAGCAACCGCCTGACGATACGGTTGAAGGTGAGTTCCGCGAAGTATAGTCGCGACTTCAGTAAGAAACGGGTCTCATAATGAGGCCCGTTTCTTTGTACTCTTCCCCGTGCTAGACGTGGTGGGGAAAGATGATCTCCTCCACCATCCTGACGCTTGCCTCGGCGAATTGCCTCGTTGCCTGGACCGCATCTCTCGTCATGGGAGGGTCCTCAAGGTCTCGCACTCTATCATTCCCCAGCCTGCCCTTTTCCGATTCAGGCACAATATCCGGCAACTCCCGGCCTAACATGACGCCGTAAGCCAGCGCCCAGCACCTGGCCACGGCGGATAAGTCGTAACCGCCGCCGCCCAGGGCAATCCAGGGCACGCCCTTTGCGGCTTGTGCCAGCGATTCCACCACCGACACGAATCCCCTGCTGGTAAGAGCCATGTGGGTCAGTGGGTCAGAGTAGTACGTATCCACGCCCAGCTGCGTCACCAGCGCATCCGGCTTGAAGAGCTCCAGCAACGGAAGCGCCACTTGCTGAAACGCCCATAGGTACACTTCGTCGCTGGTATAGGGGGCAAGAGGCAGGTTGACGGAGTAGCCTTCCCCAGGGCCGCTCCCCTTCTCTTCTACAAAGCCCGTCCCCGGGAAAAGGTACTGCCCCGACTCATGCAGCGAGATGGTCAGCACAGTATCCGTATCGTAGAACATCTGCTGTACGCCGTCTCCGTGATGAGCGTCTATATCCACGTAGGCTACGCGAAGCCCTCTGCTCACCATCGCCTTTATCGCTATGGCCGGGTCGTTGAAAATGCAAAAGCCGGAGGCGCTGGACGGCATGGCGTGATGAAGCCCTCCCGATATATTGAAAGCGGCACTCACCTCTCCTGACAGAGCTTTTTCAGCAGCAACAAGGGATGCCCCGGTAGAGAGCAGCGCCGCATCGTACATGCCCTTGTAGATTGGGTTGTCCCCCGCCGCGCTGAATCCATATCTTGCCGGGTCGACGGTAGAAAGCCCGGCGCTAAGGCTTCTGGTAGCATCCACGTAGTCCTGAGAGTGGCAGGTCAAGACCTTCTCTTCAGACGCGGGACTGGGTTCCACCAGGGACGAATCAGGAGACTGGAACGCGCCCAGCGCCTCCAGCAACTCGTACGTATAGCGGAGCCGGACCGGTCGCATGGGATGGCCTTCACGCAAGACATGCCGGGAAAGCCGGTCAGTGTAGACGAATGCCGCGCCGCTCAACGTTGCACTCTATTCTTCCACCACATTGAATGCCTGGCGAATCATTGCGACTGCTTTGGGAATCGACTGCTTACTCCCAATATCAATAAACACGCCACAGTCACGGTGAGTCACACGTGGCAGAAACTTCCAGTCAGAGACATTACTCGCCACTCCTTCGGGATCGTCTATCTCCTCAAAATCAATCGGCAAGAGAATTCTAACGTAGCCTGCCATCGGCAGCGTCTCCACGAAAAAGCCGGCAGATTGGGCATCGTAGAAGCAAAGCGAATTCCCCTCGACAATCTCGATAGATTCGCCCAGTTCGCGAATGTCGTCGCGAATCCCGTAAAGAAGCTCTGCAACTGAAGCACTCATCCTGATGCTATCTGGCTTCCTCCGGGTAGAGCGAACCCGCAGCTCTCGAATCTTGTCTGCTAGGACGAGCCTTTCGTCGGCGCTGTGGTGGGGCCAGATAGCGACCGCGCGTTTCGCCAAGGCACGGCCCCTCTCTTCAATCGTACAAGCAGTCCACTTAGTCTGCTTCTTCACATACTCGTTAAGGCGCACGGCGGACTGCTCGAAACCGCCCTTCACTGTTTTCTTTTCTTCGAATGGCCTGTTCGAGTACTTGCTGTTGTAGGCCGTAAGTGTCAGATTGCCCAACCTGTGCAGCCACGTCTGATGGACTTCTTCCCAGTTCTGGCCAAGCATACGTTGCCATTCCGGAATGCTATCAATGCTTTGGGGCATAACGTGTTCGATCGAATACTCGCTAACCGGACTAGGCTCCTTCTGCCCCGCATTCTCGAGCTGAGACAGGATGTGCCAACAGATGCGGAGGCCGTACAGGTCGCGCTCTTGGATTGCTGACATAAACTCACCGTCGGATGGAAACCTGTAATTCTGTCTTTCCAACGCGACTTGGAAGCTCCCGAATGGGTCTTCATCTCTTATGCCGTGAGTTATCCTAGCAAAGACCTCCCAGTAGCCTCGAGTCTGCATGCCTAGTACCGCCCGACGGACGAGATAGCTTGAGATTAGATTTAACGCTCGAATGAAGTCGTCATGTGCGAGTGCTCCCTCGTCGTAACATTGGTAGAGGCGCATGATAAGCATCGCATGAGCGGATCCAAGGCTTCGGACCTGTCTCATTGCGGTGACGAGCGGCTTGGAATCGATTCGGGCAGGCCGCAAGAAGAATACAAAGTAGTCCGCGAACCGGACGAGGTCTTCCAATAGACTGGTTAGTCCCTCCGTGTCCGAGGGTTGCCAGAATTCCCTGAATTCTGCGTAGATGCGGTCTTCCCGGGCCTGGGTTGACTTTCCCTGTCTGAGGGCAATGTAGTCCCGCAGGAACGTGTCTGGGGTCGTCCTCGCCTCACGGAAAAGGGTCTCGACTTTGCTCCAGTAGTCATCGTACATACGGGTCTGTTCGGGTTGAGGGAGCCCCATGAGTAGATAGTTGCGAATGAGGTCACTCTGGGTGAGGTCAACACCCGTTGAGTTCAGACTTTCGAAGACTCGTTGAGGGTCATCTATGGGGCGATGTAAGGTAACGTCAACTATGTTCAGGCGCCCTACGCCCCGATAAATTAGCCCTAGGTCTGCTTCGGAGTGTTTCAATTGCTCTCTGAAATAGCGATAGGCCTCGACGACCAGCTCCGAGTTGTTCTCCATTTCGAAAGGGTCCTTGCCGTCAACTAGAGCCCTCAACGTTGCATCGTCGTGGCGTCTCAGGGCGACTTTATACCTTCTGTTACCCGACTCATGTTCGTTCTTGAGAAAGTAGGCATCAATCTGTTGCGGAGTCGGCTCCTGTCCGATCCAGCCGGTCTCTAGGATATGGTCGCGTAGTGCGATCAAAAGAAGACTCAAGGTGGTTAGACGCTGCTGGCCATCTATGACCAGCCAACTGCTGAATACGGCTGATGTATTCCCGGCTACATAAACGAATGATCCTATGAAGTGGTCGCCGTCGCTGCTGGCGGCACGTACTATGTCGTCCCACATCTGCTGACACTGCTCGGTCGTCCAACTGTAGTCTCGTTGGAAGGCGGGAATTATGAACTGCTTGGTTCCGTTAATCAAAGCCACAAACGGGTTATTTATTGCTTGCATCGTCGCTCTCTATATTTCCTTTCTCAGGCGATTATGACACCTATTCCAATGTAGTATACTATTGAAGTTCTCCCTACCTCCAAAGAACGGAACTTTGTCTCTTGTCACCCCGTCATAAGCCCAAAGCGCCCCGCAGCAGCATGGCCGCCACTCCCTTGTCTAACGGGTGGTTGTTATTGCCGCACTTGGGCGACTGTATGCAGGCGGGACAGCCATCCTCGCAGGGGCACTCCTGGAGCACCTGCAGCGTTGCCCGCCATAGCTCCTCTATAATCTGATATCCCTTTTCCGCAATGCCAACACCTCCCGGGTGGCCATCGTAGATGAAGATTTGCGGCTTGCCCGTATCAGGGTGAAACGGCGTGGACACCCCGCCTATGTCGTTGCGGTCGCAGAGGGCGAACAACGGCAGTACGCCAATGGCGGCATGCTCGGCGGCGTGAAGCCCTCCCGATAGGTCCAGCCTTTCGCTCTTGATCCTGGCCAGGTCATCCTCTCGTGGACTGAACCACAGGGCAACGGTGGAGAACTGCTGTACAGGCAGGTCCAGTACCTCGTCTCCTATGGGCTCGTCGCTGAACTGAGCCCTCCTCTGGTAGCTCACCACCTGGCTGGATACCTCCACTTCGCCCAGGTACACGTCTATGCCGCCTACGGATCTCTGATCCAGGATGTGCCGCATTTGAATATCGGTCAGTTCGTGGGCCCTGGTGTAATACTGCACCTCCCGGGGAGTGACGTAAGCCGTCTTCGAGTCCAGATCCAACCGCTCGACCAGGTATTGCTCTCCGTAATGGAGGTAAACGGCGCCCCTATGAAGCTGGGAAAATGCACTCCCTTCATCCACCATCTCCAGAAGCGCCCCGGATTCGCTGCTCACCACCGCATAGGAACCACGCGAGCTTGATCTGATATTGACCTCTTCCGCCGGATAGACCACGCTGGCGCTGGGGAACCACCGTTCGCCCTGCTTGTGCAGCAGGCCTTCCGCCTGGAGCACGTCCAGGCGGCTTTGCAGGTCCAGGCCGAAGAACCTTTCGTCTCTTCTGCCAAGCGGCCTCTCGTAAGCGGCGCAGAGCAGGTGCTGGTCCAGTATGCGAGGGTTGTTGGGAGCAATCAGTGCGTGCTCATGCGACCTGCCAAAGAAGAAGTCGGGATGGCGCATTAGATACTGGTCTAGTGGGTCGTGGCGGGCGACCAGTACGCTCAATGACCCTTCCTGGCGCCGCCCGCTGCGGCCGGCCTGCTGCCAGGCGCTGCTCACGCTTCCCGGATATCCTCCCAGAATGGTCGCGTCCAGAGTCCCTACATCGATGCCCAGCTCCAGGGCGTTGGTGGACGCCACGCCCAACAGCTCGCCGCTGAACAGGCGTTGTTCAATGGCGCGTCTATCTTCCGCAAGATAGCTTGCCCGGTAGGGGCTGATCTTGGATGCCAGGCTTGGAACGTGCTCGGCCAAGTAGTCCCTAACCGAGACGTAGACCAGCTCCACTTGGCGGCGGGTCCTGGTAAATGTCAGGGTGCGTACGCCGCGCAGAAGCAGCTCTCTGAAGACCACGGCCGCTTCCGCAATAGCGCTCCTGCGCTTTGCCCTGGACTCGTCCAGGAAAGGCGGGTTCCAGAACACAAAGTGCTTTCCTCCTTGGGGCGAGTGATCTTGGTCAATCACCTTGACGGGTGCGCCGAGCAAATCCCCGGCCAGCTCTCTGGGATTGGCGATGGTAGCGGAACACAGGATGAAGCTGGGATTGCTCCCGTAGTAACCGGCCAAGCGCCTCAGCCTACGAATCACGTTTGCCATGTGTGAGCCGAATACGCCCGCATAGGCGTGCGCCTCATCAAGAACTACGTAGTCCAGGTTTCTCAAGAAGCGCTGCCAGGTGCCATGATTGGGCAGGATACCCAGGTGCAGCATATCTGGGTTGGTGATCACGGCTTGCGCCGTCCTCTTGATCCCAGACCTGGCCTCACCGGGGGTATCCCCATCGAATATCTCCGCCTTGAACGGAATCAGATCGCTGCACAGGCCGTTGAGCGACCTGAGCTGGTTTTGGGCCAGCGCCTTGGTGGGAAACACTAGCAGAGAGCGGCTCGCTTTCTTACGAAGGGCAGCCTCCAGAAGCGGGACCTGGTAGCACAGGCTCTTGCCGCTGGCCGCACCGGTGGCGATTATCAGGTTCTCCCCGGCCCGGGCAGCCTGCACCGACTCCGATTGATGCAAATAAAGCTGATGCATGCCGCTCCTGGCAAGAGCCGCCTCCAATCTAGGGTCAAGCCGCGGGGAGAGCGATCCGTACCGAGCAGACCTGGCCGGCACCACTTCCTTGTGGACAATCTGGCCGTCGTAGTCGGAGGCTCCTTGTATGGCCTCCAGGAAACCTGGTACGTCCATCAGCTAAACACCGGAGATTATGTCCACTTCATAGTCCAAGAGCTCGGCATCGCCATGGATATCCTGTACATACTCCACCACGTTCGACAGTACCTGGTTAGCATGGCGCGAGTCGTTGCTCACACAGGAGATCCCCAAAACGAGCATCCGGTGAGCATCGTTCTCGTCCACCTCAGCAATGGAAACGTTGAATTTACTCCTTACCCGGCTGGTGATGGAGCGGGCTGCCTGACGCTTGCCCTTGAGGGTTCCATTTCCAGGCAGGCGGAGCCGTATTTTGCAGGTGCCTACGTTCATTTCAGAAGGTGCGGCCAGTATAACAGCATTCCCTGCACGGGAATCCAGGGGCGTGCGTTGGGTTGTTGATGGCGGGGGGCACTCGGACGTATGCGAGACAGGAAGGGAAGTTGTATGAAGAGAAGAACCAGCACACTTTCTTGACGGTGTTTGTGAAAGCTACTACAATCAGCTTGCCCCAGGACAGAAATCGTGAACAAAGCTGGTTGAATAAGTGCGTTTTTGTCGAAGGTCTCTGGCTAAGGGTGGTTCAACATGACCACCAACGCAGCTATTATGGGAAGCTCATCCGTGGAAGTCCCCGATGTGGTAATAATGCGCCTGCCGCAGTACTTGCGCATACTCACCCGCCTGAGCAGCCAGGGGATTGAGGTAGCCAGCTCCCAGCAACTGGGCGAGCTAATACAAATGACCCCCGCCCAAATCCGCAAGGACCTCAGCTACTTTGGTAGATTTGGAAAGCAGGGACGCGGATATAACATCTCCAATCTAATCGCAGAGCTGCGGAGCATCCTGGGTTTGGATATTGAGTGGAAGGTAGGCCTGGTCGGCATAGGCCGCTTGGGGCGCGCTATTCTAAGTTATCCAGGCTTTGCACCAGAGGGGTTCAACATCGTTGCCGCATTTGACGCCGACTCACGCCAGATTGGACAGATGGTGGGCGGCATAATGGTCCAGCCCATGCACAGGCTGGCCGAAGTGATCAGTGCTGAAGGCATTCAAATCTGCATCACGGCCGTACCAGCCGATGACGCTCAGTCTGTAGTAGACGAACTGGTGAAGTGCGGGGTGAAAGCTATAGTGAACTACGCACCGGTGGGAATCCAGGTCCCGCCGGACGTCAAGGCGCGCAACATAGACCCGGTGCTTGCGCTGCAGTCGATGACGTATTACGTAGCGAACACCTGAATCAAGACGGGGGCTGACGCCGGCGCCGGCGTACGTCCAGCCTCAACCTTGATCGCCTGATTGAAGCCAGCGCTCGCTGGAGATCCGCGCCCCCTTCACTTGTCTCCAGCCTCTCCTCCGCTCTCTGCAGCGCTTCTTGCGCCCGCGCCTCGTCGATTTCTTCGGAACGCTCCGCGGCATCGGCCAGCACGATAACCCGGTTGCCCGTCACTTCCAGAAAGCCGCCGGTGACCGCCATATACACGTCTTCCTGGCCCGTTTTCTGAATTCGCAACTCTCCTGGCTGGAGGATTGTCAACAACGGCGCATGGTGCGGCAGGATGCCCAGCTCCCCCTCCATGCCTGGAGCGACGACTATATCGACCTCGTCGGAATAGACAAGGCGTTCCGCCGTCACTATCTCTAGCAGCATTGACGCCATGCCCGTCAGCTCCCTGCCTCTGCCAGCATGCGCTGTCCGTTCTCCACCGCCTCAGCTATGGTGCCCACCATATAGAAGGCCTGCTCCGGCAGCTCGTCGTGCTTCCCTTCCAGGATTTCCTTGAAACCGGCCACCGTGTCACTGATCGATACGTATCTTCCCTCGCGTCCCGTAAACTGCTCCGCAACAAACATCGGCTGCGAGAAGAACCGCTGCATCTTACGGGCGCGGGTCACGGTGATCCTGTCGTCGTCGGAAAGCTCTTCCATGCCAAGGATGGCAATCACGTCCTGAAGGTCTCTATATCTCTGCAACACCTGTTGCGTGCCGCGCGCCACCTGATAGTGCTCTTCGCCAACAGTGGCGGGGTCCAGAATGCGGGAGTTGGACGACAACGGGTCGACCGCAGGGTACAGTCCCTGCTCCGCTATGGAGCGCTCCAACGAGATGATCGCGTCCAAGTGGCCGAAAGTGGTGGCCACTCCCGGATCGGTGTAGTCGTCGGCGGGAACGTAGATGGCTTGAACCGAAGTAATGGAGCCTTTGTTGGTGGAGGTGATCCGTTCCTGCAGGTCGCCCATCTCCGTGGAGAGCGTGGGCTGGTAGCCAACCGCGGAGGGCATGCGTCCCAGCAGGGCCGACACCTCCATTCCGGCAAGAATGTACCTGTATATGTTGTCTATGAAAAGGAGGACGTCCTGGTTTTCTCTGTCCCGGAAGTACTCGGCCATGGTGAGGCCGGTCAAACCGATGCGCAGGCGTACACCCGGCGGCTCGTTCATCTGTCCGAAGACCAGCACCGTATTCTTGATGACACCGGACTCCTGCATCTCGTGCCACAGGTCGTTTCCTTCCCGGGAGCGTTCGCCTACGCCGGCGAATACGGAGTAGCCCTCATGTACGTTGGCGATGTTGCGGATCAGCTCCAGGATGATGACGGTCTTGCCCACGCCGGCTCCACCGTACGCGCCCACTTTCCCTCCACGGGTAAACGGGCAGATGAGGTCTATCACCTTGACCCCTGTCTCCAGCATCTCAGTCTGCGTGCCCTGCTCCTGGAAAGAAGGCGCCTCACGGTGGATGGGCCATCTCTCTTCCGCTGCCACGTCTCCCAAGCCGTCCAAAGGATCGCCCGTTACATTGAACAAACGCCCTAGGGAGGCCGGGCCAACTGGGACGGCAATGGGCTGGCCGCTGTCCACTACTTCTGCGCCTCGCGTCAGTCCTTCGGTTGCCCCCATAGCCAGGCAGCGTACCCAGTTGTTGCCTACGTGCTGCTCAACTTCCAAGATGAGCTTCTCGTTGTGAAGCTCAATTTCCAAGCTGTTGAACAGGTCCGGCATTTCATCAGGGGGGAATTCCACGTCCACCACCGTGCCTATTATCTGGATAACTCTTCCCTTAGTTCCCTCTGCCATAGCTCACTCCGTTTTGTAAAAGTAACCGCACTACGCTTCCAGCGCGGCGACGCCGCCCACAATGTCCAAGAGCTCCTTGGTTATGGATTCCTGACGTACCTTGTTGAGCAGCAGTGTAAGGCCATCTATCATATCGTTGGCGGCGTCGGTGGCGTTTTGCATCGCCACCATGCGCGCCGAATGCTCGCTGGCCACCGACTCTAGCATTGCGTGGTATATCTGCATCTCCACAAACCTGGGAAGAAGCTCTCCCAAGACCTGTAGGCTCTGCGGTTCGTAGATGTAGCCCACCGCCTGCCCGGGCTCCAACTCCGCCGGCTCCACCGGAAGCAACCTCTGTATTGTAGGGCGCTGTGTAGCGGTGCTGACGAATACGCCGTATGCAAGGTATACCTCGTCGGCAAAGCCGCTGACGTAGTCCTCTATGGCCAGGCGGGCTATGGGCAGAATGTCTTCCAAAGTAGGACGGTCGCCTAGATCGGTGAATACGGCGCGCAAGTCGCGCCCCGTTCTCGCCATGAAATCGCGTCCCTTTCTACCCACGCTGAGTATGCTTACGGGCGACTCCTTCTCCAAGATGAACTGACCAGCAGCCCGGTTCAAGTTGGAGGGCAGTCCCCCGCAGAGCCCTCTATCGGGAGTTATATGCACTATCTGAATGCGCTGCACGTCACGCTTTTGCAGCAGCGGATGGCTCTGTTCGTCCTCTCCGGCCTGCGTGGCAAGGTCCGCCAGCACAGTCCGCATCTTTTCGGAATACGGTCTGCCTGCAATGGAAAGCTGCTGAGCACGCCTCATCTTGGAGGCCGCAATCATCTGCATAGCCTTGGTGATTTTGGCCGTGTTCTGTACGCTTCTGATACGGCGTCTTATTGTTCTTACATTAGAGACTACTGCCATCTCTACTGCTCTACTTCCTCTTCTCCCAGAGTCTCTTCATATATCCATGCCACGTGGGAGACGTTGACAACTGTAGGCATGCCGTTGTCCTGGTCACGCACCAATAGATAATCGCCGGCGCCGTCTTCCAGAACGCCGGCCACTTCCTGCAAGAAACCATCGCTCTCTATAGTGGTAACAATCACTATAGGCTTGTTCTTGAAGTGCCTTAGAGCCTGTTCTGCTAGTCCCATTGTCTTCTACTCCAAGATGACGGTCTGCTTGTACGCCTCTATAGCGTCCCTGAGCGCTTTCTGAGTGTCTTCGTTTATTTCGTACGTGGTGGCAATGCTTTCCAATATCTGGGGCTGATTGGCGTCCACGTACTGGTGAAAGCCGTTTTCCCATTCACGCACCTTGGAAACGGGAACGTCATCCAGGTAACCGTTTGTCACGGCAAACATGATGGAGACCTGCTTTTCCAGAGACAAGGGTTGGTACTGGGCCTGTTTCAACACCTCCGTGATGCGCTGGCCGCGTTCCAACTGCTCTCGCGTGGCGCGGTCCAGGTCGGAGGTGCCAAACTGGGCAAACGTCACCAGCTCCCTGTACTGCGCCAAATCCAATCGCAGTCTGCCTGCCACGCTCCTCATGGCGCGCCGCTGCGCCGACCCGCCTACGCGGGACACGGACAGTCCGGCGTTCACCGCGGGTCTTATACCGGCATTGAATAGGTCCGCCTCCAGGTATATCTGGCCGTCGGTAATAGAAATGACGTTGGTTGGGATGTAAGCCGATACATCCCCGGCCTGGGTTTCTATAATGGGCAGAGCGGTGAGGGAACCTCCTCCGTGCTCATTAGATAGCCGCGCCGCCCTTTCCAAGAGCCTGCTGTGAAGATAGAAAACGTCTCCGGGATAGGCTTCCCGGCCGGGAGGCCTGCGCAGCAGCAACGACAGCTGGCGGTATGCCCAGGCATGCTTGGATAAATCGTCGTAGATGATCAGCGCATCCCTGCCCTGCTCCATGAACTCTTCGCCTATGGCGCAGCCGGCATACGGAGCAAGGTACTGCAGCGGCGCCGGGTCTGAAGCGTTGGCGGCCACGACCACGGTGTGTTCCATGGCCCCGTGCTGCTCCAATATGGCCACGGTCTGGGCCACTTTGCCCACGCGCTGCCCTATCGCCACGTAGATGCAGACCAAATCGCCGCCCTTCTGGTTGATGATGGCGTCAAGGGCTATGGCGCTCTTGCCCGTGGAGCGGTCTCCAATGATCAACTCTCTCTGGCCGCGGCCTATTGGGATCATGCTGTCGATGGCTTTGATACCCGTTTGCACCGGCACGTTCACTGCCTGGCGGGTCACCACGTTGGGCGCAACGCGCTCTATGGGGCGCGTGTTCTCCGTTCTCAGAGGACCTTTGCCGTCTATGGGCCTGCCCAATGCGTCGACCGTACGGCCAATGAGGTCGTCTCCTACCGGGACCTCGGCAACGCGGCCCGTGGAGCGCACTTCATCGCCCTCTTTTATTTGGGAGTCGTCGCCCATGATTGCGGCGCCCACGGCGTCCTCTTCCAGGTTCATGGCCATGCCAATGACGTCTCCGGGAAAAGCCAGCAGCTCCGTGTACTGCACTCCTCCAAGGCCGTGAATCCTGGCTATGCCGTCGCCCACCTCGGTGACTGTGCCTACGTCCACCATGGTCAAATCGCCGCCAAACTCTTCAATTTGACGCTTTATAACAGCAGCCAGATCCTGGCCTCGTGTGGTCATAGCTCCACCTCTCCCGTTCTAACTTGGGGTTGCCAGCACGCTTTGCCGCAACGATCGCAGTCTTCCGCGTGCGCTCCCGTCGATGATTCTGTCTCCGATTCTAACAAGCACTCCCCCAAGGACTTCTTCATCTGTCCTAGCGGTGAGCACCACTTCCTTATCCAATAGTGTGCTCAACTGCCGGCCTAGCCTCGCCCTCTGCGCTTCATCCAAATCAAGGGCCGCCGTAACCTCAGCGCGCTCTCTGCCCTGGCTTTCGTCCAGCAGGCGTTGATATTCACTGAGTATAGCTGGCAGCACCGGCAGGCCGCCCTTTGAAGTGAGCAGACCCAGTAGGTTCAGTACCGTTGGGCTCAGATCCTTGAGGGCGTCTCGCAGCAGTTGAAGCTTACGGGCCAAGCTCACTTTGGGCAGTTCAAGGAAGGCCATCGTCTCGCTATCTTTTAGGGCGTCGACCGCCGTTTGCAATTCGGCAAGCCACTCTTCTAAGCGGCCTTGCTCCTGTGCAATGGCAAATGCCGCTTGGGCGTAGCGCTTGGCTACAGGCCTTCGAGCCATCAGCCTTCGTTCCTTAGGAATAGATCGCTTTCGGACAAGGTCTGCTCTATGAGCTCTTTGTGAGCGTCCTTGTCCAGCGAGCGGCGCACCACGCGTTCAGCAGCAAGTATAGCCAGGTCGGCGAACTGGTGCCGCACCTCCTCTACTGCTGCATCGCGCTCTCTTTTTATTTCGGACCGGGCATTGGAAAGAAAAGCGTCCGCTTCCAGACGCGCCTTCTCTCGCTCTTCATCACGGAACCTCTGAGCCGATTGCCTGGCCTGTTCAATCAAGCCTTGTCCCTCTCGGCGAGCTTCCCTGATCTGCTCCTCCATCTCTTTCTGACGCTGAGCAGACTCCTCCTGCAGATGCTGGGCCTGCTCCATGCTCTCTTTGATGCGTTGTGAGCGTTCATCAAGAACACGCAGGATGCGCTTGTAACCCACCAAGTACAATATGACCAGCAAGATGGTAAAGTTGACCAAATAGACCACCAAGCTGGGTATATGGAAGCCTAGTTCTGCCATACCCCTCTCCCGTTTGTGCTAGGTCTGCCGAACTTACGAGTTTATGCCACTAGGGCTAATATAATCGCCACTACTAGGGCATAGATACCCAGCGCTTCAGCGAACGCAATCGCCAGGATCATGTTCGTCTGCACTGCGCCACGGGCTTCCGGGTTGCGTCCGATTGCATTCATAGCACCGGCGCCCAGAATACCTATGCCAATACCTGGACCTAACATACCCAGTCCAGCGGCTAGTCCGGCGGCAAGCAACTTCAATCCATCTGCTTCAGGCATGAGTCCCCCTCTTTCTTGTTGAGCTGCGTGTTTATTTATTCCTGGCGGGAGGTGGCGGCGTACAAAGCAAGTCCAATGCCAGCCCCCACCATTCCTATTACCACTATAACCAGTGCCAGAATGATAATTTCCATATCAGCTCCTCAGGCGGGAAGGCTAGTGGCCTTCCTCCGCTTCATGTTCATGAGGCGTAACCGCCGTGGTTACGAATACCAACGTGAGACCGGCGAATATCAACGCCTGGATGAACCCAACCAGCAACTCCAATCCATAGAAAGGCAGCGAGAACGCAAACGGTATTAGGAAGGCCGTAACCATCAGCAATATCTCACCGGCGGTCATATTCCCAAACAACCTGAACGTAAAGCTCACAATGCGTATGAATTCGCTCAACGCCTCCAGCAAGCCGACGAATACGTCTATGACTCCTTCAAATATACGGCCTCTGAGCAAGGCCCCAAACCGGAAGAACTTCCCGAAATAGGACAGCCCCAGGGCTCTGATCCCCCAGAACTCTACAAACACAAAGGAGATCAACGCAAGAGCAAGCGGCATGTTCAGATCGGTGCCAGCGGGGCGCAGCGCGTGCCGCGTCAGGTGACCGTCTTCGACAAAGCCAAAGCTTTGATAGACCGGTAGCAGGCCCAGCCAGGCGTTTATTATCACAAACAAGAAAATGGTGGCAAACAGGGGAAAGAACGCCCTGGCGTACCGGGGGCCGGCCACGCTCTCCACAAAGCCGTACATTCCGCTGATTATGGATTCCACAAAGTTCTGCAGTCCCCTGGGAGGTTTGTCAGCGCTTATTTTACGCGTTCCAAAGTAGAAGAGGAGTATCAGCACGGCGCTTGCTACCAAAGAGGAAAGGATGGTGTTGGTCAGTATGAATCGGTTGGGCAGCTGGTGAAGCTCCTCCGCTTCATGGGCGTCCGCTTCCAATACGGGTTGCGGAGGAAGGTGGACTTCAGGGGTGGGAAGGAACGGTTCTCCGTCCTCTCCTCCAAACAAGGCGGTTCCTATGGCTCCTATTATGAATCCAAAAACAAAGAGGGCTACAAGGGCTAGGCCAAGGGCTCTTATCAGGTTCTTAGTATCCATTGATCAGCTACAAATGTCGCCCTATCACAGGTCGTCTGTATGCTCATCCTCGTTGAATAGAGGCTCAACCATTCTGTACAGTCCGTAAAATGCAGCCACGCTACCCAGCAAGACCCCTATCAACGCGAATAGCGGAAGGGTGCCCATCCTGTTGTCCAGCCAAATCCCTCCGGCTATGCCAAGTATGATGGCAATCGCCACATACCAACCAAGTCCAAGCAACCGCATGGCGATGACAAACCCACGCCTATTCATGCCTCCCCCGTCAGGCTTTGCGAAGTTTATCACATATCCTTTCACTGTCAACGCTATTCTAGGCGGTGCTTGCCCACATGGCCACTTGCCCGCTTGCCCGCCGTTCACGGAGAAGATAAAGTTTCTACCGTTATGAAGACCATTGGCCTTGACTTTGGTACTGAAAGCGTACGCGGGGTCCTCATGGACGTGGAGAGCGGCGAAGAGATAGCCGCCGCCATCTCGGAGTACGAGCACGGTGTCATCGATGGCAAGTACCACGACCCGGATGACTACCTTCATTCCATGGACTCCGTCCTCAGAGAGCTAGGCCCCTCGGACGCTATAGGCGTAGATGCTACAGCTTGCAGTGTCCTGCCTTGTAAAGCGGACGGGACGCCGCTTTCCCGTCTGTCTGACAATCCTCTCTCCTTAGTGAAGATCTGGAAGAATCACGACGCTCAGCCCCAGGCCGACCGCTTGAATGAGCTGGCATTGCAGCGGGGCGAATCATGGCTTTCCCGCTATGGGCGCATATCCAGCGAGTGGTTCTTCCCCAAGGTTTTGCATACGCTGGAAGAAGCTCCCGCCGTCTACCGGGAAGCCGGTAGATTCATTGAGAAGGCGGACTGGATTGTCTGGCAGCTCACCGGCAGGGAGACCAGGAACGCCTGCGCCGCCGGATACAAAGCCATGTGGCACAAGAGAGACGGCTTTCCATCTGATAGCTTCTTCCAATCGCTCCACCCGTCCATGGCGGGCTTTGTGCAGGAGAAGACCGGCTCAAGCATACTGCCGGTGGGAGCACCGGCAGGCCGGGCTGGCAACTACGGAGACGCATTGGTGGCGGTGGGTACCGTGGACGCCCATGCCGCCGTGCCCGCGGCCGGAATCACAGAACCGGGCGCAATGCTGCTTGTGATGGGCACCAGCCTCTGCCACTTGACCCTGGCCGGGAAAGAGGTGCAGGTACTTGGTATGTGCGGCGCGGTGGAAGACGGTATCCTCCCCGGTTACTTTGGCTACGAATCAGGCCAGGCGGCGGTAGGCGATATGTTCGCCTGGTTCTCGCAGCAATTCAACCTTCCCCATAGAGGCTCCGGCGAACCGGGCTCCCTGGTAGCCCTCGACTGGTGGAACGGCAGCAGGGAGCTGCAAAGAGCGGACCTAAGCGGTGTGTTAGTGGGACTCACCCTGGACACCACGCCGGAGGAGATCTACCGGGCGCTAGTCGAATCAGCGGCCTTCGGGACAAGGCGGATCATCGAGGCCTATGAAACGGCCGGACTTCCCATAGCTGAGCTGAGGGCCTCCGGAGGACTCCCTGAACGAAACCCGTTCATCATGCAGGTGTTCGCCGACGTGACGGGAAGGAGAATACGGATAGCCAGGACCAGCCAGGCATCGGCGGTGGGAAGCGCTATGCTGGCCGCAATGGCGGCGGGAGCCTCGCCTCATAACATGGGCGGCGTGGGCCAGCAGGAATACGTGCCCAATTCCACGACCACAAAGAGCTACGATGAGCTTTATTCCATATACACCGACCTCCACGAAAAATTCAGCGACGGTGTCATCATGGCAAAGCTAAAAGGAGGGCAGTTGACACCATGAAACAGAGAATCGCTCTATTCTGGCCCGGGGACTACAGAGACAAGCCCAACCAATGGGCCCTTCCCGGCGTGGAGGAAGCCACCGCACAGCTGGAGAAAGCCCTGGCAAAGCTGGGGTACTCTCCCTACCGGGTGGAGGGATTCATAAGCAGACCTCATCAGTCCATAGAGAAGCTTGGGCCCATAGATGACCCTATGATCGGCGTTTGCACACACTGGTTGTACGGCCCTCATACGACCGATGGCGTTGTAGGCAAGGACACTCCTCTGCTGCTGGCAAGCAACTTCTCCGGGCAGTGGCCGGGGCTGGTTGGCCTGCTGAATACCGGCGCCTGTCTGGAAAGCGTGGGGCGGCAATTCTCCAGGGTCTGGACGAACGCCCAAGACTGGACCGCCGATGAACGGTTCATGTCCAGGCTGGAAGAGTGGTGCTCCACCGGAGCCATAGAGTACCCTGAAGATGAGCTCTCATATCAGACAGGCATCTCCTCTGATGCTGAGACTATCGCCAAGACCGTTGAACAGGGCATAAGAGACAGGCGGGTGCTGGCCCTGATGCTCGGGGACACCTCCATGGGCATGATCAACGGCTATTTTGGACCCCGTTTGCTCAATCCTATCGGATTCACCGAGCACAAGGTTGACCAAGCCTGGATTATAGATCGGGGCAGGAGCATCTCCGACAAGCGGATAGAGGATGCCTACCGGTTCGTCAGGAGCAACGGGGTTGCCTTCCACTATGGAGAAGAAGGCGCAAAGGACTTCGACGAAAACGCCACCAGGGAGCAGCTACGAGACTATCTGACCGTCCTAGATTTGATCGACGAGTTTAAGTCCGACTGTCTGGGCTGGCAGTACCAGCTGGGTCTCCTCAACCTCCGTCCACCGTCCGACTTCGCGGAGGGACTGCTGAATTCGGTATGCAGGCCGGAGTCCAACGGAGACACCGTTGCCACCGCCACTGAGGCCGACCAGGGCAACCTTGTGGCAATGGAGATGATGAAGCGCCTTCTCAAAGCCAAGGGTCTGCATCAATCCGTAATGTTCCACGACGTCCGCTGGGGCTCGGAATACGAAGGGCGGTTCATTTGGGTGCTGCTGAACTCGGGCTCCTCAGGGGCCTACGCCTTCAACCACGACCCGGATACACTGAGAGGAGTCCACTCCTACCGGCAGCCTTCGGGATACTTTCCCACTCCTGGCGGCACCTTTGCCGGAGAGAGTCTGCCCGGCGATATAACCTGGGCACGCGCCTACATCAAGGAGGGGAAGCTCTGGATGGATATTGGCAGAGGGGAGGTGGTGAAGCTGCCGGAACAGCTACGTGATGAATGGTGGAACGGCACCACCAGGGAGTGGCCGTTCATGGCGGCTTACCTGGGCATCAGCCAGGATACCCTCATGGCGCACTATCTCAGCAACCACGTTGCCGTAGCTTATGGCGACATATTCCAGGAGATGGTGGCATTGAGCCAGGCGCTTGGCTTCCAAGTCAGGATACTCGGCAAGGCAGAGGAGAGAGCATGAGAGTTCTAGTCGCAGGCGAGTCATGGGTTACGCACACCGTCCACATCAAGGGCTTCGACAGCTTTGTCACCAGCGGCTATGAAGAAGGCGTGCGCTGGTTGAAGGCCGCTCTGGAGAAAGCGGGACACACCGTGCATCACATGCCCAATCACCTGGTGGCGACCGATTTCCCTTCTACGGTAGAATCCCTGCGCAACTACGAAGTGGTGATGCTCAGCGACTGCGGCAGCAACACCCTGCTTCACCACCCCGATACGTTCATCAAGTCCCAGAAGACTCCCAACCGCCTCCAAGCCATACGTGACTACGTAGCCGGCGGAGGGGCTCTGGTCATGATCGGCGGCTATATGACGTTTCAGGGCATCGACGGCAGAGCCAGGTATCATGGCACGCCCGTGGAAGAAGCGCTGCCCGTAAACATAAGCCAGGTGGATGACCGCGTCGAGGTCCCTGAAGGCGTCGTTCCCCTGGTGACCAGCCCCGAACACCCCGTTCTTAGTGGCATCGATGGCGAGTGGCCAGCCTTTTTGGGCTACAACAGGCTTACCGCCCGTTCAGACGCGGATGTTCTGGCAACCGCCGGCGACGATCCGTTTCTCGTCGTCTGGCAGTACGGCAAAGGCCGGTCTGCCGCCTTCGCTTCTGACTGCGGACCGCACTGGGGCCCGGAGGAGTACCTGAACTGGCGTCACCACGACCGGCTATGGGCACAGCTGGTTGCCTGGCTGGTTGAGGGATAGGGGAGCGTTGGTTAAGTCCGGGCCGTTCCAGCGGGTATAAAAAGCAGAGGCTATATGGAAGCGGGCGCGGGCCGACCTTCCATGCCTACCCATACCTCGCCGCCCTCAAACGCCTCTTTCTTCCAGATGGGCACGTTCTCTTTGATGCGGTTTACTACGTACTGGCATGCCGAGAATGCCTCGACGCGGTGCGGTGAGGCCGCCACCACTACCAGGCTGATTTCACCCACCTCCATACGCCCAAGGCGGTGCGCAATCGATACTACAGTGTCGTCCCAGCGCTCAACTACCTCCTCAGCAATGCGGTCCAGCATCTTCTCAGCCATCTCCTTGTAGGCCTCGTATTCAAGGTAAAGAACGCGCTTGCCGCCTGTGTGGTCGCGCACTGTCCCCAGGAAAGTGACCACCCCGCCTTTGTCAGGCGCGCGCACCGTGGCAGTTATCTCCTCGGCGTCAAGGACGTCCCGGCTTATCCTGATCACAAAGCACCTCCGCTCACCGGCGGTATGAAGGCTATTTCGTCGCCCTCCTGAATGGAGTGGTCCTCGGAAACGTACTCGGCGTTGACGGCTATCATAATGGGAACGCCGCTAGTCATCATGCCCGCATAACGCCTATCCAGCTCTCTTACCACGTGTGCCACCGTGGCCGTCTCCGGCAGGTCTAACTCAACTTCTGATTCACCCGCCATTTCTCTGAGGGCGGCGAATAGCTTAACTCGTGCTTTCATGGTGTGTTATGTATTATAGCTTGGACAAAGGCGCTCTTCACGCCAGCTATGAGGCCCTTCTCCGCTTCGCCCTGAGCCGACCTGCAGTGAGCTTGCCGAAATTGTCGAAGGGGCGAAGGATCAGTAATCGGCTGCGAGGCTGCGGTCGGCGCTCGGTGCCCTCCACGCATTCTTCCATACGGCCGCTATTCCGAAGGCTGCGGTCGCAACCAGGGCCATGGCAGGCCCAGAGGGCAGGTCAGCGTAGTAGGACAGATACAGGCCTACCACTGCCGAGAGGGCGCCTACCAGCGCACCAATTGTCATGACTCCTACGAACCTCTTGGCGAGTAGGTACGCCGTTGCTGCGGGAGTTATCAGCATCGCCATGACCAAGACGATCCCCGCCGCCTGAATGCCAATCACGATGACGAGGGCGAGGAGGGCTAGGAGCACGTATTCCACCAATCCAGTCTTGATCCCAACTACCTTTGCCCCCACAGGGTCGAAGGTGGTGTATATAAGCTGACGGTGGAACGCATAGAGCCCCACCAGCACTACTGCCGCCAACCCCAACGAAACGTAAACGTCCGTTTGAGATACGCCAAGCACCTGGCCCAGCAGTAAGTCTTCAATGTTGACGTTGATGTTGTCGGCACTGGAGAGCATTACCAGGCCCAGGGCAAACATGCCGGCAAAGATGATGCCTATGGACGTGTCCTCGCTGATACCCGTGCGCCGGGCGACGGAACCCATGGATAAAGCGATTAGGATTCCCGTAGGAACCGCTGCATAGAATGGGCTGATTCCCAACAGGAAAGCGACAACCATACCCGGCAGCACGGAATGCGCCAGCGCGTCACCCATGAACGCCCGCCCGCGCGTAATGACGTAGGCGCCTAGGACCGGACACATCACCCCGACGAGCACGGACACGATCAGTGCCCGAACCATGAAGCTGTATTCGAACGGCTCAATGATGTAGTCTATTATCACACCCGCCCCGCAGAATTGAAGTGGTTGGGATCGAATTCGATTCCGTGGGATCCGTACATCTCCTCCAGCACTTCCGGGGTGAATGCATCCTCGGGAGGGCCGCAGGCGCACACGTGGTGGTTGATGCACAGGATCTGATCGAAGCGTTCGGCTAGATTGGTAAGGTCATGAGTGGCGAGGAGCACGACTCTACCCTCGTCGCGCAGGGACTGGAGTACCTTTACGATCTCCTCCTGAGCGCCCACGTCAACGCCGCTGAACGCCTCGTCCAGCAGAATTACGCTGGCCTCTTGGGCCAAAGCGCGCGCTATGAAGACCCTCTGGCGTTGGCCGCCGGACAGCTCGGTGATGAGGGACGAGCGCTGCTCCCACAATCCGACCCGCCCCAGACAGACCCGGACCATCTCTTTCTCTCTCTTGCCAGGCCCCCCGAACAGTCCAACGTTGCAACAGCCCATGGTCACCACGTCCTGAACGGTGGCGGGAAAGGCCCAGTTGATGGCGGCGCGTTGAGGGACGTATGCCAGCGCACCCCGCGGAGTTGCCGCGCCTCGCAGTGTCACTCTGCCCTCTGTTGCCGGCAATACTCCCGCAATAACGTCGAACAGGGTGCTCTTGCCCGCACCGTTGGGACCCAAGACGCCCATCAGCGTGCCCGGCCTCACGTCGAAAGTAACGTCGGTCAACGCCTTGTGCCCGCCGCGCACCACGGTTACGTCTTCGACGGCTATTTCCGGATCGAAGGTCATCGTAGCCAACTTCTTACCTCCAGCCTGGACTCATGTCCTCTATGGTTGCCAGCAAGCCTGTGCACGATACCTTGGCTGTCATGATACTTAGTATCAATGAATACAGCCAAAGTAAACTAACATTTCTCCTTTGGAGATGTCAATGACGGGGAATTACCCGTTTGTGTGCCAAACGCATTATAGCTTACTGCTCTGGTAATCTCTTTGCCATTACCGTTAGCATATCTGCTAGAGCAAGAGATTCTTGGCGTTTGATGAGGACGATAATCCCTGCACGGGCATCATCTTAGTGCTAGCTTAGATAAGCAACTTAGGTGCGGGGATCAATCTGTGATTGGTGGTGTCGGCAATCAACCCTAACTCTTGAAGAGCAGTTGCTCCGATTAGATATTGCTCCTCATCACCGAACACAACTCGGCTGATAGCTTCTCTATCCTCGAAGTGATGACGTGCTTCTCCCACCTGCTTTGGCATCTTCCTACCGTCGGCAAGCGTAAAGACCTCTTCTAATAGTGGTCGTATCCTTAGCAGTTCTTGAAGAAAGGAGGTTGGCAATACTGTGTACGTAGCGCCAGTATCTACTAACGCCTCAACCCAATGAGTATCACCGCCATTTCCGTTACTTATGCCTAAACGTGTCGTGAATGTTCCCATTTCAATCACCTTAACTGCTTCTGGGATTATTGTATCATGACCGTCGAAACCCGATAAAAGCTTTTGGTACGCAGCTGGGTAAGTCCCCAAGGAAGGCTCAAGTCCTAAGCGGATTAAGTTGGACTTGATTCTTCTGAAATGGCCGCCGCCCTGTGTTCCTTGATCCTGCGGTTCAAAACACCTCGCTCCAGCAGCACCCTTCTATTGCATTCCAGGCACCTCAGTCCAATGTCGGCGCCAAGCCTAACCACCCTCCACTGGTAGCTGCCGCAAGGGTGGGGTTTCTTCAACCTCAATATGTCATTTAGATGGTATTCCCTTACCATTCAACATCCAGAGAGGCCAGAACAGCGTTGATAGCGTCTTTCAGACCAACGGTTGCTTTCCTTGCCGATTCAGCAAAATCATCTCCCCGCGAAGCGTATATGATGCCCCGCGACGAGTTGATCAAGATACGCCTGCCCTGAGCCGCGACACCGTTTCTCACGGCTTGCTCCAATGCTCCCTCCTGCGAACCTATGCCGGGAATTAGAAACGGCATGTCAGGGCAAAGGGCCCGCACCTCTTTTATTTGCTCCGGGTACGTTGCACCCAAGACCAGTCCAGCGTTCCCGTGCCGGTTCCATGCGCCGACCTGCAACGCCACCTGCTGATACAGAGGTCTTACACTGTCTGCGTCCGACGAGACCAACAGGTCCTGAAGGTCGACGGCGCCAGGATTGGATGAACGGCACAAGACAAAAACACCTCTGTCCGAATACTCCAGGAAAGGCTCCACGCCGTCTCTGCCGCAGTAGGCGTTTATCGTGACTGCATCAAACCCCCAGTATTCGAACATTCCCCTGGCGTAGGCCGTAGCAGTGTTCCCAATATCGCCCCGCTTGGCATCGCCCAGCAGTATCACGCCGGGAGCCACGTCGCGTATGTGCTTAACCGTGCTCTCCAGTGCGTTCCAGCCATCAAGACCCAGGGCTTCATAGAAGGCGAGGTTGGGCTTATATGCACAAACCAGGTCATGGGTAGCATCCACTATTGCCCTGTTGAACGCGGCAACATCCTTTACAGGCATCATGCTTGGGTCGGGATCAAGGCCCACGCACACAAGGCTTCTGCTAGCTTCGCAAGCGGAATCCAGTCTTTGGGCAAAGGTAGTCGACATCTTCCTCTCCTGGTAGTCTAATCTTGTCGTCAACTGACCGCAAGCAATGCTATCCCTGCTGAGAATGCTGAAACAAGGGATTGAGCCATCTATTTTCAAGTGAGCCGCTAGAACCAGAAAAGAAAGGCCCGCCGTCACGCTATGAAACCAGAGTCCAACGCGCCAACCCCCACCGGCAAGAAGTTGTTGCGTGTTTTCCACCGCCTCTACAGTGACTACGGTGCTCAGCACTGGTGGCCTGGCGACGGCCCGTTCGAGACAATTGTGGGCGCCATTCTCACCCAGAATGTCTCGTGGAACAACGCGGCGCGCGCCATCGACCGTCTTAAGCAAGAGGACGTTTTGTGCCCGACAGGGCTGCGGGAGGTTGCAATTGAAGAGCTGGCGAGTCTGATCAAGTCCAGCGGCTACTTCAACGTCAAGGCAAAGAAGCTCAAAGCCTTCGCGGAACACCTTGGCAAACGCTACGGAGATAACCTGGAAGAGCTGCTGCGGCAGGAGCCGGATACGTTGCGCCGCGAGCTACTCTCCATATACGGCATCGGTGAGGAAACCGCCGACGACATTGTGCTGTACGCCGGGGGCTGGCCCGTTTTTGTCATAGACGCGTACACTCGGCGCATACTGGAGCGACTCGATCTTGTTTGTGAAGGGCAGACGTACGCCGAACTCCAAGCCTTCTTCCACAGCCACTTACCCAGAGATACCCGGCTATTCAACGAATACCATGCTCTGCTGGATCACCATGCCAGCGTCACCTGTGTACGCCGTGACCCGCGTTGCGCCGATTGCCCCCTGCTGGACCTGTGTCCTACTGGTGAGAAGTACACAAAGCAACTCTGACGTGGGCGCAATATGACCAATAGCCAACGGATGCGGCTTCTGCAACGTCCCTAGGACGGCGCGGAGGCCTTCAAGCTGGGAGCTAGCCGGAAGGGAGCACCAAGTTACCCTGGACTCCTCCCTACTGCCCGCCCCGTTTGCGTTTCCGTTCTGCCTTACGATCGGTGGGCTGTGCCTGCTCTCCGGGTCTCAGTATCCCTATGAATGGCAGGTTGCGGTACTTCTCCAAGTAGTCCAAGCCGTAACCAACAACAAACTCATCCTCAATTTCAAATCCCACGTAGTCCAGCTTGACGTCCACCAGCCGCCTGACCTTTTTATCCAGCAATGCGCAAACCTTCAGGTCGGCCGGATTCAGTGAATGCAAGTAGCGGAGGAGGTAATTGAGGGTCATGCCTGTGTCAACAATGTCTTCCACCAGCACAACATGGCGGCCTTCTATAGGTACGTCTGGCCCTTTCTTAACTTGCACGGCCCCATTTCCAGAGGCATTGCCATTGCCTCCATAGTAAGAAACAGACATGAAGTCCATGGAAAGCGGCAGCGTTATTTCTCTCATCAGGTCGGCCATGAAGCAGAACACGCCCCTGAGGACTCCCAGAAGAACGGGGTGCTTGCCTTTATGATCACGGGAGATAGCTTTGCCAATCTGACGTACCCTTCGATCTATCTGCGGTTTGGTGAACAACACCCGCTCCACCTCAGGAACGTCCTCTTGGACCAGGGGTCCAAATCCGTACTTGGCCAGGAGGCGGTGTATGTCACGTCTGTACAGCAGCTTGACGTTCACATCCGGGTAAAGCTCACGCAGATGGCGCATCTTCCTGTTCTTCTCCGTCACCAGGCTCTGTTTGAGAGTGGTTAGTTCAACGTAGAGGTCTAGCTCCGGTAAATAGAAATCAGGAGTGAACATTTCCGCCACCCGTTCACCGTCCCACCTCAGTGGGAAGGAACGAGGTTCGTAGAGCCATTTTACTCCGTAGAAGTCCAACAGGTGGGTGAAATCATCTTCACTGGGATGGGCAAAGGGGCGGTGCGTTGTGGGAACCGCGTAATGCTCCATTGGTGTAGCTACGGGAGGGGTATCGATTGAAGGAGAACCAGGGAGATGTTCGGAGGAGGCTATAGCCTCTTCTGAGTGCGAGACGGGAGCGCCAACCAATGCTTTGGGGGCCCTTCGCCTGCGCGTACGGGGTTTCGCGGCAGTTTCAACCGCCGCTTGCGCGGTCTGACCGTCGTCCGTCAGACTATCCACGCCCACGGCTGATGGCGACGCTGGCCCATTCCGCCTATTGCTGCGGCGCTTGGATCCATTGCTCTGGTCTTCCCAGGCTTTACTCTGATCGATAGAAGAAGCTGTCTCTTCTGAAATCGATACATTCTCCATCAAGTTATATCTATAATAGCTTAAACAGTCCAAAAGTGGCAACTTTAGCCGCTTTTTTCAACTCCTTTTATTCGTTTCCATTCAGTATTCGTTAACGGGCAGCACATTATAGGAGCTACCCCGTCCCAGGCTGTCTACGGCGGCGCGCGCCGTGTCCAAAGACGTAAAGCATGAGATACGCCGCTCCACGGCGGCGCGGCGTATCTCAAAACCGTCTCGCAAGGTGGCCGCCGACTCTGAAACCGTATTGATTACGGCCTTCACCGTTCCATCTTCTATCACGTCCACTACGTTGGGATGGCCTTCCCCCAGCTTCTTTGCTATGAGGCGGACTTCAAAGCCAAGGGCGCGGATCATTGCCGCCGTGCCTTCCGTAGCGTACAGGTCGCAGCCGGCCTCAACCAGGGCGCGCACCATGGGGAGCGCTTCCGCCTTGTCCTTGTCAGCAATGCTAAGCAGTACCGAGCTTCCCTTGTGCAGGTCAAGTCCGCTGGCCAGCAGAGCCTTGGCCACGGCGGGCATGAAATCATGGTCAATGCCCATGACCTCTCCCGTGGACTTCATCTCCGGCCCCAGATACGTATCCACTCCCACCAGCTTTGACATGGAGAACACCGGCGCCTTTACCCCCACCAGCTTAGCTTTCTTCCACAAACCGCCCGGGTAGCCTTGTTCACGCAATGTTCTGCCAAGCACCACTCTTGTAGCAAGCTGTACCATGGGCACGCCGGTGACTTTGGAGAGGAACGGTACGGTGCGGCTGGACCTGGGGTTGGCCTCCAGCACGTAAATTGCCGAGACGTCGTTATCGCCATACTTGAACGTCGTGGGGTCGCGATAGGGATCCAATCCCATGATGACGTATTGAATATTGAGTAGGCCCTTGGTGCCCAGCCCCAAGGCTATACGCGTGGTGTAGTCGACCAGCGTGTCCACCTCGGTGCTGGTCAGGGTCAAACCAGGGTATATGGCCATGGAATCGCCGCTGTGGACGCCGGCGCGTTCCACGTGCTCCATGATGCCCGGGATCAGCACCTGCTCACCGTCACAGATGGCGTCGACCTCCACTTCACGTCCTTCCAGGTACTTGTCTATCAATATACGTCTGCCGCGGCCTATCTCCACAGCGGTGGTCAGATAGCGGATGAGCTCTGAAGCGTTCTGTACGATTTCCATGGCCCGGCCCCCCAAGACGTAGCTGGGCCTCACCAATACGGGGTATCCTATCTGCTGCGCTACGTTCAGCCCTTCCTCCACTGTCGCCACCGCCGCGCCTGGTGGCTGTGGGATTCCTTGCCTGGCTAGAAAGTCCTCGAACTTGTGCCTGTCAGAGGCGATGTCTATGGCCTGTGCCGACGATCCCAAGATGGGCATGCCCAAGCGCCCCAACGACTGAGACAGGTTGATTGCCGTCTGTCCCCCAAACTGCACCACCGACGGAGGGTATTCAACGCCCCCGTCAGGCGTCTCTATAGATTCGTTTTCGAGTATGTCCAGAACACTCTCCTCGTCCAGAGGTTCGAAATAAAGTCTATCGCTGGTATCGAAATCGGTGGAAACGGTCTCCGGGTTGGAATTTACAATGATGCTGGCCGTACCCTCGTCCTGCAAAGCCCAAGCGGCATGTACGCTGCAATAGTCGAACTCAATCCCCTGCCCTATCCTGATGGGCCCGCTGCCTATCACCAGGGATTTTTTGCCGGGCAGGGGCGGAGCTTCGTTCTCCTGCTCGTACGTGCTGTAGAAATACGGCGTTTGCGCCTCAAACTCAGCGGCGCAAGTGTCCACCATCTTGTAAACCGGCCGAACTCCCCATGACCGACGCAACTCGCGTATCTGGTCAGGCAGGCGGTCGGCCAGGGTCCCTATGTATTCATCAGAAAAGCCAAGGCGCTTAGCGTAGCGCAATAGACGTGGCGTTAGGGGTTCGGCCAGCAGCTGCCGCTCCATATCCACGATGTTTTGCATACCGCTGAGGAACCAGGGATCTATCCCCGTGCGGCCGCTGAGGTCCTGTATGGAAACGGATTTCCTCAAAGCGGCCATGAGAGCCCAGAGGCGTGTGTCGTTAGCTTCCATGGGTAAGTTTTCCAGCAAATCGTCTACATCACCTCTCCAGGCGGGGTCTTGCCAGAGCAGGGTCTCTGTCGATTGCTCCAGGGAGCGTACTGCCTTTTGCAGCGCCGCCTCAAAGGTGCGATCGATTGCCATCACCTCACCCGTGGCCTTCATCTGAACGCCCAGGTTTCGCTCCCCCGTGGGGAACTTGTCGAAAGGCCAGCGGGGTATTTTGACAACGCAGTAATCAAGGGCCGGCTCAAAAACGGCCAGCGTTTTGCCGGTAACCCTGTTTGCAATCTCGTCTAGGCGCTTGCCAATTGCAATCTTGGCGGCAACGCGGGCTATGGGATAACCGGTAGCTTTGCTTGCCAACGCAGAACTGCGGCTCACCCTGGGATTGACCTCTATTACGTAGTATTGAGGAGACGGCTCTTTGCCATTGGCGAATTCGTGAGGGGCGGCCCATGGATGCGGCGATAGAGCGAACTGAATGTTGCAACCGCCTTCCACTCCCAGCGCCCGAATGATTCGCAGAGCGGCGCTGCGCAGCATCTGATACTCTTTGTCGGAAAGGGTCTGAGTGGGCGCCACCACTATGCTGTCGCCGGTGTGCACGCCCATGGGGTCTATGTTTTCCATGGCGCACACCGTGATGCAATTATCGGCGCCGTCCCTCATTATTTCATATTCAATCTCTTTCCAGCCCAGGAGATATTTTTCCACCAGTACCTGGTGAATGGGACTGGCAGCCAGTCCACTGATTGCTGCCTGGTCAAGGTCTTCCCATCCCTGAACAACGCCTCCGCCAGTGCCTCCCAGCGTGTAGGCGGGGCGCACCACCAGTGGAAACCCTATTCTCCTAGCCGCTTCCCTGGCTTGATCTAGAGAAGTTACCGTTTCGCTTTCAGGTACGGGCTCTCCCATCTCTATGAGTAGCTGGCGGAACAAGGAGCGGTCTTCAGCCGTCCGTATGGTTTCCAGAGGCGTACCCAGGAGGCGAACGCCATACTTGTCCAAAATACCCGCTTCGGCTACTTCAACAGCCAGGTTGAGGCCTGTTTGACCGCCCAAAGTGGGGAGCAGCCCCTGCGGCCGTTCCCTCTCTATGATCCGCTCAATGACGTCGACGGTAAGAGGCTCTATGTAAACCACATCTGCAATGCCTTGGTCCGTCATGATAGTGGCGGGGTTGGAGTTGACCAAAACGGTGGTCACACCTTCCTCCCTAACGGAACGGCATGCCTGGGAACCGGCATAGTCAAACTCAGCAGCCTGCCCAATGACTATGGGCCCTGAGCCAATGATAAGGACTTTATTTATCTGGGGAGAGAGTTCTGTCACTCCATCCCTCATTCAACAATACAAAGCAAGTTGAAGCCTCGTTTTCACTAAAGTTGACTTTCCAGGCACAAGTTCAGCCAGTTTGACCTCAACTCGGACGCCTGAATCAAGTTGCTCTGACCTAGCTATCAATTATCAGATAAGTCCCAAGCTATGCCTTCACCAAGTATAGGCTTGCCCAAGCGGCTATGAGCAGCCAGGGCACCACACTCCAGACGAAACGCTCAGCCATGAACTTGGCGAATCTGGGACTTCCTTCTGGGCTGCCACCGAACTCCTTTAGCCCCTCTTCAATTTCGCTGTCGCCTTCAGCAAGCTGCCGGGCCACTACACCACGCCGGTTGCCGAACCTACGGCTCTGCCGTAAGAACGTCAAGTAGAGGCCGGTCCTCATTCCAAGCTCACGCTCTATCTCATTGCGCCGGTACTCGGCAACTCGTTGCGCGGCAAAGATGCGCCTGAGCAGCAACCACCAGCCTATTGTGATAAGGGAAGCTACGCCGCCTACGAGACCTATCACCGTCAAATTATCGGATAGGCCGGCGTCGAGCATAGTTGCCAGGAATGTGACTCCGAACATAGTCAGGCCCACTACAACCATACCGCTTACCCATACCCGCTGCTGCAATCCCGACAAGTAGACGTCCAGAAGCTCGTACTCAACTATTAAGATTTGCCAACGATTCCGCGGGGGTATCTTCATAGCTGCCTGTTCGCCAGGCAGCGTATCCTCTCGTAGATTCCTCATGATCTATCTACCTCCTTTATCATCGACAGGAACCTGTCGAAGAGGTATTCATTGTCCCAAGGCCCAGGAGCGGCCTCGGAATGGAATTGTATCCCCATGATGGGTAACTCCTTGTGTATCATCCCCTCAACCGTACCGTCGTTGAGATTTACATGACTCACCTCCATACTTGCGGGAAATGTATCAGCATCCACTGCGAAACCATGGTTCTGAGCTGTGATGTAGACTCGGCCCGTAGCCAGGTCCCGTACGGGATGGTTTGCTCCATGATGCCCGAATTTGAGCTTATACGTTTGTGCTCCAAGAGCCCTGGAAAGAAGCTGATGACCCAGGCAAATCCCCATCACCGGCACCTTGCCAACCAGGCCGTTTACCATGCCCACGGCGTAACCCAGATGAGCAGGGTCTCCCGGCCCGGGTGAAAACACCATCCCGTCAGGCTCCAAGTCCAATACATCTTCGGCGGTGGTATTGGCCGGCACAACCGTTACCCGGCAATCCCTGGCTTCAAGCTTTCGTAGAATATTGTATTTCAAGCCGAAGTCTGTGACTACAATGTGCGGTCCGGAGCCATGTTCAGCCGGCTTTCCGTTCCAAGCGTAGGGATCACTGGTAGTCACGGAAGCAACGTAGTCCAAGTCATCATACCTTGGCGCCCGGCCCAGCCGTTCCCGCGCCTCTTCCGGACTCAACTCAGAAGTGAGGCACCCCATCATTGCGCCTTCCCGCCGTATTCGCCTGGTCACGGCACGGGTATCCACTTTGCTGATGCCGACTATGTTCTGTGTTGCCAGGTACTCGTCGATTGCACCATCACTACGGTAATGGCTGGGATGCCTCGATTGCTCACGCACCACGTACCCCGCCACTTGAATTCGCCGCGACTCTACGTCCCGCTCATTCACTCCATAGTTGCCAATCAGCGGATACGTAGCTACCACTATCTGCCCGGCATAGGATGGGTCGGTGAGGATCTCCTGGTAACCGGTCATTGAGGTGTTGAACACAACCTCGCCGCAGGTGGTGCCAATGGCTCCCATCGATTCACCATCGTAGACGGAGCCATCCTCCAGTACCAGGTACGCTTCTCTAACCGTCAACGGTTTCCACCTCGGCTAGCTCTGAATGCACTATTCTCCCACCTGCTATGGTGGCTGTTACTCGACCTTTCAAGGTGACCCCTTCCAGCGGAGTATTTCTGCCTTTGGAAGCGAACTCCTCGCTGTTAACCACCCATTCTTTTTCAGGATCGAAGACAACAATGTCAGCGGTAGTCCCCTCTTGTAGCGTGGTCAGATGGGCATATTCCTGACCGAGTACGGAGAGAGCACCGGCGGTCAACCCGGCAACCAAGGTGCTCAGGTCTACTTGGCCGCCATGCACCAGTCTCATCAGCAATCCTAAAGCGGTTTCCAAACCGCTGAACCCGTATGCAGCGTCGTCATAAGTCACCCACTTGTCAATGACTGTCTGGGGTGCATGATCCGTGGCAATTGCATCTATCCACCCCTCTCGCAAGCCTGCCACCAGGGCCTCCACGTCTCGTTGAGTCCTCAGGGGAGGGTTCACCTTGGCAAGGGTATCGTATGCTTCGGGGCCCAACGGCCCTCTCAAGGGTCCATCTTTGTCATGCCCCAGAACCCAGGTCTCGTCCAACGTGAGATGGTGGGGCGTAACTTCCGCGGTTACGTTCACCCTCTTTTGCTTTGCCGATCGAACCAGATCCACGGCGCCGGACGTTGTCAGATGCGCCACGTGTAGATGTCCGCCCGTTAGCTGGGCCAACGATATATCACGGGCAATCATCGTCTCTTCAGCGGCGGCAGGCCAGCCGCGCAACCCCAGACGGTTGGAGAGCCGCCCTTCGTTTACCGGCGCTCCACGTGAGAGCTCAGTATCTTCAGAATGCTGGAGTACGGGAAGCCCCAGGCCGCCTGCATAAGCCAGGGCCTGTCGCATCAGGTGGGAATCCGCCACGGAGCTTCCGTCATCGCTGAAGCCCACCACGCCCGATTGTGCAAGCTCCCACATCTCGGCCAGCTCTTTCCCGGCCCGGCCTTTGGTCACGCTGCCTATTGGCAGTACCCGGGCTTTCCCCACCGCCGCAGCTTGACGCAGCACAAACTCCACCGTAGCAGCATTATCCATAGCGGGGTTGGTATTGGGCATGGCGCAGATGGTGGTGAACCCGCCTCTGACGGCAGCCTCTACACCGGTAGCAACGGTCTCTCTATCTTCGTAGCCGGGCTCCCTTAGATGCGAGTGCAAATCAATGAAGCCCGGACAGGTCACAAGCCCATCGCCTCTAATAACCTGGCAACCCGGCGGCGCCTGGCCATTCCGAACCGCGCCGCCCGTATGCTTTATGACGCCATCTACTATAAGCAGGTCGCCCCTCTCGTCCATCCCTCTGTGGGGATCGATGAGACGTACGTCTCTTATGAGAAGGGAGTCCGTGCCGTTCACTGCTGCTCTCCCTGGGCTTGAGTCTTTTGCCGTGAGCCCGTCAACAGATAGAGCAATGCCATGCGCACCGCCACGCCGTTGTGCACCTGCTCTTCTATCAAAGACTGCGTTCCGTGGGCGACGTCAGGACTTATCTCCACCCCTTCATTCATTGGACCGGGATGCAAAACCAGGGCGCCTGGCTTGGCCAAGGCCAGCCTCTCTTTGGTGATGCCGTACATTTTTGAATATTCACGCAGTGTAGGGAGAAGCCCCGCCTGCTGGCGCTCCAACTGGAGGCGCAAAGGCATTACAACGTCCGCTTCTCTGATGGCCCTCTCTAAATTGGTCTCCACGTTCACTGAGCCGAACAGGCTTCCATCCCTGAGGTGCTCACCGGAAAGGAACTCCTGGGGCAACAACGTAGGAGGCGCGCATAGCACTACTTGAGCTCCCGCTGTCTGCAAAGCCCACAGATTGGACCTGGCGACCCTGCTGTGGGTAATATCCCCCACGATGACAACTTTAGCGCCGGTCACTGAGTCCAGGTGGCGCTTCATTGTGTATAGATCCAGGAGAGCCTGTGTGGGGTGAGCATGCCAGCCGTCTCCCCCGTTGATGATGCCTGTACGCTCCAGGTTCCGCGCCATGAAGTAAGGAGCCCCTGAATGCGGATGCCTTACCACCATGATATCCGTGCCGGTTGCCTGCAACGTCCGCACTGTATTGAGAAGGGATTCGCCTTTTTCAACGCTGCTGCCGGAGGACGATACGTTGATGACATCAGCGCTGAGCAGCTTCCCCGCTTCTTCGAAAGAGACCCTCGTTCGGGTGCTCGCTTCGTAGAACAGGGTGACTATGACTTTACCTCTCAAAGTGGGGACCTTCTTGATGTCTCGGCCAAGCACCTCGCGCATAGCGTCCGTCGTGCTCATCACCAGATCCAGTTCCTCGTGGGAGAAGTCATCCAGGTCGAGCACGTGACGGCGGGAGCCGTTGACCATGCTTGGCCGGGCGATTGTTTCAGTTTGCTGTACAGTGGATGCCATAGCCGTCATTCCCTCACCTGCACAAGCACAACCTCATCTCTCCCGTCCACCTCGGTCAACCTCACTTGTACCTGTTCTCGCAACGTTGTAGGTATGTTTTTGCCCACGTAGTCGGCGCGGATGGGCAACTCCCTGTGTCCGCGGTCCACCAGTACGGCCAGCTGTACCTGCTTGGGCCTGCCAAAGTCGATCAATGCATCCAAGGCCGCACGTATGGTGCGGCCGGTGAACAGCACGTCGTCTACCAGTACCAGTTTGCGGCTGTCCACGTCCTGCGGGATTTCCGTTGAATGGACAACGGGCGCGCTGCCGGATGCAATGTCGTCTCGATATAACCCTATATCCAACGCGCCGACGGGCACGTTGTGCGCCTCTATGTCGGCAATGCGTTCCGCCAGTCTGTGTGCAAGAGGGGCGCCGCGGGTCCTTACTCCCGCCAGTACCAGCCCATCTACACCCTGGTTGCGTTCCACTATTTCATGGGCTATACGCGTGATCGCCCGTCTCATGTCCTCCGCCGAGAGTATTCGTCTTTCCACCATGTAAAAGACCCTTGCCAGTGAACTGGCAAGGGTCTTTTACAACTTTAGCATGGCTAATTCAGCCACAGCCGTCACCTTACCAGCCTCACAGGACTGATTTGAAGGTCATAACCTCAGCCTCCTTAAAAGGCCTTGGCCCTGTGCTAAAAGTATAGCATTGGCCTTAGCCAAGTTACAATCTACAACCGCCGGATTACAACTCCTTTTTTGAGCTTGCTATCGGTGTACAATGGAGCTGAGCCACAACCTACGCTAATTGGAAGGATGATCATGCCTATATACATCCAGCTATTGACTTTGACCCCTCAAGGACGAGAAAGGGCGCTGGAAGACCCGGAAAGCGTACGCCGGGCACAGTATGAAATAGACATCCCGGGGATAGAGCTGCTTGGGGAGTACGGCGTCCTTGGTGAGATTGATTTTGTGAATATTGTGCAGGCGCCCGACAACGAAGCTATCGCCAGGTTTTCGCTTGATCTCGGTGTGAGAGCAGGGGTGCACGTCAATACTATGCCTGCTATACCCATCTCGCGGCTTGAAGGGACTATAAGGAGAGAAGTCCCCTCCCTGGTAACCGGAGCCCCCGCACCTGAGGAGAATGAAAGCATGCCTACCGGGCAGGACCCGAACGAAGGGCTAGCCTAGAAAGAGAGAAGCTCCGCATCTGGAAGCGGAGCTTCTCTCTACTAAGACGGAAACCTTCCGCCCTATTTGATCATCGCCTCCACTCCGAAAGCCTTGCGGCGAGAGCGTCGAGCAACTCCGCTTCTCTGAGCGGCCAGGGCCACCGCCTTAGCCACAGCCGCCGCTACGTTTCTATCGAAAACGTTGGGCATTATGTACTCTTCGTTGAGCTGGCTGGCCGGCACACTATCGGCAATGGCCCTGGCCGCCGCCAGCTTCATCTCTGCTGTAACGCTCGATGCCCTCACGTCCAGCATGCCCCTGAAAAATCCAGGGAAGCACAGAGCGTTGTTCACCTGGTTGGGATAGTCGGAGCGGCCGGTGGCCATCACTCTTACGTGAGGCCCCGCCTCCTCGGGGAAAATCTCCGGGTCCGGGTTGGCCATGGCAAAGACAACGGCATCTTTGTTCATCGCCTTCACGTGGTCGACGTTGAGTACGCCAGGGCCGGACAGTCCAATGAAGAGGTCAGCGCCTTTCATGGCATCCATCAAAGAGCCCTTGAAATTATCCTGGTTGGTATTCTCGGCAAACCATCGTTTGGAGTCGTTGTCTCCGTAATCCCGATCACGATGGAGCACACCCTGGCGGTCAGCGCCAACAATGTTCGTTAGTCCGGCATCCATGATCATCTGGGTCGTGGCCATGCCGCCGGCGCCAACCCCTACTACAACGGCCTTCATGTCCTCTATTTTCTTGCCGGTGACCTTTGCTGCGTTGAACAGCGCTGCCGTTGTGGTCACCGCGGTGCCATGCTGGTCGTCATGGAAAATGGGGATGTCCAACTCTTCCTGGAGCCTCTCTTCGATATAGAAGCACCGGGGCGCGGATATGTCTTCCAGATTGATACCGCCGAATCCAACGGCTATGTTCTTCACGGTTTCAATGATTTCGTCCGGGTCCTTGCTATCCAAGCAGATAGGCCAAGCGTCGACGCCCCCCAGCTCCTTGAACAGCATGGCCTTGCCTTCCATGACGGGCATGGACGCCGCTGGACCTATGTCCCCCAAACCCAGCACCGCCGTTCCATCTGTCACTACGGCCACGGTATTGGACTTCGCGGTAAGGTTCCACATAGAATCCGGGTCTTCGTGGATGGCCATGCATACTCGTGCCACTCCGGGCGTGTACGCCATGGATAGGTCGTTGCGAGTCCTCACCGGGCTCTTGGAGCGCATCTCTATCTTGCCGTTGAGATGCAGGAGGAAGGTTGGGTCTGAGACGCTGACTACGTTTACGCCGGGCAAGCTCTTTACTTTGGCTACTATTTCCTGGCCGTGATTCACGTCCCGGGCATTGATGGTGATGTCCCTGATCACCTTGTTCTGGGAAGACTGCACCAGGTCCAGCGCTGAGATGTCGCCTCCAATGTCACCGATAGCAGAGGTGATGTCTCCAAGCTGTCCGGGCTGATTGGGATATTCAGCCCTTATTGTCACACCGTACGCTATTGCAGGATATCTGACCGCCATTTTGATGCCTCCTTCAGGCAGATTCCCCATTTGCGGCCACAATCATACACTACAGGCAGCCTAATGGGTACTCCCTACAACCGTTGACGTGGTCCTACGTCTCTTGCGGCGCGCAACCCCTGTACGCCTAGCTGCTATTGCTACCGCACGCGCCACGCTTCTGACCATAGACCTGTCGAAAACGCTGGGCATTATGTACTCTTCGTTCAGGTGACGGGATGGGACGGCTTTGGCTATCGCGTGCGCCGCAGCAAGTTTCATCTCGCTATTCACCTCTCTTGTCTGGGAGTCCAAGAGCCCTCTGAAAACCCCGGGAAAAGCCAGGACATTGTTTATCTGGTTGGGGTAATCGGAACGTCCCGTCGCCATCACCCTAACGTGGGGCAGCGCGTCCTCCGGGCTTATCTCCGGCTCCGGATTGGCCATGGCGAACACAACGGGATCTCTGTTCATTACCTTCAAGTGGTCAACGCTGATCACGTTTGGACCGGAGAGCCCAATGAACACGTCCGCACCTCTCATAGCTCCCAGCAAGTCGCCGCGGAAGTCGTCCGGGTTTGTATTTTCAGCAAACCACTTCTTCCCGGAATGTTCGCTGAAGTCCATACCCCTGTGAAGAACCCCCTCCCTATCGTAGCCCATGATGTGGCGGCTTCCCGCCTCTTCCATCAGCTTTGCAGTAGCAACCCCTGCTGCTCCCGCGCCGGAGATCACAATTCTTATCTCACCTATACTTTTCCCCACGACTTTCAGCGCGTTGTACAAAGCCGCCATTACCACAATGGCGGTGCCGTGCTGGTCGTCGTGGAACACCGGTATGTCCAGCTCCTCCTTCAGTCTTTCCTCTATGTAGAAGCAGTTTGGCGCCGCGATGTCTTCCAGGTTTATCCCTCCGAAGCTGGGCGAGATGTGCTTCACTATACGAATAATCTTCTCAGGATCCGTGGTGTTCAGGCAGATTGGCCAAGCGTCCACGCCGGCTAGCTCTTTGAACAGCAGGGCTTTGCCCTCCATGACCGGCATTGCCGCCGCTGGACCTATGTTCCCCAGCCCCAGCACGGCGGTACCGTCCGTGACAACGGCCACGGTGTTGGATTTGGAGGTAAGGGCCCAAGCAACTGAAGGGTCTTCATGGATGGCAGTGCTGACACGAGCCACCCCCGGCGTATACGCCAGCGAAAGATCATTGCGGGTGCGAATCGGCACCTTGGACGCCATGGATATCTTGCCTCCAAGATGCAACAGAAAAGTTGGATCGGATACGTTCCTTACAATAACGCCGGGCAACGACTTGATGGTGGTGGCAATCTGAATGCCGTGCTCGACATTTCGCGCATTGACCGTTATGTCCCTCACCATCCGCCCGCGGTCCGTGGAGACTATGTCTATGGCTCCAATGTCACCGCCCACTTCACCGACGGCCGTGGTGATTAGGCCTAGCTTGCCTGGCACGTTGTCGTAGCTTACTCTGAGAGTAACGCTATAAGCGACTGCGGGATAACGATTAGTCATTGCCTGGTTTCATTGGTGTCGTGGAGATTGCGGTGAATTATCATATCGCCTTCGAATGAATACCGCCACCATACGCCCACCCCACTTTGTCATTGCGAGCAACCGAAGCAATCCGGCGGAGCAGGGCGCCATGGGTGCAGGCTAAGCCACTCTTCTGCGACGGCTGTTCAGGTAGTCGACCAAGACAAACTCGCCCAGCCTGTCCGGAGTGGTGTAGAAGGCCCTCCCCTTGTTGATTCGAGTCATCCGGTCAACAAAGTCCAGCAGGTAATAGCTGGTCTCCAACATGAATGTGTTGATTACTATTCCTTCCTGCGTGCACCGTTTGACCTCTTTCAATGTCTCTTGAATGGTGCGCGGGCTGGGCGGATAGGCAAAATAGGTGCGCCCGGCCTCTATGTGTGTGGTTGGCTCACCATCCGTAATCATAATTATCTGGCGAGTGCCTCCCTTATCCCGGGAAAGCAGCTTGCGGGACATCATGAAGGCGTGATGCATGTTGGTGCCGGAAAGCCATGAATTCCAGTTCGCCTCATGCAGATCCTCACCTTTCAACTCAATGGCCTGGTCAGAGAAACCTATTACGTAAAGCTTGTCCTTGCGGAACTGAGACTGCACCAGGGTGTAGAGAGCAATTGCCACTTTCTTGGCGGCAAGAAAGCTCCCAAACATGCCCATGGACCGGCTCTGATCGAGCAGCAGGCACGTGGAGGTGCGCGTGACCTCCTCTTTGACATTGATTTCAAAGTCTTCCGGTATAAGCCTTACCGGCTTCTGAGGCCCGCTTCTGGTAATGGCATTCATAACGGTGCGGTTCAGGTTCAAATCGAAAGGGTCTCCAAACTGATACGGCTTTGTTTCTCCAGACTCTTCCCCGGACAGACCCCTTCCGTGCAACTCGTGATCGCCAAAGCGGTCTTTGCTCAGGCGTGAGAAGACTTCATGCAGCACTTTCTGACCCAGTTTCCTGATGCCTCTTGGCGTCAGCTCCAATCTATTGCCGCGTTGCTTCACGTAGCCTGCCTCTTCAAGCTTTCTGGCCGCATTCTTCAGTGCTTCCAGCGTGCGCCGCGCCTCTTCACCAAGCATCTCATCCACCTTCTCCAGGTCCACGTCATCTATATTGCCCCTGTCCAGAACGTCTCTCAATTGCCGCTCCAAGTCGTCCACGTTCTGCAGGCTGCGCATCAGATCCATGGCCTGAGTCATGGTCAGAGGCTCATCTCCCAAGAACTGATACTGGTCTCGCAGATCTTCCATGGGATACATCCGCTCCATAGCCGCGGCAAGCTGGGCCAGTTCATCCATGGTCTCCACGTCCAGCAAGGAGTCGGCAAGGTCCTCCAGCTCCCGTCGCATCTCCGGCGACATACTGTCCAGCAGCGATTGCATCTGGGCCATCTGACGTGCCAGGTTCTCCATTAGCTCGTCCAGGTTTCCAGGCCGGTTGTCGCCAAACATGGAGCCGTATCTGTCCATGAAACCCTGGAAGTTGGGCTCACGACCCATAGCTCTGTCCTGCAACATCTGGTTCAGGTCGCGCAGCATCTCCTGGATGCCCTCCATTTGCTGGGGCGTCATTCCCTGCATCTGCTGCTTCATTCCCTGGAAGTAGTTCTGCAGCATCTGTTGTTGAAGAGCGTCAAGGAGTTCTTGGAATTGGCGCCGTGCTTCGGGATCCATGAAGTCGTAGTCGCGCAGTTCCTGAATAGCTCCCGCCGGGCTGTCCGGCAGGTTGTCCAACCTGTCCCGGCTGCGGTTCGCCCGTTCTTCCAGCATCTTCAGCAACTCCTGTGTTTCCCGTGGGTCCTCCTCGCGTCTCTGCGCAGCCTTCTCCCTGGCCTCCCCCAGCCGCTTGTCTATCCCTTCCCGCTCGGTGCTTACCACTTGTTCCAGACGTTCCTTGATGTCCTCGAAAACAGAGTCCAAGTTGTACCGTTTCAGGTTTTGGCTGCGTTGCTCGCGCAGTCTCTCCATCATTTGGCGCAACCCTTCCAAGTCCTGACCCTGATCACCGCGAAAGCCGCGCCGCATGAAGTTGCGCAATGCCTTGGACACGTCGCCGTGCATCATCACGTCGTCGGCAAGCTGTTCCATGAGCAAATCTTCATCCATCTCGAAGACTTGCTGCGTTCCATCCCAACGACCGTATCGGTAAACGTAGTCCATAGCGACCTTCTGCATAGAGCGGATTTGCTTATTTTACCCTACTCTTGGCTAAAGGGCGTCAAATCGTTGCTATCCTTTGCCGCCTTTTCGTATAATCGGCAACACGTTCATCTTTGGGAGGAACATGTGAAACCGTTCTCTTTTGCCGGGCCAAAGACTCTAGAAGAGATGAATCAGTTGCTGGCGCAAGCCAGGTCTCACGGAGAAATCCGCCCAATTGTTGGCGGCACAGACCTTGTGGACCAGGTGAAGAGCGGCAGGCGCGCGCCCTCTGTCATTATGGACATCAAGCGCATTCCTGAAATGAACCGGCTGGAGTGGGTGCCCGGCGAAGGACTGCACCTTGGGGCAGCCGTCAGTTGCACAGACACCGCGGCCTTCCCACCGGTCATAGAAGGCTACACGTCTATCAAAGAGTCTTGTCAGCTTATAGGCTCAATACAGATACAGAACCGCGCCAGCGTGGTGGGGAACATTGCTAACTCGGCGCCCTCCGCAGACGCTGTGCCCGGCATGCTGGTGCACGAGGCACGAGTCGTAATCGTGGGGCCGGCAGGACAGCGCGAGGTGCCCATTGAGGATTTCTTCACCGGACCGGGGCGGAACGTATTGGCGCCTGATGAAGTCATCTTGGAGACAATAGTGCCGCCGGCTGCCGACAACAGCAGCAGCCACTACCTGCGCTTCATTCCCAGAAATGAGATGGACATAGCCGTGGCAGGCGTGGCAAGCTTTGTTGCCCTGGAGCCGGGCACGCGCAACTGCACCGAGGCCCGCATATCCCTGGCCTCGGTAGCTCCCACGCCGGTGCGCGCCAGAGCGGCCGAGGCGCTGCTTGAAAACAAGGAGATCACCGCCGAGCTTGTCCGGGAGGCAGGCGAGAAGGCCGTGGAAGCCTCCAGTCCCATCGACGATGTTCGCGGCACCGTAGAGTACCGCAAAGAGCTGGTGCGAGTGCTGACTCGCCGTACCTTGCTCATGTGTATGGAATCACTCGGTCAGCCGTTGCAGGTAAATTAGCTAGCCAGGGAGGAGATTGTGCCTAAAATTCCCGTTTCTTTCACTGTCAATGGAGATCCCGTGGAGATACTGGTAGAGCCGTGGCAGACCCTGATGGATGCTTTGAGAGATGAGCTCCAACTCACCGGAACCAAGGAAGGGTGCAGCAACGGCAACTGTGGAGCCTGTACAATCATGCTGAACGGGCGCGCCATAGACTCCTGCTGCATGCTGGCGGCTGAAGTGGAAGGCCAGGACGTCATCACTATAGAGGGCCTGGCAAAAGGCGGAGAGCTGGACCCTCTGCAAAGAGCATTCATAGATTACGGCGCTCTCCAGTGCGGGTTTTGCATCCCGGGTTTTTTGGTTTCGGCAAGGGCGTACCTCAACACAAACCCGCACCCTTCCGAGGACGAGATCCGTCACGCTATCGCAGGCAACCTTTGCCGCTGTACCGGCTACGATAAGATAGTCCGGGCCATACAGCACGTGGCGGGTACAGCCAACTGACGCCCAATTGAGCGCATGGCATGTTTCTGCCAGAAGGAATCAGTTACAGCAAGAGGGCGGCTAAGCAAGAAGGTAAAGTACGACTCTGTGCCAGAGGCCTATTTCTTCCCCGCTAATACGTTGCGACAAAATCAGTTTGACTGAAATCTGGCAAAAGTCTTTCCAATACCTCGGTCATCCGGCTACCTAACCGATGACTGCAAGATTCCTGATGCCATCTCGAAAGACTTGAAAGCTCTTTGATTGATTCCGATCCACGTCTAGGTGGGGAGCGATTCTCTCAGCCCACTCACATTTCGCTTTACCCATCTCTGGGTAACCCAATCGCTTTAGCCTTTGCGCCCCGCCGAGATGCACAGCATCTGCCAGAATTTCCCAAGTCCCACAAATGCTGTCTTGCACGTAACCGTCCAGAACCGAACTCTTGGCATTGGGATAAGCTGTCTCCACCGCAGCACGGTCTCCCAATAACCACGCTTCGCTTTCCTCAACTGCGATCCTGAAAAGCGCTATCGGGCGCGGATTACACACATTTAGAACGTCAAGCAATTCCTGTTTGAAGTTCAGGCAATCCCTGTCGTCCGAGTCCACTACCACGATGACCGCCGATGAGTCCTGTAGACTCCTCCCGTACCCGCTCAATATTCTTGGCAACTGGTCTAGAAGGATCCGGTTGCTTGGGTTCGTTACCCCGGACAAGTTCTTAGGTAGGCGACCGATGCCTTTGTAAGGATGAATTCTCCAAGAATGTACCGCCCTGTTTGCGCCAAGAATCTTCTCTATCATAACCTCCAGCGAAATACTCCCGGATCGGTCCTCGACTAAGATCTCAAGGTGCACTTGTCTGCCTCACGTCAAGATAATCGCTGTACCAGAGACCTCCAAGCGGCAGACCCTCGTCCACCATGGCTTTGACAACTTTATCGTCACTGGCTCGCCAGATTGTGGAGAAACCGTCCTCCTGTTTTTCCAAAACCCAGGTTTCCTCAGGCGTTAACGCATCTACGAAGTAGGGTTGGTGTGTAGTGACAAAAATCTGGGGGGTGTTTCCTCTACCTGTAGCATGAGATCGAAACTCGGTGGCCAAAACTTCTAGCAACTTGTGGTAGAGACCGTTCTCCGGCTCCTCGATGCATATAAACGGGGGAGGAGCGGGATCTTCGAGCATGAGCAAGTAGGCAAAGACCTTCAAGGTCCCATCGGACATTTGTTGTGCATAAAATGGGTCATCAAAACCTTTGTCGTTGAAGCGAAGCAGTAACCGTCCGTCGCGGCTCTGTTCAGTCTCAATTTGGTCGATTCCTGGAACGCGTCCAGCAATCCGATTCAGGATGTTCTTGAATCTATCCGGTTGTTCCCGCTCTATGAACTGAACCACGTTACCCAAATTGTCGCCATGGACATTTAAGCGCCTTTGGGGGCCAGCCAGCGGCAAGCTGCGCGCAGCATCGGGAGTGAAGTAGCTCAGGTACCAACCTTCTATAAACTCACGAAAGTTTGATATCCGTGGATGCTGTTTCAAGGCCCCCAAGGTTGCTATGCCGAGCCTGCGCCTGTCTTGAAGCTCAATGACTTCGGTTTCCCCACTTTCTTCTACCGGCAATCCTGCAAGAAGTTGTTTAATCAATTCCCCAAGATTAAGGCGAGTCTGTCTACCTTCGTCAACCTGCCGCCCTTGCGCCTCTCCTTTCCAAGCCACTCCGTTGCCGTCATTCATCATCAAAAACGAGAAGGGCCAGCCGTGCGATTGCCCTTTACGTCTCTGTCGCAGGCGTTCTCGGGCGACGTAAGGCCTACCTGATCTGTCATTATCGATAGCGAGCTCGTAGGTAATAGGTCGAGCCTGTGATTCCTCACGGTAATAGACCTCAAATTCGATAGGGGTTTCGCTTCCTTGAGAGCGGATTCTGTGGAATCCTCCTCGTCCTCGTGAATCACAAGCCTCCTCAACGCCCAGCTTCAGGCAATCTGCAAGGAAGCCAAAGGCATCAAACAATGAACTCTTGCCCACGCCGTTTTTTCCAATCACCGACGTCATCGGAGTCAACGGAGCAACGTTTCGCGTATTCCACAGTTTTCCTAGGGTTATGTCTTTCAAAACCCGATAATTCTTGATTCTGATTCCCTCAATTCTTGCCATAGATCCGATTCCTCAGCTTTTCCCAAGCGTGAATACTACGCCCTACGATGGATCGAATACCCCATCTAGCCCGGCGTTGCCAATATCATGGCGCTTCTCCTCACTTCTACGAGGATACAAGGGCGTACAGGGCGTTGGCAAGGCAAAGGAAGTCCAGCCGTTTTATGTTATGAAATCAATAGAACCACGGTGCCAGCCAATCCCCGTCGGCATTGGGGGGGACCCCCAAATCAGCACGATGCCCATTGAGGAACTACGCGACCGCCCAATTGACGGTTGCCCGTCAAGAATCTACAATGCCCATCAACAACTGAATATCTCGACCAAGGGGGAGCCTAACCAGGCTGAGAGGTCCCAATTCGGGGCGACCCTTGAACCTGATCTGGGTAATGCCAGCGTAGGGAATGGTTACAAGTGCTCCAAGGGGCCGCCGGTTCTCAAAAGCTGGCGGCCCTTATAATTTGGAGCATCACATGTCTACAGAGACTCTGGCCATCACCATTGCCGTACTTACAGCGCTGATATTCGCGGCGGTAGGCATTCTGTACATACGCGGCCGCCGGCTCAGTGTGGAAGAGTTCATAGTGAACCGGAACACCGCCGGCGCCGGTGTTGCCGTTGCCACCGTTGTTGCTTCCATAGCCGGCGCATGGATACTCTTCAGTCCAGCCGAAACGGGGACCTGGGCCGGTTTGATAGCGCTCATTGGCTACGGCATTGGCCAGGCGGCGCCTATCGTCGCCTTCGCCGTCATCGGGCCTCGCATGCGGCGGCTCATGCCGCAGGGGCACTCCGTAACCGAATACGCCTGGTACCGATTCGGCAAAGCCATGTACGTATTCGTACTGGGCGTAATGCTGTTCTATATGTTTGTCTTCCTCTCCGCCGAGCTTACCGGCACCGCTCTAGCTCTCAATCTCATTGCCGACGTGCCGCTGCTCTGGACGGCTTTGATCGTAGCCATAGGAACGCTTGCCTACACGGCGTACGGAGGAATTCGCGCCTCCATATTTACGGATACGGTCCAGTTCCTAGTTATACTCCCACTTTTCCTGATCGCCTTTGTGGCAACGGTGGTAGCGATCGGCGGCTTCGGCGATGCCTTCGAGCCCGTACGCGATTCTTCACCGGAGCTCCTCTCCCTGTCGCACGGCCCCGGCATAGAGTTCGGTCTCACGTTGATCATTGCCGTGTTCGCTGCCAACATGTTTCACCAGGGCTTCTGGCAACGCGTATACAACGCAAAAGACAACAACACCCTGCGCAAGGCGTTCACCGTAGGCGGACTGCTGGTAATCCCCATCATCATCCTGGCTGGTCTCTTTGGCATTATGGCCGCCGGACGTGGCGTCCCCGCGGACCAGGGCTCGGTAGCGTTGTTCTGGCTGATTCTGGAGATTCTGCCCACCTGGGCTGTAATGGTGATATTGGTGCTTGCCCTGGGACTGGTTATGAGCAGTATGGACACCCTGCTCAACGGCATAGCCAGCGCGGTGACTAGCGACCTGCCCAGGATCAGGCCCGCCATCAGGACGGCACTGCTCCTCCGCTGGTCTCGCGCCATTACGGTGGTGGTGGCCATTCCCGCCGTATTCATCGCCGCTCAGGGCTACAGCGTGCTCTACCTCTTCCTAATTGCGGATTTGGTTTGCGCAGGCGCCGCGTTCCCCGTCTTCTACGGGCTTTACAGCAGACGGCTGTCCGGTACGGCGGCTCTGGCAAGCTGTGTGGTCGGAATAGCGGTCGGGACGCTCTTCTTCCCCAAGCCGGACTTTTCACCGTGGTTGGACATACCCTGGGGCGGCAAGTTCCTGGTCAGCTTTGGCGCCGCACTTGCCGTTTCCACGGTCATAGCGCTGGCTTCGAGCATGATTGCATCAAGGTCCCGCACCGCCCAGGAGTACGATTTCGAAGGGCTGCAAGAACGGGTGCAGACAATTCACGGTTAGCGGCAAACATGGTTAAACTACATCTAGCACAACCAAAAGCGAAGCAAATCCTTGATTGAAAAACGCATTGCCATGACCATCGCCGGCTCCGACTCCGGAGGAGGCGCAGGTATACAGGCTGACCTCAAAACCTTCGCCGCAATGGGGGTATACGGCGCATCCACCGTCACGGCCGTCACAGCGCAAAACACGCTGGGAGTCACCGCTATCCACGAGATACCCGCCAGAATCATTGCGGCTCAGATAGATGCCGTCCTCACCGACATTGGCGCGGACGCGGTGAAAACCGGAATGCTCTCCTCTTCCGAGATAATCCAAGCCGTGGCGTCTAAAATGAGCGAGCACAAGGTATCCAGGCTGGTGGTAGACCCGGTGATGGTGGCCAAGGGCGGCGACCGCTTGCTCAGGGAAGACGCTGTAGAAGCGTTGCGCGGCAAGCTGCTTCCGTTGGCGACTGTTATCACACCCAATTTGCCGGAAGCCGAAGTGCTCAGCGGACTGACCATCAGGTCTCTGGAAGACGCCCGGGAAGCCGCCAAACGGATCCTGAACTCAGGCGCGGCAACCGTAGTGATCAAGGGAGGTCATCTCTCCGGCAATGAGTCGGTGGATATCTTCTACAACGGTACGGAGTTCCATGATCTGCGGGCCGAACGTATCGACACGAAAAACACGCACGGCACCGGTTGTACCTTCGCCTCGGCCATTGCCGCGGGACTGGCTAAGGGACAGCCTCTGTTGGAAGCGGTGACGCAAGCCAAGGAGTACGTCACCAATGCCATACGCGGCAACTTGCACATCGGCGGCGGCCATGGGCCGCTTGACCATTTCTATGCGAGCAGGTGAACGAGCTATACCGCCTCAGGGTTTACGCAGCTTGGCATAGCTTCGCCCCTGAGCCTGGCAACTATATTGCGAGCAGCCAGGACCGCCATCCCCCTGCGTGTGCGGACGGTTGCGCTGCCAATGTGCGGTGTGATCACAACATTGGGTAGGGTGAGCAGCGGATGGTCGGAAGGTATCGGCTCAGGTTCCGTGACGTCCAGGCCTGCGCCCGCGATTACGCCGTCGCGCACCGCCCGGTACAGCGCCTCGTTGTCCACCACTGGCCCCCGCGCTATGTTCACAAGGATAGCATTGCGTTTCATCATGCAAAGCTCGTCCCACCCTATGAGGTGATGCGTCTCCGTGGTCAGCGGCGTGGAGATGCAGACGAAATCGGCCTCCCCAAGGGCCGACTCCAGGTCGGCACAATAGCCTAATTCGTCCCCCACGTCCGTGCGGCGGATGCGGTTGTGGTAGACCACCCTCATCTCAAAGGCTAGGGCGCGCTTGGCCACCTCCAGGCCTATCTTGCCCATTCCTATCATGCATAGCGTAGAGTCTGCCAGGTCCTGGCCCATATATAGCGATGGATGCCAGTATTTCCATTTCCCCTGCCGGGTTTCCCTGTCGCCCAGTACAACTTGTCTGGCCACGGCCAGAATCAGTGCAAAGCCCAGCTCTGCCGTAGTCTTTGTGAGCACCCCCGGAGTATTGGCCAGCGCTACTCCGAGCCGGGTGGCAGCCGGCACGTCGAAGTTGTCGTAGCCAACAGCCATGTTGGCTACGACTTTCAGGCGGCCGCGGCCCTTGGAGAGCAGAGCCTCGTCGATACTGTCTTCGCCCGTGGCAAAGATGCCGTCCACCTGTGCCGCCTTTTCCAACATGACTTCCCTGGGAGGAGCCGTGTCTTCCTCCCAAACCTCAATATCGGCCTCGGAAGCAAGCAGGTCTAGCGCCTCCTGGTCGACTCGCCTGGTGACAAATACGCGGGGACACGCCATGCACTCCTCCTTATCTCTACAAATGCAAGAGGGGCCTCATCCGGCCCCTCTTACTCAAGACTGAACCGAGAATCTATACGGCCCCGGCATCCTTCATAGCTTGTATCTTAGCCCCATCGTAGCCAAGTTCTGTCAGCAGATCGTCCGTGTGCTGTCCCAGCCCTGGAGCTGGCCTGTACTCCTCCTCCTGCCCCATCTTCAAGGGATTGCCAATTGTCCTATACTCACCCGCCTGCGGGTGGTTGACAACCGGAGTCATGTTTCGGTTGATCACGGATGGTTCGGCAAACGACTCGGCGATGGTGTTGACCCTGGCCACAGGCATATCATTGCCCAGCTCTGAATCCCACTCGTCGGCGGTCTTCTTTGAGAATACGCCGCTAAGGAATTCCACAAGCTCCGCCTTGTTCTTTAAGCGCTCGGCGGGATTGGCAAATCGAGGGTCGTTTGGCAGGTCCTTGTACTCGTCCGGATACATCTCCGCCAGCTTGTTGGTCAGTTGCATGTAGAGCGGCTGGTTGGCGAACTGGATCTGCACATAACGGCCGTCCTTGCACTCCAGGGCGGTGACAGGAACGTTTGTCGGGTGAGTGGAACCCAGAGGTCCCGGCTCCGAGTCGAACATGAGGTAATACTGACCTATGTACGCCTGGAGAGTAAGCATGGTATCCAAAAGCGATACGTCCACGTGACGGCCTTCCCCGGTCCTCTCGCGGTCGACCAGGGCCGCCAGAATGCCGGACAGCGCCGCATAGGCGCCCGCCAGGTCTCCCACCGGTACGCCCATGGTCGAAGGAGCATGGCCGGGATGGCCTATGACGCTCATCACGCCGCCGCTGGCCTGAATGGTGGTGTCGAATGCTGGGCGGTTGGGATTGGGGGCTCCGTCGTGCCCGAACCCGGAGATGGAGCAGTACACCAACCGTGAGTTGATCTTGTGGATGGTGTCGTAATCGATCCCCAGGCGGGGCGGCACGGATGGCCGGTAGTTTTCCACCATAACGTCCGATGTTTTTACCAGATCATAGAACGTTTCTCTGGCAAGCTCTTCTCGGAAGTTGAGAGTGATGCTGCGCTTATTGCCATTTAGGCCTAGAAAATAGTAACTCTCCACGTCTTTGTACTTGGGCGGAAAGTTACGGGACGGGTCGCCCGTGCCGGGCTGTTCCACCTTGATAACGTCCGCTCCCATGTCACCCATCAGTCGGCAGCAGAACGGGCCAGCCAGTACCTGGGTCAAATCTAGAACACGCAAACCTTCCAGTGGTTTAGTCATGAAAATGCCTCCCTTTTCTTCAATGAACCGCGCCGTAGAAACGCAGAACGAGTTTAGGTGTGCCCCCAACCACTGTCAAGGGCGGCAAGCTCTGTTCCAATGAGGACGGTTTCTGTATATACTTCGCCTTACCTAGCACTTGTTGGGGGGGAATTCATGCCTAACGTAGCTGAGATGAAGCAGGCGGCCATAGCCGCCATAGAGGAACGCAAGGATGAGATCACCGGCATAGCCCAGCACATCCTACGCAACCCGGAGACGGGCTTTACCGAGCAAAAGACGTCCAAGCTGGTGCAAGAGAAGTTCCAGTCCATGGGCATCCCCTTTCAAAACGGTCTCGCCATCACCGGGGTCAAGGGCTCGGTGGAAGGCGGAGCGGGGCCTGGGCCGTCGGTTGCGGTGATCGGAGAGCTGGACTCGCTGCGTGTCTTGGAGCATCCCTACCATGACGAAGTAACCGGGGCGGCCCATGCCTGCGGTCATCATTGCCAGATAGGCAGCATGCTGGGCGCAATGATCGGGCTGATGACGCCGGAGGTCTTAGGGAATCTATCGGGGCGCATACTGCCCATTGCCGTGCCCGCGGAAGAGTTCATCGAGGTGGAGCGCCGCATGAACCTGCGAGAGAGCGGCAGTATAGAGTTCATGGGCGGCAAGCAGGAGTTCATCAAGCTAGGCACTTTTGACGACGTGGATATGGCGATGATCTGCCACACCATGGCGGAGGACTTCGCTCTGGGCATCGGCGGTACAAGCAACGGCCACGTGGTCAAGTTTGTGCAGTACACGGGCCGCGGCGCTCATGCCGGCGGTGCCCCGCACATGGGCATCAACGCCCTCAATGCGGCAATGATAGCCCTCTCCGGCATCAACGCCAACCGGGAAACCTTCCGCGAGCAGGATACCGTACGCGTACACGGCATTCTAACCCGCGGCGGCGATGCGGTGAGCGCGGTGCCGTCCAACGTTACCCTGGAATGGCGAGTTCGGTCCGGCAACTTGGACGCTGTAGTACAGAACAGCGCCAAGGTGGACCGCAGCTTCAAGGCCGGCGCATTGGCCGTAGGGGCAAAGGTCAGCATCACCAACATAGCCGGGTATTTACCCATGCGCAACAATAAGACCCTGCAAGACCTCTTCGTTGAAAACGCCGCGGACGTAGTGGGCAGAGAGCACGTACTGGTGCGGCCTGACACCCACAACGGCGGAGGCTCCACGGACATGGGCGACCTTGCTCAGATTATGCCGCTGATCCACCCATATTGCGGCGGAGCAACGGGCACCGGCCACGGCAAGGACTACGTTATCCAGGACTACGAGAAGGCTGTGATTCAGCCAGCCAAGTCTATGGCGGCCACCGTAATAGACCTGCTGTCTGACGGAGCGGCTAAGGCTTCGGAGGTCAAGGCCACGGACAAGCCGCCGATGACCAAGGAGCAGTACCTCAAGTTCCAGAGGGAGCGCAACGAGGTGATAGAGTTCGACGGGGCCACCGCCTAGCAATTGCCGCGTAGCCCCGCTACCTGCTATTGCGAGGGAAACCTCTTCCCCCTTGATGGGGGAAGATTGAGATGGGGGTGAAGCCCGCAAGCCGACCCTTCATCCGTCATTCCCGTGCTTGACACGGGAATCCAGAGGCGGTGAGATAGACGGACATCGGGCTGTTCCAAGTACGGCGCTGTCGGCTTAGGTGTTGATGGCATGGTATGTGTCTGCTTTTGTAATCAGCCGCTTGATGGCAATAGCGACCGCTCGTTCTTCGAAAGGGTCGTCGGGAAGATTAAGGATAGAGGAGTGCGACCAGACGGGTGGCATCGGTGTGTATTGAAACACAAGGTCATAGCATCCGACCTTTAGTGCGGCTGCCTTTGCCGCTCCTACGTTAAACACAACAAAGCGGCCGTTCGGCCTAACTTTATAGTCTCTGGCTCTGAATTCCTGTCTGATACACTCAACAGCGCTACTCCTGTCCTGCAGTCCGAAGAACTGGAGCCGGTTGATCGACGCGTCAATCTCTGATGGCCGCCTTTGGAAAGCGCTCACCTTCGGCTCGCATAGCCTCTGGTCGTAATCATTGGGTTGACAGTACCTACTGACCTCGTCACTGTCGAGTAGTGGATCACCGGAATTGAGGTCAGCGTTGAGGGACAAGATAGCCAAATCGCTCTAACGCCTCTCTCTGTGTTAACTGTGCGTTCTCATTAAGCATTTCTCTTCCAGCGGTTGCGTCTGTCTGGACTACACAGTGAATCCGGTCATCTTCTAGGAACGCCATCACAAGCAGACCATTGCCAAGAATATGCCACTCTATCTGCATTATGCCGCTTGGGTCCGGCCCAGCTACAGGATCGTCGAACTCTCTTTGTCTGATGAGGAAACGAGCCATAGCCTGTAGAGAGAGAATCTTGATTTCGACCTCGTCGGGATTTTCCCGGCTATTGCGGAGCATTTCAATCAGCTCCTCAGCAAGGACCTCTCGATTCCCATTCCGCAACTCATCAATGACTTGTTGATACTCTGGATCGAACTCAGCTTCCGGTGTACCTGAAGCCTCAAACAAGTCAACGAGTATCGCCGTGCCCGATCCTATGTCATACTCGAAGAACCTAGGTTGGACTTCGATGTATTCTATGTCTTCGTCATCCAATTCGGCGCAACTATGTTTTGTCTGAATGTGCCACAGGAACTTCTTGCTCTCGATCCCGTCCTCTACAGCGAGAGGTGTTGCCGACAACGCTGCCCTCATCCTTGCTGTGCCTTCGAGTTTGTGTGAACCCACTGATGTGGGCGCGACAAAGTCAGTTAGGCTCCTTCGAGGTGTGGGCTCAGTGTAATGACCAAGGTTTGGATATCTAGTGGTTGTGCTCAAGAAATGTCCCCCTCCGTTGCCAGTTCACCAGCGATACTGACCAACTCGTCAAAAAGACCAGCGATCTTATCTCTTGACATAGCTCCCGATGTGGGATCCGTATTCACGTCTAGATTCAGTTTCCTTACGTAGCTGCTTCCAGTCGTTTTAAGACGCGGTTGATCAGATGGGCTTACCCTGAGTTCAAGACCGCCTATTTGCTCAGTAGACCACTTTGCAAGTCGGTTGATTCGGACATGCGGTACAGATGTCGACCTCCGTCGTCTGTTGATTTGATAAGTGAAATCCACTCCATCCATCGAATCCAAGCCCAAGTGTGGAAGGTATTTTGATAACTGCTTAAGTCCCGTTGCTGTATCGGGAACCTGTTTGACTAGCACGGGAATAAAGGCCATTCGTGACACGATCTGGGTTGTTTCTAGTGTGTATTGAATTGCCTTGCGAAGTAACGGGAGTACGTCTTCTACGGCTCCTAGTGTAAATAGTGGGCCACTCGGCTGGTTTGAAGGCACTCTTGGTCGAACTACCCAATCAATCCGTTCGTCCTGAATAGCTAGAGTTAGGTTATCTTCTCCTACGCTACCTACGACTCTGGTCATACGTATCTTGGGTCGTGAATCGATGGACTCAGGCTGGTTGCCTGTGGCCTTTTCCCATAGTCCAGACTGGGCAGCAGCACTTGGCTCAGATGGATGGAAGATTGCTGCCTGCAGGCTCTCTACGTCCCAGTCCCCGCAGTTGAAGCTGGCCTCAAGCATAGGCCTCCTCGTCGTCGACTGATGCGCTCTTAACTGATCGAGGAAACAACCTGATTATAGCTGACCCTCTACGCAACTGTCGACCCGCTTGGTTCCTATCTCCCTGCTTCGCAGTCACAAACCAGCGGTCAGACCGGCCCCCACGCGTACCTATTGTGATAGACGTCCTTGGCTTTAGACCCAATTTCGACCCAGCCCTGTGCTTCCTCTAATCGTACCACACCCTAGTCAAGCGTGGGGTCGATTCTACAATAGGACATCGCAGGCTGGCAAGCGAATTCCGGCGGCTGGGCAGCACTAGGAAGGAGCTACCAACAGTGACACCAGATCCGTTTTGACCCCGCCTTTGTACCCTTTTCCAAATACGGCGCAACCAGCGTTCTCTCAGGTTGTATTGGCAAGCCTCGTTGTGTCAAGATAGGGCATGCCGCAGATGCCCTCGGGAGTTGAGCCGATCACCCTGATCCCCGCGGTTTTCATAATACTGGCCGCGGGGGTAGTAAAAGGCACCACCGGCTTTGGATTCGCCCTCGTCGCCACGCCGCTGTTGCTGCTGCTGTGGGAGCCCAAGACGTTGGTGCCCGTATTCATCCCTCTCAGCATTGTGGCCGACACATTCATAGTAGTACAGACCTGGCGGCAAGTTGAATGGGGTAAAGTGCTACCCCTGGTGGCCACCGGCGTGGTAGGCGTTCCACTGGGCACTTACGTTTTGCTGGTGGCGCCCCCGGAAACGCTGCGTATAGCGGTGGCAGTCGTTGCACTGACTGTGGCAACTCTCATACTGCTGGGAATTACCTTGCCAATACGCAGAGAGCGAATAGCATCCGGCGTCACGGGGTTCCTCAGCGGATTGCTTTCTACAAGCACAACAATGTCCGGGCCGCCGGTGGTGCTGCTGATGATCAACCAGGGCTGGAACAGACAAACGTTCCGCGCCTGCCTGGGCATGTTCTTCTTTGTCCTCCAGTTATTCGCCATCGCATCCCTGACTTTGGCCGGGTCTCTGACTTTGCAGACGCTGGCCGTATCGGCAATTCTGTGGCCGTCGGTGATCGTGGGTAGCGCCTTGGCTCTGCTTATACTGCCTCGTATATCGCAGCGGGTGTTCATGCGCATAGCCATCGTGCTGGTTATTACCACGGCAACCGTGGTAATAGTGGAGACAGCCCTGCAAGCAGCCGGCTAGCCGGCCAGCTCTGCCAGGACCTCACGCATCAAGTCGTAGGGAACGTCGTTGCGTACCACCGCCCTGCCAACCCCCTCCAAGAGGACCCAGCGCAGGTTCGAACCCTCGGCCTTCTTGTCCAGGGTCATCGCCGCCTCTACCCGCTCTATCTCTACATCAGAGATGCGCACCGGTAGGTCGAATCGGCGCAGCACCTCTTCCTGCCGTTCCAAAACGTCGACTGGAGTAACTCCCATGCGCACTCCTATCCCGGCGGCGCCCATCATGCCAATGGCCACGGCCTCGCCGTGGAGCAGCCTCCCATATTCCGTGGCGGCTTCCAGCGCATGTCCAATGGTGTGACCGTAGTTGAGCAGGTTGCGATAACCCAGGGTCTCGCGCTCGTCTTGGGAGACCACTTCAGCCTTGATCGACATGCTTCTCTTGATTACTTCTGTGGTCAGCTCATATTCCAAGCCAATCAAATCGTTGGCCTGTTGCTCGAAAGTCTCGAATAGGCCGGCGTCCAGAATGAGGCCGTGTTTTATAGCCTCCGCCCAGCCCTCCATCGCCTCTCGCACTGGCAGAGTCAGCAAAGTCGATACGTCCGCAACCACAATGAGCGGCTGGTGAAAGGCGCCGACCAGATTCTTGGCCTGCGGAAGGTCGACCGCGGTCTTGCCGCCTATGGACGAGTCCATCATGGCGGCTATGCTGGTCGGCACCTGGACGAAGCGCATACCGCGAGTGTAGGTGGCGGCCACGAAGCCCGCCAGGTCGCCGACCACGCCGCCGCCAAGGGCGACGATGACGTGGCCGCGCTGCGCTCGCCGCTCCGCCAGCCAGTGGTAGATCTCACCGGCTGTGGCTAGGGTCTTGCTGGCCTCGCCGGGAGCAAAGGTGTACAGGTGCGATTCGATTCCGGCAAGCTCCAAGGCTGCCTGGACTGCCTCGCCGTAGAGACCCGCCACCGTGTGGTCTGAGATCAGGTAAACCGGCCCGGCCACACCCGATTTGCTGAGAACCTCTCCAAGCTGCGACAGAAGCCCCCAGCCGACCAGCAAGGGGCATTCGCCGGCGGAAGAGTGGACCGTAGCGGCGAGATGGGGGTTGCCGGCAAACTGGCTTCCACCGGCGGCAGGCCTGCCGGAGAGAATGCGCCAGGCGCGCACCACCTCATCTGCGGCTTGCTGCAAGGAGATGCTGTTGGTGTTGACCGTCCAGTGCGCCGTGGCATAGGCGGGCTGTCGCTCCGCCTTCTGCTCGCGGATCCTGGCAAGCTGGTCTTCGCTTTCCAGGAGCGGCCTTACTGCCTCTCTTCCGCGCTGCTTCTTCTGCTCCTGCAGACGCTGGTGGATGGTTTCAGGCAGGGCGTCCAGGCAGACAACTACGCCCGCTGCTTCCATGCTCTCTCTGTTTTCAGGGAAGGTTACGGCGCCGCCGCCAACGGCAACCACCCGGCCTTGACCCGCGCATGCTTCCCGCACGGCGTCTCGTTCCAGCTTGCGGAAGTGCTCCTCGCCGTTCTCCTCGAAGATAGCGGCTATGGTCTTGCCCGCCTTCTCCACAATCTCCCGGTCGACGTCGATGAACCGCCAGCCAAGGATGCGGGCTACTACCTGACCCACCGTTGACTTGCCCGTTCCCGGGTACCCTGTGAGGATGATGTTTCGCAAAGTCAACCGTTCCTTTCCCACTGCGGAGACCTTTCCATAACCTCTTCCCCCTTGATGGGGGAAGAGGTTATGGGGGTGTACCGTGCCTGGTCACGCCTCTTTTTTGCCCGCATCCCCGTACCAAGTACGGGGCAGGCTCTAACCTTCACCCGTCCGCCGCAATACGCTGGCGGGGCCTCAAGCTATCTCCTTTACCATTTCCACGTGCAGAATGCCGGCTTCCATGAACGTATCGCCGCGCTCTTGGTAACCGCGATTGGCGTAGAAGTGCCTCACATAGTGCTGAGCATGGAGCGAGATGAGCTTGATTCCCTCCGACCGGGCTTCGTTTTCTAGGAAGGCGAGCACTCTGCCGCCAATTCCGTTGAGCCGCAGCGACTCGTCTACCGCCATGCGGCCAATGCGCGCTTCGGTAGGCGTGTCCAGAATGAGCCGTCCCGTCCCAACGACCACGTCGTCCTGGAAAGCGACGGCATGGACCGCGGTGTCATCCAGCTCGTCCACCTCCAGTTCGGGGGGAACGCCCTGCTCATCTACGAAGACGCGGTTACGGAGGACGCGGACATCCTCCATCTCCTGGGGAGTCTCCAACCTTTTGACTACAAGGGACATACCGGAGATTATAGCAAACGAGACAGAAAAAGGTCGCCTGCCCATCTGCCCGCCTGTCACACCCCCTTTCGTCATTGCGAGCGTAGCAAAGCAATCCGGCGGTGGAGTGGTGTCATTCTGAGCGTAGCGAAGAATCCAAGGCCGTCGGTCTACAACACCTCCCGACGAGGCAAGCCGGGGCAACCCCCACCGTCTTCCTCGCGAAGGCGGGGAACCAGGGGTGGAGGGATGCGGCGACAACGGAGCAAGGCCAAACGGCCTAACCCTCCATCCACTGCCAGTTTGAGCGAAGTGAAGAATCTTCTGCCACAACAAACGATGCCCCCTACCCGCAAACTCAGTCCGCCCGCCACTCCACACTTCCCCATCGGCTGCCTTCCCTCTATGATTGGTTCCATGAATACACAGCGCCGAATCGCTCTCTGTCCTCAGTCCGGGAATCTCCCAGGCGCGTCTTGCACCTGCGTCTCAACGAAAAACGTGTACTCTCTGACGAGATTCGGATTTGTTTCCCATATTTGCAAAAAAGTGGTTCGCATTTAGCCTTGTACTAGACATAACGTTGGGAACAAATACTCGTTAAGATGACTTTGAAAGCGTTGAAGCAAACCGTAACCGGCCTGCTGCCAAATATGCGCACACAGCGCTGGGGCCTGTTCTGCGATATTGACGGCACCATATCCGACATAGCACCCCGGCCGGAGCAGGCGCTTGTCAGGCCTGGGGCAAAACGGGCGCTGGAAGCGCTGGGAGAGCAGCTTGCCGCAGTGGCAGTGGTCACGGGCCGCGAGATGAAAGAGGCGCTATGCATGGTAGGGGCGGAAAACATCGTATATTTCGGGACACACGGGCTGGAGCGTTGGGAGGATGGAGAGATGAAGGTTGCACCTGAAGCGGAGCCTCACCTAGACAGGCTTAGGAATGCCACGGCGGAGTTGGCGGGGCGTTTGACGCTTCCTGGAATAGTCGTGCAAACCAAGCAAGTGGGCCTGTCGATACACTACCGCACTGCAATGGATCCGGAGTCTACGCGGGCCGCGATCCTGGAAGCCGTGGAATCCACAGGCGCCGGTGATTGGATGCTTGTCCGCGACGGCCGCATGGTGGTGGAGCTTCTTTTGCCCGTTGAGATAGACAAAGGCACGTCTCTGCGTACCCTAGTGGATGAACGCAACCTCAACGGGGCGTTGGTGCTCGGTGACGACGTGACGGACGTGAACATGTTCAAGGCTGCAGCAGAACTGCAAGCCGGCGGCGTAAGAGCGGTCAACATAGGCGTGGTTGGGGAAGAAACGCCCGCTGAGGTCATAGAGACAACGGAGCACAGGCTGACCGGCGTGGATGAGGTGGAAGCGTTCCTGATCTGGCTGAGCAGCGAGCTGGGGACTAGCTAGTCAGCGAGCCAATCGCTTCAAACTGGCATTGGAACCAGAAGTTGATGTCCTCTCTCTCCACCGCGTCTATCAGAGAAGCGTTTCGGCGCTGTCGCTCCTCCGTGGGCATATTGAGCGCCTGGTGCATCGCTTGCATGGTGCCTTCTACGTCGGCGTAGGCTACGGGAAGCACCCCCACCGCAAGCTGGGGGTAGGCGCCGGCGGTCTCGGAAAGGATGACAACGCCGTCTCTCTGGTTGATGAGCGGTCCCTCTTTGGCCACCAGCGTCATGCCGTCTATGACGGCGTTTTCCAACAAGATGTCGTAGTGACGCATACCGGCCACCGCCTGAACGTAGTTGTTCTCCATGAACAGGTGGATGGGCTGCCATTCGGGTGTGCCGTAGCCCTGGTTGATAGACCTGGCCGTCTGCTGGATCTCCTCCATGTAGCGTTGGTACTGGCGGATGTGCGTGCGAGAAGGAACAAGGAAGGCAACGAATTTGACCTTGCCCCTCATTTCAGGATAGCGGTCAAGGAGTAGCTGGTAGGAACGGAATCCCCGTAGGATGTTCTTGTTGGGCTCCGCCCTATCCACGCGCACTATGGTCTTTTCAGCCCAAACACCGTCAAGCTGACGCTCGTATTCCTGTACCCGGGGAGAAGAGCCGATACGCCGCACCTCATCAACGTTGATAGAAAGCGGGTAAGCGCGAACAGCCGTCTCTCTACCTTCATAGCACACCTTGAAATTGGCGTAGTCCACCTCCACGGAGGGGAGGAATTCTTCACAGCTCTGTAGAAAGTTGCGGCAGTCTCGCCGGGTCTGGAATCCGACGATGTCCGCACTGCAGAGGCTGCTGCAAATGCTGCGCCTAATATGCGACGGGATCATTTCCCAGTAACCGGAGGCGGGCCATGGTATGTGGACGTAATGCTGGATGACCGCCTGGGGAAGGCGCTCCCGGACGTAGCCGCTTACCAGATACAAATGATAATCGTGGATCATCACGCAGACGTCCTGATCCAAGCTTGCCGCCTCTTCAAGCACAGCGTCTGCAAAGGAGCGGTTGACCTTTACATACCCGTTCTCCCAGGCGTCGTATACCGTGCTGTCTACACTAGGGGTGTAGGACGTGCTCCACATGTAGTGCTGAAGAAACCAGAGCAAAGGGTTGCAGAACGTGTTGTAATACTTGTGATAGACGCGCCGTGGAGTGTTGACGTAGCGGAGCGAGAGATTGTAACCAGGAAGCGCGGCGGGAATGCTGGACCCGTTGCTGTTTTCCCAGATTCGTCTATCCCCCTCCCCCATGGCGGAAGATATCCACGTGAAATCCAGTTCAGAGACCAGCGAGGAGAATGCGGTAACCAGGCTGCCGCTGCTGCGCCTGGGCTGAAGACTTCCTGAGGGGGTTATCTGGTGCCCGATGGGACCGCGGTTGCTGACCAGAATGAGACGCCGACCGTTCAATGCCTGGGCACAAAGCTGCAACAGCTTAGCACGCCTAGCCTGGCTAAGAGACGCCACACTCATAGATTCGCCATCCATTCAGAAGCAACGGTACGGTCAACCGCCGCTATAGTTTGAGCCGCCCCAACCGATTAGGTGCCTCCCGAGGGCTGTGACGGCATCTTCCTCGTAAAGCGGGCACGACGTTAGCATAGGGCATGGGTGATGTCAAGGAAACCCAGCCTTGCGTTGACACCCCCAAACGGCACACCTACAATCGACAAACCAAGCTGATTAAAGCTCTAACGAGCCTACAGAGACCGAGTGAGAACATCTGAAGAGATAAGAAAGGCTTTCCTGGACTTCTTTCAAGAGAAGGACCATCTTCTCATGCCCAGTTCGTCTCTGATTCCACCACCGGACGACCCCACGCTTCTGCTGACCAGCGCGGGCATGGTGCAGTTCAAGCCGTACTTCATGGGTGAAAGGAGACCTCCCAAACCCAGGCTTACCAGTGTGCAGAAGTGCTTCCGCGTCACGGACGTGGACGAAGTGGGCGACGCCAGTCACCTCACCTTCTTCGAGATGCTGGGCAACTTCAGCATAGGCGATTACTTCAAAGAGAAGGCCATCGAGTGGGCCTGGGAGTTCGTTACCGAGCGTATGAAGCTGCCCAAGGAGCGGCTGTGGGCCACCATCTACCTGGATGACGATGAGGCCCGCGACATCTGGCTGAAGATCAACGTGCCTGAGAAACGCATACGCCGCTTTGACAAGAAGGAGAACTTCTGGGGCCCGGCAGGCAACGAGGGGCCCTGCGGGCCCTGCAGCGAAATCCATTACGACTTTGGCGGGACATGCCGGCAGGGCAAGCCTGATGAACAGTGCGGTCCCAACTGCGAGTGCGGACGGTTTCTGGAGCTGTGGAACCTGGTGTTCATGCAGTTCTACCAGGACGCGGACGGCACGCGGACTCCCCTGCCCAACCCCAACATCGATACCGGAATGGGCCTGGAGCGCGCCTCCCTGATCCTTCAGGACGTGCCAAGCATCTACGAGACGGACCTATTCCAACCACTGGTAGCCAGGGTCTGCCAGCTATCAGGCAAAGAGTACGGGAAGGACCCCGAAACGGACGTGGCCATACGCGTAGTGGCGGAACACGCCCGCAGCGCGGCGTTTCTCATCGCGGACAGCGTGGCGCCTGATAACCAGGGACGGGGCTACGTGCTGCGTCGCCTAATACGCCGTGCTATACGGTTCGCGCGGAAGCTGGGATTGGAGACCGACAAAGCCGTACTGCCCCTGGTTGCAGAGGCAGTCATCCAGAAGATGGGGGCAATCTATCCCAACCTGGCTGAGGGACGCGACTTTGTGCTCAGGGTATTGAAGGAAGAGGAGGAGCGGTTCAGCCAGGTCTACGAGACAGGAATGCGCATCCTGGAAGAGATGTTTGATAGCCAACGGGACGGTCTCCTTGCCGGAGAACAGGCCTTCCTTCTCTATGACACCTACGGCTTCCCCGTGGAAGTCACCGCTGAGATAGCACGTGAGCATGGCATGGAAGTGGACATGGAAGGGTTCCAAAGGGAGATGGAAGCGCAGCGCCTACGGGGCCGCGTCGCCGGGGAGCGCTTCGGCGGTGGATACGACGCGCAGCGGCTGTACCAAGAGATGGTCGTGGGGCAGATCGAATTCCTCGGCTATGAGACCACCACCGCGCCCTCGGTGATCACCGGCCTGATAGTGGACGGTCGCCCCGTGAATGAGGTTTCGCAAGGGCAAGAGGTGGAGGTCATCCTGAGAGAAACGCCCTTCTACGCCGAAGGCGGCGGGCAGGTGGGAGACACCGGCATTATGGAGGGAGCCAACGGCAGTATCCGCGTCGAGGATGCGCAGTCGCCGGTGACCGGAGTCATAGTCCACCGGGGACGCGTGGTCAAGGGTACGGTAGCCAAGGGCGACGAAGTTGTGGCCACGGTGGACGGCGACCGCCGCTTGGATGCGGCGCGTAACCACACCGCTACCCACCTGCTGCACGCCGCCCTGCGAGCCGTCCTGGGCAGCCACGTGAGACAGGCAGGGTCGCTGGTGGCGCCGGACAGGCTGCGTTTCGACTTCACCCACGTCAGCCCGCTGACTCCGGAGGAAACGCGCAAGGTGGAGGCGCTGGTCAACGAGCGCATACGGGCCAACGTGCCCGTGCGCAAGAGAGAGACCACCTTCCGCGAAGCGGTGTCGGAAGGGGCGCTGGCCTTCTTCGGGGATCGCTACGCCGATGAAGTGCGCGTAGTGGAGATAGCCAACGGCGATAGGTTCAGCTTCGAGGTGTGCGGCGGCACCCACGTCAGGGCCACGGGTGACATCGGTTACTGCCGTATCACCGGGGAAAGTAGTATCGGAGCAGGCATGCGTCGTTTGGAAGCATTAACCGGCCACGCTGCGGAAACTCTGGCCATGGAAAGAGACTCCCTGCTCAACCGCATATCGCGCAAGCTGGACGCGTCGCCGCAGGACATAGAAGCTAGAGTGGCGTCTCTACTGGACGAGATATCACGCTTGCGACGGGAGGTCGCCGCCAAAGAGCGAGCCTCTTCCAGGGAGCGGACACGGGAGCTGCTGGAGACGGCTCGAGAAGTTGCCGGGTTCAAGATAGCCTCGGGAAGGGTGGACGCCAGCTCGATGCAAGCCTTGCGGGAAGCGGGCGACTGGCTGCGGGACAAGTTGGGAAGCGGGGCGGTAGCCCTTGGAGCCGTGGTCAACGAACGGCCTACGCTGCTGATCATGGCCACCAACGACCTTGTGAAGAGGGGCCTGCACGCCGGAAATGCGGTTAAAGAGGCGGCGACAGTGATGGGCGGCGGCGGCGGCGGGCGTCCCGAAATGGCGCAGGCGGGCGGACGCCAGCCGGAGAAGCTGGAAGAGGCGCTGCGGGCGGCGGTTGACATACTGGGCCGCCAGGTAAAATGAGGGTACTTGGGCTGGACGTTGGCGAGCGGCGCATCGGTGTTGCCATATGCGACTACTCCGGTCTGCTGGCCACGCCCTACACCGCTATCGTGAGGCGGAACCTGAACAAAGACGTGGAGACCATCGTCAAAATCGCCGCTGAGGAAGAGGCGGTACGGATTGTAGTGGGCATGCCCTTTTCCCTGGATGGCTCTGAAGGTTATCAGGCGAGGAAGACCCGCCGGTTCTACGAGGCGGTGAAGGATGCCGCCGAACCCATGCCGGTAGATGTCTGGGACGAGCGTTTTTCCTCGGAAGAGGCCGAGAGACGCCTCCACGAGGCAGGCGTAGCGCCGTCGCGCAACAGGGGCCGGCTGGATGCCGCCGCCGCCGCTATAATCCTGCAAAGCTACCTGGACAGCCGCCGCAACCAGTCATGACCTCTACCGTAGGAATCGTCGGCTACCCGCTGCGCCACTCGGTATCTCCCGCCTTCCAACAAGCCGCCTTCGACCATCTGGGAATCGATGCCAGGTACCTCGCCTGGGAAACCCCGCCCAATGCCCTCGCCGAGCGGATGGAGTCTCTGAGAGGCCCCGGCCTTCTGGGGGTAAACGTGACCGTGCCGCATAAACAGGCGGTGGTGCCATTCCTGGATGAAGTGTCGCAGGCGGCCCAAGACACGGGCGCGGTGAACACCATAGTAAACCAGGAAGGCAGGCTGAAGGGGCACAACACGGACGTAACCGGCTTCCTCAGAGCGCTGCGGGTAGACGCCGGTTTCCAGGTTCAAGGCAAGCGAGTGCTGGTGCTCGGCGCAGGCGGATCGGCCAGGGCGGTTGTATACGGCCTGCTCAAACAGGGAGCCGGTCGGGTGACCATCGCCAACAGGACTGTGGAGCGGGCGCACCGGCTTATCGAGGCGCTGGGCAGTCCGGGGAATGCAGACGCCGTCCTCCTAGAGCCAGCGGAGCTATCGAACGGGTGGGACCTGATCGTGAACTGCACTACGCTTGGTATGCGCCACGCCCCTGGAGAGAAGGAGACGCCCTTGCCCGGCAATGCCATCCCCGCGAACTCCCTGGTCTACGACCTTGTATACAATCCGGAGGAGACGCCGCTGTTGCAGGCAGCCGCCAGGGCGGGAGCGCGTACCCTGGGCGGTCTGCCCATGCTAATCTACCAGGGCGCGGAGGCGTTCCGCCTCTGGACGGGACGAGAGGCGCCGGTGGAGGTGATGTTCCAAGCGGCACGGCGGGCGTTGAGGAGTATTCTGGACGGCAACGCCGCTGGTACCGGCAGTGAAATTGACTAAGCGTCAATATTTCATCCAAAATGGAGCCAACGTAGATGTACTATGGAGTAGAAGTTGTGCCTGTCAATCTGTCTATCAAGAACGTACCTGATGAGCTTGTAGAAAAGCTCCGTAAACGGGCAAAACGCCATTATCGTTCGCTCCAAGACGAGTTGATGGCCATTCTGGAGGAGGCCACAGGCCCCGAGAGGCTTTCGTTGGGCAAAGCTGAGAGGCGTCTAAGCGCCCTCAACTTCAAATCGAGTAACGACTCTATAGCATGGGTGCGGGAACTGCGGGATGCCCGCTAAAGTAGTCAATTGAAGGGAAAGGTAAATGTTTCGTTATCTAACAGCGGGTGAATCGCATGGAAAAGGACTGACGGTAATCGTTGAGGGCATGCCGGCAGGGCTGCCCCTCAGTGAAGAGTACATACTGCGCGACATGGCGCGCCGACAGCAGGGGCACGGGCGGGGGCCGCGGCAGCAGATAGAACGCGACAAAGCGGAGATACTGTCCGGGGTGCGGCACGGCTGCACGCTGGGCAGTCCCATAGGAATGTGGATAGAGAACCGCGACTTCGCCAACTGGACCGAGGCCATGTCAATAGAGCCCGTGGGCAAAGACGCCAAGATACGCCTGGTAACACGGCTGCGGCCCGGACACGCCGACTTCCCCGGTGTGATGAAGTACAGCCACCACGACGTGCGCAACGTGCTGGAAAGGGCAAGCGCCCGTGAGACAGCGGCGCGGGTCGCCGCCGGCGCGGTGGCGCGTTGTTTCCTGGAGGAGTTCGGCATCAGTATTCATAGCCACGTGGTGTCCATTGGAGACGTCAAGGCAAACGTGCCGGAAGATATCGACTGGCAGGCAGTGGAGGAGTCCCCGGTGCGCTGCACTGACCCGGAGGCTGCGGAACGGATGATGCGCCATATAGACCACGCCCGCGATACGGGAAATACGGCCGGTGGGGTGTTCCAGGTAGTCGCCTATGGAGTGCCCGTGGGATTGGGCAGCCATGTTCACTGGGAGCGAAAGCTGGACGGGCAGATAGCCCAGGCAATGATGAGCATCAATGCCGTGAAAGGCGTCGAAATAGGCACGGGATTCGCCAACACGGAAAAGCCAGGCTCAGAGGTGCACGATATCATAGAACCATGGGATGGCGATGCCCGCCCCTTCCACCACATCACCAACCGCGCCGGCGGTATAGAGGGTGGAATGAGCAACGGAGAGCCTATAGTGGCGCGCGTGGCGCTGAAACCCATATCCACGCTGAGCAAACCGCTCCCTTCCGTGGACATGGCGACGGGAAAGAGGGTGCAGGCGCACTACGAGCGCAGCGACGTCTGCCAGGTGCCGCCGGCATGCGTAATAGGCGAGTCAACCATGGCGCTGGTCCTCATCTCTGCCTTCTTGGAAAAGTTCGGCGGCGACCACCTGGAGGAGACGCGGAGCAACTACCGCGGTTTCCTGGACGGCCTGAAGCAGTTCCAGCCAAGGGAAGAGGCTGCCGCCTCTGACGAGCGGCCGCCGGACAACGCCGTTTAGCAGGCTTGCTTTGATCTCTCTGGGGCATAATCCAATTGACAGGCACAATGCCTCAGCGTAAGATATTCCCCACTCGTTGAGGAGGCTTAGACTCTTAGAATGTTGGAGATGGTAATAGATAGCATTCGAGTAAGCTTGATGAACTACCAACGAGTAGTGATTCTCAAGGAGAAGGACTCGGACCGCTATCTGCCTATCTGGGTAGGCCCAGCCGAGGCGGACGCCATAGCCGTGAAGCTCCAGGACGTTTCCGTTCCACGCCCCCTTACACATGATCTGCTCGGCTCTGTCATCAGCAGCTTGGGCGCATCTGTCCTGCACATCACGGTAAACGATCTCCAGAACGATACCTTCTTCGCCAAAGTCTCCATTCGGGTGGACGGCAAATCGGTAGACGTCGATTCAAGGCCGAGCGATGCCATTGCTCTGGCCGTGCGAGCCCAAGCGCCCATATACGTAGCCGACGACGTGCTTGACAAGGCAGGCATCAAGCTTGATGAGTCCGGCAAGCCCATAGCCCCTGAGGATGAGGACAACAAGCCCCAGCAGGTAAGAGAAGAGGATCTGCGCCGTGTATCGGCGTTCACCGACTTCATAAGCACTCTGGACATGGAAGGCATCGGCAAAGAGGGTCAGCAGGGCTCGGGCCAAAGCAGCTGAGCTATTCAACCTTACCCAGCATTGCAAGGCTCCAACCTAAGATGGTTGGAGCCTTTTTTATGTCGGCTCTCTGTAGCAACCCCATTTTTTCATAGTACTGACAGCGTGTACTCCAAGCGCAAGCTTGACACCTCAACTTGAGGGGCGGTAATCTGAAAAAGCTTACTAATCCCCGCGGGCGAATCTTATTCACTACGCCACGCGGTGGAGCGAAAGGACGGTGGTTTTTATGGACGCATTAGTCGTCTCAATCGTCCTTCTGGCTCTGGGGCTGGGGGCAGCAGGTGGTTATCTCGCACAATCCTTCCTGAACAAGAGAGGATTGGTAACAGCCGCACAGAAGTCGCAAGGCATCATTCAAAGCGCGGAGGAGCAGAAGAAGCGAATCCTCCTGGAGGCCCAAGAAGAGGCCTTGAAGCATCGGACTTCTGAGGAACGTGACCTTAGGGAGCGCCGCTCTGAACTGCAAAGACAGGAACGAAGGCTAAGCAACCGCAAGGAGCAGGTGGAGCGGCGAAGTGAAGGTCTGGAAAAACGGGAACGGTCTGTAAATGAGCGAGACCGGGAGCTGGACGGACTTAGACGAGAACTGGAAGATTTCGTTCGGAAAGAGCAGGAACAACTGGAGGCCATATCTGGCCTGTCCAGCGCAGAAGCTAGGGAACAGTTGTTGCAGCGTGCCGAAGGGGAGATACAGCACGAAATAGCCCGTCGCTACATGGATGTGGAACAGCAGGCAAAGGATGAAGCCGACCACAAAGCTCGGCGAATCCTAGCCTCTGCCATACATCGTCTCGCTTCCGAGGTAGTCTCGGAGACAACCACCGCTGTCGTCCCATTGCCCAATGATGAGATGAAAGGTCGTCTCATCGGCCGGGAAGGACGTAATATCAGGTCAATTGAGGCCGCAACCGGTGTCGACCTCATTATCGACGACACACCCGAGGCCATCATGGTTTCATGCTTCGACCCGGTTCGCAGAGAAGTGGCCAGGATCGCCATAGGCAGGCTTGTGCAAGACGGCCGCATTCACCCGGCCAGAATAGAGGACGTGGTCAAAAGAGCTCATGAAGAGGTGGAAGAGACCATACTGAAAGAGGGCGAGCGCGCCGCCGTGGAGACCGGAGTGCGCGGCATGCATCGCGAGCTCATACAGCTTCTGGGCCGGTTGAAGTACCGTTACAGCTACGGCGAAAACATCCTGCAGCACAGCATGGAAGTGGGCTACATATCGGGCATGCTGGCCGCGGAAGTAGGTGTCAACGTCGAGGTTGCCAAGGCGGGCGGCCTGCTTCACGATATCGGCAAAGCGCTGACTCACGAAGTAGAAGGCCCCCACGCCGAGATTGGCGCCACAATAGCCCACAAATACGGGGTGCCGGAAGCCGTGGAGGCTTGCATATTGGAGCACCACAACGACCACATGAGCTCCGTGGAGGCTTTCCTGGTATCGGCGGCCGACGCCGTGAGTGCGGCCAGGCCCGGAGCACGGCGGGACACCCTGGAGAACTACATGAAGCGCCTGGAAGCCCTTGAGGGCGTAGCCAAAAGCTTCTCCGGCATTGAAAGATGCTATGCCATCCAGGCCGGCCGTGAAGTGCGCATCATGGTGCAGCCGGAAACCTTGGACGACGTGGCCGCCGCCAGCCTGGCACGCGACGTGGTGAAGAAAATAGAGGATGAGCTTGCCTATCCCGGTCAGATCAAGGTGACCGTAATCCGGGAAACCCGCAACGTGGAGTACGCCAAGTAGCCTTAAAGCCGCAGGCTGGGCAAATGCCTCCGCATTTGTCCAGCCTCTACCATGAGACGTGAGGTGCCGGGCCCATATGCCGGTTGAAGTTGATCTACATCTGCATACTACGGAGTCCGACGGCAGGTTGGCGCCCGCGGAGCTGGTCAACTTCGTTGCCGGGTGCGGGCTCAAAATAATCGCCATCACCGACCATGACATCACCGACGGCTTGGAGCCCGCCTGGGAAGCGGCCAAGGCGCACCCTCAGCTACACATAATTCCGGGAATAGAGCTTAGCACCGACATCCCAGGCAACGAGATACACATACTGGGCTACTACATAGACTATGAGGACAGGGAGTTTCAGGCAACGCTACAGTGCTTCCGTGAATCCCGCGTTGGACGGGCCAAGGAGATGGTAGACAAGCTGGGAGAGCTTGGATTGCCTCTGGACTGGGAGCGCGTGAAAGAGATAGCGGGACAAGGGGCCATAGGACGGCCTCACATAGCGCAAGCCATGGTGGAGAACGGTTACATCTCCCTACCCGCGGAGGCGTTCCAAAGGTATATAGGGCGCAACGGCCCCGCCTATGCGGAGCGCGTCAAGCAGACTCCTGAAGAAGCTATACAGCTGGTCTCCAGCGTGGGAGGAGTTTCCGTCATTGCCCATCCGGCGCAGATGGACCAGCTCGATAGTATCCTGGAAAAGCTCAGGGCCGCGGGTCTGAAGGGCATGGAAGTGCACTACGCCGAATATGACCAGCCCACTCGCGACCGGCTGGCGGAAACAGCTCGAAGGCACGGCCTTCTCCTCTGCGGCGGGAGCGATTATCATGCTCTGGGCGTACCGGGCGAGCATCTGCCCGGTGAAGCAGGGCCTCCCTTGGAGGTTGCCCGTAACCTGAGAGAAATGGCCGGTTCCGGGCTGTGGAGGAGACCAGAATGAGGCTTGAAGGAAAGGTAGCTTTTGTCAGCGGTGGCGCCAGGGGAATAGGCGCCGCCATAGCCAAGCTCTTCGCCAGTGAAGGCGCTAGTGTCGTCATCGGCGATATCCTGGAACGCGACGGCATTCGGACGGAGTCCCAGATCCAAGAAGCTGGCGGTGAAGTGCGCTTCGTTCATATGGACGTGCGCAGCGACAGCCAGTGGCGGCACGCCATAGGAACAGCGGTATCCCGCTATGGCAAGCTGAACATCCTGGTCAACAACGCCGGTATCAGCAGGTCCGGCACCGTTGAGGACATGCCCGTGCAGACCTGGGACGAAATCATGTCTATCAACAACAGGGGCATGTTCTTTGGCGTCAAGACCGCCATCCCCCTTATGCGAAAGGCAGGCAGCGGTTCCATAATCAATATCTCATCTCAGTTCGGCATAGTAGGCACCGACATCGCCGACCCGGCGTACGTGGCCTCCAAGGGTGCGGTCACCCTTTTCACAAAGGCGCTGGCCGTGCAGTACGCTAAGGAGAATATCCGGGCCAATTCATTGCATCCGGGACCTATTAAGACGCCGGCCAACGAGTACCTGTCAGACCCGGAGCGCCTCAGCAGGGTGCTGCCCTTGGTGCCCATGGGACGAGTGGGCGAAGCGGAGGAAGTGGCGTATGCCGCCCTATACCTGGCTTCCGACGAGTCGTCCTTCGTCACCGGGGCCGAGCTGCTGGTGGACGGCGGATGGACGGCGATATAGGATTATCCACACTAGTGATACAGGGAGGGGAAAATGAGAGTAGCGGGTAAAGTTGCCCTGGTATCCGGCGGGGCCCGTGGACTTGGCGAAGCCCAAGCAAAGCTACTGGCCGCGGAAGGCGCCAAGGTAGCCATTGGGGACATTCTGGAGGATGAAGGCAAGAAGGTGGAAGCTGAAATCAACGAGCTTGGCGGAGAGGCGTTCTTCATGCGGCTGGATGTCACCCAGGCAGACCAGTGGCAAGAAGTCATAGATGAGACCGTATCGCGCTTTGGCAAGCTGGACGTCCTGGTCAACAACGCAGGCATAGGAGGGCGCGGCGGACTTGAGGATATGACCGAGGAGGAATGGGACGAAGTAATGGCCGTGAACGCCAAGGGCGTATTCCTGGGCACCAAGCTGGCGATGCCTGAGATACTGAAAGCGGGCGGCGGCTCCATCGTCAACATATCGTCGCAGATGGGCATAGTAGGCAGTGATACCAGCAACCCCGCTTACCAGGCATCCAAGGCGGCGGTGCACGTCTTCACCAAGTCCATAGCTCTGCGCTACGCCACCATGGGAGTCCGCGTCAACTCCGTGCATCCCGGTCCTATAGACACGCCCATGCTCCAGGCCGGCTTTGTTGACCCCGAGCGCATGCAGCGGGTTATGAGCAAGGTGCCCATGGGCCGAGTGGGCCGCCCGGAGGAGATAGCCTACGGGGTGCTCTTCCTCTCATCTGACGAGTCTTCCTTCATTACGGGCGCCGGCCTTGTCATAGATGGCGGATACATAGCCCACTGATTCTAGCAGGCATCAAGGAGTTGCTTTAGCATGGCTGACCAAGAAAGCGCAACGCTGCCCATTGTTTTCACAATTCACGGCTGCGACGCCTGTGTAAAGCTGTTGAGCAAGTGGAACGCGGAAGGAATCGAATACGAGGAGCGCCGCGCCGACCTCAGCCAGGAGGTCCTGGACGAAGCCCGGAAATACGGCGACGTTGTTCCCATAGTGGTCTACCCGGATGGCCGCGTAGAGGAAGGATTCGAAGGCGGCATCGGCTGCCACATAGGCTAGCGCTTCTCCCCTACTCTATGACGGTCATCGTCTCCGTGTTGGTGTAGTCGGAGAGCATCTCGTAGCCGTCTTTGGTGACCAGAATGGTGTCCTCTATGTGATACCGCTCATCGTACGGCTCCTCCGTGCTGCCGTTCTCAATGCACAGCACCATGCCCTCTTCCACCTCCCACGGCTCGCCTGGAGCAGCCACTGGCCTCTCGTGGATGGTCACGCCTATGCTATGCCCAACCATGACGCGAGAACCCAGTCCCAAGTCCGTGTGTGCCTGTATTGAAACGTCGTACAGCTCTTCACCGGTGATCCCGGGGCGGGCCGCCTGGATGCTGCGTTGCTGCACCTCGTAGAACTTGGCGTACGTATCCTTCTGCCGCTGCGATGGCTTGCCCACCACCGCCATCCTGGCTAGGTCGGTGAAGTAGCCGCCGAAATTGGCCCCGAAATCACAGCGCATGATGGTCCCTTTCTCCAGCGGAACGTCCGCCCCCAAGAAGTGCCCGCTGGTGCTGCGAACGCCGGAGGCTATGATGTTGAACGTGACTATGTCCGCTCCGTTCCGCATTACGTTGTGGCTCATTGCGTCGCCCACCGACTTTTCGGTATCGGTGGGTCTGGCCCCTGCGTAGGCAAGGAAGATGGCCTTGTCGGTGGCGCGGGCCGCCGCTCTAAGCAGATCTACTTCCTTGGGAGTCTTGATGAAGCGGGTGCGCTCCATGACGTCGGTGCCGTCCGCCCAGTAGACCTCCGGAAGCTCGTTGTTGATCACATCCCAGTAGTGCGCGTTGAGGTACCTCTTTTCCACGCCCACGCGCTCTCCGCTCAGCCCTTTCTCCTTGAGGATGTCCACCAGTGTCCAAAGGGCCGTGTCCACCTCCGAGTACCCGGGGAAGCGCCGCACGTCTTTGATGAAGGTACGGAACGGGTTCCTGCTTTCATAGACCACGAAGGTAGGTTCGCCTTCCAAGGGCCAGATCACGGCGTGCATTATCTCCGGAAGCAGGTGCATGTCCAGGTTGTAGTAGCCGGACATGTACACTACGTTGGCCGGAGAGAAGCCCACCACGGCGGAGAGTCCCTCCTTCTTCATTAGCTGCTTCAACCTGGCCTCATTGAACAGGTCCTTGTTCTCTATGGAGATTTCAGACATCACATCGAGCATATTAGTCCCTCCTCTGCAAAGCCAGCCTAGATTACCACGACGGTATTCGGTCAACAAGGGCGCGTCCCGCCTCAGATTTGGCAAGGTTCCAGAGGTACCGAGCAGGGGGTATTTGTTTCAAACGTTATGTCTAGTAACAAGGCTAAACGCGAACCACTTTTTTGCAAATATGGGAAACAAATCCGAAATCCGCTGGGAATGTGGCGCTTTTCGACAAGGCATTTAAGCTTCCTCCGGTTCATGTAGATTAGGATAGGAGACGGAGGCGGGTACGGGGAAGTGGGAAGTGTCGGGTGCACTCTCCCTTGGAGCGGCATCTCATTCTGCCCATAACCATTCTGGTCTGTGTGTTCTCAACGAGCGATCGGGGGTCAACGGGAGGCAGCTTGAGACGCTCTACACAACGGCGTCATCCTTTGCTTGACACTGGCATAGCGCTTAATTATCGTGACTACACTATGGCACAGCCCAATTTCAAGAACCGCACTCTGTTGACCAGGGACAAGGATCGAGAACTCTATGGCTAACCCTCAACAATTTGAGGAGACGATCTCCGTACTGACTGTTGCCGACCTCGGCGCTGTTGACAAACTGATGAAGCGCCACGTCAGCACACTTGGATTTCTTCCGCACGCCGCCCTCGAAGACTATCTTCAAAAGAAAGGCGTGCTGGGAGCCAAGGATCAGGACGGTCGACTCGTCGGGTATCTTATGTATGCAGCTAATCGTGAGCGATTCCGCATTGCGCAACTCTGCGTATCGCAGGTCCGCAGGGGCCAGGGCGTTGCAAGGAAGCTCTTAGAAGCTCTGAAGGCATCCGCCGGGACCCAAAAAGTCATAACACTTAGGTGTCGTAACGATTTCGAGGCGCACCACATGTGGCCGAAGCTAGGGTTCGTGCCGGTAAACGAAAGTCCCGGCCGGTCTAAGGAAGGTCTCCCTCTAACTCTCTGGCGTCTTCAATTGGCGCCTCACGATCAATTGGATCTCTTCCGAGCCAATATGTCCGATGACGTCCTGGATGCTGTTATCGACACGCAGATATTCTTCGACTTTGATAGACCGGGTACCGATGTCACACGGCCATCGAAGGCTCTGATTTCAGACCTTTTCGTCGATTCGGTGAATCTCTGGCTCACCGATGAGCTCCTCAGCGAAATTAGTCGGGGCAGTAACGCATCCGAACGGGAAGAGGCGAGAACGCGAGCCAAACAGTTTTTTGAGGTTAAACATCATCCACTCTTGGTTGATAGCTTTGTGGCAAAACTCAAGCAGGTCTTGCCTAGTCGGAGAGCGAATCAACTATCGGACATCAAGCATCTCGCGAAGACCGCGGCCTCTGAGATCGATATTTTCGTAACCAGAGACCGAGTGCTCCTGAACAAAGCCCCACAGATCGAGGAGGCAATATATGTGCGTGTACTATCTCCGACGGGACTGATCATCAAGCTACGCGAATTGTCGGAGACGCAGCCATATGCGCCGGACTATGTGTCTGGCCCCGGTTTGTCGTGGCGGCGTCTGACCTCAGAAGAACTCTTGGCCTTTCCATTCAACCGCTTTCTCCAACATGGAGAAAGCCCTAGAGAACTCCAGACGAAAGTCGACTCGCTTCTTTCAGAGACTCATGAGGCTGAATTTGAAGTCCTATGGTCCGGCAGCGACCCAATTGCTCTTAGAGGTCTTGCATATGACTCACCTATGACCCTCACAGTATCTTTATGCAGGGTGGCCAGCTCTATTCAATCCCCGGCTATTAAACGCTTCCCAGTATCGGACGTCCTCAACAGGGCCATCACGAAAGGCCTTGATATGGTGAAGGTAGAAGATGCGGCCGTTACGCTCGATATTCTGCCCGCCCTTTCGGAAATGGGCTTCACGCGATATGGCGGCGGTTTCGTCCGATTTTGCTTTACGCATTATCTTGAACACGACGCGGCATTGTCTAAGATCGCCGGATTGTTGCCGGACTGCACGGTTAGATACGAGACTATGTCAGGTCTTGATCTCGAACGATCCTGTTCACCTCTGATTTCCGACGCTGACCAAAACTACTACTTGATACCGATCAGGCCAGGCTACGCCCGCAACCTCGTAGACAGGCGTCTATCGTCGTCCGATATGTTCGGGGGAGATCCACATGTGCTCCTACGTTGGAGCAAGGTTTACTATAGAACAGCGACTCACCACAAAATGCTAGCGGCTCCTGGGAGAATACTGTGGTATGTGAGCAGAAGCTCAAGAGAGATCGCGGCCGTATCTCATCTCGACGAAGTTGTGCTCGACGGGCCCAAAGAGCTCTTTAGGAGATTTAGGAGGTACGGAACGTTCGAATGGAAGCACCTCTACGAGATATGCGGTGGCGACATATCGAAGGATGTCATGGCTTTGCTGTTCTCCCACACTTTCCCTCTTCGGAGACCGGTTCCGCTGGATGAAATTAGGAAGGTGTTCGACGAGGATGGGGTTGCACAAACGTTGCAGTCGCCCAAGAGAATAGAGCATGGCACTTTCTTGAAGCTGTTCAGACTGGGATACCCGGAGCAATTATGAGTAAGTCACCGAAATCACTGCTTCTTTCGCTAAAACCCCGCTACGCAGACCTGATATTTGAAGGCGTAAAGAAAGCCGAACTCCGGAGGCGCGCCCTGGCGGAGATGAAGGGACGCGATGTGTTCGTCTACGTTACCAGTCCGATAATGGAGTTGCGGGGCGGGTTTCGCGTCGGGGAGGTTTGGACAGGGACGCCTCAGGACATCTGGAAGAAGGTGTCCGAATGGGCTGGTGTCAACAAAGATGACTTCGACGCCTACTACGCAGGACAGTCTATAGCGTATGCCCTGGAGATCACCGATATCTGGGAATTCACAAACCCGCCGAGACTTAGCGTGTTGAGGAACCGGTTTGACAACTTCATCGTCCCACAGTCCTGGCGGTACATAAAGCCCGAAGAGCATCAATATTTCCGAAAGATGGAACGTGCCGAGAACTATTGTCGAGAGCCTGCCAGCACTTGTCGTGAGCAAGCTTCACCACTCGCCCAGCTTCTGCCCGGATGATCTTGCCCACCTTCCCTCCTGCCCGCTTGCCCGCTTGCCCTCCCCTGTGCTACGCTTTTCAAGCCAAAGGCTATGACGGAGACGAGTACGCGTCGCGCAACGGCACAGCGAGTCCGGCACGGTGGAAGCGGACGCCCAGGCGCACGCGGAATATCACTCCCGAGCCGCCGGCTGAACGGCACATCAGCCAAGTAAGCTAGGCCGGGCTTGCCGACCGTTAGCAACGGCAGAGGCGTGATTGCGCCTCACTGAGCGTTCCAACATTACCGGAAAACAAGGGTGGTACCGCGGCAGAAAGTCCCGTCCCTTAGGGGGACGGGTTTTTTTGTTAGCTGAATATGGAGGAGCCGCCAATGGCAGAAAGCGAAACTAAAGAATCAGCCGTGTTCAAGCCGGTCTCGCCCAGGGTGAGCTTCCCCAAAATGGAGGAGGAGGTCCTTGCCTTCTGGAAAGAGACCGACATCCTCCGTCGAATCGACCAAGCGCGAGAAGAGGCGCCCCTGTTCACGCTGTACGAGGGGCCTCCCACGGCCAACGGCGCGCCGGGCATCCACCACGTGCTGGCCCGCGTGTTCAAGGACGTGATCCCCCGCTACAAGACCATGAAAGGCTACCGGCCCGTGCGCAAGGGGGGATGGGATACTCACGGACTGCCCGTTGAGCTTGAGATAGAGAAGGAGCTGGGCATCTCCACCAAGGGTGAGATCGAGGAGTACGGCATTGAGAAGTTCAACGCTCTTTGCCGTGCCAGCGTGATGCGCTACGTCCAGGAATGGGAGACCCTTACCGACCGCATAGGCTTCCTCGTGGACATGGACGACCCCTACGTCACCTTCACCAACGACTATATAGAGTCCGGTTGGTGGATTCTCAAGCAGCTGTGGGACAATGAGCTGCTGTACCAGGGATACCGGGTGGCGCCTCATTGTCCGCGCTGTGTCACCACGTTGAGTTCACACGAAGTGGCGCTGGGATACAAAGAAGACACGCCGGATCCATCGGTGTACGTACGGTTTTGGATGGACGTGAAGAAATCTGCCCAGCACAACCCTGATTTCGTACAACGACTGCCTGTCGGAGAGACCCCTACGTTCCTGGCTTGGACAACTACACCCTGGACTCTTACGGCCAACGCTGCGCTGGCCGTGGCTCCTGAATCCAGGTACGTGTTGATCAGGCTGCAACAGGGCAGTAGTCGCCTTATTCTTGCCGAAGAGCGTCTGAAGGCCGTAATCACGGATGAGTACGAGGTCCAGGGCACCTTCCTAGGAAAAGAATTGGAAGGGCTATTCTACCACCCTCTGTACCCCAACCTCAGCGATGCCAACGCCTACAAGGTTGTCACCGCCGGCTTCGTATCCATGGAGGACGGCACCGGCATAGTCCATACCGCCCCAGCCTACGGCGCGGAAGACATGGAACTGGGCCGTGCTCACGATCTACCCACCGTTCATACAGTGGACTTGCAAGGCCATCTCTACCCAGGACGTTTGCCAGGAGCCGGCAAGTTCGTCAAGGACGCCGACGAAGACATCCTGCGTGACCTGGAGCAGCGTGGCCTGCTCTACAAACGCGACATATACAGACACACCTATCCCTTCTGCTGGCGCTGCGATACCCCCCTGCTCTACTACGCCAAGTCCTCCTGGTACATTCGCACCACCGCCAAGCAGCAGGCCCTAGTGTCAGGCAACCAGCAGATCAACTGGTACCCGGAGCACATCAAGGACGGACGCTTCGGAGAGTGGCTACGCAACAACATAGACTGGGCGCTGTCTCGCGAGCGCTACTGGGGCACGCCGCTGCCCATATGGCATTGCGAAAGCTGCGATGTATACGATTGCTTCGGCAGCGTGGCGGAGCTCAAGGAGCGCGCCCTGGGTGAGCACAGAGAGTCGCTGGACTTAGATAATTTCGACCTGCACCGGCCATACATCGACGCCGTGTTGGTGTCTTGCCAGAAGTGCGGCGGGGCTATGAGCAGGGCGCCGCACGTTCTGGACGCCTGGTTCGACTCGGGAGCGATGCCGTATGCACAGCATCACGTCACTTCACTGAGCGACCTGCAAGGATTGCGCGACGGCCATCTGTTTCCCGCCGACTATATATGCGAGGCCATAGACCAGACTCGCGGCTGGTTCTACACCCTACACGCCCTGGCTACCCTGGTTGCCGACGAGCCGTCCTACCGCAACGTCATCTGTCTGGGTCACATCCTGGACAACAAGGGCGAGAAGATGAGCAAGTCCAAGGGCAACGTGGTGGAGCCCTGGGAGGTGATAAACGCCCACGGCGCAGACGCCGTGCGATGGTACATGTACACCGCTGCTCCTCCGGGCAACTCCCGCCGGTTCTCCGCCGACCTCGTCAGCGAGTCGGTGAGGCGGTTCATGCTCACCCTGTGGAACGTATACTCGTTCTTTGTCACCTACGCCAACCTAGACGGCTACAACCCCGCGCTAGCCCCCGAAACACAGCCGGCGTCCGACCTTGACAGGTGGATACGCTCCGAACTGGAGCAGCTAACCGCAGAGGTGACGCGGCTCATGGAGGAGTACAACGCCACCGACGCCGGACGCCGTATCCAGGAGTTCGTGGAGGTGTTGTCCAACTGGTACGTACGTCGTAGCAGACGGCGTTTCTGGAAGAGTGAAAACGATGACGACAAGGCATCGGCGTACGCCACCCTTTACGAGTGCCTCTCTCGATTGTCCAAGCTTCTTGCCCCCTTCACGCCGTTTGTCGCGGAGGAGATCTACCGCAATCTGGTCGTCTCGTTGGACCAAAGCGCACCGGATAGCGTGCATCTAGCCGGTTTTCCCGTGGCGGATGAGTCCCTGATCGACAAAGAGCTATCGGAAGGGATGCGCTTGGCAATGCGGGTGTCCAGCCTGGGCCGGGCGGCGCGCAGCAAGGCTAAGATACGGGTAAGACAGCCTCTGGCCAAGGTGCTGGTGAAGCCGCGCTCTTCAACCGAGTGGGAGGCACTTAGAAAGCTGGCGTCGCACGTAATCGATGAGCTGAACGTCAAAGAGGTGATCCCTTTTCAGGATGAAGGCGACGTGGTGGAGTTCACCGTAAAGCCCAACCTGCAGCTCTTGGGACCCAAGCTGGGACCTGAGTTGCCCAAGCTGCAGAAGTTGCTTGGGGCAGCCGACTCTCTTCAAATAGCCGGTCTGGTGAACAGCAACCGGCAGGTCAGGCTAAACGGCTACTCCCTGGAACCTGGCGAACTGCTGGTTGAGACCTCCGATAAGAAGGGGTATGCCTCTGCAATGGAAGCCGGCTACCTGGTGGCGATTGATACCAACCTCACGCCTGATCTGGCCAACGAGGGCATGACCAGGGAGCTTGTCCACCTTGTGCAGAACATGCGCCGCTCGGCGGGCTTCCATATCGCTGACAGGATAGTGACCTGGTATCAGGGCAACGACCGCATTGCGCGCGTGATGGAAAAGCACGGCGGCTACATCAAGGAAGAGACCCTTTCTCTGGACCTGCAGCCCGGCAAAGCCGAAGACGGCGCCTACGTTGAGGACCACCGGATTGACGGCGCAGCGGTCACGCTGGGCGTGAAGCGGGCCTCCTAGCCTGGGTTATCGTCCAGCGTTATGTTTAGCAGAGGCTGCTTATTGCTTCTTCCTGTACCTGGAACAGATAATCGATGCCTTGCTTGCCCAGGGCCAAGAGGCTATCCGTGGTCTCACGGGAGAACGGCGCGCCTTCAGCGGTACCCTGAAGCTCCACGTATTCACCTCTATCGGTCATCACCACGTTGAAGTCCACCTCTGCGCGTGCGTCTTCTTCATAGCAAAGGTCAAGGTAAGGAACGCCGTCTACCACGCCAACGCTGGTGGCGGCCACGGCGACTTTCAGCGGCACCGACTCCAAAGCGCCCTGCCGAACCAGGTGAAGCAGCGCCTGGTACAGCGCCACGTAGGCGCCCGTGATGGAAGCGGTGCGAGTGCCACCGTCGGCCTGAAGTACGTCGCAGTCAAGCACCACCGTACGCTCTCCAAGCGATTTCATATCGGTCACGGCGCGCAATGAACGTCCGATGAGCCGCTGTATCTCCGATTCTCTGCCTCCGGGACGCCCGTTGCCTCTGGGCGTGCGTGACAGAGTGGACCTTGGCAACATGGCGTACTCCGCGGTGACCCAGCCCTGTCCGCTGGACCTGAGGAAGTTGGGCACCCGCTCCTCTACGGTAGCAGAGCAGATCACTTTGGTTTTGCCCACCTGAATAAGGCAGGATCCCTCGGCGAACTCCTGGTATCCCCCTGATATACTCGTATCCCTGGTTTGACTGGGGGTACGTCCGTCTATTCTCATTGACTCTCCATATTGAGTTGCGCTCGGGATATGCATCCGCAAGAAACCTTAAACTTTGGTATGCAATCTGACAACCGTTCCGTCTGAGACAAGGGTTATGTCGCCCAGCACGGAGGTGAGCAAGACGCGGTCGGGATTGCCCACCACCTCTTGCAGCCGGCCCAGCACCTGGTCGTTGGGATGACCGAAGCTGTTGCCGGCTCCTACGGATATAACGGACAGCCGTGGGTCCACCGCTTCCAAGAACGCCCTGCTGGAAGATGTTCTGCTCCCATGATGGGGGACTTTGAGCACGTCCGCTTCCATCTCAAGATTCCTGGAAAGCATGGAAAGCTCGCCCTCTCTGAAAACATCGCTGGCAAAGAGAAAGGAGACCTCGCCATGGCTGAGACGGAGCACAGTGGCGTTGTTGTCTATGTCGGAAGACGTCCCTCTTATCTGTGGTTGCGGCGGGTTCAGCACCTCCATCGTTGCCTCTCTGCCCAGCATCAACCTTTGCCCCTGCTCCGCCTGAATAACCGTGGCGCCCTCCAACTCCAGGGCGCTAAGCCACTCCTCTCGTGTGGAAGACCGGTGCTCGTATCCATTGTCCAGCACGGCCGACGCTTGGTAACGGCGCAGCACTTCAGGCAGACCGCCTATATGATCGGCATGCGAATGAGTCAACACTACTAGATCCAAGCTCCTGTCCCAGAATGGCATCCGTTCTCCAAGGGCACGTAATACAGGGCCGGGATGACGGCCTCCGTCTATGAGCACCTGCCCGCCGCCGGGCGTCTGAATGAAAACGGCGTCCCCCTGACCAACGTCTATGAAAGTGACGTGCAGCTTGCCATCGGGAAGGGTCAGGTTGGCCGACCAAATGAGAACCGCAACAGCCGCCAGCGGCGCCAGGCTGAACAGACGATACGGTGCGTTGGCGTAGCCGGGAGTTTGCCTGCGTATAGCGGGAGCAAAGTGGAAGGGACGTCTTCTCAGCCGGAACCAGGCCAGAACGGAAATAAGCGTGCCATAGTAACCCCACGCCAATAGTTGCGACACACCGTCGAGCTCTATGGTCCACTCAGGCAGGGCTTGCACCGTTCCCAGTAGATACGTCAGCGGCAGCCATGCCAGCCAGCCTATAGCCTGTCCAAGTATGGAATGGACCAGGCCGGCTATCGCCGTTGCCATGGACGTTGCCAGTATCAAGGGCAGGGCGGGCAGAGCTATCAACGTGGCCGGAATGCTTAGCAAGGCAATCCGGTGAAAGTAGAAAGCAAGTATGGGCAGCGTAGCTATCACGGCGGCGGTGCTGACCGCAACAGAGGCTATGGCCCAGTAACCCAACCCTTCCGGCCAGCCATTGCCTGGAGCTATCTTTGCAAAAAGGGCTCTCATTGCAGCTTCCAGCGGCGGCCAGAGGGTGATGATGCCTGCCATAGCAGCAAAGCTCAGTTGGAAAGAGACGTCGTACACCACTTGCGGGTCCAAGGCCACCATGAAGGCGGCTGCAAAACCCAGGGCCGGTAAGGCGCTGCGCTGCCTGCCCAGTGCTACCGCGGCAAGATAGAGGCTGGCCATGATTGCGGCGCGCTCCGCTGAAGGCGATAGTCCGCTGAGAAGGACATACAGCCAGATAACCCCCAGCGGGAGCAAGAGGTATAGGCCTCGTTTCCTGCCGAATATACCCGCCGCTGCCGGCACAACCAGCCCAAGGACTACGCCAACGTGCAACCCTGAAATGGCCAGTAGATGAGATGTCCCCGTGTTGCGAAAAGCCTGTACAACGTCTGAAGGCATCGTATCTCGGATTCCCAGAAGCACGGCCTTGGCAAAGGAAGTCTGCGGCTCCGGCAGAGATGCGTCCAGCGCACGGGCCAGCGACAGTCTCAGGCTATGTAGAATGGCCAGCGGCCTGGAGCCCTGGCCCTCTTCCAACCAGGTCACCTCCGGTCGGAACATCAGGGCATTTATCCCGCGACGGGCCAGGTACTCCCTGTAGTTGAAATCGGCGAAAACGGGCGCATCCTCCAACTCTCCATCCAGCAAAAGACGGTCCCCATAGCGGAATAAGGGCGTCTCTCGCTGCCGGGTCATCTCGAATGAAGGCGAAGCGGTGACCAGTACGCCGCCCGACACATCTTGCCAGCCTGAACCGTCGTTTATGCGTTCCAGGTGAAGCAGAAACCGTGAAGCGGTACCTCTGACTTCGGGGGTTTCCCCTATCACTCCCTCCACTTCCACGCCGTCCAGTTCCAGCCAGGGGCCCAGTTCCGGCGGCGTCGACGGCAATACGCCCACGCGCAGAATGCCAACAATCAACGCCGCCAGCGCAACGGGAATCAGTAAGTTCCACTTCCTGATCAAAAAAACCAGTACGAGCAGTCCGGAAGATCCAAGAAGCAGTATCACGGAAGCAAATGGGACGTCCCATTGCAGGGCCAGCACGACTCCCGTGACCCATCCTACGGAAACGGCAAGGAGTCTCAAGGCTCCGTTCCCACGGTCACCAGGTCTCTGACGCCTTCAAACGTGACGATTCCTATGCCGGGCACGTCCAGGATCTGACTGATGTGCTGAAAGCGGCCTATCTCTGTCCTGTAGTCCACTATGGCCCGCGACCTGACCTCACCGATACCTGGCAGAGCCATTAGCTCCGCCGCAGAGGCCTGGTTTATGTCGAGGAGACCGCTCCCGGGACCGGAGGGAGGGGCCTCGCCGGCAGAGGAAACGGGTGGAGCCTCACCAACAGAGGAAACGTGTATCTGGTCTTCATCGGAGACACGTTTGGCCAGGTTGACGGACGTCATGTCCGCTTCAGGCAAAGCGCCGCCCGCTGCCTGAACAAGGTCATTCACCCTGCTGCCGGGCTGCAGAGTATAGACTCCCGGACTGACCACGGCGCCTGTAATGTAGGCCTGGATGGGACCGGCTTGAGTGGGAGAGGGTGTGATTACGGTTACACCGCTGTCTGAAGGCCTGTTGAGCAGGAAGAAGATGGCGCCGGAAAGGGCCGCGCCTATCAACACCCAAAGCAACGGTTGGACAGCTTTACCCGTGGATGACCCCCGACATTACAGGATGTGCGCAAGTCTATTTGGAAGCGCGCCAAGCGGTCAAGCTTGCACGGCTGTCCGTCTGCCCGCCTCCCACCACGTCTTACAGAGGTTGACATCCCAATGATAAGGTTGGCTTCAGCGGCAACTCCGAACCAGATGGATTCGAGCCTCCGTCTAGAGGCTCAGCCCGCAAGGGCTGGGTACTTGACGAGGACGTCGAGGTCTGCCCATCAATGGAGCGTTTATACACAAACTAAGGTAGCTTTTTGGTTTTGAAGGCGGTTCTTTGGGGCTGCCCTTAATTACCTTGTGTTGTTGAGAAATGTAGTGACAGAGTGTATCCGACGGATAGTATTTATAGGGAATTATATACAATCCTGTGCAAAAACGTTGAAATGGAGGGAATGATATGGAAGACACAAAGAGAAACATTGGAACTGAAACCCACCCTGTAAGCTGGCTTCACCAGAGGGCCGTTGCAATTCTGTACGACGCCCTAACGCATGAGCAAATCAAGGGGCCGTTAGATGCAAAGGGATGGGTGGATGATGTTCGAGCACACTTGACTCCTGGGGGGGAGCTTTCGGGTAACCTCCGCGCAGGAGTAGCGAAGGTTGTGATTCCAGGCGAGTGGGATTCTGTAGGCGGGATAGAGCCTGACCTGATTTGTAAGGGCGAGGAGGATACCCCCGTCCGAATCATTGAAGTTATTGTGACTAGCCCGCCTACAGCGGCGAAACGTAGTAAGTTAGAGGCTTTGAAGCGGCGGGGAGTTGACGTTGTGGAGATTGAGGTCAGGACGGAGAAAGACTTGCTCAACCTTTGTTGGGTACCAGCTAAGTTCTCTTACTTAGGCGATATCAGGTTCGCCAGAAACGCGGGCGGCGCGTTTAACAGAGAACAGTATCGGCAAAGAACCCGACCAGTATTGGAGCTGATTGCCTCCATACGGGACTGCCCCCCCAAACTGCGTAGACAACTGGCTGAGGTACTGCGTGGCTTGTGTAGCTTAGATTCTGCCTATCCTGTTGCGGCGGATAACCCTTTGCGGGAGTTACTTCAATCAGCCAGCGGGGAGTAGGTTGCACAGGATTGTATATAATTCCCTATTTATTCCACTGGCAAGCTTGCTAGCCGTTGTAATGCTGACAGCATGTGGCGATCAGCAACCTCCCATACCAACGCCAAGGAGCTCGCTTGGCGCAGATGTCTTGCGTGGACTTGTGGTGGCCCCAAAGAATCGCTGTTCTCATTATGACCGTAACGACTACTCTTATTCGCAGTCTGTTGAGCAACAAATTGTTGAGAGTATGGGCGGAATCATCTACGGTCCATACACGGGCAGCCGGTTTGATAGCACCTCTGATACTGACATTGAGCATATCGTTGCACTCTCCGAGGCTCACGACAGCGGCCTCTGCGAGGCGGGTGCTGAAACGATGCGAAGGTTTGCCTCAGACATTGTCAATCTTACCTTGGCTAGTCCTGCAGTCAATCGCAGGAAGGGCGGTAAGGACGCAGCCGAATGGCTTCCCGACCTGAATCGCTGCTGGTTCGCAAGTCGCGTAGTGGAGGTACGCCAAAAGTATGGTCTCACCATCGATCAGCGCGAGCACAACGTGTTGGAGTCCATCTTGTCGGGCTGCACATCCACTGAAATGAGACTATGAAGTCAGTAGCACATTTGAGATGTACAATTACAATGGAATGGCAGCATCTCCCGCCCACCTCGTCCTGCCGCCCCAGAATGACAGCGGGGAAAAGCCGTACGCCTGTCCGCCTGCCCGTTTACTCGCCCCCATTGTGCCTGTTGACTTAAAGAAATATAATTGCCTCCACTGTTGACCAATTAGGATAGGAGAACATATGCCTGGAATCGCTTTTCATAAAGGTGAGTTAATGCCTCTGGAGCAGGCCACGGTGGGGATAATGACCCACGCCCTCCACTACGGCACTTCGATCTTCGAAGGCATCCGCGGCAACTGGAACGAGGAAGACGAAAAGCTTTACCTGTTCCGTTTAGAGGAGCATTACGAACGCATGCTGGCCGGCTGCAAGATAATGCGCATCAATCTGCCTTATTCCGTCAGCGAACTCTCCAACATCACCACCGATATGGTGGAGCGCTGCGGATACAGGCAGGACATCTACGTCCGCCCGCTGGCCTATAAATCAGAGGAGCGAGTAGCCACCCTCTACCTGGGCCATCTGGAGGACGGGTTCTCCGTGTTTGCCATTCCGTTTGGCGCCTACCTGGACCTTGAAGCGGCGGCCCGGTGCTGCACTTCATCTTGGCGTCGCGCCCAGGACGGCGTGATTCCACCCAGCGTTAAAATAGGCGGGCTCTACGTGAACAGCATCCTGGCCAAAACGGAGGCGGTAAACACAGGCTTCGACGAAGCCATCTTGCTCAATGACAGGGGCCAGGTCAGCGAGGGCACCGGTGAAAACCTGTTCCTGCTGAAGAACGGCAAACTGGCTACACCATCTATAGCAGACAGCGTCCTGCTCGGAATCACCAGGGACACCGTCATTGATCTGGCCCAGAAAGAATTGGGCATTGAAGTCGTGGAGCGCAGCATTACCCGCAGCGAGCTCTATCTGGCCGACGAAATATTCCTTACCGGCACCGCGGCGCATCTAACCGCAGTCGGCTCGGTCGACAATATAAACGTTGGCGAAGGGACAATGGGACCAGCAACCCGGCAATTGCAGGAGATGTACTTCGACGTAGTGCGCGGCAAGAATTCAAAGTACCTGCACTGGTGTACTCCGGCTACGCCTAAACTCGTAGAGGCCTGATTGGCCAGATCACAGAATGCCTGAATTCGTGCTCGACTACTTTGTCTTTGTCTTCTTCTCAGCGCTGGGAGTATTGCTATTCGTTACCGCCTATTACCGTCTTTACGGCCTAATGCTCTTCTCCAGGCTCATCTCCCTGGTACTGGGCGCGTTGCTCATATCCGGCGCCGTGACCTGGTTCTTCGCATCAGAGTACAGGAACGCACCCGACACAGCGGCTGGCCTGGACGGCAACGAGCAAACTTTACTCTTCGCAGTCGGCGCTGCCTCGGCAATCATCCTTCTATTGCTTGTCTCCTCTTTGCGTAACTGGTCTATGAAGGGCAAACCGGACGCAACCGGTTTGGACATGCTGCGCCATAGCAACTACTGGCGACTCATCACTAAAGCGTTGGGGCAACGATGGGATTCATGGAAAGAGCGGACGAATCAGCATTCGTCTGGCTGAACAGTTGGGTTGGGCGGTTCCCACTATTGGACCGCATTGTAGAAGTAACAGTCAGCGATTATCTTGTGCCTTTGACCATGGCCCTGATGCTTTTGGGCCTTTGGTTCGCCGGCCATAGCAAAGCCCACAGGGAGCATAACCAGCTTGGCGCAATGACGGCCATACTATCGGTGGCCATGGCTAATTTCATCGTCGAACTGTTAAATCAATTCTGGTACCGTCCTCGCCCTTTCGAGGTTTTGGACGTGAACCTCTTGTTCTATATGCCAACCGACTCGTCATTTCCGGCAAACCCTGCCGCCTTCGGCTTCGCCTTGGCTTTAGGTGTGTGGATTTGGAACAGAAAGGCGGGGTGGATGCTGTTGGCGCCGGCTGTAGTATTCAGTCTATCCAGAATGTACGCCGGTGTTTTCTATCCGCTGGACGTGATTGGCGGAGCATCCGTTGGGGTCGCCGCCGCTCTATTATGTGGCTGCCTTATGCTTATCTTCAAGCGCATACCGCTGCAGGTGCTGCGATTAGCCAGGGCAGTGTACCTTGCCTAACTGCGGAAGGTGAGCTTGTGGAACGCTTCGGCGTACTCCAGACCCGCCTCTTTCCCCAGCCTCCTGGCCCCCTCCACAACAAACCAAGCGGGCTCTCTATTGGGCTCACGGCTGGGCCTATCTACAAACTGGCTGCGGTGCTGCATCATTGCCCGTCTTTTCTGCTCCACGGTCCGGCTTATGTCCACGTATTCGTCGGGAGTGGATGAGCTCCAAAGAAGCACCGTGCCGACTTTATGCGGTTTAAATCCCTGCTGGGTAAGTTCGGCAAAATGGAGGGGGTCGCGGGCATATGGAAAGACCGCATCCAGCGTGGCAGTGCCGCACATGCGGTGATCGCGGTGGGTGTGCCTTCTGCTGTTCAGCGGCGAATGCGTGAACACCACTTCCGGCCGGAAACGGCGGATCTCCCGCACAATCTCCATTCGCAGCTGCCTGGTATCCTCCAGTTCACCGTCCGGGTACCCCAGGAAAACAACGTCATTTACGCCTAGCTCACGGCAAGCGTCCCTCTGCTCTTCCTCTCGAATCTTGGCAAGCCGGTCAGCTGTCATTTCCAGGTCTTCAGTGCCTTTGTTGCCGTTGGTGCAGACTACAAACGCAACCTCGGTGCCCTCCCCTGTCCAGAGGGCAACGGTGCCTGCGCAGCCTACTTCATCGTCAGGGTGGGCAGTCACCACCATGGCTCTAGCCGGTCGTTCTATCATAAGGACGTGCTCTCAAGAAAGAATGAACAGGAAGGTTACCATATGGTTGTCCGGTTGAGAACGGCATTAGCTAGGCTGCTGGCGCCACGCCCAACTCAGCGTACACATCCACTATGGATGATGCGGTGGCTTTCCAGCTGAGCCTCTTCGCCAGTTCCCTAGCCTGTCTGCCCAGGCTCTTGCGCAGAGAGTCGCTGGTAAGCAGCATCTCCAGTCTACCGGCGAATGCATCCGGACAGTGCCATGGCACAAGGTAGCCGGATTGGTTGTCCTTCACTACCGTTTGCAAGCCGCCAACCCGCGACGCCACCACGGGCGTGCCGCAGGCCATCGATTCAAGCGCCACCAGGCCAAAGCTCTCGTAGTAAGACGGGACCACGCACACGTCCGCGGCCTGGTAGTAAAGGGGCAGCGACTCATGCTCCAGCGTGCCCAAGAGGTCTATTTTGTCCGCAACTTCCAGAGCGTTCACCAGCTTCTGAGCCTTGTTGAACTCTCTGTCCTGTTTGCTGCCGCCTATCACCAGGACCTTGAGATTGCAAGGCGTTTCCATGGAAGCCACGGAGTGTATGAGGACATCTAGACCCTTTATTGCGTCCATGCGTCCCACGTAAAGGACTATCCTCTCGCCGTTCAAGCCCAGCTTGCCTCTTGCCCGCCTCTGATCCCCCGGCTGAAACATATCCAGGTCAACGCCTGCCGGGACCACCCGGATCCTGTCCTGATCCGCCTGATACAGAGATACCAGGGAGCCGTATTCATGCCGCGTTGACGCGATTATCCTATCCGATGAGGCTACTATCTTGCGCTCGGTGCTGCTCCGCATGTTGGGTTCGGTGTCTCCGCCCGGTGTCCTGCCCTTTAGCTCGGCCGTGGTGTGGAAGGTAGTAACATGAGGTACGCCCCATTCCCGCGATAGGTTGTTGCCTACCCAGCCGGAAAGCCAGTAATGGCTGTGTAACAGCTGGTAGTTGAAGCCGTTCGACTCCCTGAACTTCTCCAACCGATCGGCAAATGAAGGAAGGTATCTGAACAACTCCTCTTTGGGAGCGTCTACCGGGCCTGCCTGGAGATGGACCACTCTAGCGTACTCGTTGAGGTCCACTACTCCATGATGATCGGCACAGTGCTCCCTGGTGAAGATGTCAACCTGACAGCCCAGTTCCGCCAGGGCGGAGGATACCTGGCGTACGTAGACGTTCATTCCCCCGGCGTCCTTGGCGCCTGGCCGCGACAGGGGACAGCCGTGAACACAGAGAAAAGCTAACCGTTTTGGCAACTGCGCACCAATCAATCCACTTGGACAGCGAGTCAGCGCTGCACCACCATCCTGTACAGCGCAACGTCCTTTGCGCCCAGATCGTATTTGTAACGTTCATTGCCACGCAAAAAGTCGAAGTAGTCCATGCCGCACTCTATGGCGTCTCTAAGGCATATTGCTTTGAGAAGGAGTCCCACGCTCAAGGAGCCGAACTCAGGGTTGAACCCACTGTTGTACAGATACCGGATGTTTCCTATGTCAAAGCATAAAGCGGCCGCCACTCGCTCGCCGCCTATTTCCATAAAGAACAGCTTGAGGAAGCCCGCCTTGGCCATTTCACCGGCCATGCGGCGGAAAAACCGTTCCCGCTCGGAAGTAAGAAACATAGCCTTGTCCTGGCGGCTGCCCCTCATCAGTGTAAAGAAGTCGTCCAAGCTGCCGTTCGTGGAAGCCGCTCCGCTGACTGAGTAGTAGTCGAACGAAGCCTGCGTCTCCAGCCGTCTCATTTTGCGTCTCAACTCATGTCTATCCTTCTTGCTCAGGCCCGCCAGGTATTCATCCCAACCGCCGGGAAGCGCTACGCCTGGAGAGACGTCCTCTTCAATCAGCTCCACCGTATACGCGGAGGCTCTGGCCATCTCCATGAACTTCTGATACGTGGAAGAGGTCTCCAGAAGCGAACGCAAGTCCATGGTAGACCATTCTGCTTCCGTCAAATAGCTGAAGAGCGCATGATAGAACTCTTCCGACTTGGAGCCGTCCACTACGATTTTGTGATAGTCCCAGAGGTCTTCGTCGCCTACAAACATGAGTCTGCCATCGTCACAGAACATGAACGGGGCCACGCCCACCAGCTTGCCGTCCTCTCTGGCCGCCAGCAGATGAAGCTTGGCGTCTCCGGAGAATTCATCCCACCATAGCTGGTGCCAGATTGGAGTCTGGAAGACGGTGGGCTGAACGCAAGAATCCAGGAGAGACTCCCACTCTTCCCAAAGCTCAGACAGGTTCTCTTCAGATATGTGAAGTGTCATGGACGCTCCATTCGGATTGATCTTACAGGTCAGCGGACTGCAATGAGACCCAGGGCTTCCTCAACGGTATGCATCTCGGCAGAGGTCTCTTTGGGTAAGGAAGCGGCCTCTTCTGAAGCTAGCTCCGGTTCTTTGAGACCGGTGCCAGTGATGACGCAGACCACGCGCTGGCCCTTGAGGTCTAAGCCTGAACCGGTCATCTTGAGCAGGCCAGCCACTGAAGCCGCCGAGGCGGGTTCGCAGAAGATTCCCTCCCGGTTGGCCATTAGCTTGTACGCAGCCAGTATCTCATCATCGCCGACCATGTCAATAGTTCCGCCCGACTCATCGCGGGCCGTGGTGGCCAGGTTCCAGCTGGCCGGGTTTCCAATGCGGATTGCAGAAGCCACTGTCTCCGGGTTTGCCACCGGAGCGCCCCTCACTATGGGGGCCGCTCCCTCTGCCTGGAAACCCATCAGTTTGGGCAAGACCATGGACTTTTCCAGGTGATAGTACTCAGTAAACCCCATCCAGTAAGCACTGATGTTGCCTGCGTTGCCTACCGGGACGAACAGATAGTCCGGGGCCTCTCCCAGAATGTCCATCACTTCAAACGCCGCCGTCTTCTGCCCCTGAAGACGATGGGGATTGAGCGAGTTGACCAGTGTGATGGGATGATCGGTAGCCAACTGCTTGACCAGCTCCAACGTTCTATCAAAGTTGCCGTCCACCACCAGGACCTGCGCCCCGTAAGCTATAGCTTGAGCCAGCTTGCCCGAGGCAACGCTTCCCTTTGGCACCAACACCACCGTCCTCAAGCCGCAGTGAGCGCCGTAAGCCGCGGCAGAGGCGCTGGTGTTGCCCGTGGAGGCGCAAACTATCGCGGTGCTTCCCGCTTCCAGTGCCTTGGCGACTGCAACCACCATACCCCTGTCCTTGAAAGAGCCTGTGGGATTGCAACCCTCCAGCTTGAAGTACAGCTCTTCACATCCTGCTTCAAGGGCCACGTAGCGCGAGCGCACTAGAGGTGTATTGCCCTCGCCAAGGCTTATCAGAGGTGTCTTGCTTGTAACGGGCAGATGGTCTCTATATCTTTGCAGCACCCCGTGGTAGGGCCACATGCCGCTATTGCTATCCATCATCTCCTTGTCGCTCTAATATCATTGACCGTCAAGTCCACCGCTCAACCCTGATCAGACTGCTCACCTCACTGACTGCCTCCAGGCTCTCCATCTGCCGGATTGCCTCCCTCACGTGTGATTCACGCGAGAGGTGGGTCATCACCACAAATTCCGCTGTTTTGCCCTCTTGGTCGGCGCTTTTCTGAATAACCGAGGCAATGCTGATGTCCAGGTCCCCCAAGATGGCGGTTATCCGGGCTAGCACGCCGGCGCGATCAGCCAGTGTCATTCTAACGTAATACTCGGTAGCCAGTTCGTCCAATGGGGCAATTCTCAATCCCTGGTTCAAAGCGCCCCGCTGAGGAGGTTTTCTCCCTATGACAATACCTCTGGCCGCTTCCAGGATATCACCAAGTACGGCGCTGCTGGTAGGTTCAGGGCCTGCGCCCTGGCCGTGAAAGACCACGCGCCCTACTAGATCGCCCTCGAATTCGACGGCATTGAAAGCACCATCGACCTTGGCCAGGAGATGCTCCTGGGGCACCAGCGCGGGATGAACGCGCAGGGACAGTTCATTGTCCTTGCGAAGTGCTATTCCGAGCAACTTGATTTCAAAGCCAAACTCCCTGGCATACTGAAAATCCCTGGGAGCCAGACCGGAAATCCCTTCCCTGTATATGTCCTGATCAGAGACTTGGGTGTGAAAGGCAAGCGAGGCCAGAACGGCCAGCTTGTAAACAGCATCTATGCCTTCAACGTCGTTGGTCGGGTCAGGTTCAGCGTAGCCCAGCGCTTGGGCGTTGTGCAACGCCTGTTCAAAGTCCAGCCCCTCTTGGGACATCCGGGTCAATATGTAGTTGGTAGTGCCGTTTATGATGGCATGGAGAGAGGTGAATTCGTTGGCCAGAAGGTCTTTGCGCAAGGGTCCTATTATGGGTATACCCCCCGCTACGCTCGCTTCGTATAGAAGATTGAGCCCGGCTTTCTCAGCAAGCTGCACAAGCTCCTGTCCACAGGTGGCCATGGCCTCTTTGTTTGCGGTAACAACGTGCTTCCCCTTTTCCAGGGCAGCCCGGAGGTGTCTGACAGCCGGGTCCACGCCGCCCATAAGCTCAACTATTATATCCACGTCAGGATTATCAATCAGCGAAGCGGGGTCCGTGGTCAACAGTCCGGGTTCTATGGGCAAACGCCTCTCTCTGGCAGGATCACGCACCAGGACACCATGAAGCTCCAAGGGCCGGCCCACGTGCTGCGCCCAGCGCTCAGGTTTGCTCAAGAGTGTTTGGGCAACCTGGGAACCGACCACGCCCAAGCCAAGCAGACCTACTCCAATTTTGCTTTTGCCGTTCATGAGGATGTCAAAGAGACTTCATTGCCTCTTGAGCTAGGATGCCTGTAAGCCAGTATGGCTGCGCCTAACTGCTCAGGGACTGAGAGATGTTGGTCAACTCTATTATCTTGCCGATGACCCAATCGTAGTCGTCCGAATCGAAGTCTACCACCACCTTGTTGCTCTCGCGCTGTGCATCCAGCCAGTTTTCCAGTGCCCGAGTCTTCAAGACCTCTCTCATATTATTGTTGACTTCAACAATCTCGGGCCCATCGGTGACTTTGAGCACGTGGACGCCGGCACGCGTCCTCAGCGGGTGGGAAACCACTCCGTGTTCAATGCTGAACAGGGTCTCTTCCATCTCGAAGAAAGCGCCTCTGGGCACCCAGCCCACTTCTCCATTGTGGTCCGCCCATACGGTGTCCTGGTTGTATTCACGAGCCAAGGCATCGAACTCCTCACCGGCTGCTAAGCGGTCGAAGACCTCAGATGCCACCGATTCATCGCTGACCCTAATCCAGTGAACGTATACGGACTCCTCCAATGAAGGAACGGCCTGACCTACTATTTCGCGTATCTGTGTGCGCAGGATATTAGACCTGGCTATTCGCCTGTATGTCTCATCGGAAAGCTGCGAGATGGTGAGGAAATCAGCATATCTCTCCTGGAACTCCCTCTCCAGGGCATCGGCGTCCTGCTCTTCTCCGGGAGTGGACCTCGGATAAAAGGTAGACCTTATTTCCTCGTCGACGTTATCCCTGGTAACCGTCACGCCAACTTCAGGCGCGCCCTGGGTGAGAAGCTCCTCATCCACAAGGCTGGTGAGAACTTCAAACGGCACGTTGGCTATCTGAGGTTGGACGCCGGCCTCAACCTGGGACGCCACCCTTGCCCTGGCGCGGTCCACCATTTCACCCAGAGTCCGTTCCACATCATTCACGTTGATCACCACTTGCCTGGGCGGCGAGACAAACGTGACGTAATAGCCAAAAGCCGGGATAGCGAGCACCAGCAGCACCACGGCTGCCGCAAACAGCAGTACCCGCCGCTGACGTCGCCTCTCTTGCAGTCTGCGAGTTGCTTGCCTTCTACGCGTTGGTACTCTGGCCTCTTGATTGCGGCCGCTTGTAGTCATCAAATAACCAACCTGATTTTCTTATTAGCAATACGTATCCGGAGAGAGTGTGGATACGCGCTGCGACGGAACGCCGCTGGTCACCTAGCCATGCTCTCCAGTGAAAGGAAGCATAGCCAAGTGCCGGGCACGTTTCAAAGCCAGCGCCAGCCCCCGCTGGTGTTTGGCGCAGGTGCCTGTTTTACGACGAGGCTCTATTCTAGCTCTGTCCGAAAGATAGCGCCGGATCCTGGAGACGTCCTTGTAGTCTATGTACTCCATCTTATCGACGCAAAAAGAGCATGGCCTGCGACGCTGGTAATATCGTGGGCCGTCTCTGCGGCGGCCCCTTGCCCTCTGGGTCATGCGTTCATTACTCCTGTTCCCTTGCTGCTAGAAAGGCAGGTCCTCCGGGTCCACCTGGCCCCCCGGCTCATCCTGTGAGCCGGACTCTTGGGATTGTGTCCCTGGAGCCCTGTCCAAGAACAAAACCGTGTTGGCAATTATTTCGTTGCGGAACCGTGTCTGACCGTCCTGCCCCTCCCAACTGCTGCTGCGCAGCCGTCCTTCCACGTATGCCCGGCGGCCCTTGGATAGATACTGATTGACCTGCTCCGCCAGCTGGTTCCAGGCCACTATTCTAAACCACTCCGTTTCCTCTCGCCGCTCACCATCGGAAGTGGTGTACGACCTGTTGGTAGCCATAGAAAAGTTGGTCACCGCACTTCCACTGGGTGTGTAGCGCATTTCAGGGTCGGTGCCCAGATTGCCAATTACCATAATCTTGTTGAGCATTCCCTATAGCTCCACTTTGCTCCTGCGCTAGTCTTCTCTTTTTGTCACAAGATGCCTGATGACTTCCTGGTACGCTCTCAGGGCGTCGTCCAGTTCCTTGGCCGTGGCGGGCTCCGAGTTGAACTGCGCCAGAACGTAGTTCCCTTCCCGGTAGTTTTGAATGGGATAAGCCAACCTTTGAGTTCCCCAGTTGTCCTGGTTTGTTATCTCTCCGCCCCGGTCTATGATGAACTTGCTCACACGCTCCACCACGCCGGTGGCATTCTCTTCTTCAACTTCCGGACTAATCACCATTATCAATTCGTATTCACGCACTCCGCAGTCAACTCCTCTTAATTTTTAAGATGTGCCTCAGACGCAGCGCATCGTGCGAGATTATAACACGATTCGCCAGGTGCCGCACATTTCGCAAGGCCGCCATCAGGCCGCCATATCCGAAGGTACGGGGAAGCCGGAGGAAAGGCCTTCCACCTCCCTGCGCACCTCCTCTTCTACCCCTTCATTCCCCATGTTTGTCAGCGTTTTTACTATGAGCCGCGCCACCTCCACCATCTCTTCAGCCCCAAACCCCCTTGTGGTCAGTGCGGCCGTGCCCAGCCTGAGCCCGCTTGTCACTCGCGGAGGCCTGCTATCGAAGGGAATAGCGTTCTTGTTGACCGTGATGTAGACCCTTCCCAGCGCATCCTCAGCTTCCTTGCCTGTGATGCCTATGGACGTGAGGTCCACCAGCATCAGGTGATTGTCCGTGCCGCCCGATACTATGCGCAGCCCGCCGTCTTCCAGTGACCTGGCCAGTGTCCGCGCATTTTCAACCACTCTATTCCCGTATTCAGAGAACTCCGGCTTGAGAGCTTCACCGAAGGCCACCGCTTTGGCAGCTATGGTGTGCATCATAGGCCCCCCTTGCATCAGGGGGAAAACGGCGCTGTCTATGGAGCGCGCTAAATCTTCATTGCACAGGATCAAAGCTCCCCTGGGCCCTCTGAGCGTCTTGTGTGTCGTAGACGTGACCACCTGGGCGTGGGGGACGCAGGAAGGATGGGCGCCCGCGGCTATCAAACCGGCTGTGTGGGCAATATCAACCATGAGGATTGCACCCACTTCATCCGCAATGGCCCGGAAGCGGCCAAAGTCTATGGTCCGGGAATACGCGGTGGCTCCCGTAACTATGACCTTCGGCCTGTGCTCCTTGGCCAGTCGTTCCACCTCTTCGTAATCTATAAGCTCGGTTTCGCGGGTAACGCCATAGGAGACAAAGTTGTACAGCTTGCCGGAGAAGTTCACCCCGCTCCCGTGAGTAAGGTGGCCGCCCTGATCCAGCCGCATGCCAAGGACTGTATCGCCGGGCTGCAACAGAGCAAAATAAACGGCCATATTCGCCTGAGCGCCGCTGTGAGGTTGAACATTGACGTGCTGAGCGCCGAACAGCTTCTTCAGACGGTCTTTGGCAAGGTTTTCCGCCACGTCCACATATTCACAACCCCCGTAATAGCGCCGGCCCGGGTAGCCTTCAGCATACTTGTTTGTCATCACCGACCCCTGAGCTTCCTTGACCGCCTGGCTTACGTAGTTTTCGGAGGCTATGAGGACCAGGTTGCGCCTCTGCCGCATCTCCTCATTTTCTATGGCCTGGGCGATTTCAGGATCGGCCTGTGCGAGAACTCCCATCAATATCCCTCCTCAATGGGACAGAATGAAGGGAGAGCCTGAAGACTCTCCCCGACTGTACCTGTAACTAGCTGCATTGATACGGCTTATACAAAAAGTGTATTGCGCAGGCAATGAGCGTGTCAATTGGAACGTGCTAGATGGAGCCGATGCCTCCCATTCATCATTGCGAGGGAATCGAAGCAATCCGGCGGTGGCGTTATCCAGTCAGCTCGTAGTCGAGCATCCAGCCTATGCCGAACTTGTCGGTGCAGGCGGCAAAGTAGGAGCCCCAGAACATGTCCTGCGCCTCCATAGTCACGTTCCCCCCATCGGACAGGTTGGCTAAGAGAGCGTCCACCTCCTCCCTGCTCTGTGGCGTGTAGGTTATGGAGAAGTTGCTGCCCATGACCGGGGGCGGCCCAAACATGGATGGTACGTCGCTGCCCATGAGCACACTGTCGCCTATCGGCAGCGAGACGTGCATTATCATGTGCTTCTCCGATTCAGGGACGGCCATGTCGGCGGGGCCGCCCTCCATGGTCTCCATGACAGTGAATTCGCCGCCAAATACAGAGCGATAGAACTCGAAAGCCTCGCGGCAGTTGCCGTTGAAGTGGAGATAGGTGCTGAGAGTCATGGATGGCCCCCTTTTCTTGTCGGTGCGTACGGTTACAGGATAAGACCGCCGCTGCAACAGCGTCAATGCGGGGTTATCCTTGCCTAGCCTGCTAGAATACCCTCAGTATTTGTCTGTCTCAGGCATGATATGGAGAGCCGTTGAACGAAAGCCCGACAGGTTTTATTGAAGCCTTCCACTCCAAAGATAGAGTAGAAGGCTACACCCATGACTTCTATAAATACCCAGCGCGATTCAGCCCAGGCTTTGTTCGGTTCATTCTAGATTCATTTACCGAGCCAGGAGACTATGTTCTGGATCCATTCATGGGCGGTGGAACTACGATTGTGGAAACCGTGGTATCTGGAAGACACGCGATTGGTTCTGATGTCAACGAATTGGCCCAGTTTATTACCAAAGTCAAGACTACACCGTTAAGCCAGGAAGACATCGCAGAAATCCGCAGTTGGGTTCATGATGTACAAGTTGCGACAGCAGAAGTTCGGCTCGCCGATCTACCAGCCGAGAGTCCAATCAGAAACATGCCAGTTGAGACATTTTTCTTCTTTGAGGCTGCACGTTCATTGGTCAATAACCTCTGTTTCACTAGACGTAAGCAATTTGCTAGGTGTGCTCTGGTGCGTGTTGGACAGTGGGCGTTAGATGCGAGGTCTAACATTCCAGATACTGTTTCTCTATGCAACGAGTTGGAGAAGCGGGTTGAGAATATGTTAGTCGGATTACACGAGCTTGTATCTGCTGCCAGAGCAAGAAGTGTTTATAAGAACAAAATTACAGCCAGTCGGCAATTGCTATCCTGCTCCGCAACTGACTCACGTCTAGTAGATACGCTCCAGAGACAAGATGTGCATCCTAAGCTGATTCTCACATCTCCGCCATACCCTGGTGTACATATTTTGTATCATCGATGGCAAGTTCAAGGGAGACGTGAAACACCGGCTCCATATTGGATTGCCGATGTCCGGGATGGACATGGGGCTTCTTACTACACAATGGGGAGCCGATCAGAGCTTGGTCTCAGGAACTACTTTACAGGACTATCGGCCGCCTTTAGAAATCTGCGGCGGGTCGTTGCTTCTGATGCCAAAGTTGTCCAGCTTGTATCTTTCTCTGATGCGGCTGTTCAGCTGCCACTTTATCTAGACGCTATGACTGAGGCGGGGTTTGAAGAGTCTAGCGAGGGTGATATAGAGTCACAGCAAATTAGGGCAGTCCCAAACCGAAAATGGTATAGCCACCGAGTGCCAGATAACGACGCCAGTAAAGAAATAATACTGGTTCATCGGCCCGTTAACGCTAAGGAGTGAAATCCTCATCTGACAGGCCGCCTAGGTGCTCTACCAACGGCAAAAGCACAGGAGCAATTGCCGCCGTCGCCCTGTATACCACCCCTTCAGGAGACTCGCGATCGTCTATTTGGGATGCTTGACCGTTGCTACTAGGGCCCACCTGTGCTTTATCATCCCGTAACAACGCCATGCCAATTAGAACCATGCCGTATTGCCATCTCGCCTTAACTATATCTGGGGTCTCTTTAGTTGCCTTGAGTTCAGTTTTTAGGTAAATGTTGTCCATATTTATATAGAAGGTGTGATAGCCATTTGGCGAGTCTTCATCTTCTGATGGATCATATATGGCCTTTAGTGCTGAATTCCTGTCAAAATCGTATTTATCCCATTCTGACTCGTACACCGGAATCGGTGCAGGGATAGCTAATCCCTGAGGAGTCTCACTATTACCGTCACCTTTGTTCGATTGTCTCTTTCGACTGCCACCACCTCCCGATGGTTCTTGATAAGGTCCTACTGAGACAACAAATGGATTGAGGTGGACCCCAAAATTCGGACAGGTGGCTAAGAGAGAGTCCCGCTCCTAAAATAGGACGGAAACAAGGAGCAGGACATGAAGCAAACACGTAAGAAGCACAGCCCAGTCTTCAAGGCCAAAGTGGCTTTGGCCGCGCTCCAGGGGGAGCACACCATTGCAGAGCTGGCCAGCCGGTTTGAAGTCCACCCGAGCCAGATCCATGCCTGGAAGAAGGCCTTGATTCAGGGGGCGCCGCACCTCTTTGAAAATGGTGCTGGACGCCAGGAGAAGGACCAAGAGGTCCTCACTGCCCAGCTCTACCAACAGATTGGGCAGCTCAAGGTGGAACGGGATTTTTTGTCACGGAGCTTCGGGTTGTGAGCCGGTCCCAACGCCGGGCCATGATTGACCGAGAAGAACCGAAGCTGTCTCTGGTGCGCCAGTGCGCCTTGCTGGGTATCAGCCGCTCCTCGTTGTACTACCTGCCAACCGAGGCCGGCGCCGAGGACTTGGAGTTGATGGCCCGCATAGATCAACAGTACCTGAAGACACCTTTCTACGGCTCCAGAAGGATGACTGCCTGGCTCAGAAATCACGGACACCAGGTCAACCGCAAGCGGGTCCGCCGGCTGATGCAGCTGATAGGCCTGGAGGCCATCTACCGGCGTCCCAACACCAGCAAGCCAAACCCAGGGCATAAGGTCTATCCGTACTTGCTCAGGGGGCTGGAGATCAACCGGGTCAACCAGGTGTGGGCCACCGACATCACCTACATACCCATGGCTCGGGGTTTCCTCTACTTGGTGGCCATCATGGACTGGCACAGCCGCTACGTGCTGGCTTGGCGGCTGTCCAACACCCTGGAGGTAGACTTCTGTGTTGCGGCTCTGGAAGAGGCCCTGAGCAAGGGTCGGCCACAGATCTTCAACACCGACCAGGGCAGCCAGTTCACCAGCGAGGCCTTCACCAGCATGCTGCTGGCGCAAGGCGTTCAAGTGAGCATGGACGGCAGGGGCCGGTGTATGGACAACGTCTTCGTGGAACGGCTGTGGCGCAGCATCAAGTACGAGGAGGTGTACCTGAAGGCATACCAAAATGGGACTGAGGCCAGAAAGGGGATTGGGGCTTATCTGGCCTTCTACAACCAAGAGCGGCCCCATCAAGCCCTGGGCTATCGGTCACCGGGTCAGGTGTTCCAAGCAGTGAGCCCACAAAGGTGTTTACTGGAACATCCACGAGCCTTACCATCGGATGAAGGTTTACGAGACACCCCAGCGGTAGACTCTCTTATTTTAGCCTCACCGCTGTCCTGATGATGGGGTCCACCTGAGATTGACAAATGATTCTACGAGAGTTGAATCTTCTACAACCAGTTCGTATTTAAGTGATTCACCAACTTTTGCCCCATCGGGCAAGGACAAGTTTAATGTAGCTATGCCGTTCTGTAGGTTGAGAGTATGGTCAGGGACGGGTGCGTTAGTGAGGTCTTGGTAGATGGGACGAAGTGTGTGCTTGCCCTGGTACTGGCTACGGGTAAAATAATCATTGACCACGTCTGTCTCAAATGCCACCCTACTTCGCATGTTTATGGCAGTCGTTCTCTGGAGTTCTTTGCCATAGTTCACATCCCTGAATCGAAAATATGACGGATGCTGCTTTCCTAGAAACTCATGGCCGGTATTGGCTTTTGTTGACTTGAACGGATTAGACAGAGGCCCTGTACCGCCAAGGAAAGCAGCTAGGGACGGTGACCTGCTAAAGATTTTCTCCAGTACTTCCTGAAAGGGTTTGGAATCTTCTAGCTTAAATGCAATATCTTCCCGTTTACGCTGCTCCCTTAAGTCTCGAAGCAGCTGGTCATTCTTAAGGGTCGATTCTAGCTCATGCTCTATAGCGTATAGGAATTCCCCTTGCTCCATTCTGTCCCTGCTGTTCATGAATAAGTCTTCGCGATTCCGCCCGCTGATGCGGCTACAGTCCACAACAACTAGTATCGAGTCTTCAAGGCGGTTCATCCCAACAGATCGTCTACCAAAGAACCTCTTGTCTAAATTCCCGTGGGTCTGCCCGTTCACAGTGAAGATTATCCCTTCAGTTCCTTTATAGGTATCAGCTTTGCCGCGCTTGAAAGCATAAACTTCAGCGGTCATTTGCTCACCGCGTATAGTAAACGCACTACTGGTAGGGAATCCTGGCTCTAGATTATCGCTGTGGTCGTCGCTGAGGCGAACCCCTAAACCATTCAGCGTTGTATCAAAGCTACCCGGGTGACCACCGTAGCCCCTGCACTCGTGTAATCTCACTGGAAGCGGAATACGTGGCAACAATAAATCAAGGCGTTGTAGAAGCCCATCTCTGCGTAGAATGTGGCTTCTGCTTCTGATCTTATATTCATAGAGTTTAATTGCTGTCCCCCAACTGGTTTCTCGCTTGTAAGCTTCATTCCCATCTGGAAAGAGCGGTAAGGAGTCTGAATCGAAGTGGAGAACGCTATTGGATACTGGAGCCAGATACGTGTACGTTGACACTTTCTCTGAGTCAGTTGGGTTCTCTCTACGTACTACCGTGAATCCCCACTTCCCCGCCAATTCGTCTTTCGTACCACTCAGCAATGTTTTTGGATTACGCCGACTGATCACGAGTTGGAGGTTGTCTCTACCACAGAACCTGAGTGCCGCTGTACCACCCATGTTGAACTTGCCTTGAACAAAGTGGATATCCACTTTGTTCCGCTTGTCTAGGGATAGAATTGTGTCCGGCATTGACTTAGGGGTCTGGCCCTCACCGTCGTCTACGATAGTAAAACTTGGATTCTGGCGCGTGCCAGTGGCAGCGAGGGTGATTCTGTTAGACATCTCTCGTCTACGTTGTTGGGACCAGTTAGAAACATGTCCCTGTGTATCGGCTTTTGAACGGTCTCCATAGAAGAACTGAGCGACTGCCTCAGGGATACTGCGGGGAGCATCTGCTGAGTTAGGTCGTATTCCAGCTGATGCACATTCCCCCATGAGAACAGCGTCTACAGAGTTCACTAATTTCTCAACTAGGGGCGCGTCGGCATTATCAGCCTGATTACCCATGGTAGAGTAGTTTCCTGGCTGCTTGCCATAAGGTTGCCAGACGTCTGGGTCATCCCAATACCCCTGCTGCTTGAGGATTTTGATGACCTGTTCCTCGGTGTCAGCATGTAAGAGATCCATGCAAAGTTGCTGTGTGTCAAACTGAAGTTTTAGCACTGTAAACCCTCCCCCCAGAAGCGGCCAACCATTAGAGTGTAAAACGCTTTCGACTCCTCGTTCCTTCACGGAATTTGGCTCTTATAGCATTGACATCCTTTTGGATAGCCTTAAATATCGCTTCTACCTCCGCCTCTGTATACTTATAATTGCTCCTATTCGATAGCTGACCAAGTAGGCGCAACTTATCTAGGATTGCGTTTACACGTTGCTCGGCTAGCCGCTTAAATCGCTGTTCTCTCTTTTGTATGTCGCTCATGTATTCTTTCCATGGTTATTATATCTTACATTCCAGCGATGTACTAAATATACTAGAATTGTACCATCTCCACATTGTTATGTACACCTACACCTCCCTGGCCAGGGTCAGGCCCTGCGTGGAGACCGCTCCCGCCGCTTTCAGCGCCAGCGAGCATGCCTCCAGGGTAGCGCCCGTGGTGCAGACGTCGTCCAGTATTATGACGCGTTTCCCGCCTACCAGGTCCGGCGACGCCTGAAACGCGTTCACCACGTTGGCCCAGCGCTCGTCCTCGCTGGATACGGATGCCTGGGAAGGGGTGTTCTGCACACGGCGCAAGGCGTCATTGCTTGTCTCCATGTTCAACAGCGCGCCGGTTTCCCTGGCCAGAAGCAGCGACTGGTTGTATCCCCTGCTGCGCTCCCTCTTGGGATGCAACGGCACCGGGACCAGAAGATCGGCCTCTTTGGACTGCGACACGACAAAATCTGCGAGGAGACCGGCCAGCACGGGAGCCATCGCCCGCAGGTTCCTATACTTCAGGGAGTGCACGGCATTACGAATCGCACCCTCAAAGCGGTATGGCGAACGGATGCTATCTATCTGAAGAGGCCTCTCCCAGCATCTACGGCAGAGGCGCATCATCAGATCACCCGGCTGAGAACAGATGAAGCAGTAGGGAGGTTCCAGGGGCGGCAAGCCGTCGTTGCACTCGCTGCACAAGAACGCACCTTCAACGTCGCATCCCACGCACCTCTTGGGGAACAAGAGATCGACGGACGTAGAGACGGTACTTACGGCAGCGCGCCTCAAAACCCGGATGATTCGACTTCCTTGCTGCAAAGCCATGGACGCTGCCATGTTAGAATGAGCCTTAGATGGACGCAATGGCGATCAAAGCAGTCTTCTTCGATTTCTACGGTACGCTTGCCGGATTTCATCCACCCAAAGAAGAGGTGCAGGCTCAGGCCATGGCGAGCATGGGCTTTCACGCCAGCCGTGAAGGGATCATCCAAGGCTATCTTGAAGCTGACAGGCTGATGTCCGAGGTGAACTCGACCGCTTCCCCCGTTAGGGAGATGTCACGCGAGGAGCGGCTGGAGTTCTTTGCAAGATACGAACAGCTCATATTGAAGGGCGCCGGCATGGAGACGGACCTTGAAACAGCGGGAAAGGTCTGGGCGAAGGTGCAAGCGGTCCCCCACGACTTCGCCCTGTTCAAAGATACGCTGCCCACGCTTCAAGTGCTCCGTGACAAGGGGTTAACCGTAGGGCTGATCAGCAATATAGGCGCCAACGCAACCAATCTAACAGCGCAAATGGGACTGGCCGGGCACCTGGACTTCGTAGTCACGTCCCAGGACGCGGGCATGGAGAAGCCGCACCCGCCCATCTTCCGCCTGGCGCTGGCAAGGGCAAGTGTCAAGCCGGAAGAGGCGATGCACGTGGGCGACTCGCCCGTATCGGACGTGGAGGGTGCGCGCAGCGTCGGTATAAAGCCCCTGCTCATAGACCGCGACGGCGTGATGTCCGGTTACAAAGGCTGCCCGCGTATAACCAGCCTCGCCGAGGTCACGGGGTACCTTTAGTCGCCAGCCAGTCGATTACCCGCAGTGACCAAGTCAAGGACTTCTGAGATCGCAGACACCGTAGGGCCCTGCCACTTCTTGGCCTCGGGGCGGTGAGGGTCGTCCAAGTCATCGCCGGGCGCCCGGATCAGCACCGGGTGCAGCCCCACCCGCCTCGCGCCCTCCAACTCGCCGCTGCCCCCATCTCCAACGAAGAGACATGTGTCCGCTGCGAGCTCAAGACCTTCACACGCTAGGTGGTAGATGCGTGGGTCGGGTTTGGACATCCCTGCCTTGCAGGAGAAGACGGGCGCATCTACCAGTGGGGCCATTGACGTCTCTTGCCACAGCTCATTGGTCTGTGCGCTCGCGTTGCTTACCAGCCCTATCCGGAACCCTGCCGACCGGAGAGCAGCCAGCGTATCCACGCTCCCAGGCCTGGGAACTAGAGAACGCCGGTAGAGGTCCAGCCTTAGCCTTGCCGCGGCTGTCACCTGAGAGGCGTCACACTGAATCCCTAGGCGTTGGCAGATATGCCGGATGTTTTCCTCAATGGTTCGGAAGACTCCCGTCTCTCGAGCCGAGAAGGTCTCCCTCCACAACCTCCCGAACTCGTCTTTAGGTACCCCCAGAGTTGTCGCCATCTCCGTAATGCTTGCTAGGCTTTCTTGGGAACGGAACGGCTCCACAAGGGTTCCATAGAGATCAAAGATCACTCCCTTGTAGTCACGTGTACTCACGGCGTGTCTCTCTAGTCCCCCACTATCCTGTCTGCTTGGTCACTGGTCCAAGCTCCTCTGCCACGGCCAGCGTACTGCTCGGCTCTTCTTTGCCGGGCTGCTCAAGCGCCTCCATCACCTTGTCGGCGAAGACAGCCTCCGGCACGGCGCCGACGAACTGTATCCTGTTGTTGATGACGGTCTTGGGCACCCCGCTTACCATGTACATCCTGGCAACGGCGGGGAACTCCTGCACTTCCACAACGTCGGCGGTGACGTTCTTGTTCTCCATGGCCATTGCATGCGCAATACGCGCCATCTGGGGGCAGTACCCGCAGCTTGGGGTAACAAACACCTGGATGTGCACGGGCTCCCTGACGCGCTTCAGCTTCTTCCGCGTATCCAGGGAAAGCGGGCTGACCCCGCGCGATACGGTTATCAGGTCTTCGATAATCGTGGCCAACTCGTATCCCAGGGGAATGCCGTAGAACCTCACGTTGGAGTCTCCGTTCTTGGATATGACCATTGCGGGTATTCTTTCCACGCCGGCTTTCCTGGCTTCCTCCGCCTCGGAATAGAAGTCCTTGATCTCAAGGTGCAGCTTGTTTGAGAGTCCAGTCACCTCCTCCAACAGCTTCTGCGTCTGCTCACAGTAAGCGCATTCACGGCCTGGAATGGTCAGGCCAAAGGTGCGCTGGGTGAACAGGCGGATGGTAACGTCCTGCTTGAGTTCACGCCTAAACCTGTCCTTGAGCGACTGCGTGTCTTTATCCGAAAGAAGCGTAGTCATAAGTCACCCTCCAAATAGACATGGACAGTCTAGCAAACAGCCATGAGTCGTTCCAACGTCATCCCTCTTTTCGCCTGGTGTTGTTCCATAGCGCGTACACTCTCTGCACTGAGGACACCACGGACAGAGCAATCATGATGGACAACGCCGGGACCAGCCAGCCTGTGAGCAGCCCTACGGTCAGCACCAGCACCCGCTCCGTCCTGGTGAACAGGCCGCTTTCCTTCATAACCACCCCAAGCCCTTCTCCGCGGGCGCGGAGATAGCTCACGGAGAAAGAGGAGACCAAGGCCAGGAAGGCCAGCATCACTCCGGCGTCGCTATCGCGGCGGAGGAACAAGGCGGCTGCTCCAAGTAATACAACAGCCTCGCCAAGACGGTCTGCCAGCGAGTCCAAGGCGGCGCCGAAGGCGCTTTCCGCACCCTTGAGTCGCGCCACCGCACCATCCAGCATGTCCATTACGCTGGCAAATAGGAACACCAGGCCGCCGATGAGAAGGTTGTCCTGGGATACCAGGTAAGCCGCCAGCGCTGTGACCAGCAACCCGGCCACGGTTACGGCGTTGGGGGAGATCTTCAGCCCAACTAGAAGCCTAGCCGCCGGGGTTTCCAGGTAGCGGCTCAGCGACTCACGGGCCTTTTCTCTAATGGCCCACCGCCGCCACGGATGAGGCCGAGCCTGCGCGGCGGTCCAGGGCGTCCTTGTAGATGTCAGTCACCTGCGCCGCCACCTTCTCCCAGCGAAAGGTCTGCACCCTTTTCAGGCCGCGCTTCCCCATGTCAAAGCGCAACTCCGGGCTGTCTATAAGCCGTTTCAGCCCAACGTAGAGCATCTCATCGTTCTTGGGAGGCACCAGAAATCCTTCTTTGTCGTTGGTCATCACGCTGGCGAAACCCGATATGTCTGAGGCGACAATGGGCCTCCCAGAAGCCATGGCTTCTCCCAGCACAATTCCGAAGCTTTCCTTACCCGTATTGGGAGCACAGAAGATGTGGGCGGTCTTGAAGTAACGCCGTTTCTGTTCATCTGTCACTCTGCCTACAAAGACCACGTCCTGCAGGTTGCGCTCCGCCATTATGCGGTAGTTCTCTTTGCCGGGATTCCCCGGACCCACCACTATGAGGCGTGTGTTCGGGTACTCCCACTTCAACCTGCTGAAGGCCTGAAGCAGGTACTTGAGACCTTTGCGTTTCTCCATACGGCCCACGAATAGTATGTTCAGCTTCCCGTCGTTGAAAGCGTCGAAGGGAGCCGTCTCCTCGGCGAAGAAATCGACGTCTATGCCGTTGGGGACAATGTGATAGTCACCGGGAAACGACCCGCTCACGAACTGCCGGGCCGGCTCTGAAACGGCGATTCGCGCATCCAGCTTGTTGAACCACCGCCTCACTATTCTCTTGCCGAACCAGTACATGTAGCCCCTTCCGTGAAAGGCATGGAAGGTGCCCACGTTCGCCGTGTTAGAGAAACGAAGCACGGTCAAGGGAAGCACCGGCGCTAGAGGTTCGTGGAGATGAATTACGTCAAAGGCCTCTTCCTTCAAGATGGCCTTCACTCTACGCTCTCGCCACACGGAAAGGGAGATGCGGGCAATGGAACCGCCGCTGGGCACCGGGATAGGGCGACCCACGGGAATGAGGTTGTCCTGGTCTATCGTGTAAGGAGACTTGACCGGGGCCAGCACCTTGACCACGTGCCCCATACGTTCCAACTGACGGCTTAGCTGTGAGATGTGGGCGACCACTCCCCCGTGGTAAGCGAAATCGTATGGCGACACCAGCCCTATTTTCATGGGAAGCAGGCTCTTATGATGCTAGCTGATCGTTGGCCGAGCCATCTCCCTCTATATACGCCTCAACCATATCATGAGCATCGTCGTCAGTGAACTGGATAGGCGGCGACTTCATGAAGTACGAAGACGGCGCCACCATGGGACCACCCCACCCCCTATCCAAGGCCAGCTTTGCGCAACGGATGGCGTCAATGACCACGCCTGCCGAATTGGGACTGTCCCATACCTCCAATTTCAGCTCGGCGTTCAGTGGCACGTCGCCAAATGTCCTGCCTTCCAGGCGTATGTAGGCCCACTTGCGGTCCGTAAGCCATGGCACGTAATCGCTGGGGCCTACGTGGACATTGTCTTCTCCCAGGTCATAGGGAAGCTGAGAGGTAACCGAATTTGTCTTGGATATCTTCTTGGAAACCAGGCGCTCGCGCTCAAGCATGTTTTCAAAGTCGGTGTTCCCGCCGAAGTTGAGCTGGTACGTTCGCTCCACTTTCACGCCGCGATCATGAAATAGACGGGTCAGCATACGGTGTGTGATGGTAGCTCCAACCTGCGACTTGATGTCGTCCCCTATGATGGGTACGTTCTTGTCTTTGAATCTCTTCTGCCAGTACCCCCCGGTGGCTATGAACACCGGAATGCAGTTGATGAAAGCGGTGCCCGCCTCCAGCACCTGGTCGGCGTACCATCTGGTGGCCTCTTCGCTTCCCACTGGCAGGTAGTTGATTACAACGTCGGCCTCGGTATCCTTCAGCACTTGGGCCACGTCCACTGTATCGCCGGGCGCTTTCTTCACCTTATCGGAGATGTATTTGCCTATGCCGTCATGCGTCATGCCGCGCATTACCTTTACGCCTGTACGCGGCACGTCGTGGAACGTGATTGTGTTGTTCGGCGGAGCGTATATCGCTTTGCCAAGATCCTTGCCCACTTTGTTCTTATCGATGTCAAAGGCGGCGACAAACTCTATGTCTCCAACGTGGTATCCGCCAAGCACCGTGTGCATAAGGCCGGGAATGAACCCGTTCTCAGATGCCTCCTGGTACTTGTAGACCCCCTGCACCAGAGACGAAGCGCAGTTGCCAACACCTATGATTGCAACTTTTATCTTTTCCAATTCTGCCTACTCCTTATTATAGAGAATATAGAGAATATAGAGAAAAGTGCCATCTACTCAATTCTCAGGTAGTTTGCTATGAATCAGCGGCGTGGAATTCGTCGATTCCTAGACGGGTTACGATTGTAATCTGCACCATGTCATAGAAAATGTCAAGTGGCATTGGGAATGGTATAGATACCCATCGTCACGGGCATGACGGAAAGGGAGTAATCAGCGGGGAAAAGCTGCCGCCATGCCGCCGTCCACTGTGATCATACAACCGGTTGTCTTGGCGGAACGGTCGCTGGCCAGGTATAGCGCCGCTTCCGCAACGTCACGGGGGGTAATGTAGTCTTGGAGAATGTTACGACGCACGTAGAACTCCTCCAACTCAGAGACCGCTACGCCGTGCGTGGCGGCGCGCTGCTCACGGAGATCCTCCGACCACAGCCTTGAGTCCTGGAAAACGGAGTCCGGATTTATGATGTTGCTCCTGATACCGTACCTGCCGTTTTCGATGGCCAGCACCCGGGCAAGCTGTGCTTCGGCGGCCTTGGCGGCGCTGTAAGCGCCAAAGCCGGCGCCGGGCGCCGTAACGTTCTTGGTCACCACAAAGATCAGGCTGCCTCCCATGCCCTGAGCGCGCATGATCCGCACCGCTTCCTGCGAAACGAGCAGATGAGCCGTGGCATTAACGTCAAGACTCCTTTGCCAATCGGACAAGGCCATCTCATCCAAGGTCCCCGTGGAAGCGACCAGCATTGGAGACCAGCACATCGAGTCCTCCAAACGCCAGTACCGTGCGCCGGAACGCCCCGGCGACCTGCTCTTGATCGGTAACGTCCGCGGTCACGCCGATACATCTCTCTTCGCCCAGTTCGGCGTTGATCTCTTGCACCGCTTCGCCCACTCCGTCGGCGTCTATGTCCACCAGCGACACGTGCGCTCCGTCCTGGGCAAGACGAAACGCAACAGCCTTGCCTATGCCGCTAGCGGCGCCCGTCACCAGGGCTATGCGTCTTGTCAGCTCCTGCTCAGTCGGCAGCAGGCTCAGCTTGTACAGCTCCAGGGGCCAGTACTCAACCTCGTAGGCCTCCTTGGGCGGCAGGGAGACGTATTCATCGACCAGGTGGGCCCCGGCCATAATCGAGATGGTGTGATGATAGATGTCGGAGACGGTGTTCAGACTCCTGGTATCTTTGCCCGCTACCCACATACCCAGGCCGGGAACCAGAACCACTCGGGGATACGGGTCGCGTATCTCGACAAGCCCGTTCTTGTGCCTGTTGAACCAGTCGGTATACGCCCTGCGGTACTGCTCCACTCCTGCTTCCAGGCTGCGGCGCACGTCGCCGGCGTAGGAGGGGTCGGATACCTCCACCAGCAACGGATTTCTCTTCGTGCTCAGCATATGGTCGGGAGTGGCCGCGCCCGCTTCGGCGAATCCCCTGGCTCTCTTCGAGCAAGCGAATTCGAGAACGTCCGCGCTGTCTTCGAATCGCACCAGGACGCGATTCTCCGACGAAGTGCTGAGCAGCGACCTGAGTACAGGCGTCACCACACCAGCCACCCGCCGGCGCTCCGCCTCCTCCTGGGCAGGTATTTTTAGGGAATTATATACAATCCTGTGCAAAGTGGCTCTTTCCAACCAGATGCTCTAATGCCGTTGTTATCGTGCGAGCATGAGGATATTTCTCGTGGAGGTCTATCTCCATACGGCGAGCATCTACACGCTGCAATCCAACAGAGTGCACTCTTAGGGATAGTGGCTGTGGAGCCACCTTGAATCTCTCCATGTGCTTCTGAAAGCGCCATGACGGGCTAGGCGAAATCCCAATATAGAGCACAGGGAACCCTTTTGCCCCGACACAATAGACGTACCATCGGCGTGGGTCTGCGGGGTCAGCTTTTATCAAACGACCTTTGTACCGCTCCATATCCCCTCCCCTTAGGCGCATTCCGAGCACCTATCAGCTCGGTTGAGAACATCGGGATAGTTAACCACCTTGCCGCATGCGGCGCACTGGTATTCCCGTTCCTTCACCTTTGCATCCCCAGGGACACGCATAAACCGCTCGGCTATTTCCTCCGGCGTGGCGTCTATCCTGGGGGGGTAGACTCTCTTTAGTGGCCGTCCCAACTCGTGTTTTCTCCGTCCCATTAGAGCATCCTCAACTGTCTTGTGGGTTTTCGGCTTTTCTAGCTGTCGGCAATGATCTCGGCCCATGGTACGTCACCGCCCATAGCCAGCATCAGGCAACCCAGCCTGAAAACAGCTTTCAGGTCGCTGTCTGTCAGTCCCACCAGGTCGCCGCCTTCGCCGGAGGCCACCAGGAAGCTACGCAATCCAGCCGAAGAAAACGAGTTGAAAGCCTCGTTGCAATCGTCGTACAGCTCGGCGCTGTAGGTAGTGGGCGCGGACTCGCTTGATTGGCCTTGCGCTCCGGGCGCACCAGCCTGGCCGGACGTACCGGGCGCACCTTGAGCACCAGCCTGGCCGGACGTACCGGGCGCACCTTGAGCACCGGGCGGGCCAGCCGGACCGGGCGCACCTTGAGCACCAGGCGGGCCTGTGCAGGCGAGGAACAGCATGGAAATCCCGATTAGCAAGCAAACTCTCATAGCCTTATTCCGTTTCATAAAGAACTCCCCTTTGCACAGGATTGTATATAATTCCCTATTTTTACCCCGCCAAACGGGACCTTGGCAGACGCTCTCGCTTCCAAGAACTGTTCCGCTTCGCTAACCAGCTCCACGTGGGCCTGGTAGCCGGCCTGGGGAGTGGGACCCCAGGTGATCAGGCCGTGGTTGAGCAGCACCAAGCCCCTGGCTCCGGGTCGCTTCAAAACAGCGGTAGCCGCCTCTTTGGCGAGGAGAAAGCCCGGCCGCTGGTACTCCACCACTATGACATCCGAGCCGAAGACCTGCGCCAGCACCTTGTATGCGTTGCGCGTGTTGGTCAGGGAGAGAATGGCGTCCGCGTGCGTATGAACGACGCTGTTTTGCGGCAGAAAGCCGTGGAGCAGCGTCTCTATGGAAGGACGCGGCGATCCGGGGTCCATGACGCAATGCGACAGATATTCCACCATCCCGTCATCGGACATCTGGGACAGCTCGAAGAGTGGCAGAACATCGTCCATGCGCAGAGCAGGGAAGTCCCTGCGCAGCGCCGACTTCATGTCGGAGCCGGACCCCTTGACCAGCATCGCTTTGACCTGCCTGCCCCGGAAGTCCGCTCTGGTCACTTTCAGGGAGGTGTTTCCTCCGCCCCAGAGCACCAGCGACGGCTCCTCCCCGATAAGGCGGCTCTGATAGACGAGCATATCCAGCTCATCTAGGTCGTTGACGTCCTCTGCAACTGGTAGCGGTTTTCCATACCAAGACTACTCGCAACGCAACTCACGCTCCGTTACAGCGTATTGCCTATGGCAAACGGCGGACTATCTCTCCACCGGCACGCCTACTGCGGATCCCCACTCCGTCCAGGAACCGTCGTAGTTGCGCACATTGGGATAGCCCAGCAGCTCACTCAAGACAAACCAGGTGTGGGAAGACCGCTCCCCTATGCGGCAGTAAGCTACTATCTCCTTGTCGCCGCTTATGCCCTTACCGCCGTATATCTCGCTAAGCTCATCGGCGGACTTGAACGTGCCGTCCTCAGCTACGGCGGTTGCCCAGGGTACGTTGGCCGCGCCTGGAATGTGGCCGCCGCGCTGAGCGCCTTCCTGCGGCAGGTGCTCCGGCGCAAGGAGCTCCCCACTGTATTCGGCGGGAGACCTCACGTCGACAAGCTCCAGGCTGGATAAATTGCTTGTAATGTAGTCGCGCAATGCGCGGATAGAATCGTCCGGCTCCTCTGCCGTGTAGCTGGCAGCGGCATGGCTGGGCGCATCTGTTGTAGTGGGCCTGCCCTCGGCAAGCCACTTGGCGCGTCCCCCGTTCATCACGCGGGCGTCCTTGTGACCATTGTATTTGAGCTGCCAGTACGCCCAGGTAGCGAACCAGTTGTTGTTGTCTCCGTAGACCACCACGGTGGTGTCGTTGCCCACGCCGGACTCCGACATGAGCTTCTCGAAATCTGCTTTGCTCGTCAGGTCGCGGCGCACGCCGTCCTGGAGCTGCGACTTCCAGTTGATGCCCACGGCGCCCTCTATGTGACCCTGGTCGTACGCCGTGGTGTCCACGTCGACCTCCAGTAGCCGCACGTTCTGGTCCTGGCCGTGCTGGGCCACCCATTCGGTATCTACCAGGACATCTGGATTTGCATAATCGGCCATCGTTCTTTCCTCCTGTATTTCCTACAAATAAAAAGCCCCTCGACCTTGGTTTACGAGGGGCTTTGTTGCCTGTTGAACAGCCACGTACTACAAGCGACTTTGCCCCACATGGTGAGTACACATACAAGAACATGTCTGGACAAACGCATTAGTCATGGCGGTTAACCATGCTAGCCGTTTACCGGGCGGAGCGTCAAGCGGAGGGGGTTGGTAACCGCTCATGGTGAGCCTAGAGTTTACCCTGAGCGTAGCCGAAGGGAACCATATGAGTGGTTAGACTGCGGGCGGAGTTGCTCCCGCTCATTTCCTTCGACAAGCTCAGGATGAGAGGGAGCAGTAGCAATATGCACACCATTCCCACGGAAGAAGACCTTTGAATAACTGCGATGCGGTCTCCAAAGACACGTAAATGTCCGACAGTAGCCAGGCTCCTTCTCAATGGGGTTGTAGGTCGAGAATCAGGTGAGGCGGAGTGCCTTGGAGCCCCCTTGACCCCAACCCGCTTCCCATATACACTACCCATACCCCCTGGAAGGGGGTTATGAGCACGGGGGATAGATTAGAAATGCTGCCTGAAGTAAAGCAAGACTCGCTGAAGCGGCTAAGCTATATAGAAGGACACTTGGCCGGCATCCGCCGCATGATCGAGGATGAGAAATATTGCGTCGACATCCTAAAGCAGACCTACGCCGTGCGCCGGGCCATCCAGAAGGTGGAGTCCAAGCTGCTGGATGGCCACCTGCACACCCACGTCCTAGAGGGCGTGCGCAACGGCCATGACCAAGAGGTCCTTGACGAGCTCGTACAGCTCTACAACCTTTCGGAGAAGTAACGCTTGACCCTTCAAGACATAGAGAAGCAAAAGATAGGCCTGAACATAGGAGGCATGACCTGCGCCGCCTGCGTGTTCCACGTGGAAAAGGCGCTCAAGGAGGTTGAGGGCGTGGTCTCCGTGGACGTCAACCTGGCGACGGAGCGCGCTACCCTCCACTACCTGGGAGACGTCGCTACCCTGGAGGATTTCGACCGTGCCGTGGCCGGCGCAGGCTACGCCGTGGAGGGTATAGCCGGAGAAGAGGAGGAGCAGCGCGACAGGGAACGCCTGGCCCGCACCCGGCTCATCAAGGAACAGCGCAACCGATTTCTCATCGCTGGCGGGCTTGGCGTCGTCATCTTCCTTGGCAGCTTCAAAGAGTGGTTCCCCTGGATGCCTTCCTTCCTGCAAAACTGGTACGTGCTGTGGGCGCTGGCAACTCCTGTGCAGTTCTGGGCCGGAGCCCAGTTCTACAAGGGAGCTTGGAGTGCCGCCAGGCATGGCACGACCAACATGAACACCTTGATCGCGCTGGGCACCGGTGTAGCCTACGCCTTCAGCGCCTTGATAACCGTGTTCCCCAACCTCTTCGCCGCTGAAGGCGTGGAGCACGCCGTCTACTTCGATACCGCCGCCATCATCATCGCGCTCATCCTGCTCGGCCGGTTCTTGGAAGTCAGGGCCAGGGGCCAGACCTCCGAGGCTATACGCAAGCTGATGGGACTGCGTCCCAAGACGGCGCGCGTCATGCGCGGCGACGCTGAGATCGACGTACCCATCGAGCAGGTGGTCGCCGGCGACCTTGTCATTGTGCGCCCCGGCGAGAGTGTGCCCGTGGACGGCGAGGTGACCCGGGGCGCATCCGCCATAGACGAGTCCATGCTCAGCGGCGAGAGCATTCCCGTGGAGAAGGAGACGGGATCGCCGGTTTACGCCGCCACTATCAACAAGACAGGCAGCTTCCAGTTCCGCGCCACCAAAGTAGGCAAGGACACCGCCTTGTCCCGCATCATCCGGCTCGTGGAAGAGGCGCAAGGCTCCAGAGCGCCCATCCAGCGCCTAGCCGATGTCGTATCCAGTTACTTTGTCCCAACCGTAATTGTCATAGCGGCCGCCACCTTTGTCACCTGGCTGCTACTGGGACCCGACCCGGCCTTCACCTTCGCCCTACTCAACATGGTGGCCGTGCTCGTTATCGCCTGCCCTTGCGCCCTCGGCCTTGCCACGCCCACCGCTATCATGGTCGCCACCGGCAAGGGCGCCGAGGGCGGCATCCTGATTCGCAACGCCCAAGCCTTGGAGCGCGCCCACAAGGTGGACACCGTGGTATTGGACAAGACCGGCACCCTCACCCTGGGCAAACCCGCCGTCACCGACATCCTGGCGGAGGGCATAGCGGCAGACGACCTGCTCAGGCTGGCCGCATCCGCCGAGCGCGGCTCGGAGCACCCCCTCGCCAGGGCCATCGTCACCGCTTCAGAGGAACGAGGCCTCACCCTTGACCAGGCCGCAGAGTTTCAGGCCCTGCCCGGCCATGGCATAGAGGCCAGGGTCAACGGATCAGTGGTCACCCTGGGCAACCTGGCGCTGATGCGGCTAAAGGAATACGCCCTCAACGGATTGGAAATGAAGGCGAGTGAGCTTTCCGACCAGGGCAGGACCCCCATGTTCGTCGCTTTAGACCAAGAGGTGAAGGGCGTCATCGCCGTGGCCGATGCCATCCGCCCCGAGTCGAAACAGGCCGTACAGACCATGCAGGACATGGGCCTTGAAATCGTCATGCTCACCGGCGACAACCCCCGCGCCGCCCGCGCTATCGCCGCGGAGGCCGGCATCCAACGCGTCCTCTCGGAAATGACGCCGGACCAGAAGACGGCACAGGTGCAAGCCCTCCAACAGGAAGGCCACACCGTAGCCATGGTCGGCGACGGCATCAACGACGCACCGGCGCTGGCCCAGGCCGACGTAGGCATAGCTATAGGCGCCGGGATCGACGTCGCCATGGAAGCCGCCGACATCACCCTCATGCATGACGACGTACGCGCCATACCAAGGGCCGTCAAACTGTCGCATGCCGCCGTACGCACCATCAAGCAGAACCTGTTCTGGGCCTTCTTCTACAACACGGCGCTCATCCCCGTAGCGGCGGGTGTCCTCTACCTGTTCTTTGCCGGTGGCGGCGTGCCCTCCGCCCTGAGCTACTTCCTGGGAGAGTACGGCTTCCTCAATCCCGTACTCGCCGCCGGCGCCATGGCCGTCAGCTCGGTCAGCGTGGTCAGCAACTCGCTGCGCCTGCGCCGCTTCAAGACGGGGTAGGATGTGGGTACCTAATAGTGCTGGGCTTGAAGATCGACTGGAATCTGGAAACCGCGCATTTAGACTGAGGAGACGACCGCTATGAGGCGCTGGAGGCGGGGCGTCGCCATGAGTTTGGGCCCGTTTGCATTAGCTGTTCCACGAGACCCCTAGTTCCCGCAGCATCTGGTAAGTGTTGAGGCATCGTATGCCGAAGTGGTCGCAGACGTTTGGGATTTTCACCTGTTGCGATGCTTGCAGAGCCCGTCCTTCCAGACTTACAACGGAGCCTCCTTGAGCCATGGCATGGGCCATCACCCAGGGATCCGCCCTATCCAGGAATCTACGTCTAGCTTGGTTGTTAGGGTAATGTTGCGTCACGTATCCGACTACTGCCCTGTAAGCCTCTTGTACATCTGCGTTGGGCTGTACAAATAGACCCGACACTCTTCGATTCTGAGCCCAGTCAGCTAGATCGTCCTGTGTGTCCAACAACTCATTGTAGACCATTGCCGGGCATGATATTCGGCTATCGGATATCAATTCATCTAACAGGGTCCAGAAACGGGGTGCAATGTCAAAGCCATACGGTCCCTTTAGCCCCTCAATAAAAACATTGCTGTCCAGCCAGTACTCAACCAAGGTTCAGGTCACTTCCGAAGAGGTGCTTGGCAATGCCAGGAAGGGCTTTGACCTTTATTCCGAGCAGGTCGGCGGCCTCACTGCTCAACAGTGTTCCGTCAGCAGCACTGGTAACGACAGCAGAAGTGAAGGCGATTCCGTTACGTGCAATCAGAGTGTAGTGAAAGTTTCCACCGGACTCACCCATAGGTTCGGCCTTCGCAGATTGCTCGACAAGTTGATTGTAAGCTTCTCGATACGCTGCAACCGACAGGAAATCGTGGTCGTGAGCCTGACGCAAAATCACCATGGCGCTAACTTTGTATTGGCTGCTCAGGTTCCTGAGATTAGCTTGCAATCTTGAGCTATCGGGCACCCATTGGTTCTGGAAGTCCTCTCCTGGCACCAGCGTTTCCGCGGCGACCCGGTTACAGAACCGCTCTATCGAACTGTCTTGCTGTTCCGAAAGGAGACCATAATTGGGATTGGATATGCCCCCTTGCCCAGACCAGATATGGGCAAGCTCATGAACAAAGGTGAAAATTTGGGCGCCCTTAAAGTCACGCCCATTGATGAAAACCAATGGGGCGACATGGTCGCCTACGGAAAAGCCACGAAACTCTTCAACGTCCAGAGGACGATGGTTATTGTTACCAACCACCCCACTGCGCAAGACCATGATCCCAGAGCGCTCGGCGTTTCGTGCTAGCTCCCTTAGAAACCCCTCCCAGTTCGGGGCCTGCTCCCTGGCTTTTTCGACGTCAATCACTTGGCGTATATCGGCCGCGACATCCTCTTCCGAATCTCTGGGTGTGAACCGGCCAACAAAGGGGAGTTCCTCAATTCCCTGCGACTGTTGGTATTCCCGAAACCATGCTTGTTTCCCCAGCACGTGGCTCAGTAGGTCCAAGAAGTCTGGACTGGGTTCTTGGGAAGGCTGCTCATGGGTAGTGCGAAAGTCGGGAATGGGTAGCTCTTCGATTGGAGGTTCAGATAGATAGAGAAATCCAAAAGGAACATGAAGTGTTTGAGCAAATCGCTGAGCCTGGCGGAACGTCGGGCGTTTCTCGCCCGCCTCCCATGCGCCTATCGCTTCAGGCTTAACGTTCAATTTGGCAGCGAGTTCATGGACACCTAGATTGCGTCTCCGCCGTGCCCATGTGAGCACATTGGGTGTAACCAACGCATCAACCATGCTTAAATTCCTTACGTGAGCCCAGAATAGCGCAGTCGGGGACGATCAAAAGTCCCTGCATCTTAGCCACAAACTTTACTAGCTTGGTAGACATTAGGCAATCATCTACTGGGCTAACGAGATCTGCTTCAACTACGACTTCTGGTGCTAATCCGCAAGTGGCCAGAAACGCTTGACAATCCGATCACTATTGTAAGTGCAGGGGTGCATGCGCGTTATATTAAGTTAAGCATACCTCCTTTTGCCTTTGTAACAAGAACTCTGTTGAAGCCACGCTTAATATAAACAAACGGTCACCTCCTCTCATTCGACAAGCTCACCATGAGCGGGCTACAATAATGAAAAGAGACGCCCTTGAATCCCAGCGAGATAAGGAGCCCTACCATGACAACTGAGACGCTCCGCATAGGTTCAGACGTTCCTGACTTTACCCTGCCCGCCCTCGACGGTAGACCCGTAAGCCTCTCCGGCTTGAGGGGGAAGCGCGTCGCCCTCTTCATGTGGGCCTCCTGGTGAGCCTGCCGCAGCCAACTGCCTGTATGGCAGGAGTTCTACACCAAGTACAAAGATCAGGGCATAGAGGTGGTGACCGTGGCCATGGACGCCCAGGGCGCCGAGAAAGCTCGTCCCTATGTCGAAGAGGCCGGCGCCGCCTACACCACCCTGGTCGATGAAGACAACCTGTTGAGCCGGTTGTTCAGCTTCAAGGCCGTGCCCAACGCCCTCCTCATAGATGAGGCGGGCCTGCTCAACTACCAGAAGTACGGCGGCTTCGATATCCGCAAGCAGGAGTACGCCGAGCTTGCCGAAGGCTGGGCCCAGGGCGCATCCCCGCAGTGGCTGGCCGAGCGTATGCAGGAAGACACCATGGGCGGTCCCAACCACAAGGAGGCCATAGAGCACTTCCAGCGCGGCGTCGATCTCTACAAGGAAGGCGATACCGCGGGCGCTTTGTCGGCATGGAAGATAGGACGAGACCTTGAGCCGGACAACTGGGTCATACGAAAGCAGATCTGGGCCGTGGAGCACCCGGAGAGGTTCTACAAAGGCGAAGTGGACTACGGCTGGCAGCGGGAACAGATCGAGCAGGGCGTCTAGCGCCCCTTTCCTAATTGGATATCGTTGCGTATAATTAGCCTTTGCGGCCCGGTGGTGTAGTCTGGCTTAACACACCGCCCTGTCAAGGCGGAGATCGTGGGTTCGAATCCCATCCGGGTCGCCAGTCCTATCTGTAAACTTTGTGACTCCTTCATTTGTGACTCCTTCAACAGAGTTCCTTCAGACATGAAATCCCCAAGATATTGACTCAAGGCTTAGTTTTAGAATGCAGATGATCAAGTGGCAAACACTTCCGATAACTTGCTTCTAGCATCATCCAAATGCCCTTCGAGTTGAAGCCCTAAAGCTATATTTGCCGGTTCAAGAGCCATTAACAGTGACATGTAGCTTTCCTGCAGAGCTGCTGTCAACATCCATGCGGTTGTTGTTGAGACAACACCTATTTCTCCTGATGGGAACTGGCGTATGTAGTGAATGATGCCACCAGGCCCTGTGTGTTCCAAGTCGGACAGAATGCTGTATACAAAATCATATCGTTCGCCTAAGTTGAGGCTCTCTGCCATTTCCTTGAACGAAACGCTACCCCAACTTCCAGGTTTCTTTCTTCCATATTTCTTTGAATAATTATCTACCGCTGGGTTTATTAACCTCGAGGACGTCTCAAGTTCTTTCATCACGTCGTCTGGAATATCGGAGCGCCTACTCTGTACTGTCCGGTTGAACTTTCTGTGGACGTGCCAGAGTGCCCCATTGAACATAGGCAATCGGTTCTCAACGTCTTGAATAATCCAGAAGGCCGTAATTCCGGTCTCAAATAGAGATCTCGAGAGCATCGCGGCTTCCAAGCCAGCCTTCTGAGCGGAGAGTGTAAGAATGGCCGCGTGTGTGCTAAGTGCCTTTGCACCAAAGTACATGAACGGTACATAGGCAGGTGCCTCAAATTGCTGACAACGTTTGTTTAGAAGGACAGTCGGCACGGGCCGTCGTAGTTCTTTGTTGAGTTGAATAAGTCGCTGAACGCTGGGGGGCATGCCTTAATCCTAACGGTACGTCACAGAAGTATGCTCAACCCCCCAGAAGCGCCTCCAGCCCCACCTTGGCAATCTTCTCGTCGTCTTCAGCGGAGGGCAGGCCACCCACGCCTATCGCGCCCAGCACCACGCCATCTTTCCGCGCCACCACTCCCCCGCGCGTCGTAATCAGCTGAGGGTCTCCTATCTCGGCCAGGGTCCTCCCCTGCGCCGCCAGCCGCTCCGCGAACGCGCCGGTATCCGTTCCCCTGATCGCCGACGTATACGCCTTTCTCATGGCGAACGTGGGACGGAAGCAGCGGTCCATCCTAACGTACACCAGCAGGTTCCCCATATCGTCCACTATCGCCATGTCCACCGGCGAGCGCCCCTGCTCCCTGTTGAACTCCGCCGTCATCGCCTCTATTGCCCTCATGCAGCTATCCAGGCTCAGCATACTCTTTTCGTACATCACAGACCTCGTCTCAGAATCTACGGCGCAGGGATTGTATCGACAGATGCGCCTAGCGGCAACCACTCCGACCGAACAGCCCCCACCGTCACTCCTGATGAACCCGCAGCATCAGCTTGTCACCATTCTGCCACGGCTGCGACGTCACCGTCCAACTCAGCGTCCCTGTCGTCGCATCCACCGTGGCGTCGGCAACTTGCAGGGACAACGGCACCGAGCCGTCCAGGGCGATGAAGTTCACGGAGTGACCCGCAATACCGGTGTGGGGCGAGAGTTTCAGCTTCACCGTGCCCGACCCTCCGGTGCCGGGTTCCCAGGCAATGCGCTCTATGGTCGCCGACGCACCGTTGGCGTCGCTGAACGTAGCGGGCTCCAGCACGCCGTTGGTGCTGTCTGCCGCCACCGCCGTGCCGACGGTCACGGGATCGAAGAACGCCTCGTGCAGCGTACCTTCTGGTGTATTGACCGCGACCGTCCACTCGTAGCGGACCGTGTACCCGTCGCAGGGAACAAATACAGCCCAAACGCTGTTGAAGTGGAACCTGTACATCCCTTCAGGAAGCGGGCGTGCTGACACCACACTACGATTGTAGTAGATGGAGTCGTTCACTCCGTCCCCCGAATTGTCCCAGGGAACCGCATTTCCAAGCTCGACGTTGAACAGGGATGCGTCACCACCGTCAAGCCAGAGTTGATTCAGGTTGTCAGCCGTTGGACCGAAGCCCAACTCATCCTCGTACAATATACTCCCCATGGCCAAACCCGAGTCCAACTCATGCTCGTGAGGAGGAGAATTGCCATAAACGCTCCCTGACCTGTCGGGATATGTTGCCCAATAGTGGCGGTCCATCGCCTCGTACTCATACGTAAGCCTCACGCATTCCAGGTACTCTTCGGAGCCGTCTCCGGCGTTCTGCTTCGCTGCAACTCCCGCGATCCGGCTCTTCACCTCACCCAGCGTTATCGTGGGCGCAGTCCCCGTGTCCGGCGGCACGTCCATGAGGAAGCTCTGCTGGTCCCCGCTGGACTGCGACGGCGCTCCAATTGCCGCCTCGGCGGGCAGCCACAGCTTGTTATGCAGGCTGGCTATGCTGTATCCGTCGTCGGGTATGGTCCAGCTACCACCCCATGCCAGGTAGTATCGATCCGCCTCCTCTGTACTAGAGAGGAATCCCCCGTAGTCTTGTTGTAGAAAGACGATCGCCTCCCGGTCATCCCACTGGGTGTCCCGGTCCGCGACAATGTCCGGCAGCACCGCCTCGGCCTCCTGCCGTGTGTCGAAAAATGGTGCGGCGGCCCACACGGCCACGATGTTGCTGGCGCCGCTGCCCTTCAGATACTCCTGAACGCTGAAGTTGAACTCCAGGAGTGCCAAGTACTTCTGGCCTTCGTATGTAGTGCCGGACTCTACCGTCGAGGTGGTGGAGTCGAGCCGCACCCTGGCGATCACGGGAGACGCAAGAATCCTCTCATCGAGCGAACGGGGGCCTAAATAGATTAACGGCGCCGTGCCCGAGAACTGCTGGCCCTCCGATACTGCTGCCGGCTCCACCGTCGGCGTCACGGGCTCGCTCTCTGGGAACTCCTCCCCGCCATTGAGGAGGCCGCAACCCAACAGCATCACTGCAAGTCCGAACAATAGCATTATTGTGAACGTTCTCATCGCTACGGTCTTACTTGTCATTTCGGTTCAGGAACACCCCACGCCGTCACTCCCGAAAAGCCTGCCCCGCACTTGATGCGGGGTCGGGAGTCCAGGGGCGGCGGTGAAGTGCGCTCCTCAGCCCGCGACCCGCGAACGGCCGTTGTTCTCCGGCGGCTGCGGCGTCGCCGAGGTGCTTCCTCCCTTCATCTCCACAATGATCTGGTGATGCCGTATGTCTGATACGTTCGTGATGCTGTGCTGGATGCCGCCGCCCACCTGCGTATATTGAACGTACCCCTCCTCAAACTCCCTCACCTGTCCTTCCTCCGCCTGCCTGTTGCTACTGATCCGGCTCGGCGTTGTGTAGACAAATACATAGTCGTTCTCATGTTGGTGGTACGGCGACGTTTCACCAGGCTCCAGCGCCATGCTCCATACCTTGACCCTGTCGTTCTCGAACAGCAGCTCCGTCCCCACCTCTTTGGAAATCTCCTCGCTCTTGCTCATAGTTTCTCCCCCTGTGCTTTTGCACCCGATTATACCCTCACCAAGAACATCTCTGCGACCAAATCCCAGACAAGGGCGTTGCCTAGCTCTACTATCGTGATAGTATTGCGGCATCAACAAGTGGAGGCAATCATGGCAGACCTTTCCAGAGACGTCATTCGCTCCATTCTTAACATCCAGGGCTTCGATCCCCCAGAGCCTGAATTCACCGAGGTCCACTACCGCATCAACGCCCTCATAGAAGGACTCGTCCAGCTTGACCAACTCGATGTCTACCATACCGAGCCCTGGCCCGTCCTCCCCTCCCGCGGCGTGCCCCAGCGTTCTCCGGGGGCCGCTGCTCCGGCGCAGGAAAACGGGACGCCTCACACTGACGAAGTCGCCTTCATGACCATCCGCGAGCAGGCCAACCTCATAGAGTCAAAGGCCCTCTCACCGGTAGAGTTGACTCGCACCTACCTGGAGCGCATCGGAAAATACGACCCTCACCTCCACGCCTTCAATCTGCTGCTGGCCGACGAAGCGCTGGCCGAGGCAAAGCAGGCGGAACAGGAGATCGCCTCTGGAAACTACAGAGGCCTCATGCATGGCATCCCGGTTGGCGTTAAGGACCAGTTCGATATCAAAGGCCACCTGAACACGGGCGGCTGCGACGCCTACGACGACAATATCGCCGGGGAAGACTGCACCATCATCGCCCGGTTCCGCCAGGCCGGAGCGGTCATCATGGGTACGCTTGCCACTCACGAGTTCCACATGGGAGGAACGCTGGAGTTCTTCAACAAAGAGGCTCCGCGCAACCCTTGGCGGCTCGACCTCAGCCCCGCAGGGTCGTCGGCGGGCTCTGGGTCTTCCGTCGCCGCCGGGCTTCTCAGCGGCTCAATGGGAGGCGACACCGGCGGCTCCATCCGCGGGCCGGGATCCGTAAACGGCATCGCCGGGCTGCGCCCCAGCTGGAGCCGGCTGAGCCGCCAGGGTATCTTTACCCTGTCCTGGGAGCTGGATACCGCCGGACCCCTGGCGCGGAGCGCCGAGGACACGGCGATCATGCTCCAGGCCGTCGCCGGGTACGACCCGAATGACCCCACCACAAGTCGCGATCCCGTGCCCGACTATTCCGCGTCGCTCACCGGCGACGTCAAGGGGCTGCGGGTCGGCATAGTTCAGCAGATGATGGGCGACCAGGTGGGGCCGGAGACCAGGGACATAGTGTCCCAGGCCATAGACGTCCTCAAACAGCTTGGCGCAGTGGTGGAACCGGTGAGCATCCCGCTCATGGAGAAGATGCACGGCGTACACACCGCCATCTGCGACGGTCAGGCGGCCAGCTACCACCGCGGCCACCTTAGGGAACGGTACATGGACTACGATTACAACACACGAGTCCGCTTGCTGGTCGGCTGCCTCATCCCCGCCGGCCTACAGACGCTGGCTCCCAGGGCGCGGGCACTGATGGGCCAGACTATGCTCGACGTCTTCGACAAATACGACGTCCTCGTCGGGTCTACCGGCCAGGGCCCTGCGGGTCCAATCGTTACGGAGTCGCCCGTCAAGAGCCGTGAGGACGCCCGTACCGCGGTCATGGCCCGCGGCGGCGGGACGGGATCGTTCAGCATGGCCGGCGCTGCCGCCATCTCCATCCCGGCAGGCTTCACCGAGTCTGGCCTGCCGGTGGGCTGGCACCTGGGCGTCCGCCCCCTGGACGAGCATACCCTGTTCCGCGTTTGCCATGCCTACCAGCAGGCAACGGACCATCATCAGAAGCACCCGCCCATGGACTGGGCCGGTACCTAGCCAGCATGGCACCCGTAGCCTTTGGTATCACTTTATGTAGGCAACCGACGCCACAACCATAACCGGTGTCCACAGGGTATTCAGGTCCAACACAGTCCCTTATGACACGGACGGCAGCGTCAACGACTCTCGTCGTCTCGATTCCCACCCTGCCTAGCGCCGGCTGCCCAGCGCAGAAATCACTGCGCCTGAATCGTGCTAAATAGCGGCAAGGAGACCCGTCCCCATGAAAGTCTATAGTGCCCTGGTAGCTGTTCTCTTCCTGCTGCTGGTAGGCTGCGCTCAGCCGACCCCTACTCCTACGCCGACCGCTACCCTGCCACCAACACCAACGCCCACCCCGACGGTGACCCCCACGCCGACGGCAACAACCTCAGAGCAGAACAAGCAATCCCTACTGACCGGCATAGCTGCCGGCCAGCCGCTCTACTACAAAGTGTTGAAATACCAGAAGGACCCCTTAGGACCCGGCGGTTCCGGCTCATACCCCAGCACGACCATAAGTGAGAACTGGTTTGTCGCAGGCGACGACGGCCAAATCAGTGATGCCGTCGCAACGCTGCGGACACAGGCGGGTGTACTGCTCGGTTACTCAAAGCTGATCAACGGGGCTCTTGTATACACCGACATTCAGACAGGGGAAGAGTTCGTCCTGAACCACGATTTCTCTGGTACGCTGTCGAGTATTGTGGACTCCTTTTGGGCACTCCCACAATCGCTCCAGAACAGAGGAGTTGCGGTCAAGGAGCAGGGGACACTTAGCGAAAGGGCAAGCCTGATATACGAAAAACAACAGTCTAACGGAAGGCTCAGAAGGACCGAACTGGTGGAGAATGCTCCGATGCTCTATAAGGAATCCATCTACGACGGTGCCAGCGCGGTACAGAGTGCTCTCCGGTGGGAAAACGCCCTAGTGGAGTACAAGCTGCTCCCAGCGGGAACTGCCCTCCCTACCGTACCGTGACGTAGAACTTGGGACGGAGCTGGCTAAAAACAAAGCAATTTGACAACGTGTCCTAGTTCCTCCTCTCCTCTCTTCTAATGGCGCTCGCAGCCCATGCTGGAGCGTAGCCGGCTATAGTAGTTCTACGGAAACAGCCCCCGATATATTGACAAACCCAAACAAATCAACAACACTACCAATACCGGGAACACATTTTCGGTTCGGGGGTGCAAGTTATGAAACACAGGTTCGTATTAAGGTATTTCCTTGGAGTAGGTCTGGCCATGGCCTTGCTGTTTGTTCTTGCCTGCGGGCCTTCAGAAGAAGAAACGCCTACTCCATTGCCGCCAACTCCAACTATCCAGCCACCGCCGCCGCTGGTCACGGCAACGCCTACGCCTTCCATGCAGGCCACGCCAACCCCCCCACCTGGTGACCAGCCACAATATGGCGGCAGCATAAGCATTTCTGTAACGTCACAGGGTTCCTTCGACCCCTATCACCTGGACTCCCAGTTCCGCTGGACCACTCTGGGTTCCGTGGGCAATGTCTGGGGGCAGTTGTTGCGCGTCAACCCCACAGACCGGGTCACAGTAGAAGGTGACCTGGTAGAGTCCTGGACAACAAACGCTGACGGCAGTGAGTGGGTTCTGCAGCTCCGTGACGGCGTTACCGACCACGGTGGTGAGCCGTTTACGGCGGAAGACGCCTTCTGGCAGATTGTACGCATAGTGGAGCGGCCCAACGGAGTCCATGGCAACTATCAGGGCTGCATGCGAACCTTCATCAAGCCAGTCTGGGATGATATGGGTAGTCCTGTAGCTGACGGCGGTGCAGAGATCACCGGCCCCATGGAGCTGACCATCAGGTTGAAAACCCCCAGAGGCGCATTCGTTGCTTGCTTCACCTCCGGGTTCCAATCAGCCCAGCCCAGCAGAGTCGTCAAGCCGATCGATACCGCTGCGGGCGGTGAGTACCGAGACCTTCGCTCAGATGAGGTGGTTGGATACGGCCCGTTCATGTTCAAAGATTTCCAGCAGGACAGCTTCGTAACCTGGGAGCGCAATCCCGACTACTTCAGGGATGGCCGGCCTTACCTGGACGAAGTAACCATGCTTGTGATTCCTGACGCGGCGACGCGCACCGCCAGCTTCCGCGCCGGACGCATCGATATGTTCCGGATTTTCGAAACCATGAGCAAGCGCGACGCCGATGCTCTAGTAGCTGAAGGGGACGCCGTATTCCCCATCGTTCTGGCTATGGGCTGGCGCGGCGCCGAGCTCAACGCTAAGAAGCCTCCGTTCGGGCCCCTGGATGACCCAGGCGCCAAGAAGATACGCCAGGCGGTTCAGATGACGGTCGACCGTGGAGCGGTCAATGATCTGTCGAAAGACGGGATCGGCCACATTGCTCTTCCCTACTTCATAGGCTGGACTTGGATTCGGACCCCTGAACAGTGGTTCGAGGCCCTGCCCGGTTTCGACCCGGACCCCATGGTCAAGGCTGACCTCATTGAACAGGCCAAGGGCATAATGGAGGAGCTGGGCTATGGTCCCAACAACCGCATTAGCGTCGACTACATAGGGACCTCTTCGTCAAGGGCTGAAATAGAAGTCGTTGCTCAGCAGCTAGAGGAGATTTACATAGATGTCGAGGTCATCATACATGACTTTGCGACTCAGCAGGAACGGCTTCAAAGGGGCGCGTTCCATATGGAGAACGAGAGCAAAGGCGCCAGCTTCCCCGATCCCGATGCCTTCAACGACATCATATTCCACGACTTTGAAGACGGCGGCTTCAACTATACCGGATGGTCCAACCCTGAATGGGATGCCCTGCACGCCCAACAGGTACTGGCCGTCACTGAGGAAACCCGCGCTCCGTTCTTGCAGCAAATGGCGGATATCCTCTACGAAGATGCTGCATACATCGGTCTGGTCCGCCCCGGCCTGCTCCAGGGACACAGGGCAAACTGGAACGGATGGGTCAAGCCGGAACACCATGCATCTAACTTCACGCTTGAAAACGTATGGTTGACAGACGCCTAATCTAAAGAACCGTCGCTAGGCAGTACGGGCGCTCTCACGGGCGCCCGTACTCAATATAAAAACACTAAGATTATGCGCAAATACATTGCAAGAAGATTAGTGCTCTTTGTCCCCACTTTGCTTGGAGTATCTATTGCCATCTTCACCCTTCTCCGTGTCATCCCGGGAGACGTAGCTGCTTTGATGTTAGGCGGGGCAGAGGGCGAAGGGACTTACACGCGCGAAGATTTGGAACGCCTGCGCGAGCAGCTAGGCCTCAACGATCCCATATACGTGCAGTACGGCACTTGGATCTGGCAATTGGTCAGATTTGACCTGGGAGATTCCATTGCTCTTGGCAGGCCTATCGCCGGAGAAATAAAGCGGCAATTTCCCATCACGATACAGCTTGCGGCATTTACGGCGGTGGTAGTTTCACTAATCGCAATACCTGTCGGCGTCCTGGCCGCGGTAAAGCAGGACACTTGGATTGACTACACTCTAAGGAGCATAGCTGTCGTGGGCCTGGCTGCGCCCAGCTTCTTTGTTGGTATGTTGATAATCCTTGGCCTATCGCTCTACTTCAGGTGGATCCCTCCTATTGCCTTTGTCAACCTCTGGGATAATCCTACTGTCGCCTTCCAGCAACTGATCTTCCCCGCAGTGGCGCTTGGCTTTGCCAGCCAGGGTCTATTGCTGCGCATGACCCGCACCCAGCTCCTTGAGGTCCTTCGAGAAGATTTCGTCCGTACGGCCCGCGCCAAAGGACTAGAAGAGCGCGCCGTTATTATGAGACACGGCGTAAGAAACGCACTGCTACCCGTGGTGACCATCGCAGGGGTGCAGATAGGCTTTCTGTTCTCTGGGACAGTCGTGATAGAAACCGTCTTTAACGTACCGGGAATTGGAAGAGGGCTGATTCAGGCTATGTTCATCAGAGACCTGCCCATGATCCAAGCCTATATCATGTACTTTGCACTGGTAGCGCTAACGGCAAACTTCCTCGTGGACTTGACCTATGCCTGGCTTGATCCAAGAATTAGGTACGGATAGAAATGAGAGAACAGATGGATGACATCAGTAAGTCAGTCCTGGCTCCGCCTCGTCTGAGCCGAAGCATGCTCGAAAAGCGGATCAGAGCCCTACAACGTTTCATCACCACTAAACGGCTCGGAGCTTTCGGCCTCTTCATAGTGCTAGCTACCTTCATCATGGCTGTCGGAGCCCCCATATTCTCTACTACTGACCCCTGGGACGTAAACCGCAGGGCAATCCTCTTCGCACCGGATGCTTCCCACTGGTTCGGTACTGACCGGCTGGGCAGGGACCTCTTCAGCCGCGTAGTCTATGGCTCGCGAATATCCATTTACGTTGGCCTAGTATCGATGTTGTCCGCCGGCGCGATAGGATCGTTGATCGGCGTTACCAGCGCCTATTTTGGCGGCTACTTCGACCTGATAGTGCAGCGGTTCATAGACGCTACCGCCGCTTTCCCCACGCTGCTTCTTGCCCTGGCACTGATGGCTGCCTTCGGCTCATCTTTGAACAATATCCTTCTTTCGCTGACCATAGTGTTTACGCCAAGAGTGGCGCGCGTCGTCCGTTCTGTATCGCTGAGCATCAAGGAAATGCCCTACGTGGAATCGGCCAGGGCAATAGGTGCTTCCGACTTGAGAATCATGCTCCGTCATCTGCTGCCCAACACATTCGCGTCTTTGATCGTGGTGGCTACGTCTCTCATAGGCAGCGCCGTGCTCATAGAAGCATCTCTAAGCTTCCTTGGAGTAGGGCTCCCCGCTGACGTCATCTCCTGGGGAGCCATGCTGGCAGGCGACGTCCTCATTGACTTCGCCAGCGCGCCGTGGGTAGGTATCTTCCCCGCCATGGCACTGACCATTGCGGTATTTGGCGTAAACATCTTTGGAGACGCACTGAGAGACGTGCTCGACCCCAGGCTGCGCGGCACCCAGTAACGCCGCAAACCAAGTAGACCCTGCTCATGGGCCAGAGCATATTCCAAGTAGACGCCTTTACCGACAAGCCGTTTGCGGGAAACCCGGCGGCCGTTTGCATTCTGCAAAGACCAGCCACCGACGAGTGGATGCAGCACGTGGCCAGGGAGATGAATCTATCCGAGACCGCCTTCCTCTACACTCACGGAGACGGCTTCAATTTGAGATGGTTCACTCCCACGGTTGAGGTAGACCTCTGCGGACACGCCACGCTGGCCAGCGCTCACGTCCTCTGGGAAACAGGCCGGCTGAACCACGACCAACCCGCACTGTTCGATACAAGAAGCGGTAGGCTGATCGCAACCCGCCACGGAGACCGCATAGAGATGGCGTTCCCCGCTGAACCGGAGCGGCAGACGCCGGAGCCGCCCGGCTTGACTCAGGCCCTTGGATATAAGCCGCGTTACACAGGCAGGAACAGGATGGACTACCTGGTAGAGGTCGAATCGGAAGAGGTGCTGCGCAGCATCAGGCCGGACTTCACGCGCCTGGCACAGATAGATAGCCGCGGCTTCATAGTGACCAGCCGCTCGGATTCCAACGCCTACGATTTCGTATCCCGTTTCTTCGCCCCCAGGGTCGGAGTCAACGAAGACCCTGTAACCGGATCTTCGCACTGCTGCCTCGGCCCGTTCTGGGTAAGCCGTCTGAACAAAGCGGAGATGACCGCTTACCAAGCATCGGCCAGGGGCGGCGTTGTCGGTGTTAGAACGAGTGGCGACAAGGTGCACATCAGCGGACAGGCGGTCACCGTCTTCCAGGCTGATCTTCGAGTCAACGTCCATGAACCGCGTTAGCGCAGACGTCAAACAACCGAACCAAGTCTACGCCGAAAACCGCCGGGCCTGGCGCGCCTGGTTGCAAGAGCATCACGACAAGGAAAAGAACGTTTGGCTGATCATCTACCACAAGAAGAGCGAAACGCCCAGCGTTGCCTATGACGAAGCAGTAGAGGAAGCGCTGTGCTTTGGATGGATCGATAGCAAGCCCAACAAGAGAGACCATGAGAGCTATCTCCTGTTCTTCGCCAAGCGCAATCCCAAGAGCAATTGGAGCAGGCTGAACAGGGAGCGAGCGGAGAGAATGCTGAAGCAGGGGCTCATGACCCAAGCAGGGTTGGAATGACATTGGTAAAATGTCACCATGACACGATTTCCCCTCATGCTGCTTGTTGTAGCGTTGGTATGGGTCTTGGCCGTTGCCGGATGTGGGAGTAGGGAAGCGTCGCCGAAGCCGACAGGGACGCCAGAAGGCGCCCGCAGTCTGTCTACAGCTACGGCAGTACCAGCTATCGACCGAAAGGACCCTGGGTCGGTTCCCAGTGAAGACCAGCGGCCGCCACCGCCGCCGAAGAAGCCCCTTCCCTATTTTTGTAGCGACTTTGACACGTGGCGCGAGGCCAATGAGTTCTTCATAGCCGCTGGTGGGCCTGAAAGAGACCCGTATGGGTTGGACTCCGATGGGGATGGGACGCCATGTGAGGAACTGCGCCCGCCGAAAAAGCCCCTCTTTTGTCACGAGTTTGACAACTGGCAAGAGGCTAGTGCGGTGTTCAAAACCTTCGGCGGGCCTGAGAATGATCCGTTTGGGATGGATCCCGATGGGGACGGCATCCCGTGTGAGACTCTGCGGGAGCAGAAGCCTGACGGATAAGGCAGCAGGCAGGGTAGGTCAGGGTGCCCAAGCACTCGGAACCGTATAGTACGGTTCCGTTGATATAGGACGTATCTAGCGCTACTTAGGTGCCCCGTTCGTCCCCTTGAATAGACCGCATCGGTCATCGTTCACTCATCGGAGTTGCACTGATCACGTCAACGGGCCAATGCAATGAGTGGCGTCGGGTTACAAGCGTTCTACCAGCGGGTGAAGTGAGCACCAACTGGGAACTGGGGTTCAGGCAATCCAGCTTTCACCGTATCGCGAGGGTCTTGCGGAGCCAGTAATCCGCTTCCCGCTTGGCGCTGTCAGAGTCGCGGCACTTGGCCGCGGCCTCCGGGACTACCGGTTGACAAGCCCCGTGAGTTCGGCTAGCTGCTCCAAGTGCTCATCCAGATCGAATACCGGGTTTAGCAGAATGTGGCGCGCACCCGCCTCCGCAATCGCTTCAATGCGCTCCGCCACCAGACCGGCGCTGCCCCAGACCGCAACCCTATTGGCCAGGTCCGCGCTGCCGTAGTACTGGCCAAACCACTCTCTGAGCCTGCGTTCAGCCCGCGACTCGTCATCGTCCAGCGCCAGGTACAGCCTCTTGGAAACGGTGAACTCGCCGGGATCGCGTTTCGCCCCTTCTAAGGTAACGCTTGACCAGGCCGGCATGCTCTTTGAACTCCTCGAAGGATGAGGAGCCCGCCCCCATCCAGGCATCGCCGTGTTTCACGGCCCGGCGCAGTGAGTTGGGATGGCGTGCGCCAAACCAGATGGGCACGCGCGGCCGCTGAAAAGGCTTGGGTTCCATGGAGACGTCGTTGAGCTTATAGAAGGTTCCCTCGTAGCCGGCAGCGCCGCCAGCCCACAGAGCCTTCATCACCTTTATTATCTCCAGGAACCTTCGCACCCTGGCCTCCTGGGCAATTCCGAATGCGGGATAGTTGCCCGTTGCGCCGCCCAATCCTACGCCAAGAACCAGCCTGCCCCCGCTCATCTGGTCCATGCTGCTTATCTGCTTGGCAAGCTGCACCGGGTTGTGAAGTGGAAGCACAAGCACGGAGACGCCAAGCTGTACCCGGCTGGTCAGCGCCGTTGCGTAGGCCAGCAAGCTCAACGGCTCCAGTACGGCGGTGGAGCCCAGCACCTGCTCCTGGGTCCACAAACCATGGTAGCCCAGGCTCTCCGCCCTGGCGCAGTAACGACGTATCAAATCCACGTCCACCTTTCCATCGGGAAAGGCCTGTGGTAAAGCGATGCATATTTGCAGCTTGTCTAAGGACATCCTCCGTCCTCCTTATAGCCTGGAGCTATTGAATGCACATACGCGCTGCCAGAACCGGCGGAATCAGGTGAAACCTATTCCAAGAGAGGGGCCCCTCTCCGCTCAGGTCAAGGCCGGCGGGAAAAGCCGGCTCTTCCATCCGGTCCAGAACAAAGCCGTACTTGAAGCAGGTGTTGAACAAGAGACTCACCGGCCTGTGGAAATAGTGCTGTGGCTGAGGCTGGCTCGGTACGCCGACTCCCATGTGCACGTACGGCTCCAGATAGCGGGTTACCCGTACTCCGAACTCGGTGACCAGTGCGCCGTCTCTATCATATCGCTCCGCCGTCTGATGGGCTGTGCCCGAGTTGAACACGGGGTGCGCCACCGAAAAAACGAACCTCCCACCAGGCTTGAGCAGCCGCGGCAGGGTTGAGAGAAGCGGCTCTATCATCGCCATGTCCATGAGAGCCATGGTGCAGACCGCGGCGTCGAAGCGATCCAGCCCCAGGGTCAGCAGAGCTTCCGGGTCCGATGCGTCCATTACCCTGTACTCGACTCTGCTCTGACCCTCCCCTGTGCGACGCCGCGCCCTGTTTATAAAACGCTCGGATTGGTCGATAGCAACCACGTCTGCGCTAAGGTCAGCCATGCGCCGGGCGAATCTTCCCGCTCCACAGGCAACGTCGAGCACGGTCTCTCCCGGCTGCAACTCCAGCATTCGTTCCGTCGCCGGCTCTATGAGGACTGTCTGGAAGTCGTTGCCGTCGCCTATTGCATCGTCCCACCACTCGGCGATGCTGTTCCATACCAGGACGGTTTCGTCCTTGAACTCCGGGAAATCGGGAGAAGGGGCGTCCTCTACCATGACTGCTCCCCCAGGCTAGCTGAACGCCTGGCTCAACCAGTTCATATGCTCTTCCGACAAGCACCATCCGGACGCGGCGCAGTTCTCTTCAACGTGCGCTTCCGAGTTGGCCTTGGGGATAGCCACGACTTCGGGCTGGGAGATGAGCCAGTTCAAGGCCACGTTGGCCTCCGATCTTCCCGTTTCGGCCGCTACTCTGCTCAGTGCCCCGCGACGGTCTTTGTTGGTTATATTGCGCAAGCCCACCGCCAGGGGACTATAGGCAATGACAGTGATGCCATTCTGCTGGCAGTAGGCCAGCAGCTCCCTCTCCACCGCCCTCTTAACCAGGCTGTACTCCACCTGGTTGGATACTATCTTCGCCTTGGAAAGAGCGGTCTGCGCCGCTTTCACCTGGTCGGCTGAAAAGTTGCTCACCCCTATGTAACGCACCTTGCCCGCCTTAACTAGCGATTCCATGGCTTCCATGGTCTCCTCTATGGGAATGCTCGGGTTGGGCCAGTGCAGCTGGTACAGGTCTATGTAGTCCACGCCCAATCGCGTCAAGCTTCCGTCCGCCGCCTTAAGGACGTCGTCGCGCCGGAAGTGCTCCGGCGATACCTTGGTAGCCAGCAGCACCTTATCTCGCACCCCCTTGATGGCGCGGCCCACCGCCTCCTCTGTGCCGTAGGATTCGGCCGTATCCACCAGATTGGCGCCCAGCTCGATGCCTCTAAGAAGAGGGCCGGGCCCCCCGGTGTAGGCCCAGGTGCCCAGGCCTATATCCGGTACTAGCGATTTAGTGTTTCCCAGTTGCTTGTATTCCATGCTTTCCTGGTCGAAGTGTGTTGGATGAGCTACTGCACAGCTAATCATAGCATCTTCTTCATAGCGCCGTGCCAGTCTTATTGGGCAAACTGATCCGGATTGGGGATTCGCAAAACGGGGATTTGGATGCATACTTGCCATGTCTAGTTCTGCTACAAAATCCCTGACAAGGAGTAAACATGGTTGAGAAGATTAGAGTCGGTGTCCTGGGCGCCAGCGCAGCGTACGGTTGGGGCGGACGCGCCCATGCCCCTGCAATCGAAGCCCTGCCCGAATATGAGATGGTTGCGGTTGGCACCTCCCGTCCGGAGACCGCCGCTCGCGCCGCCGAGCAGCTTGGCGCAAGGCATCACCACCACGATTACCGTGAGCTTATAGCCAACCCGGAAGTGGACCTGGTCTGCGTCAGCGTTAAGGCGCCGCTGCACTATGAAATGACCATGGCGGCCCTGCGCGCCAGCAAACCGGTGTTCACCGAATGGCCTTTGGCTGCCAACGTGCAGCAGGCAGAGGAAATGACGGCATTGGCTGTCGAAAAAGGCCTGCCCAACATCGTGGGACTCCAGGCCAGGGTATCGCCGGGGTTTATGCATCTGAAAGAGCTCATCGACGAGGGATACGTGGGCACGCCGCTCAACTGCTCCATGACCATGTTTCTCACCAGCCGGGAGCGCGACAGCGTGAACGCCTGGGAAGGCGACCGCAAGCAGGGCGGCAACGTACTGAGCATCCATAGCGGCCACTCCATAGACGCCCTCTGCTTCTGTCTCGGCGATTTTGTCGAGCTGTCCAGCTACGTTCTGACCCAGGTCCCAACCTGGCACGTCAGCGATACGGGGGAGGATGTTTCCGTGGATGCGCCGGACAATATTCTGGTCAATGGCGTGTTGCAAAGCGGCTGCGTTGCCTCCGTGCACGTTGCCTCCGCGCCAGGGCCCGCTCCCGGCTGGCGCATGCAGGTCTACGGCACGCAAGGCAGCTTGATTGCCACCTCCACGCTCATGCTCCAGTACGGAGACGTCGTTCTTCGCGGCGCACGCCGGCAGGAGGTGGGCGACTCATACAGATACGTGGGCGAAGCGGCTTTCAAAGAGATCCTCATTCCCGACAGGCATAGTTTCGTCCCCGACTCCGTGCCCGGCGGGCCGCCGTTCAACATTGCTCAGCTCTACCGTCGCCTCTCCGACGGCATACTTCACGGCAGACCGGTGGAGCCTGACTTCGAACATGCCTTGAAGCATCACCGACTGCTTCACGCCATTGAGGTTGCCGCAGAGACGGGCACGGTACAGAAATTGGGGTGACGAAGGGGAGAGTTTGTAATCTGCATGGTTATTGACATAACCATGCAGATATTAGAACATATGTGCATTAGGAGGGACCAACATGCCTTCGGCTATTGAGTGGACAGACGAGACTTGGAACCCGGTGACCGGCTGCACTCGCGTATCCCCAGGCTGTGACAACTGCTATATGTTCGCACTCTACCCTCGTCTCAAAGCGATGGATGTACCAGGGTACGAGGCGGGTCCAGACCAGATCCAACTCATGCCGGAGCGCCTGCAGGCACCTTTATCGTGGAAGAGTCCCAGGCACGTCTTCGTTAACAGCATGTCTGACGTGTTTCACCCTCGAGTCCCGTTCGAATTCGTGTACGAGATTTTCTCTGTTATGGAGGAGGCCTCTCGCGAGCGCGGTCACGTGTTTCAGGTTCTGACTAAGAGACCCGGGCGAGCCGTTGCTTGGTGGAAAAAGTATGAGCAACGCTTCCCGGCGGGCTGGCCTCCTAACGTATGGATGGGCACGTCGGTAGAAAACCAGAAGTATGCGGCTAGGCTGACCGTGTTGTCCCGCCTCCCAGCGCCGATACGTTTCGTGTCGGCCGAGCCGTTGCTTGAAGCGGTCGACCTAACGCCTTGGCTGGACTCCGGCGCCCTTCAGTGGGTAATCGTTGGAGGTGAAAGTGGCCGAAACGCACGGCCTATGAATTTGAATTGGGTGCGCGACCTTCGAGACCAGTCCATTAACGCCGGAGTGGCTTTCTTCTTGAAGCAATTGGGCGGCGTTCGCAACAAACGCGGTGGTGACCACGCTCTCATCGACGATCAGAAATGGCTTCAGATGCCTGCCACTGGAGAGAGTGTATGAGCAGTATGCCCTTCGGCGGGCCGTGGACCGATGCCAAGCTAGAGATACTCAGACGCTATCTGGATGAATACACAACAGTTCTGAAAAACCAAAAGTTCTCCCTCACTTACGTTGATGCCTTTGCTGGTGAAGGAACTTGGACTCCCGGTATGGGATACTCTTCAGATGACTATGGTGATTTCACAGGTCTGCGACAAGGCTCAGCACGCATAGCGCTCGAAGTTCAAGACAAGCCCTTTGATAAGTTTGTGTTTATTGAGAATGATTCTTCAGTTTTTCGTTCCATCCAAAAACTAAAGGATGAGTTCCCTGACCGCAACATTGAGGTATTCAATAGCGATGCTAACGCCGTCCTGCCTAGTTTCTGTGACAAAATGGGGAATTACGACCGCGCAGTTGTATTCCTCGATCCTTATGCAACCCAGGTAGCATGGAGTACAGTAGGGGCCATTGCACATTCCAAGAAGATTGATTGCTGGATACTATTTCCTCTATCCGCTGTCACTCGCATGATGGCTAGAGACAACGAAGGTGCAAGACCGTTCGCAAGACGTCTTGACAGAGTTTTTGGCCATAGAGAGTACTGGCAAGATCTTTACAAGCCATCACCACAGCTTTCGCTCTTTGGAGAGCAGTCGAGGCTGGAAAGGCAACAAGGAAGTGAGCAAATTGCAGACCTATATAGGGAGCGGCTTAAGTCTGTTTTCGAGCAAGTTGCACCAACCAGGAGGGTACTCAAGAACTCAACAGAATCGCCAATGTTCGACTTGTTCTTTGCCGCTAGCAATCCAGCCGGTGCGAAACGCGCAGTTCCAATTGCTGACTACATCCTAAAGAACTGGTAAACAACCCAAGCGTCAAGTGTTCTTGAGTCAAAGGTATGAACCTAAAGCGACAACTCACGTGGGCAACCGTCCAGAACTTGACCCTCTACCCCTGCCTCGCGTCCTAAGCACGCCGGGGAGGACGTTGAAGTACCCTGGCCCTCACAGCTCCAGCAGACGGGACGTATCCATGAAACTGGTTACCAGCTCAGGGCCGTTCTCCGTGATGAGCACCGCATCCTCTATGTGGTAGCCGGCCTGCCCCGGCCAGCGCACCCTTGTCTCCAGGGAAAAGAACATCCCCGGTTGCAGCGGCGTATCGTCGTCCGCGGCGAGCATGGGTGTTTCGTGAATGGCGTAACCCACGCCGTGACCGGCGAAGGACAGCGAGAACGATATCTCCGCCCGCTTGTAACCTGCCACCGCTGTCTTGAACACGTCGCTGGCGAGCGCGTCGGGCCTCATCGAATCCAGGGTCTCTTTATGTACCTGGTATATGCGCTCATAGATGGACCTCTGCTCCGCCGTGGCCTTGCCCAGTACGGCGGTGCGCGCCACGTCGGAATAGTAGCCTGAGAAATAGCCGCCGCAGTCCGTCTTCACCAGGTCGCCGGGCTGGATGCGATAGTCTGTCGGATCGGGATGGGCGTGCCCCGTGTTGGGTCCGGTGGTCAGATAGAGGAAGGCGGGAAGCTCCGCTCCGCCGCGCAATATCTCACTGCCCAGGCGGGCCACCAGGTCCGACTCCACGTCTCCCGGCTTGATCGTCGAGTAAGTAGCCATCAGGGCGCGTTCCGTGGCTACGGCTGCTCGCTTCAGCACCTCTATCTCGGAGTCGCTCTTTACCATGCGCACCCGCTCCAGAAGCTTCTCGCATGCCTGGAACTGCGCCTCGGGCAGGGCGGCGACCAGCTCCTTGTGGAAGTCGACGCTGAGGTAGCTCGGCTCGAAGCCTATGCGCCCCGCCGACAGACCCTTCTCCTGCAGCACCTCCGCCAGCACGTCTATCGGCGACTTGACGTGCTGCACGTAGCCACGGATATCTTCTATCCAGCCCTTCTCCCTGCAGTAGCCCTCTTCCTGGGTCGCCACTATCAGGGTGGGAGATCCCTCTTTGGGCCAGACCACCAGGGCTAGCCTGTCGCGGATGGAGCGTTGCGTCCAAAGCAGAACGCCGGATGTATAGGGGACGTTCTCCGGCGACATGGCTACCACAGCATCAAAATCGCTGGCCTCTACCTCGCGCCTCAGTGAATCCAGGTTGCCTTGTACAGCCATGTCTAAGCTCAGAGCGGCACTGAAGCCTTGGCCACAGCAACCGTTTGACCCATCTGGTTGACGCCCCTGACCTCAACGTCCACCAAGCGTTTTCCTTCTTCCTCGCGCTTGTCTATCACTTCACCCGTATAGGTAATCACGTCGTTGGCCTGGATGGGTTCCATAGCTCGCATGCTGATACTCCCCTGGGTGACGTTTCTTGTGGGGAACGCCGTCTGCAGGAGCTCTACCATGAACCCGCACGTGCTGACGCCGTAGTTCACCATCGACCCGAAGATGCCCTGCTCGGCGAACTCGCTGTCGATGTGAAGGTTCATGCCCTCAATCTCGCGCTCGGGACGCTGGTTCAAAATCAGGTAGTTATCGATGTCTTGCTGCGTCTCCGACTTCTGCATGGTAGGAAGCTGGTCGCCTACATTGATCGAATCGAAACTGACTGTCGCTGCCTCAACTAACATTTACTCCTCCTCAACTCTGGCGCACCTTTCGGCCTCTGGCGTACTCCCAGATGATATTGTAAAGGTAATCGCACACCTTCTCCCCACGCTGGTTGTGCCCTACCACGCGGAACGATACGAACTTGTTGCCTGAGCGGCTTTCCCATGTTCGGTGAATAGAGGTAACGCTTGTCACCTCGTCTCCGGCATAGACCGGAACGTCCTGGAAAGTGATCTCTGCGCCCACAAAGGGAGTGCTTCTGGGATCGCTGGTTTGCTCAGGGGAAAGATAGCCCCGGGAGTTGAACAGCTCCCAGCGCTGCATGGGCGCATAGGAGAACACCATGGTTGGCGCCGCGAAGACGCCGTCGTATCCCTCCGCCCTGGCCGCCGCATCGTCAAAATAGATGGGGTTGCTGTTCAGCACGGACTTGGCGTAGTTGGCGATGGACTCGCGGGTCACCGGCATAGTCATGGGCGGCGATTCTATACCCGGCTGGAACATCTCCCAGGTCCAGACCGGCATTTCGTCTTTGGTGCTTGCCTCTGTCATGGCCGCCTCCTAGCTTGGTCTCAGGTCAAGAGGAGCATATCTTCCCCGCAAAACCGTGTCAATGAACGGGGGTACTGGGACATTCTGGTCGCAGGGTGTACCGTGGGTGCCGTGGTATTGTTTGGACTAACAACAAAATAGGAAGGACCACATGGCAAACAAAGAGCGAGATGTAACGGACGGCTTTAGTCCCTTAATGTTCATGGTTCACGTCTTAGAGATAATCGCCGTAGTCTTGTTCTTGGTGATGGTTCTTGGGATGTCTGGGCAATCATCGGAAGATAGGCTTGCTGTACTTGAGATAGTCGGTATATTGGTGCTATTTGCGTGGCTGATTAGAAGAATCGACAAGATTGTCCAGATTCCGGCTTACGTTCTAGTCAGGTGGACCCCATCATCAGGACAGCGGTGAGGCTAAAATAAGAGAGTCTACCGCTGGGGTGTCTCGTAAACCTTCATCCGATGGTAAGGCTCGTGGATGTTCCAGTAAACACCTTTGTGGGCTCACTGCTTGGAACACCTGACCCGGTGACCGATAGCCCAGGGCTTGATGGGGCCGCTCTTGGTTGTAGAAGGCCAGATAAGCCCCAATCCCCTTTCTGGCCTCAGTCCCATTTTGGTATGCCTTCAGGTACACCTCCTCGTACTTGATGCTGCGCCACAGCCGTTCCACGAAGACGTTGTCCATACACCGGCCCCTGCCGTCCATGCTCACTTGAACGCCTTGCGCCAGCAGCATGCTGGTGAAGGCCTCGCTGGTGAACTGGCTGCCCTGGTCGGTGTTGAAGATCTGTGGCCGACCCTTGCTCAGGGCCTCTTCCAGAGCCGCAACACAGAAGTCTACCTCCAGGGTGTTGGACAGCCGCCAAGCCAGCACGTAGCGGCTGTGCCAGTCCATGATGGCCACCAAGTAGAGGAAACCCCGAGCCATGGGTATGTAGGTGATGTCGGTGGCCCACACCTGGTTGACCCGGTTGATCTCCAGCCCCCTGAGCAAGTACGGATAGACCTTATGCCCTGGGTTTGGCTTGCTGGTGTTGGGACGCCGGTAGATGGCCTCCAGGCCTATCAGCTGCATCAGCCGGCGGACCCGCTTGCGGTTGACCTGGTGTCCGTGATTTCTGAGCCAGGCAGTCATCCTTCTGGAGCCGTAGAAAGGTGTCTTCAGGTACTGTTGATCTATGCGGGCCATCAACTCCAAGTCCTCGGCGCCGGCCTCGGTTGGCAGGTAGTACAACGAGGAGCGGCTGATACCCAGCAAGGCGCACTGGCGCACCAGAGACAGCTTCGGTTCTTCTCGGTCAATCATGGCCCGGCGTTGGGACCGGCTCACAACCCGAAGCTCCGTGACAAAAAATCCCGTTCCACCTTGAGCTGCCCAATCTGTTGGTAGAGCTGGGCAGTGAGGACCTCTTGGTCCTTCTCCTGGCGTCCAGCACCATTTTCAAAGAGGTGCGGCGCCCCCTGAATCAAGGCCTTCTTCCAGGCATGGATCTGGCTCGGGTGGACTTCAAACCGGCTGGCCAGCTCTGCAATGGTGTGCTCCCCCTGGAGCGCGGCCAAAGCCACTTTGGCCTTGAAGACTGGGCTGTGCTTCTTACGTGTTTGCTTCATGTCCTGCTCCTTGTTTCCGTCCTATTTTAGGAGCGGGACTCTCTCTTAGCCACCTGTCCGAATTTTGGGGTCCACCTCATAGATACACTCTTAAATAGACTATTGAGGCTTGTGACGAATGTCGCACCAGCTGGGTCTTCAAGCTACGAGCCGATTGAGATTAAGAACCTGTGCAGTTGGCACAGGAATAGCTTCTGTGCAGCCATCGGGGCTTTCATGTTGGTCTTGCTGGCGGCGTTAGTGATTTTTTCCATGTTCTCCCTAGCTGAAGGTTCGCCCGTGACATCAACCTTTTGGGATTGGACGTACCTGACTACGGTGGCGATATTAGGCTTATGTCTTGTATGGATGTCAGCAACACTATTCCATGCGCGTCGGCGATGCGCCAGCAAACCGGCCCAGTCAAGAAAATGATCTTTATGAAAATGCAGTATGGGGCGCCTATACTGAGCCCCGTCGAAGTAGGAGCGGAGGTCCAGTGCACCTCTGCCCTTGATTCGGTGAGCCGACACTTGCGCTAACGTCCTTGTTCTCAACCACCGACCAGCTGGCCGAGTCAGGCTGGTCGCCAGCGGTGGTCAGATCTGTTTGGGGAACTTCGGCGCAGTGCCGCGCCTACGCGGGACGGTACCACTAGGGACGCCCACCCCTATGTGCTCTTCGCCTTAGAGTCCCCCAACCCTTCCTCAGCACTCCGGAATCCTATAAAGTATTAGAAAGCAATACTGGAGGAACCCCCCAAGCTTTCACAAGGAGGGCCCAATGAGTAATCCCGTCCAGGACGTCCAGCGGCTGGGCCAGTCCATCTGGTACGACAACATACGCCGCGGCTTGCTCGATTCCGGGGAACTGAAACGCCTCATCGAAATGGGCGTAACCGGCCTAACCTCCAACCCCACTATATTCGAGAAGGCGATAGCGGGAAGCACGGACTACGACGAAGCCCTCACGGAGCTTGCCCGCTCCGACAAGTCGGTGGACGAGAGCTACGAAGCGCTGGTGATTGAGGACATACGCACCACCGCCGACCTGCTACGCCCCATCTACGACCGCACCGGCGGAGTCGACGGCTACGCCTCGCTGGAGGTGAGCCCCAAGCTGGCCCACGATACGGCGGCCACTACGGCGGAGGCGCGCCGTCTCTTCGGCACCCTGGACAAGCCCAACGTAATGATAAAAGTCCCCGCCACCGCGGAGGGCATTCCCGCCGTTCGCCAGCTCATAAGCGAAGGCATCAACATCAACGTTACCCTCATCTTCTCGCTGGAAGCCTACAGGCAGGTGATGGAGGCCTACATTGCAGGCCTGGAAGAGTACGTAGCCGCAGGCGGCGACCCCTCTCGTATAGCCTCCGTGGCCTCGTTCTTCGTCAGCAGGGTAGATACGGCCGTGGATACTCTCCTCGAAGAGCGTATGCGCCAGGGAGCACCGGACATGAAGGCGCTCATGGGCAAGGCGGCCATCGCCAACGCCAAGTTGGCCTACCGGGAGTTTCAACAGGTCTTCGGCGAAGAGCGCTTTTCCAGCTTGAAGGGCAAACAGGCGCGCCCACAGAGGCCGCTCTGGGCCAGCACCAGCACCAAGAACCCCGCCTACAGCGATCTCATGTACGTGGAGGCTCTGATAGGCCCGGACACGGTGGACACCCTGCCGCCCGCTACACTGACGGCCCTTCTGGAGTACGGCAAGCCCGGGCTTACTCTGCAGAAAGGGACAGACGAGGCGGAAGAGCACCTGGAGGAGCTGGAAAAGGCGGGCATCCGTATGACCCAGGTTACGGACAAACTTCTGGCCGATGGGGTGAAATCGTTCGCCGACTCTTTCGATAAGCTGCTGGCCAACATCAGCGAGAAGATGGCCAAGCTCACCGCCCAGTTGCCCCCACCTCAAAGCTCCTCTCTTGGCGACCACCTGCCAGACGTAGAGGCCGCGCTGCGCGATCTGCAGGACAGAGAGGTGATCAAGCGCATCTGGTCCAAAGATCACACCGTATGGAAGCCGGAGCCGGCTGAGATCAGCAACCGCTTGGGATGGCTCAACGTCACCGAAGCAATGGACGATCAGGTACCGGCTTTGAAGGGCTTTGCCGACGAGGTCAAAGAGGCCGGATATCGCCACGTTGTCCTGCTCGGCATGGGCGGAAGCAGCCTGGGGGCGGAGGTACTGTGGCAGACCTTCGGCAGCGCCCCCGGTTATCCTGAGCCGCTCATTCTGGACACCACCGTCCCCGACTGGATTCAGGCCGTCAACCAAAACATAGACGTATCCAGGACCCTGTTCTTGGTCTCGTCGAAGTCGGGCGGGACACTGGAAACGGTTTCGGGCTACCGCTACTACCGGAGCCTGGTGGAAGAATCGCTGGGCAAGGAGAAGGCGGGAGCAAACTTCGCCGCCATCACGGACCCGGATACCCCCCTGGAAAGGATGGGGCAAGAGGAGGGCTTCCGACGCATCTTCACCAATCCATCGGATATAGGCGGGCGGTATGCCGTCCTATCCTACTTCGGGCTGGTGCCCGCTGCGCTCGCCGGCATTGCTATAGAAGACATCCTGGAATCTGCCGACGGTATGCGTGAAGGGTGCGCCTCCTTCGTCTCTACAAGGGAGGACCCCGCCGCCTGGCTGGGAGCCGCCATAGCCACGCTGGCCTCCAAGGGGCGCGACAAGCTGACCATAGTAACGTCCCCGTCCATAAGCAGCTTCGGGCTCTGGGCGGAGCAGCTCCTTGCCGAAAGCACCGGCAAGGAGGGAAAGGGCATTGTGCCGGTGGCAGGGGAGCCCCTGGCCGGCCCGGAGTCATACGGCGACGACCGGCTCTTCGTCTACTTACGCGTAGAGGACGACAACAACGCAAGAACCGACGCGGAGGTCGAGCGCCTGGAATCTTCAGGCCAGCCTGTCATCCGCTTGGACCTCAGGGACAGATACGGCCTGGGCGCTGAGTTCTTCCGCTGGGAGTTCGCCACCGCCGTCGCCGGCGCCGTGCTGGGGATCAACCCCTTCGACCAGCCCAATGTCCAATCCGCCAAGGACAAGACGGCGGACGTGCTTCAGGCGTACGGTTCCTCGGGCGCACTGCCGGAGGTCGAAGCGCCTGGCTCGCTGAAAGACCTGCTCGCCGAAGCCAGTACCGGCGACTACCTGGCAATCATGGCCTACCTGCGCCCCACGCCGGAGGTGGAACAGGCCATGGCAGATTTGAGGCGCAAGGTGGTGGAGAAGCACAACATAGCCACCACTTTCGGCTATGGGCCGCGCTTTCTCCACTCCAGCGGCCAACTGCACAAAGGTGGCCCCGCATCGGGCCTGTTCCTGCAGCTGGTCACTGACCACGAGGACGACATGCCCATTCCAGGCCAGACCTACTCCTTCGCCACCCTTGCCGGCGCACAGGCCATTGGCGACCTGCAAGTGCTTCAGGAGTTGGGGCGACGCGTCGCCATGGTGAAGCTGGGCAAGGACAGGGCAGGCAGCATACGCCGCATGATAGAGGAGATGAGCTGAAAGCTCAGATGATGAGGGCGGCATGAGCAGCGGACTCCACACCGACCTGCGGCTCCGGGTGCTTTTCGTATGATATATATGAGGAGGAGTTCGCCGCCCTTAGGTGCCGTACCGATCGGCAGAACCCAGCGGCGCCCTTTCTACAAGGAGGCATGAAATGGAACTGGGCATGATAGGACTTGGCCGCATGGGCGGGAACATGGCCCTGCGGATCAGCAAAGGGGGCCACAACGTGGTCGGCTACGACCCAAACCAGCAGGTGGTGCGGGACTACGTGAAGCAGGGCATCTCAGGCGCATCTTCCCTGGAAGACCTGGTCGGCCAGCTGTCAGCGCCCCACGCCGTATGGAGCATGGTCCCTTCCGGAGAGGTTACGGAGGCCACCGTCAATCGGCTCGGCGAGCTGCTATCGCCAGGCGACACCGTAATAGACGGCGGAAACTCCTACTACAAAGACAGCATGCGCCGCGCCGCCGTCCTTGAGAAAAAGGACATTTACTTCCTAGACTCCGGGACTAGCGGCGGGATTTGGGGGCTAACGGAGGGCTACTGCCTAATGGTGGGCGGTGAGCGTGCCGCATTTGATAGGTTGGAGCCTATACTGCAGACCCTGGCGCCAGCCGGCGATAGGGGCTACGGCCACGTTGGCCCCGCCGGGGCGGGCCACTTCGTCAAGATGGTGCACAACGGCATTGAGTACGGCATGATGCAAGCCTACGCCGAAGGTTTCGAAATCATGGAGGCCAAGAAGGAGTTTGATATAGACATGGCCCGCATAGCCGAGATCTGGCGCCACGGCAGCGTAGTCCGCTCCTGGCTCCTAGACCTAACCGCGGCCGCCCTGCTGGAGGAGCCCGATCTGGCTAGCCTGCAAGCCTACGTGGACGACTCCGGAGAGGGCCGTTGGACGGTCCAGGAATCGGTGGACCTGGCGGTGCCCGCTCCGGTCATCTCGGCATCATTGCAGGCGCGTTTCCGCTCACGGCAGGAGAACTCGTTCGGCGCGCGCCTCCTGGCGGCCATGCGCAACCAGTTCGGCGGTCACGCCGTGCGTAGGACTGGCTAAATGTCTCGCCTTTTCCAGGCAACATTCCCTGCTGCAGGCAGGTCGGAGGAAGGATTGGGGGTTAACCATGTCTGAAGGTACAACCACTATCGTGATTTTCGGAGCATCGGGAGACCTTGCGAAACGCAAGCTGGTGCCGGCGCTTTTCACGCTCGCCGCCAAGAACCGGCTCGACGACAACGTCCGAATCGTAGGGGCATCGCGCTCCCCCATGTCCGACGACCAATTCCGTGACGCAATGTGGGACGCCTTGCAGGAGTTCAGTGACCTTAAGAACCGCCGCCATGACTGGGACCGCTTTGCCCGCCGTCTCCGCTATATTCCCGCGGACATCTCCAATCCGGAGCACTTCGTAAATATGAAGGAGCAACTGGAAGAGTTGGAAGGAGACGCCAGGCCTGCCAACCGTCTCTTCTACCTCTCCATAGCGCCCTCTCTTTATTTGCCCGCGATTCTCAACCTAGGCGCTACCGACCTGGCCTTGGAGGATACGGGATGGAGGCGCGTTGTAATAGAGAAGCCCTTCGGTTGGAACCTTGAATCCGCCCAAGCGCTCAACCGGGAGGTGCATCAGGTATTCCAAGAGGAGCAGGTGTACCGCATAGATCACTACCTTGGCAAGGAATCCGTGCAGAACCTGCTGGTGCTTCGTTTTGCCAACGCCATATTTGAGCCTGTATGGAACCGCAACTACGTGGACAACATCCAGATCACCGTGGCCGAATCGATGGACGTTGCCGACCGCGCCGCCTACTATGACGAATCGGGCGTTGTGAGGGACATGGTGCAGAACCACCTCCTACAACTTCTTGCCATGGTGGCCATGGAACCCCCCAGCGCCGCGGATGCTGAGTCGCTGCGCAGTAAGAAGGTGGACGTGCTCAAGGCCATCAGGCGCTGGGAGACCGATAACGTGTCCAATCACGCGATCAGGGGCCAGTACAATGGTTATCTGGACGAAAAGGGAGTCGGTCCTGGGTCGCTCACCGGGACATACGTGGCCATGCGTCTCTACGTGGATAACTGGCGCTGGCGCGACGTGCCTTTCTACCTGCGCACGGGGAAAGCCATGGCCAACAAAACGTCGGAGATAATCATCCAGTTCCAGTCCCCGCCGCATCTCATGTTCGACGACCGCAAACCGGACGATCTGTCGCCCAATGTTCTATCGGTCTGTCTCCAGCCTAATGAAGGCACCCATCTCAGGTTTCAATCCAAAGTGCCCGACCAGGGAATGGCGATGCGGCCGGTGGACATGGAGTTCCGCTACGAAACAGCTTTCAGAGACCAGTCCATTCCCGAGGCCTACGAGCTTCTCTTGGAAGACGCTTTGCAGGGAGACGCATCCCTATTCATCAGAAGCGACCATATAGAAGAGGCTTGGCGCATCGTGGAGCCGCTTCTCAACTGGAACGAGATTAAACCTCCGTACCAGTACGACCGCGGCTCTTGGGGCCCCCAGGCCGCCGATGAGCTCCTGGCCCAAGATGGGCGATCCTGGGTGTTGGTCTGCGGTGGCAACTGAACCCGTGCCCAAGGTGCACGTATCGGAGACGGCAGACGAATCGGCTCGGCAAGCGGCTGAGCTTGTCGCCGCCTTGTCGGAGCGCGCCGTGCGGGACCGTGGCCGGTTTGCTGTAGCCCTTTCCGGAGGGTCCACTCCCCGCCGCCTTCATGCCGTACTCGCCTCCGAGGAGTACCACCGGCGTATCTCATGGCCACACTGGCACGTCTTCTGGGGAGACGAGCGCGCCGTACCCCAGGAGCATGACGACAGCAACTACCGCATGGCAAGGGAGACCCTGCTTGACCACGTGGCTTTGAGCGAGTCGCAAGTCCACCGTATCCGTGGAGAGTCTGACCCCGTCAGTGCAGCCAGTGAATACGAGCAGACCATCCGCCAAGCGCTGGATGCGGAGATCCCCGTCTTCGACCTGATCTTGCTCGGTATGGGAGACGACGGACACACGGCGTCTCTCTTTCCAGGCAGCGAAGCGCTGCAAGAAGATAGACGCCTCGTGGCCGCCGACTGGGTGACACACCTCGGCGCCCACCGCATCACCTTCACCTTCACCTTGATAAACCGGGCCGCCACCGTAGCATTCCTGGTAGAAGGCGCGCACAAGGCCAAGATGGTGCGTCGCGTACTCCAAGCCGGCCCCGCAGAAGAGCCGCTCCCGGCATCCCTTGTCCAACCCACTGACGGTGAGCTCCACTGGTTCCTGGACAGCGCCGCAGCCCACCTGACCACCACCCACACCTAGCACCCTCCACCCACCTGCCCGTCATGCTCCCACAACCGTCGTTCCTGCGGAGGCAGGAACCCAGGGGTGGCGGGGTATGCCTCTGATTCACGGCGCACCCACTGCCCGCATGCCCGTCTGCCGTCCCCCTACACCTTACGCATCTCTTTCGAGAAGTACGACCAGACGGCGGTCAGCACCACGCCTGAAGCCGCGATTGCCGCCACCGCTGTGCCCGGGCCCAGCCGCTCCGCCAGAACTCCCAGAACCAGCGTTCCCAGCGGCATCACCCCAATGAACATGCTCATGATCCCCATCACTCGGCCCCGCATCTTCTCGTCCGTGGAGAGCAGCACCATCGTTGCTTGCATGGAACCGAACCCGGACATGCCTACCCCGGCCGTAACCAGGGCAGCGAAGGAGAGCGTATACATGGTGGACAACCCGAACAGAGTCAGGAACCCCATGCCGATCATTGCGCCCGTATAGTAGTAGCGCGACTTCCGCTGAATGTTTCTCCGTGAAGCTATGAAAGAAGACCCTATTATGGAGCCTATGCCCTGAGCCGCTCCCAGCGCACCCATGGCGGTCGGGCCCACCAGCAACACCTTCTCCGCGAACACCGGAATAAGCGATCGGTGAGAGGGAAAGGCCAGGTTGAGCAGTACCGTTACCCCCACCACGCCAATCAGAGCGCGGTTCCCCATGATGGCCCGGAACCCTTCCGCGGTTACCCTGAAGAATGAATCGACGCCGACCGACACCAGAGTCTGCTTCCGGGATGGACGTATTAACGAGACCAAGGCCAGGGCGGCCAGGTAGAACAACGACACCACCAGGTAAGACCAGCCCACGTTCTGGAACCCGTCTTCCGGGGCAACGTCCAGTATTACGCCGCCCAGCAAAGGCCCTATCATGACGCCCACGGTGTGGCCCATCTGGTCAAGTGCAAACGCCGAGTGCAGCGACTCCCTGCTCACCAGATCCGCTACGAAGGTGCGGCGCGCCACCTGGTCAAGCGTATGAGATGTGCCTATGAGCAGGCTGAACCCCAGTATGTGCCATTCCACCAGCAGCCCGGAAAAGACCAGCAGTGCCGCCACGGTTGCCAGCAAGCTGTTGGCCACCAACACCGCTATGATTACGTAACGCCTGTTGAACGCATCGGCCACTATACCGCTGAGCACGCCGCCGAACAGCATTGGAGCGGTGAACGCCACACCAACCAGCGCCGTGCGGAACACCGAATCGGTGAGCTTAAGCATCATGTAGCCGGAGACCAGCATCCACATCCACCGTCCCACCTGCAGGCCGGTGCCGGCAGGCCAGAACAGGCGGTAGTTCCTATCGCTGAGCACCTGGAAGATAGGGCGGCTTCTGCCCGTACTCATCTCGGCTGCTCCGGGGATTGCGTCCTCTAGCGGCAAAACGGGGGGTCCAGTACAAGTCTCACAATCACCAATGATATGCTCAACCCAGGGAATGTCCAGACCCGCAGGGACGGCCAACCTGATTAGGGTCAGATAGATATCGGACACCAGCAAGAGAGATGAAAGGGAGGTATGCTGGTGTCAAGATGAGTGTATATGGGGCCATACTGCCGGGAGCGGCGAGATTGGCACGGCTCCCGGCGGAGTCCTCTATGGAAGCCAAGCGCCGATGGAAAGTAGTGCGACGGTGTGAGGAACATGAAGGGAAGGTGCGGTTGACAGCCCGTCACTTTGGGTACAGTCCTGACACCATAAGCCGATGGGTACGCGCCTACAACACTGGTGGAATGAGAGGGCTGGAGTCTGGGAGTAGGAGACCCAGGAGGGTGAGACAACCCCAGGCGTCGCTGGAGGTGGTAGAGAGGGTTCAGGCCGTCAGGGAGCAGTACCCCCGATGGGGACGGGAGAAGCTGCGGGTACTATTATTGGAGGAGGGTATCACCCTCTCGGCCAAGAGCATAGACCGGGTGATAGGTCGCTCAAGGCGCGTGGGGTACTCCGGGAGGCAGTACAGCCCCGCAAGGCCGTCAGGTGGCGCCATGCGAGGCTCAGACGACCCAGGGAGTTAGTAGTGGACAGACCCGGAGCGCTGGTGCAAATGGACAGCAAGCACGTGGCCTTGGGGAATGGAAAGGTGGTGTACCAGTTTGGGGCGGTGGACTACTTCACCCGCAAGCGGGTGGTGGCCCTGGCGCCACGGCTTACCAGTCACCATGGCGCAGAGTTCTTGAGGCAGGTGGTGACCCAGTTCCCCTTCCAGGTCCAGGCCATACAGTCGGATGGGGGAAGCGAGTTCCTCAAGGAGTTCGGATCTGCTATTGCAGAACTCCAGTTGACACACTACTTCAACCGGCCCAACTACCCTCAAGGTAACGGGCGCATTGAGCGAAGCTTCCGCACCGACGAGGAGGAGTTCTACCAGGTGGAGGACCTCCCCGCTGATCTGGGCGGGCTACAGCAGTCCCTGTTGGCCTGGAATCGCACCTACGAGACGGTGCGCCCCCATCAAGCCCTGGGTTACAAGACCCCGGACCAGTTCTACCACCACTGGCTCAATACTAAAACAACGGGAAAGGAGGTCTTGTCCGATATCTCCTGACCCCATACACAACCTTTGTAGGTCACGGGTTTTGTGATAAGCTCTCAGAGAAACGACAGCGTTAGCAATCTAACCTGACTTTGGAGGTCAAAACGTGGGTGACTACCAACCAAACACGGTGCTTTCCACCAAGGAATACAACGTTGTAGGCACCAGGCCTGAGCGTCACGACGCTCTGGAAAAGGTGACCGGGTCCGCCAAATACGGCGCGGACGTACACCTGCCCGGCATGCTCCACGGACGGGTCAAGCGCAGCCCACACGCTCACGCCAGGATTAAGTCCATCGACGTGAGCAAGGCGCTTGCCCTCCCCGGCGTCAAGGCTGTAATAACCGGCGCAGACTTCCCCCGCCTCTCCACAAGGCTCATCGACGTGGGAGAGGGCGCGCTCAGCAACCGCGCCTTCATGAGCGAGAACTGTATCGCCAGGGACAAGGTGTTGTACAAAGGCCACGCCCTGGCCGCGCTGGCCGCCACCAGCCAGGACATCGCCGACCAAGCTCTTGATCAGATCGAAGTGGACTACGAGGTGCTCCCCCACGTCATGGACGGACGGGAGGCTATGAAGCCCGCCTCTCCCATTCTCCACGACCGCCTGACCACCAAGGGAGGCCCCGGAGCGGCGGGCACCCTCAGCGACGGCGAAGAGGGCGAATCAACCAACGTGGCGGCCCACTACGAATACGCCACCGGCGATTTAGACAAAGGGTTCGCGGAAGCCGACCTTGTAGTGGAAGAGGAGACTCACACCGCGGCGGTGCACCAGGGATACATAGAGCCTCATTCCGCCACCGCGGAGTGGCTGCCCAACGGCGAAATCAACATCTGGTGCAGCAGCCAGGGCCAGTTCCAGATCAGGGAGCAAAGCGCCCTCGTGCTGGACGTCCCAGTCTCCAAGATAAAAGTTATCCAAATGGAGATTGGCGGCGGTTTTGGCGGCAAGCTCGGCGTCTACCTGGAGCCCCTGGCCGCCCTGCTCTCCAAGAAGTCCGGTCTTCCCGTAAAGATAACCATGTCCCGAACCGAGGTCTTCGAGGCCACCGGGCCGACTTCTGGCACCCACGTCAAAGTGAAGATGGGCGTCACCAAGGACGGCCTCATCACAGCCGCCGAAGCCATCCTGGTCTACGAAGCCGGAGCCTACCCCGGCTCACCGCTGAGCCCGGGATGCCAGTGCATACTGGCCCCCTACATTATCCCCAACGCTCACATTGAAGGATTCGACGTGGTGATCAACGCGCCCAAGGTGCAGGCCTACCGTGCCCCGGGCGCTCCCCCTGCCGAGCTGGCCGCGGAAGTAGTTGTGGATGAGATATGCAGGAAGCTGGACATGGACCCCATAGAGTTCCGCCGCATCAACGGCGCCAAAGAGGGAACAAGGCGCGTTACAGGCCCTCTCTTCCCCAGGATAGGCTTTATGGAGGTGCTCCAAGCCGCCAGTGACCACGACCACTACAACACCCCCTTGGAGGGCCCCAACCGAGGCCGCGGCGTCGCCGTGGGCTTCTGGACCAACGGCACAGGCCCGGCCAGCGCCATGGCCAGCGTCAACCCGGACGGCACTATCAGCCTGATGGAGGGTTCTCCCGACATTGGAGGCACCCGCACCGTAGCCGCCATGCACGTCGCCGAGGTGCTGGGCATCCCCTCTTCGGACATCAAGCCGCAGGTGGGAGACACCGACTCCGTGGGATACACCTCCTCCACCGGCGGCAGCAGCGTGGCATTCAAAACGGGCTGGGCCTGCTACGAGGCCGCCCAGGACGTGAAACGCCAGCTAATCCGGCGCGCCGCCATGCTCTGGGAAGTGGACGAAGAAGACGTTGAGTACAACGATGCCGTTCTTAGCCACAGGTCGGACACGGCGCTCAGTATTAGCTTAAAAGACATGGCGTCTCAGCTCAACTCCACAGGCGGCCCCGTGGTGGGCAGCGCCAGCCTCAACCCCAGGGGTGCCGGAGGCGCTTTCGCCGCACATATTGTGGACGTAGAGGTGGACCCGGATACAGGCAAGGTGACCATTCTCCGATACACCGCCGTCCAGGACGCCGGCAAGGCCATCCATCCCACTTACGTGGAGGGCCAGATTCAAGGCGGTGTCGCCCAGGGCGTCGGCTGGGCTTTGAACGAAGCCTACTACTTCACCGGCGACGGCCACATGATGAACCCCACCTACCTGGACTATCGCATGCCCACGTCGCTTGACCTCCCCATGATCGATACGGTGATTGTAGAGGTGCCCAATGAAGGCCACCCCTATGGCGCTCGCGGTGTCGGCGAGGTGCCCATTGTGCCGCCCCTAGCCGCAATGGCCAACGCCATATGCGCCGCCACGGGACACCGTCTCAATGAGTTGCCAATGTCCCCGGACAAGGTGCTAGCCGCCGTGAAGAACGGCGGAAACGGCCATTGATAGGGCCATGCCGGAAGTCTGGATCCCCATGCTGATGCGCAACCTCTCCGTAGGCCGGGACAGGGTGCAGGTAGAGGGCGCTACGGTGCGGCAGGTCATCGAAAACCTGGACAAACGGTTCCCCGGCATGAAGGAGAGGCTGATGGAGAACGGAAGCCTCATGCCCGGCATATCCATCATCGTGGACGGTCAGCAGAGCCAGCTCGGTCTGTTGGAGCGGCTGGAAGAGGCCAGCGAAGTACACTTTCTTCCCGCCATTGGAGGCGGCCGCCTCTGACACGGCAAGCAGGGCAATTCGACAAGAAAGAGGAGGCGCTTCGCAGGGAGTGCCTCTTTCTTTGCAGAGCTTTTTCTACAGGAGGTTGCCTTGATACGCAGCTTTAACGGAAAGACACCCAGGGTCCACCCTACCGCCTTTGTCAGCGAGTTCGCCTACGTCGTCGGCGACGTGGAGATCGGCGAAAGCTCCAGCATATGGCCAGGCACAGTGGTCCGCGGCGACGGCGGCAAAATCACCATCGGCAAGAACACCAACGTCCAGGACAACAGCGTGATCCACTCCGGTTCCATAGGCGACGGCGTGACCATCGGCCACAACGTCACCTGGCACGGCGCCAGCCTTGGCGACAACTGCCTGGTGGGCAACGGCGCCACGGTTAACAGCCGCGTCGAAGTTGGGGAGCTTTCCATCATCGCGGCGGGCGCCGTGGTGCTGCCCAATGAAAAGGTGCCGTCGCGCAGTTTCATGGCGGGCGTCCCTGCCGTGCTGCAAATGCAGATCCTGGAACGGCATGAGCAGATGATAAGAGGCAACGCGCTTGGACTGGTCAGGCAAGCGCGAATGTACAAGGCGGAAGGGCTGGAATAAATACGTGAATCGTTTCATAATTGCTGAACCATTTACGAGGTATCGGCCATGTCTAGAAGAAGACGCCAAGAGAGATTCCATGAAAAGCACGCCTGGGTTCTCCTCTTTGCCCTAAGCCTGTTCATTTCGGCCACAGCCGTTATAGGCATAATCTCAGGTATAGATCGGGCGGATTTCGAGCAAAGCACCAACCTGACCTGGGATGAAATGCGAGCATTGAACCCAACGGTGACCGACTACGTCCAGCGAGTGATCAGGCTCAACGGCGCCGCTTACCTGGGCCTTGGCCTGATTGCGGCCTTACTCTCCTGGACCGCCTATCGCAGGGGTGAACGGTATGCCTGGTTCGCCATGTCGGTGCTGCCGCTGGCGCTCGCATTGAGTGCGGGGGTTTTCGCTGTGGAGCGCTCCGAGCTGGCGTACTATTATGGGGGCTACACGCTGATAGCGGGGGCGGGCTTGCTGCTGCCCTACCGCAAGTTCTTCCCCGGACAGAGCTGACGAGTTTAATTAGACCTGGGTCAGGAGGAGATGTTCTACGCGGTGACGCGTATTTGCATCCCCAGGGCACGGATGATGCGCATCACTGTAGCGAAAGAGGGGTTACCATCTTCAGACAGAGCCTTGTAAAGGCCCTTTCGGGTTATGCCAATATCACGGGACAAGCGACTCATATTTTGGGCTCGCACAATATCGTTTAGGGCCGCGCGAATCAGACTGCCGTCGCCCGGATCCTCCTCGGCGCACGCTTCCAGGTACAGGCAAACGTCCTCTTTGGTGCGCAGACGGTCTGTCACGTCCCATTTGGTGAAAGTTTCAGCCAATTCTCATCTCCTCCACTCTCGGGCCAGTTCCTTGGCCTGTCTAATATCGCGCTCTTGGCTATCTTTGTCCCCGCCGCAGAGCAGAACCACCATCTGCCTACCCTCGCGCACGAAGTATAGGCGATAGCCTGGGCCGTAGTGAACACGCATCTCGAACACCCCATCGCCTACAGATTGAGCGTCGCCGATGTGGCCCAGCGATACTCTTCTCAGACGAGCATCTATCCGAGCTACCGCTCGTCTGTCCCGCAAGCTGTCAAGCCACCGCTTGAAAGTCCCGCTTTCGACTATCTCTATGATACCTGTACTGTATACCAAGGTACTCATATCGTCAAGGAGGTATGGCACAGTGGAATGCCACTCCGGACAGCATTGACAGCTACAAACAACCGAGTGGGATCGGCTACCCCCACTACTGCCCACCTGCCCGTCCGGCCGCCTGCCCCACACACCGTCGTTCCTGCGGAGGCAGGAACCCAGGGGCGGCGGGGGTGTCCCTCCCCCTTGCCTGCCTCCAGTGATACAATCCAAGCCAGAGGCTTACGGTACGGGCTCGACCACGGCCGCCATCAACCATTAGGAGAAGAGAATGACACAAACCAACCTTGAAGAGATGATCACCCAAATGGAGCAAGCCGTTGAGGAAGGCCTGGCCTATCTGGAGGACGCCGCCGGCGGCACAAGCCCGCAAGTAGACCGCTGGACCGCCAAAGAGGTGCTGGCCCACATGGTCTACTGGCACCGCACCTCCCTGCAGGGCAT
>CBDHCW010000017.1:0-29677 GCA_965261445.1 Dehalococcoidia bacterium | reverse complement strand
CATCCTCGTTGTGCTCTTTGAGCCAGCGTCCCGCGCCAGTCAGCGTGCCACCGGTGCCCAGGCCGGCCACGAACATGTCCACGTTGGGCAAGGAATCCGTTATCTCCTTGCCCGTACCCTCATAGTGGGCTTGAGGATTGGCCTTGTTGCCGTATTGATACGGCATGAAGTACCGTTCGTCTTCCTCAGCCATCTTGCGGGCTACCGGGATAGACCCGTTGGTGCCCAGGCTTCCGTCCGAGAAGTGGATCTTGACTCCGAACGCCTCCAAAAGCTGTATTCGCTCCTGGCTCACGTTCTCCGGCATCACCACCTCTACGCTGTACCCCTTCACCGAGCCAACCATAGCCAGTGCAATGCCCGTATTGCCGCTGGTGGGCTCCAGTATCACCTTATCGGGTGTGAGCACGCCTTCGGCCTCTGCCTGCTCCACCATGGTAAGGGCAATCCTATCCTTTACGCTGCCCGTGGGATTGGAGCCTTCCAGTTTGGCAAACAGGCGTATGCCAGGCTTGGGGGAAAGGTGCGGCAACTCCACCAGCGGCGTATTGCCTATGGCGGCTATTATCCCGCTCCAGCCTTCCGCCTTAGAACTGCCCCCTTGAAGCTTGTTTTCCCTGGTTATCCTGGTCCGCATAGCAGGCCGCCGTCAGCTACAGGCCTAATTGGCGGGTGCGGCCTCCTGTAGGTGCGGTATGCCGCAGAACTGCTCGTAGTCAATGAGTTCGGTCACCGTCGGTTTATCGCCGCAGACCGGGCACTCCCTATTGCGGGGCACCTTCACCGTACGGAAGTTCATATCCAGGGCATCGAACAGGAGCAGCCTTCCAGTCAAGGTATCGCCTAGACCCAAGACCAGCTTTATAGTCTCCACCGCCTGAATGGAGCCGATAATCCCCGGCAACACGCCAAGCACCCCGGCTTCGGCGCAGCTCGGCACCATTCCCGGAGGAGGCGGCGTTGGGTACAAGCAACGGTAGCAGCCGTGACCAGGCACAAACGTTGATGCCTGCCCTTCGAATAGGAAAATGCTGCCGTGCACGCACGGCTTGCCCAGCATCACTGATGCGTCGTTGACCAGGTATCTAGTGGGGAAGTTGTCGCTGCCGTCCACAATAATGTCGTAATCATCAAGCACGTCCAGCGCATTATCCGACGAGAGCTGCACGCGGTGCTTTACTACTTCAACGTCCGGATTCAGGCTGTTGATCATCTCCTCAGCGGAGTCTACCTTCAGCCTGCCCACATCGTTGGTTCGGTGAAGCAACTGCCTCTGCAGGTTGGTCAGATCAACCTCGTCGAAGTCTACAATGCCCAGCGTCCCCACTCCCGCCGCCGCCAGATACAGGGCAGCAGGCGAACCCAGCCCCCCGGCGCCGATGAGCAATACCTTGGCGTCCAGCAACCTGCGCTGACCCTTGCCGCCTATCTGAGGCATGATGATATGTCTGCTGTAACGTCTTGCCTGTTCCGGCGTAAACACCCTTGCCTCTGTTGTCTGCGTCACTGCCTACCCCCCTACAGAAATTTCGAACTTCAGATTCTACGCGTCAACCAGCTATCCAGATCCATCCCCGTTCAAGACGCAAAAAACCCTGAACTCACACGCTCAGTTGCTAGACCAAACAACGGTTCAGGGCTTCTTTAATACTTGACGAGCCTAGATGTAGTACATGCCGCGACTCGCCATCGATTGCTGGCGGCTTGCCAGGTCGGCAATGGTTGTCGTGCCTAGTACGTTGCGAACCGTCGACTCCACAGTCTGCCAGACTTCACGTTGAGCACAGGCGCCAGAAAGCGTACACTCAGATGGATGCTCAATGCACACGAGCGGAGCTCCTGTCCCTTCTAGTGTGTCCACCACCATAGCCAGGTTGATTTCACCTGGGTTTCTGGCCAGAGTATGCCCCCCTTGAGGACCCCTCCGGCTCCGAATCATACCAAATTTTTGGAGAACCGATAGGACTTGATCGAGATACGACTCCGGTATGTCCTGGCGACCAGCTATTTCGGCTGTTGGCAATGGTCCGTTTTCGCCGTGCTGAGCTAGCTCCACCAGGGCCCGTACCCCGTAGTCCACCTTCATTGGCACCCTCATCCTGTCCGCACCTCCACAGGCTAGCCGTACCGGCAGATTATAGCACGCAAGCTTGAAGGGTAGCAAATTGAATGGCTAACACCCTCTCCTCAACCGCTACGGTGACCACCGGATGTTTCCGTAGAAATCCGACAGTCCACGTATGCTCATGGACATGAGTTCGGAGGACCATTGAGAGGTTATTGCTGGCGGCCAAACAGGAAGCCGCGCACTGCGTGGCTATAGCGCTGGTACGCCAGGCCCGTGCCCAGAAGCAGGATGCCCAGGGTGATAAACGCGGCTACCCGGTAGCCCTGCTCCAGGAGGAAGATGTCGTACACAAACAGCTTGGCCATAGGCAGGGCCAGAAGCGCAATCCCCGCAAGCCGTATCTCGCCGGCCTGCCGGGCTATGCCCGCGGCGATGATCGCAATGGCGTACACCGTCCAGAGCACCGTCAGCGACAGGTGCGTCCCGTTGAGCTGGTCCACGGACAGCAGGGCCTCCCGGCTCTCGAAGTAGGTGATGATCTCGTGGCTCAGGGCCCACAGGGCGACAAGGTTGGCGGCCACAAGCAGGTACCTAAAGACGTGCTCCTCCCGCTCGGACAGATGCGATTGAGCGCGGCGGTACAGGTACGCGGCGGCGGCCAGGACCGCCAGCACAGTGACAAACGTCAGGAAGAGGGGATTGAGGACGACGGTGAAGGAACGGAGATCCGGCTCGACCTCTAAGGTGTCCACCAGCAGCAGCTTGACCACGACCACGGCCAGCAGCGCCAGCCCGCCCAGGCGGACCAGCTCCAATCGCCGCGCCAGCCCCACGGCCAGCATGCCGGCTGCGTACAGCGCCCAAATGAGGGTCAAGAACAGCAGCGTCCCGTTGAGCTGGTCCACGGACAGCAGGGCCTCCCGGCTCTCGAAGTAGGTGATGATCTCGTGGCTCAGGGCCCACAGGGCAACCAGGTTGACGGCCACAAGCAGGTACTTAAAGACTTGTTCCTCCCACTCGGACAGATGCGATTGAGCGCGGCGGTACAGGTACGCCACGGCGGCCAGGACCACCAGCACAGTGACAAACGTCAGGAAGTGGGGATTGAGGACGACGGTGAAGGAACGGAGATCCGGCTCGACCTCTATGGTGTCCACCAGCAGCAGCTTGACCACGACCACGGCCAGCAGCGCCAGCCCGCCCAGGCGGACCAGCTCCAATCGCCGCGCCAGCCCCACGGCCAGCACGCCAGCTGCGTACAGCGCCCAAATGAGGGTCAAGGACAGCAGCGTCCCGTTGACGACGGTCCGGTCGTTCAAGGGCAGTAAGGAGTCCACCGCGCGTGCACGGAAGTAGTCGGCGGCCTCCAGGCTGAGCATTGCCAGGGTCAACCCGTTGGCAATCGTCGCCATAACCTGGAGGACCCTTTCCTCCCACTCTTCGATCCTGTCCCGGTATCGCCAATAGATGTACGCGGCGGCGTAGAATGCGGCGATCGCGGCCACGAACACGGGGAACCGCTCGTTAAGGACAAGAGTGAATTCGTCGAGGTCTACGGAGGTGTCGAACAGCACCAGGCGCGCCAGGGACAGCGCAATCACGCCCAGGCCCAACGCCCGGGTCGACGCCCTGTTTAGGACGAACCCGGTCCACATCAGCGCCGCGCCCTGGGCAGCCCACGCCACGGTTATCCACACGCCGGTAAGCTGTAGTGGCACGGCGATGGTCAGGAAGATGATGGACATGGGCAGGGAGACCACCGCCAGCTCACGCGGCGCGCCTTCTCGTCTCATCGAGATAAAGGTGATCAGAGCGTAGAGCAGGGACAGGGACAGCGCAATCAGCCCGAACCATACCTCGTGCGTCTCCCGCAATATCTCCACTGTGAGGCCGAAGAATGCCGTGCCGTTGACAGCTACCAGGGCCAGGTCGACCTGCCCGGGGACGTGGCGCCACAGGATGTGGAACAGGGTGGTGACCCCGACGAAGATGAGGAACATGGAGGTGAGGGCAATCTGCAGGAAGATAGGATCGTAGTCGGGGACCTGCTGAATACCGAGTGTGAGCACGCCGTAGGAACCGGCCCATCCCAGGAGGTTGAACCAACGCCAGTTACGCTGGGTGGAGACCCAGAGTATCCCCAGGTCGACCACGAGGATGTAGAGCAGCACCAGCCGGATGTCCGGCAGTTCCGGCCCAAGCAGGACGGGTGCGATGAAGGCACCGACGATGCCCAGAAGCCCGATGACCAGGGAGTTGTACCGGATCGCCAGCAGCCCCGCCAGCGCGACCACCAGCGCCAGGAGGAGCAGGGCGGCGTCCGGTCGTATGAGCTGGTAGAGGGCGAAGGAGGCGTAGATGGAGAGGTACAGGATGGAGGTCCCGCTGGCTGTGACGGGCTGCGCCCAACGGGGTACGCGGGACTGGGCGAACTCGCCGACGCCCACCAGCGCGACGCCGGAGACGATGCCCAGAACAATGCGGGCGGTGTCATTGATCCAGTTGTTATCGAAGGAGAGCTTCAGGAAGAAGCCTATGCCGAGCATCAGGATGATAGCGCCAGCAATGGCGAGCCAATTGCGCCCCAGCGTTTGCTCCCAGTCTATCGACAGCCCGGACAGCCACTCGTCCGCGCTGGCCGCCCATCTGGTCGCCCAGTCGCCCCCCGATACGCCGGCCGCCGCCGGGGCCGCGCGGCGCGGCCCAGCAGGACGCGGTGGCTCGACAGAACGCGGCGACCCACCAGGACGCGGCGACCCGACAGAACCCGGCGGCTCACCAGGACGCAGCGGCCCACCAGGACGCACCGACCCAGCAGGACGCGGCGACCCGACAGAACCCGGCGGCTCACCAGGACACAGCGGCCCACCAGGACGCACCGACCCAGCAGGACGCGGCGACCCGACAGAACCCGGCGGCTCACCAGGACACAGCGGCCCACCAGGACGCACCGACCCAGCAGGACGCGGCGACCCGACAGAACCCGGCGGCTCACCAGGACACAGCGGCCCACCAGGACGCACTGACCCAGCAGGACGCGGCGGCTCGATAGGACGCGGTGGCTCGATAGGAGGAGGCGGCTCGACAGGACGCGAGGGTTCGACGGAAACGTCGCCGCTCTCGAAACGATCGATTTGTTCCTGCAACCGCTCCAGCCGAGCGGTCGTCATGTCCAGCTGCGTGCGGAGAGACGAGAGCTCGGCGCGGAGAGAGCGAGCATCCATGTCGGAGGCGGCGGGCGAAAGGGGCTTGCCGCAGTGGATGCAGTATGCGTTGGAAGCGTCGTTGGTTCCCTGGCAACTGGGGCAGATGGTCTCGTTCATAGACTACGTAGCCCCGCCGGGCAGGTGACCCGGCTCCGTAGTCGGTGTCGGCGTTCCGTCATCATCCAACACTTTGGAAAGAGTTGGCTTGGTTTACATCCGAGGCCTGGCTCTTGGTCTTCCTGTATTGGTCGTACATGGCCCGCCTCGCTGGGTCGCCCAGCCCATCGTATGCGTGGTGCGAGGAGTATAGCATTGCGGGAGAACACGGTGACCACCTGCGCAGATGGAAGATTTGGGGTATAATACCCGTTTGGAAGATACAGCTTCAGGAATTCCCCTGGAGCGCCCGGGCTGCATCTTTAACCTGATGTTAAGGAGACCATTCAATTCATGACTACTGAGTCGCTTTCCCTGCAAGCTGAGCCGCGCAACGTGATCGGGAAGAAGGTCAAGGGGCTGAGGCGGCTTGGCTTGGCCCCTATCCACGTATACGGGCGGGGAATAGAGCCTACCGCTCTCCAGGCAGATGCTGCAACCCTTCGCAAGATAGTGGCACAGGCCGGGAGCAACATCCCCGTCACTATCAATGGAGAAGGTGGATCCCGCTTTGCCTTCATCAGGGAAGTGCAACGGCACCCCCTAACGGAAGACATCCTCCACGTCGACTTCCTGCAGGTGCCTCTAACGGAGACCATTCGCTCGGAAGTTCCCGTATATCTCATAGGAGAAGCCCCTGCCGTGCGGCTGATGGACGGCATGCTCAACCAGGCCTTAAACTCCCTACAGGTGGAAAGCCTCCCCCTTGACGTGCCTCAATTCGTCGAGGTTGACGTATCCTCTCTTGAAGACTTTGAACGCAGCATCCATGTCTCCGACTTAAGCCTTGGCGACAAAGTGACCATCCTCAACGATCCCGAGGATCTCGTGGCTCGTGTCAATGCTCCGCATGCAGCCGTCGAAGAAGCGGAAATGCCCGCCGAAGTGGGGCTTGTCGGAGGTGAGCCAGGGGCTGAGTCCCAAGGAGACAACGGCTGAGCCGTCGCATTTTCTCCTCGCCGAGGTGTGGCCTTACTTCTTTGCCCGGCTACTGAGCACCGCTCCCAGAAAGTGCGGCTGTCCCCTGAGGAACTCTCCCGTGAGCTGAGGCCTTCTTCCTTCCAGCTGGACTTCATCCAGGATCAGCACGCCTTTACCTGTTGCCACTCCCGCCGTGTATCCTCCGGCTTTGCCGGGTGCTACCACCTGTCCTTTTACAGCGTCACCAGCATTTTCTTCCAATGCCCGGCCCCTGATCACCTTGAGCAACCGGCCTTCCCAGTGCGTAAAGCAACCCGGCCAGGGGTGGAGCGCACGCAACCGCCTTGCCAGGTACTCCGCCGGCAACGACCAGTCAAGCTCCCCGTCCTTTCTGCTGTACAGCCTAGTGACGCTCGCCTCGTCTTCGTTCTGCGGCACGGGACTGATCTCTCCGGCCTCCCATGCCGGCAATACCTCTGCAAGCAGCTCACCGCCCAATGCAAACAGCCTACGCGTTAGCTGATCCGTCGCCTCTTCAGGGAATACATCCGTCTCCTTCTGCGCCAGAATGGGGCCCGTATCCATTCCTTCATCCAGCAACATGACCGTCGCCCCCACCTTCGACTCGCCATCTAGGATGGCCTCCGTCACCGGAGACGGCCCCCTGTACCTGGGAAGCAACGACGGGTGGACGTTCAACACTCCCATTGGGGGTACTCTCAGCATCTCAGGAGGCAGAATCCTTCCGTAAGCAGCCACCACCATCGCCTGCGGCTCTAGAGATGCCAGGGTTTCGATTGTCCGCTCCCGGCTCAGACTGCCCGGCTGAACGACCGGTATGCCGTTCAGCTCTGCATACACTTTGACAGGGGGAGAGCTAAGCCGGCGGCCTCTACCCGCGGGACGGTCGGGACGGGTGTAGACCGCCACCACGTCATGTCCGCTGGAGCAAAGCGCGTCCAGAACGGGCACTGCAAAATCCGGAGTTCCCATAAACACCAGTCTCATAATTGGAGGATACTATAGGTCCCTTGTCCTGACCGTTGCTCGGCTCCACGTGTCGGAACGGGAAAATATTTTCGGATTTTTGAAGATTCCATACTTGCACTCTCACGGAGTGGGCAATGATATCTTTTCACCCATCGCGTCCATTTCCATGGATGTTCTTGCGACCCTGAAATCAGGCCAAGCTTAATTCTATGACGAATCCTGCTCAAAAACTATGGAACGCCTCTCTGGGACAACTGCAGCTTCAGGTCCCCCGTTCCAGCTATGAGACCTGGTTGAAGGGCACCTTGGGGCTTTCCATAGATGGCGACCTGCTGTCGGTTGGCACCGCCACTACCTTCGCCTCCGAGTGGTTGGAACGACGCATGCACCAGGTAATAGAAGACGTGGTTTCGGACGTGGCAGGCAGGCCCACCCGTGTCGCCATTAAGGTTGTCTCTCCACACTTCGAGAGCGATCCGGCGGAGGATGGCGCAATGGGCGATCCCATCCCGGTGCAAACCGGAGAAAACCCACATCCGGCGCCCTCTGGCCCCGTCCGCAACTACGGAGGCAACGGACGTTATACCTTCAACAACTTCATCACGGGGGTTTCCAACCATCTTGCCTACGCCGCAGCCCGCGCCGTAGCAGACAAACCAGGGGTCCAGTACAATCCCCTCTTCATCTACTCAGGGGTCGGACTAGGCAAAACCCACCTTCTGCACGCCATCGCCTCCTCCGTCTCTGAACGGGGCGTCACTCCTCTGTACGTCACCACCGAGCAGTTCACAAACGACTTTGTCCAGTCCATTCGGCAGCGGCGAACGGAGGAATTCCGCGCCAAGTATCGTAGCGCAGAGTTCCTCCTCCTCGACGACGTCCAGTTCCTTTCTGGGAAAGAGCAGACCCAGGAGGGGTTGTTCCATACCTTCAATGACCTACACAACGCCAACCGGCAAATCGTCGTCGCCTGCGATCAACCACCCACTTCGGTCTCACTGCTGGAAGACAGGCTACGCTCCCGGTTCGAGTGGGGTCTCATCGCTGACATTCAAGAGCCTGACCTGGAAACCCGCGTTGCCATACTGATCCACAAAGCCCAGGCACAGAACGCCCCTATTACAGAATCGGTGGCTTTTGAAATAGCCAGGCGTGCACCCAACGGCATCCGGAGCCTTGAAGGTTGCCTCAACCGGATCATCGCATTGTCCCAGTTCTTTGATTCTCCCATATCATCGGAACTCATCGATATGGCTCTCTCAGGCATACCAGGAACCAATTCCTGGCAGGAGCTAAGTCCCGACGCCATTCTGGAGTCCGTCTCCCAGTACTACAGCGTGCCAACCAAACTGATTTGCACAAGGACGCGAGACCGGAAAACGACGCATCCCCAACGAGTCGCCATGTTCCTCATTGAATCAGCAATCAAGAGGCCCATAAGGGAAATAGCATCTCTTATGGGGAATTGGAACCCTAAGACTGTACGTAACTCAATTCGGCAAATCAACGAATCTTTGTTAAAGGATCCAACGATAGCAAATGAGGTTACCTCGATCAGAAGCGAGCTTGGATTAACAACCAATTCCCAGAAAAGCCCATGATTCCCCCTGGGATTCCAAGCGAATTCAACTCTCAAAGAACCCCAAACTAGGCTTCGATTCCCTTAATTCCCGTGATCGGACAGGTTGAAACAGTGCTGCTTCATTATTATTAGGTATTTAAAATAAGGTAAAGTATCTATTCCTTATTTATGAACGACAAAACGACAATAACAGTTCTTGGCGGACGAGGTGGACACGGATGCATAAGTCTCTTGCGAGTTCGGTATCTCCCCTATGGGGGACCTGATGGTGGCGATGGAGGGTCTGGATCGGATGTCTTATTCTTAGGGTCTCAGTCCCAAAATGAGTATGGGCGGAACATGCCGAAGTTATTCATGGGGCGGGCTGGTTCGGATGGTCAAGGCGGGAAGAGGACGGGTGGATCTGGGGGTGCTTCATATATTGAGGTTCCCTTGGGCACATCCGTCTGGGAGTTGAATGAGGGGTATTTCTTTAGAGGAGAGTTGCTTCACTCTGGAGAAGAGTTGCCCGCCGCAAGCGGTGGTTCCGGTGGGCGAGGGAATATTCATTTTGCGTCTTCAACAAATAAGACACCGCTTATAGCTGAGACGGGTGAAGACGGGGAGCAAAGGGAGTACTCCCTAGAACTGCAGGTTATTGCGGATGTTAGCTTCATAGGGAAGCCCAATTCTGGGAAATCGGCGCTCTTGAGATCAATGACCAGCGCAGGGCCTGAGGTGGCAGAGTATCCGTTCAGTACAAGAGAGCCTGCCATTGGTGTGGCTGAGCACAACTGGGATGCGTTTTCCATCCTTGAGTTGCCCGGTCTCCTTCGCGGGGCCAGCCGGGGCCAAGGCCTGGGCAACAGTTTTCTTCGGCACCTTTGGCGGCCGCGTCTCCACGCGTACCTCTTGGACGGACGAAGTGCGGATGTAACCAGCGATCTCAAAGACCTTCGCGACGAGGTTGGTATCCACGACCCGAGCATGCTGGAGCGGCCATATGTGGTTGTAGTCAGCAGAACGGACCTCCCAGACGTAGCGCAGGAAGTGCCAGCCTTGAGAAAGAAGCTCGCCTCATACGGGACAGCCCGCTACTTTGTTTCCAGCCAGTCGGGAGAGGGCATAGATGAACTCAGGGCGGGGCTGCATAAACTCCTGGCGCAGGTACCCCTGGTGCCCAGACGTCAGCCGGAAGGTCGTCCCGTGTTGACCCCCAGGCCACGAAGAGGGCTGCCCTCTGTCGTAAAGGACGGCGACGTGTTTGTGGTATCATCGCCGCCAGCGGAGCGTCTCGTAGTCCTGCCAGACATGCGGCAGTTCAAAGTAAGGCTCCAACTGAGAGAGGAATTAGCCAGGCTTGGTGTTCTCCGCGCCCTGGAGAAAGCGGGCGTCAAACACGGAGACACGGTGAGAATAGGGACACGAGAGTTCCAGTGGGAATGACATGCGAATCGGCATACTGGGAGGTACGTTCGACCCCATCCATATAGCACACCTGATAGTTGCAGAGGAATCCCGTATGCGCGTTCCGTTGCAAAAGGTGGTGTTCATACCAACGGGACAGCCTTGGCTCAAAAGCGGCAGGCGGATTACGGCAGGATCCCTCCGGCTGGAGATGGTGCGGCTGGCCGTGGACAGTAACCCCGCCTTTGATTCCTTGGCGATAGAGATTGACAGGCCGGGTCTCACCTACTCTGTCGATACCCTTGAAGAGCTGGCCGGACAATGGGGAGCGGACGTCGATATCAACTTCATCGTGGGCGTTGACTCTCTGTTGAGTCTACCCCGCTGGAAAGATCCGGAGCGGTTTCTTGACCTATGCACGCTTACCGCTGTTACCAGGCCCGGCTACTCGCCCGATGCTCTTGAAGAAGTCAAGCAACGGTACCCTGCCCTGGAGCGGAAGCTTGGACTCATTGAGGGGCCGTTGATCGACATCAGTGGCACGGAGATCAGGCGCAGGGTCGCCTCGGGCCTGTCGATAAGATATCTCGTGCCGCCCAGGGTCGAGAGGTTTATCACGGAACGGGGACTTTACAAAGACTTGACCGAAAATGGTTGATCAATTGCATTCCGCGCGTAGCGAATGAATTTGACCATTCTTCCGTAGTGGATGTATCCTGCGCTCGGCCCACTTGTAAAGATAATCATTGACCTGGAAAGACAGAACAGCGAATTCAAGGAGGTAGGTTTTATGGCAGGAAGCTTGAGTGATTTCATAGAGGACAGCAAAAAGCTGGTCGGCGGGGAAGCGCCGGACATGGAGCAAGGAGTTAGCGTAGCTGATTGGTCCGCAATCCAGAAGTTCTGCGCCGCACTAGGCGACGTGAATCCCCTATACAACGACGCAGCAGGGGGCGTAGGCACCTTGTACAATACGCTGATAGCGCCTCCCAGCTTTGTTCTTGCAGCACGAACGCCAGATTCCGGCGCCGCATACGAACAAAAGGAGTATGGCCTGCGACGGTTTACCGTCCGTGTCGAAGCCGAGTGGAATGACGTAATACGGATGGCGGAACGGCTGGCGAGCGATCTGAAGGTGTCCGACGTGCGCAGCGGGCCCATGTGGGGGGACAGGGAGACGGCAGAAGTCGAATCCGTTGCCACTTACCGGACCATTCACGGAGGCGTAATAGCGACGGCTACGGGCACCGCAGCAATGGTACCCTACGCTGCAGGTGAGCCGCTCATTCAGGACAGGGACATCTACCAGTACACCGACGAGGAGATCCATAACCTGGAAAGGGACCTGGACGCCATTCCGCCACACCGCAGCCAGGTGCCCCTGTATTGGAGCGAGGTAGAGGTGGGCGACATGCTTCCCGCCCTGGTGAAGGGACCCGTGGAGTACAACTCCATGGAACTCTGGGAAGTTGCGCTGGCGAAGTCCACTACGGCCTCCTTGGGCCCTGTAGCCCACCGGCAGATACTGGATAGCCCGGGACGCCGAACCGTCAATCCCACCACGGAGTGGCCCTACTGGGACTTGGAGCAGACCTACAAGGACCTCTTGTCGGCTAGAGCGTTGGGATTCAAGATGCCGGTGGCCAGGGGGTTGCATCGCTTTGCCCTGGCCAGCCAGGTCATCACCAACTGGCTGGGAGACCTGGGCTTTCTGCGCAGGGTAAGCTTGGACTTGCCCAATCACTACTGCTATGGTGATACCATGTGGGTCAGCGGCCAGGTGGCCAGAAAGTTTGAAGAGACCGTTGGAAACGAGAATTACTACGCCGTCGAGCTCAAACTTTCCGGCAACAACCAGCTTGGACAAACTCTTGTTGACGGCACGGCAGTGGTCTACCTCCCTGAGAAGGGATTCCTGGTTGGCCTGCCAGTAGGCAATCCCTGGTGGTAACGTACCCGTGCCGGGGCAATTGAAAAACAGACAAGGAGTGAGGCGATGACGACAAATGGCGAGACTTTTGAAAGTTTGGTGAACGAGTTTCGTGAGGCGTCAAGGGGAATGATTGGCGAAGAGGTCCATGAAGGCTATCCCCTTGATGTTGGCCTGTACCACGGGATGAGCCAGCCCTACGATTCTTCTGGACCACCGTTTAAGAGTCCCTGGACTCTTACGGAGAAGGTTGCCAAGGCTTATGCCGTCCACATTGGGGATGATAATCCCCTCTACACCGAACCCGAGTATGCCAAGAACGGCCCCTACGGCTGTCTCACCACCCCGGGAACGGCGATGATCATGGCCCGTACCCCCATGTGGCACGGCCCGGAGGAGCTGTGGAGAGATCGGCCCGGCGGCATACCGTTCGCCAATTTCCATTCCGGTACGGCATGGGAATTCTACGATGTCCTTCGTGTCGGCACAGGCCTCCGCAGTACTTCTAAGGCTACCGAGGTCATCGAGAAGCCGGGAGCGCAGGGCAACCTCTTTTTCCTCATCACGGACGTCTTCTACAGGGACATGCGCGGCGACCTCCTCGGCAAGTGCTACGGCACTCTGATCATGATCCCACGTGAAGAGATGGGCACCGGCCGCGCCATGTCCGTGGAGCGCCTGGGCGAGCGCATGATGTACGAGCGGCAAGCCGGCAAGTACAACCAGGAAAAGGTGGAGGAGCTCATCGACCTCATTGAGAAGGCACAGCCCAGGGGCAAGGAGATACTCTACTGGGAGGACGTAAAAGAGGGAGACAAGCTGCCCACCTTCGTTGTGCCGCCTTGGAGCGACCAGGACTGGTCGGTAACCGGATTCATCCGCAACGGCGCGGCGCGGTCGTACGCTTTTGAGGCTGGCTACAAGGCGCGGAAGGACAAGCTCCTGCCGGGATTCGCCGGCAACCCCTACACCCATCCCGTGACCCGCTGGCCATGGGCGCACGGCGAGGAGCACGGCGACGCCCTAATGGCCGCCTATCGCGGCCAGGCTCTGCCCTTTGACTGGGGCGGCCAGAGGTCGCAGATACCACAGGCCCTGATGAGCAATTGGATGGGCGACCATGGCTTCATCCGCCGCCTCCAGATGGCTCTGCGCCGGCCTATGTACTACGGCGACTTGGGCATCTACAACGGAGAGGTGGTCAAGAAGTTCACGGAGGTACAGAAGGGTGAACCCGGCGAGGGCGCCGTGGACGGCGAGCGCACCTACCACGCCGTCGGCATCAAGTACGAGGGCCGCAACCATGAGGACCAGGTCTTCGTACAGGGCACCTCTGCGGTATACCTGCCCTCGCGTGAAAGCGGCATGGTTCAGCTCCCCGTCCCGCACGTGGCCAAACCCCAAGCCGTCCCCTACGAGACTTTCTACCGCGACTGGTACTAGACCCGTATGAAATGAGGAGATGACGCCGACTATGGAGCGTCGTCTCCTCATTTGGAAGCCTTTGTCCTTAGCCCAGCACTCCGGTGGCCCGGTTGGGAGAAACAGTCCGTGTCAGTCGGAGTGAAAAGGTTAGGCCAAGCAGCAATAGCATTGATTAGATTCAGCCAGTCTTCCTCATTACGTTCCTGAACAGGTTTGAGTTTGGCCTTGTAGGCTATATAGGATGATTTCATGCTTAAGTTCTCTTCCATGGCTACTGCTAAGAGTGCTGAAGGAACTTCCCAATTCTGAGGAGCAGGGGTTGCCTGGGATATTGTGTTCAATATTTTGGACAGGGTCCCGATACTCGAATCTTCACCACGCTCGATGCGAGATACAGTACCTCGGGCTACGCCTGAGGTCTTTGCTAATTCTCCTTGGCTCCAACCCAAACGTTCACGGCCAATGCGGATACGATCAGCCATCCCATCTAGGGGGGTTCGCGAACCATCTGTATGCGTAGGGCACATAAATACTAAATATTGACATCAGGTGGAAATCATGCACAATATATTGTGCATGATTGCATCATTTAACCTTGCTCTGCTGATTATTTCTGACTAAAATATTGGTCAAGTATATATTTGATGGGCTCTTTTTTCAAACAGAGCAGACAGATTGCTGCAAGTAAAGAAGAGATGATAGGATTTGTCCTGCTTCTGAAGGGGGATGCATCGTGGTAACTGCTAGCTCAACAAGAATAGAGGTAGAGGAAGAAGTTGCTGAAATATTGCTACAGTCAGCTGTCGCAATAAATAGCAAAGAACTTTTTACTTACACATCAGGTATTAGAAGTCCCATTTACTGCGATCTTAGAGTACTTATCGATTCTCCAGAACAGAGATCCAGAATTGTAGATTTGCTATGTGAAGAAATAGCAAAGAATTGCAACACAGAAGAGTTTGACGTCGTAGCAGGAGTAGCAACATCCGGTGTTCCTTGGGCTGCTTGGTTAGCTGAACAGTTAGATAAACGCATGGCTTACGTTAGAGAATCAAGAAAGGAACATGGCAAAGGACAGAAAGTAGAAGGACGCGTCAGTGCCGGAGATGTGGCGGTTGTAATTGAGGACCACATAAGCACGGGAGGTAGTGCGATTGCAGCGGCAAAAACTCTGAAGGAAGACCCTCGTGCCGAAGTCAACCGTTGCTTTAGCATATTTACATACGATCTCCCACAAGCTAAGCAGGCCTTTAGGCAGAACAATATTGAGCCCGTTTCTCTCTGTACAGTTGAGACACTGCTCCGGCTTGGAACCCAAAGGGGTAAATTATCGCAAGATGACGCAAAAGCCGTTAGGGAGTGGCTCGCCAGCGACCCCATGTCGTAAGGGTCGTAGTTAATCGAGCCGCGACATGAAGGAAAACTCTACTTTGTTGCGGTCTCATTTACCAGTCGGACTGCAAAGGGTTGCTCACAGGCTGGTGTGGATTGGCCTGCTGTGGTTGGTGGGCGCCATGGTTCTGTCAGCATGTGTTGATGACCCGGCAGCCACCGCTACGCCGCAACCGGCCAACACGCTTACTCCATCGGCCTCCGGCGCCTCGATATTCCATGCCGTTTCAGCAGCGAAACTGGCTGAAGCTTACGCAGCCAATCCCGCTAATGCAGACGTTGTGTATAGAGGCCAAGACCTGGCAGTGACAGGCACGATCCATTCTGTCACTCAACCGTTCCCTAACTCGGCTCTCGTTGTCTTGACAGGGCACGACAACCTAAACGTCGGTTGCTTCGCCGGAATATGGGAGAAATATCGAGACCTTAGAGGCCTAGTAACTATGTTCGGATTGGGCCAGGGGCTAGACTTTAGTATGGGATTTACTAACGGAGTTGTTAACCTGAGTCACTGTGAGGTTATTGGCTTGGGAGAACCCACGCCCGTTGGGCGACCTTCTCCGAAGCCAACTCCGTAGGCGGCTGGCACTGGTTTAGTCGCGTTCATGATGGAAAAGGACAAGATAAGGTCATGGCCAACATGCTCCCCAAGTCTCTGGCACTTTTCCCTATACGTCCAGGTTGCGCACTTCTCTTGCGTAGGTCTGGATGAACTCCCGCCGCGGCTGCACCGAGTCGCCCATCAGAACGCTGAATACCTCGTCTGCTATAATAGCGTCCTCCACGCCAACCTTGAGGACGGTGCGCGTCTCCGGGTTCATTGTCGTATCCCAGAGCTGGTCGGCGTTCATCTCACCCAGTCCTTTGTAGCGCTGGATGCTGACGCCGCTTCTGTCCGCGTGTTTGCTCACCCTGGCCGCTAGCTCAGACAATGGGATGTCCGTATCCAACACATTGCCTCTGCGGGTCAGCGTGAAGCTATCGTGCTCCATCGCGTCCTTCACTTTGGAGTAGAGGTTAAAGCAGCGTTTCATCACCGGCAAATCGAACAGCGTCTGAGATAGTTTGAACTTGCTGCCGGAGGGGAACTCTACCTTGAGCCATTTCTCTTCGGTCTCCTTGTTGAAGCCCGGTTCAATGCGGACCCCCTCCGACACCAGCCAGCTCCTGACCTGCAACATGAACTGGTCTATGTTCAGCATCTCATGCCGGTGCCATTCTGCAACGTCCGATTTAAGAAGCTTCAACATGAACTCGATAGGGATGCCGGCGGTCTGCTGGAGGTTCTGCAGCACCCTATCCAAGCCCTCCTGCTGCGACAGCAGAGTCTGTATTCCCACACCCGTTGCAGATATCGAGCCATCGGCGGATGTCAGCTTCAGGTTGGAGTATTGCTGTCTGGCCACCCAGCGGTCCTTTTCGTCTTCTGTGAACAGCCACTGATCCGCCCTGCCCTTGGAACCCTTGTACAGAGGCGGTTGCGCTATGTACAAGTAGCCTCCCTCTACCAACGGCTTCATGTGCCTGTAGAAAAAGGTCAGCAGCAAGGTGCGGATGTGAGACCCGTCCACGTCTGCGTCCGTCATGATGATTACCTTGTGATAGCGCAGCGAGTCAAGGTCAAAGCCTTCCGGTGCGTGCCCGTTTCCGTTTCCATTTCCGTTGCCGTCGTCACCGTTGACACTGATCCTGGAGTGGAACTTGGTCCCCAAGGCCGTAATGATGATCCGTATCTCCTCGTGGGATATCATCTGGTCCTCACGGGCCTTCTCCACGTTGAGGATCTTGCCTTTCAGAGGCAACACGGCCTGGAACTTCCTGTCCCTGCCCATCTTGGCCGAACCCCCGGCCGATTCGCCCTCTACGATGAACAGCTCGCTCATGGAGGGGTCGCGCTCCTGGCAGTCGGCAAGCTTGCCCGGCAGCGACCCGCCGTCCATAGCGTTCTTTCGCTGCACCATCTCGCGCGCCTTGCGAGCCGCCTCTCTGGCCTTCTGTGCCGTCAAAGCCTTGTCTATGATCCGCCGCGCTTCCAGAGGGTGCTCTTCAAGGTAGTACTCCAGGCCCTCAGCGACTGCGGTTTCCACCATGCCCTTGATTTCAGGGTTGCCCAGCTTTGCCTTGGTCTGCCCCTCAAACTCGGGGTCGAGCAGCTTGACGCTGACTACCGCCGCCAGCCCTTCCCGAACGTCTTCTCCGGCCAGGTTTGAGTGGTCGTCCCGCAGGAACTTCTGCTTGCGGGCGTGGTCATTCAGGGCGCGGGTTATCGCGGTACGGAACCCGGTCAGGTGGGTGCCCCCGTCCGGCGTGTTGATGCAGTTGGCGAATGCGTAAACCAGCTCCGAATAGCCCGTGTTGTACTGCAACGCCACCTCTACCATGGTGTCTTCTACCGGCTTTTCAATGTGGATGGGCTTCTTCGACAGCACGTCACGGTTATGGTTGAGGTGAAGCTCTACAAAGTCTGAGATCCCGCCCTCAAAGTAGTAGGACTCCTTTGCTGTTTCTGCTCCGCGCGCCAGGTGCCATGGGCTGAAGAAGTCTATACGGAGGCCCTTGTTCAGGTAGGCCATCTCGCGGAACCGCTGGGACAACTCCTCATAGTTGTATTCAATGCTGCTAAAGACCTTGATGTCCGGCAGGAAAGATATGATTGTCCCGTGCTTGTCACTGTCGCCCACCATCTCCACGTCGCCCAGCGGCTTTCCCCTGCCAAAATCCTGCACGTGCACGTGCCCGTCCCGGTGTACCTCCACCCTCATCTGCTCCGACAATGCGTTCACCACCGAAGCGCCCACGCCGTGAAGTCCGCCCGATACCCTGTAGGCGCCTCCCCCGAATTTGCCGCCGGCGTGGAGGGTTGTCATTATAGTCTCTAGCGCGGGCCGGCCCGTGGTTGCGTGAATATCAGTAGGAATGCCACGGCCGTTGTCCTCAACTCGTACGGCGCCGCCCTCTTCCAGAACTATGGAGATGCGATCGCAGGTGCCGGCCATCGCCTCGTCTACGCCGTTGTCCACTATCTCGTAGATCAGGTGGTGCAGGCCGCGATGGTCGGTACTGCCAATGTACATGCCTGGACGGCGGCGTACAGCCTCCAGGCCTTCCAAGACCTGAATATCACTGGCTGTGTACTGGGAGACATCTTCCTTCTGCTTGCGTACCATAGGTAATCCTCATATGGGTCGCCTCCGCTAATCCAAAGGACGCCCGGATTTGGGGCCTTGAGGACCGGCGCAGCAGAGGGAAAAGAGAGGATAATTCCGCTTATGTATTTGTTTCAGCCGCCGCACCAGTTCAAGGTGTTTTATACGGTGTAATTTTAGCAAAAAACTTAATCGCAGTCAAAAAAATCAGGCACTAAACCTCAGCGTACTCCGTTCTTTAGATACTTGTCGAAGAAGTCCCCGATGTCGTTGAGCATCTCCCGGATGTTGGACCTATTCACTACGTAGTAGCCGTCGTTGGGATAGGCCTTGTATTGCACCACCTTGCCCTCTTTCTTGAGGGCTTCAGCGAACTCCCTGGAGGCATCTGACTGAGGGTCTCTGCCCTCGCCATGTAGGACGAATGTTGGGGTCATGGCATTACTCACCGAGTAAATGGACGAGCAGCGATACCAGGTCTCCTTATTATCCTTATATGGTCCCAGCTCGTGCTCGATCAATTTGATGTGCTTCACAGCCATTCTGTTCAACTCCACGGGCCAGTCGGCATATCCCGACATAGGCACCGCGGCCTGGAACACCCCAGGCGCAAAGCAGACGGCGTTCATGCTCATGATGCCTCCGTAACTGGTGCCAGTTACGCCCATTCTATCCGGGTAGACGTAGGGCAGACTCTTCAAGAAATCGGCGCCTGCTACCGCGTCTTTCAAGTCGCCTCCACCCCAGTCACCATCGTTAGCCTCTTCGAACGTTTTGCCATATCCGGAACTTCCTCGGACGTTGGGTTGCAGTACCACGTACCCTCGCTGTACCAGGTACTGGACATAAGGCTGGTAATTATCCAAGAACTGAGAGGTCGGTCCGCCATGAGTAAACACGATGCCTGGGTAGCGCCGTCTTCTGTCTTTAGGGGTGTATAGATAGGCGTTGATAGCGAGGCCGTCGAAGCTAGCGTAAGCTACCTTTTCTGGAGTGACAAGACGGTGCTCCAAGCCGCCTTCAGGCAAGGAGAAGGTCAGTTGTCTAGGTTCGCCTTCCTTAGCTGATATCACCCAGAGGTCATCGGGTGCAGTTGGGGTGCCGTGGAGGAAACAGATGTGGGAGCCGTCTGGGGACCAACTGGGAGCGGTGCACACACCCATACCTGGATTAAACAGAGACCTCGACTCGCCCCCTTCCGCGCTGGCGAGTCTTATCTCCAGAGTCCCGTTGCGGTTGGAGACATATGCCACCGCACTACCGTTCGGAGCCCAGGTCGCGTCGCTCTGTTCGGTCTCCTCTGGAACCAGTGGACGAGGCTCCCCTCCCTCAAGAGATACCTTCCAGTAATTGATATAGCCACTTCGCTGGGAGCGGAAGAGAAGCCACTTACCATCGGGCGAGACCTTGGGAACCCCCAGTGCGGGGCCGAACGAATAGTCGAAGAAATCTCTATCCTCAGTGATGACCTTGGGGTCTGTGCCATCGCTGCTCATTTGGACGATCTGGTGGTCTTCCCAGGTTTCGTTCAGTCGTGTGTAGATGATCTGCTTTCCATCGGGAGTGAACACAGGGTTCACTTCATAAAGGGGATCCTGGGTAAGTCGTGTAGCGTCTCCCGATGGTAAATCGACCCGGTAGATGTCGTAGCCACCGTAGCGGTTGCCAGACAGGACCAGGCTCTTGCCATCTGGCGCCCAACATACGGACTGGATGTGGGCCCCTAGGTTGGTGAGCTGGGATTCAGGATCGCCGCTCCCGTGCCACAGCCACACTTCGTTTGTGCCTGTCTTGTTGGATATATATGAGATGTGCCGGCCGTGCGGTGACCATTGCGGCATGTGTGACGCGGCGTAGTCTGTAGTTCCCAGGCCTAGGGTAACCCTTGAGGGGAATCCTCCCTGCGGGCTGATGCTCCAGATGTCCAGAGAGCCTCCCAATGATGAAACGAAGACGATGCGAGAGCCATCCGGCGACCATTGAGGTGCATTGCTGGCTTCTCCAGGACCCAGCGTGGAGATAGACATGATCTGATCCAGGGTCAAGTTGCCGTCCAACATGCTACCCTCCCGCTTGCTTCCTGTAAGTCATTATCAGGCCGATTCTACTCCACCGCCTAACGGCCCATGGCATAAGACTCGCGGCGGGCGTCCGCCCCACCGATGAGGATGCCCTTTTCTCTGTCCATTTGTATGAGGCAGACATTGCCCGTTCGGCCTGTCCAGTCGTCCCACACCGCAACCTTGTGGCCGCGGCCGCGCAAGTCTTCGATGACCGTGGGGTCTATGCGCCCTTCCGCCGCCGCTTGGCCAGGGAAGTAGGCATGCGGCCAGAACGAGCTTGGCATGCTGAACGTGGCCACCCTTGGCGCCTCTACCGCCTCCTGGGGATCCATGCCAAACTCGACGACATTGAGGAGCACCTGGACCATGGACTGGCATTGGGTATCGCCTCCCGGTGTGCCGTAGGCCATCCAGAACCGGCCGTCCTTGAACGCCATCGCCGGGTTGGGCGTCAGCCGGGGCCGCTTCCCCGGCTGCAACGAGCTGGGGTGCTCGGGGTCGAGCCAGCTCTGTGACCCTCTCGCCGATGCGATCATGCCCAGCCCCGGCACCACCGGCGCGCCGTATATCCCGTCGCTTGGCGTTACTGAAAAGGCGTTGCCCCAGCGGTCAACGGCGCAGGCATAGCTGGTATCCGGCGGCACGGGACCGCTCACCGGCTCGGGCGCCGTGGGAATGGGTAATGACTCACCTTCCTGGTAGGCCCAAGGCTCTCCGGCCGCTGGCATCTCGGTGAAGGCCTGCCTCATCTGTATGGCCTTCCGCCTCAGGGCGGAGTAATCTTTGGAAGTGAGGCCTGCCAATGGCACATTGATGAACTCCGGGTCGCCGTAGAAGGCCTCGCGGTCTGCGAAGGCCAGTTTCAGCGCTTCCAGGACCGCATGGAGATAATCGCCGCTGTTGTGGCCCATTGCCCTCAGGTCGAAGCCTTCCAGGATTTGCAGCACTTGTATATTGACAGGCCCCTGAGACCAGGGCCCGCACGTGTACAGGTCCAACCCTCTGAAGCTGCCCTTCGCCGGAGGCTCAACAGTGACCGCGTAGGATGCCATATCATCCAGGCTAAGTAGACCGCCTTCAGATTGTATGAAGCTGGTAATCTGCTCAGCTATTTCGCCCTTGTAGAACAGGTCACGCGCCGCCTGAAGCGCGGCCTCTCGGCCCTTCGAGGAACTGGCGCGCTCTGCATCGATCAGTCTGCTGAACGTATTGGCTAGGTCTTTCTGTACTATGACCTGGCCAAGCTCCGGTATCTTCCCGCCCGGCATGAATATTTCCAAAGTGGACGGCCATGAGTGGATGTTGCCTTCAGTACCCTCTCTGCCGCTTCCCGAGCGCAGCTCGAAAGCCGTTGTTTGGGCTGTACCCATCTCCAGCACTTGCATTAGCGAGACGGAAACAGGAAATCCTCCCTCGGCAAGCTCCAAAGCGGGTCTCACCACTTGCTCAAAGGTCAAGGTGCCGTAGAGTTTGAGAGCGGTGAAATAGGCATCCGGGGCCCCGGGCGTGATGCATTGCAACACGCCCGCCTCTATTTCTCCCCCGGAGTTTTGCTTGAAATAGTCTATGCTGGCCTTCTTGGGCCATCGGCCCAGGCCGTCTATGTTCACCGTCTCGTTACGGTCGGCGCGGTGTATGATCATAGGCGCCACTCCGCCAAAGCTGACCCAATGAGGCAGCACGGTTCCCAGGACAATGCCCGCCGCTACGCCGGCATCTATGGCATTGCCGCCTTCTTCCAGAATGCGGTATCCGGCGGCAGTGGCCAGCCAGTGGCCTGACGATACCATGTGGGACGTTCCTGTGATGGCGGGACGGAATGAAGCGAGGCCCATGGTCATGATACGCCTCCTCATAATGACTTGGGTGGATGGTAGGCTCCTTCCCAGAAGGTGTCAAGCGGAGGACTTGCCATCCACCTCAACGGTGAAGGTGTACGTCTGATCATGAAGTGAAGCGTGAAGTGTCGTGGCTTCGGCCGCGGTCTCCATTGCTTCCGATAGCCCCGTTTCCGCGATGTACTCCCGGTCGTTCACGCGGATGCTGAGCCTATGGCGGGAGAATACAACGCTGGGGCCCTTCCTGATGTCTTGTATGAGGCCCTCCTGTTCCAGTAGAGCTGCGCGTGCCTCTTGAAGAGTTGCTCTTTGAAACGTGACCACGTCTCCCGCCGCCGCCTGTGCCAGGCGCATGATATCAGCGCTGATCACGATGGCTATCTTGGTGTAGCCTCCCGTGGTACCCCTATCGGCTAGAAGAACAATGGGCATGCCGTCACCGGTCACCTGTACGGCTCCCAACGGGATGCCGTCCGAGACGATGTCCGCGCCGGTCTTGTGCTCGATTGGCGACCCTTCCAGCCTGTAACCTATCCGGTCCGACCGAGGCGTAACCGTATAGCTGGACGACAGAAAGGTCTCGATACCCTGTTCGGTAAAGGCATCCTCCTGCTGTCCCGGGGTAACTCTAAGGCGGTGGGTGTGACCGTAGTGGGGGATCGCTATCGGGGGGAAACGTCTTCCTTCCACGCGTTCCATGCGTGTAGAGGCAGCTATCCTGTCGCCGCGGACCAGGGCGCGGCCTTCCAGCCCGCCGATATTGGCCCGTGTATAAGTGGAGCGGCTGCCAAGCATGGGCGGAACGCCCACGCCTCCCGCTATAGCGAGATAGGTTCTGACCCCGTCCCTGATCCCGCGGAACTGAAGCTCGGAGCCTTTCTGCACTGCCACGGGTTGCCACGTGGGAACTGGACTGCCGTCCAATGTGGGCATAAGGTCGGCGCCAGTCATCGCTACTACGGTTTCGTCCAGGAAACGGAGACTGGGGCCTGCCAGGGTCATTTCCAGGCCGGCGTCACCTTCATGGTTCCCCACCAAGAGGTTGGCGGCCCGCAGGGCAAAGGTATCCATTGCCCCGGACACGGGGACACCGTACCTCTGGTAGCCGTAGCGGCCCAGGTCTTGCACCGTGGTGAACATACCGCCGTCCAACACTTCTATAATATCCATATCTACTCCACAGGATATGAGGCCGCTTGGTAGACCCCGTTCCCAACTTCTTCGAGAATCCTTCGGTACTCTTCCGGGGAGACAGGAACGAACCGTACATAGTCACCTGGCTCCGCTATGACGGGCGGCTGCTTTGATGGATCGAACAGGCGCACCGGCGTCCGCCCGATGAGCTGCCAGCCGCCGGGACTCTCTATGGGATAGACGCCCGTTTGCCGTTCAGCAATGCCCACGGATCCCGCGGGTATCGCTGTGCGCGGCGTCTGTAAACGTGGCGTGGCTATCTTTTCCGACATACCTCCCAGGTAGGTGAACCCGGGCGTGAATCCCATCATGTATACCAGGTAGTCCGTACCAGAGTGCAGCGCAATTACCTCTTCTTCCGTAAGGCCGTTATACTCAGCTACATATCCCAAGTCAGGGCCGTTGTCGTCGCCGTACGCGGTGGGTAGCTCAACCACTCTGGAGGCCGTTGGAGGAGTCTCATCCAGGTCTTGCGTCAGCTCCCGTACCCGCTCCTCCAACTCATTCGGAGGCAAGGTCAGCGGGTCGTAGTTGATGAGAATAGAGCGATAGGTCGGCACCATGTCGAGGACTCCCGGTATGCCCTGCTTTTCTATCGCCAGTAACAGGTTATGCACCGAGCGATTGATTTCAGGGGATATATCAGCGCCCAGTTCAATGACGAAGGCCTTGTCTCCGGCGGGAACGAATCTCAAATCAGCCATGGACTAGACCATCTCATTCAGACGTAAGATCTCGACGCCAGCATCTTTCAGACCGTTCTGCACGGCGCGCGCCATCTCCACCGCGCCGGGGGTGTCCCCGTGCAGGCAGAGGGTGTCGGCTTGCACCTCCACCTCCTCTCCGGTGACAGCCGTGGCCCTGCCTTCCGTCACCATCTTCAGGCTTCGTTCCACTACTTCGTCCAGATCGTGGATCACGGAGCCGGGCTTGGACCTTGAGACCAGCGTGCCGTCCGGGTTGAGGGCGCGGTCGGCGAAGGCCTCCGTTGCCACGCGCAGTCCCATTTCGCGGGCCAGGCCGGCCCAAGGACTGCCCGCCAGCACTATGAGAATCATTTGTGGGTCTATTTCCAGGACCGCTTCATTGATTGCTCTGGCTAGCTCGCCTCCATCCGCCGACATGTTGTACATGGCGCCGTGAGGCTTCACGTGCTGCAAGCTATGATCTCTGGTGAAAGCTTTGAGAGCGCCTATCTGGTACATCACATCGTTCTTCGCCTCGGCGGAGGTGAGCAGCATGTTGCGCCGGCCAAACCCCTGAAGGTCAGGGAAGCTGGGATGCGCGCCGACGGCGACTCCGTGCTCTTCAGCAAGATTAACGGTGTGGCGCATCCACTGCGGATCGCCGGCATGGAAGCCACAGGCCACGTTGGCCGACGTGATGTATTTGATAACCTCTTCATCTTGACCCAGCTTGTAGGAGCCAAAGCTCTCTCCCATGTCACAGTTGAAGTCTATTCTGGCTGTCATAGCGCCTCCTAGATCATGCAGCGTCTATTATTATATAGCTCCCTGGGCCATGCTATACTAGCCCCAAACACGACCCAAGGGCACTAAGGGGCCCGGTGTGCATACGGAGGATGGCAGGAATGCAGTCTAACCAGACCCACGCGGACTTGATCAGGTCTGCGTTCACAGCACAGGCGGGGTACATCAGCACCAGCCCTGCGTTCGTTAGCGAGGAGCGGCTGAAATGGCTGCTTGACCTAGTGCTCTTGAGCGGCAGCGCCGCGGAGCTGCAGGAATTGGAAATGCTGGACGTGGCCTGCGGCGCAGGGGTGGTTGCGGTGCCTATGGCTGAACATGTTCGCCATGTGACCGGACTGGACCTAACGCCTGCCGTAATCGAAAGAGCGGAGGAGTTGGCCAGAGAAAGAAACACCGGCAACTGCAAGTTTGTGATAGGAGACGCCGGAGACCTTCCGTTTCCAGAAGAGTCCTTTGACATAGTTACCTGCACGTCTGCCTTCCACCACTTTGACGAGCCGGAGCGGATAATGGCGCAAATGGCTCGCGTTTTGAAGCCAGGCGGCGCTCTGTGCGCCCTGGACATCACTACGTCGGAAGTGCCGCCTATAAGGACGCTCCATCAGGAGATGGAGCGCCTGCGCGACCCTTCCCACATCACGAACCTCACGCCTTCCACCTGGCGTCGGATGGCGCAAAAGGCAAGCCTGAGCGTCAAGCTGCTGGGAGTGCTGCCTTCTTACCGTGATCTGGACGAGTGGATGACCATTTGTCCAACCGAGAGCAGAGATAGGGTTCGTTCGTTGTTCGAGCAGGACGTAGTCGACGGCAAGAGCGGACTGGACGTGAGGAGGGATGGTGACGCCATACTGTTCACGCATCCCATGCTGCTTGTGCGCGCTGAAAAGATAGAATCCGAAGGCGGGTGGAAATGAAGTTAGTTTCTACCAAGCGAAGACGGTTGATCATAGGTGGATTGGTGGTGGCGCTCATCCCTGTCCTGGCGCTGGCCTGGTGGCTGGGCTCTCCTCTGTTCATCAACAAAACGGTCGACGAAGAGTTCCCTCTCACGGTGGGAGCAGACATTCCTGAAGGAATGTCCCGCTCTGAAGCGGAAACCATCATGGAAGGCATGGCCATGATGGACAGCCCCATGATGGAATCCATGACGCATGAAGAGGCAACAGCTATGGTGGTCAAGGCCGGCTCTTTCCGAGATGCTGACAGCTTTCACAAGGGCAGCGGGCAGGCTATGGTATACAGGCTAGCCGACGGTGAGCACGTTCTCAGGCTGGAGAATCTGAGAGTGACGAACGGACCTGATTTGAGAGTGCTGCTCAGCGCACATCCTGATCCCATGAGCAGAGGTGACTTCGATAGCGAGGAATACGTAGAGCTGGACAAGCTAAAGGGGAACATGGGCAATCAGAACTATCCGATCCCACAGCTGGACTTGTCTCAATATCGCTCCGTGGTTATGTACTGCAAGCCGTTTCACGTGATCTTCAGCGTGGCGCCCCTGAGTTGACCACGAATCGTGCGTCTGAGGACCCTATATGACTACCGCCGAATTTGAGGAAGCTATAGGACTAACCTTATTTGGTGCGGGGACTGCGTTTGCGGCGCTCGTTATACTGATGGCCATAGTTGTGCTTATCGGATGGTCGCTGCGGTGGCAATGGCTGCAGAGGCGGTTGATGGGTTCCGCGGCGGCGGAGGCACGCGATAAAGCGCTGGCGGCTTCCATTGCCGTGGGAGTTGCCCTGGCGCAGACGAATCAAACCGAAGATGACCCTTCTGAATAGAGCAGCCTGTGCCTGACCTTAGCCAGTACCTGACCGAGACCGGTTTTCTCAACTTGACTCCGGGCAATCTTTTGCTCATTGCGCTGGGGTTGTTCTTCATCTACACGGCAATTGCCAAGAAGGCGGAACCGTACGAATTGCTGCCGATAGGCATAGGAGTCATAATTGCCAATCTTCCTCTCAATGCTTTGATACAGCTTGCCCCGGGCGACCCACTGGCTCCGGATGCTCTGCAAGGATCCGGCATCCTTGGACTCACCTTTCATTTCGGGCTCTCCTTCTGGAACATACTGCCTCCCTTGATATTCCTTGGCCTTGGCGCTCTCACCGACTTCACGCCCATTATCGCGAATCCCAAAACGCTGCTTCTGGGCGGAGCGGCACAGGTGGGTATCTTCGTGGCTTTCTGGGGAGCCCTGGCCATCAGCCTGGTTCCCGAAATAGGGGTAGGCTTCTCCACCAGGGAAGCGGCGGCTATCGGCATCATAGGCGGGGCGGACGGCCCCACCACGATATTCCTTTCCGCCATACTGGCTCCCGACCTGTTGGGCCGCACTGCCGTGGTCGCGTACACCTACATGGCCGGCCTAGCGTTCATACAGCCTCCTTTGATGCGGCTGCTCACCACCAAGCGGGAGCGCCGGATCGTGATGCCTCCCGCACGGGAGGTATCCAGGTTGGAAAGACTGGTATTCCCAATCCTGGCTATGGTCCTCATCATCCTGCTTGTCCCCAATGCGGCACCACTGATAGGCATGTTTATGCTGGGCAACCTGATGGCGGTAAGCGGCGTGGTACCTCGCCTTAGCCAAGCGGCTTCCAACGAGGTTATCAACGTGGTCACCATCTTCCTCATGGTTACGGTGGGAGCGCAGCTTTCCGCCGAGAAAGTATTGCAGCTGGAAACGCTTGCCATCCTTGGTCTTGGCCTAGTCGCCCTCGCCATTGGCACCGTGGGAGGGATACTCTTTGCCAAGCTGATGAACCTAGTCTCCAAAGAAAAGCTAAACCCGTTGATAGGCGCCGCAGGTGTTTCAGCGGTGCCTATGGCGGCCCGCATCGCTCACGCTCAGGGCCAGGAAGCCAATCCGGATACGTTTCTTCTGCCTCATGCCATGGGCCCCAATGTGGCAGGCGTGATCGGGTCGGCGGTGGTGGCGGGCGTGTTCATCTCATTGCTTGGCTAAACCATGGCAAAGCGCATCAGGGTAAAAATCGGCGATAGGTGGCGTGAAGTCGAGGTAGGCGATATCTCGGCGAATCCCATTCACGTGCAGGTCGATGGTGAGACGGTCGAGGTCAACGTAGACGGGCTGGCCGAGGCTATCCTACCCGCGCACACCCCATCCCAGCTGCCCACGGGAAGGACGGTGCAAGTCAGGTCGCCCATGCCGGGTGTGATTGTATCGGTTGAGGTCAAGCCGGGTCAGAGGGTGGCAGAGGGCGATGCTCTGTGCATTCTGGAGGCCATAAAGCTGCAACAGGTCATAAGGGCGCCTGCAGCCGGCACCGTACAGGCGGTGCATATTGCGCCGGGCCAAAGCGTGACCGCGGGCCATGCGCTGGTAGACTTGGGCTAGGCACCGGTTAGCGCCTGGAATGCCCGAATCTCATAGCCACGTAGATTCCGAACAGTATCAGGCCACCCCCTAGAACGCTGGTCAGTGGCGGGGCTTCCCCCAGTATGATCACGGCCGCGACGGTGGCTATGACGGGTTCGGCCATGACCGCGATGGCCACTGCGGTGGCGGTGACGTGGGCCAGCGACCAGTTGAGCAGGGAATGTCCGATTACCTGTGGCACCAGGGCCACCATCACCAGCCAGAGATAGGTCTGGGGTGTGTAGCCGGTGAAGGGGTCTCCGGCCAGAATGGCGGCAACCAGCAAGATGACTGCGGTCACGCTGTAGACGGCGGAGTTGTAGCTTAGGGCTGGCACGTGCCGGCGCAGTCTCCGGCCAGCCAGCATGTAGCCAACGATGGCAACAGCGCCAGCGAAGGCCAGCAGATCACCTAAAACCTCGCTTTCGCCGCCTCTGGCATCGCCTAAGGCCAGAATGACCCCACCGGCGACGCCCACGGCTATACCGGCGAATGTAGATTTGTGTATCGACTCCCCAAAGAAGGCGCGTGACGCGATGGCGACGAGGAACGGGCTGGTTGTAACAAGGACAACGGAGCTGGCGACGGAGGTGTACTCCAGCGACAAGATCCAGGCCCAGAAATGCACCGAAAGGGACACGGAGGAGAGGAGTAGAAGGGGCAGGTCCCGTTTGGTTAGGCCTGAGACGGACTGGCCGCCGTTTCTGATCCAGGAGCCTGCAGCAAGCCCGATCATGACGGCTGCGGCGATGGTCATTCTGTAGGAGGCTATGGTCAGGGACGGCGCTTCGGCGAGGCGGATGAATATGGCGGCGAAAGATACGGCTACAACGCCAATGGCGAGTCCCAGGTACAGGTTGCGGGTGTTGGCTTGGGCAAGCACCCCTGTAGTATAAAGCATGGCGGCCCAGGTGCCCCAATCGTTTCAGTTGGCGGGCTACCGTCCGGCGCTTAGAGAGAGGCCAATCATAGTAGTGACAGGATGCGAAGAGGAAGTGCTAAGGTTGCCAAGGGAGTGTGCAGACTTCAATAGTCTGCACACTCCCTCTTGAATGCGGTCTAGTACCAGTCGCGGTAGAAGGTCTCGTAGGGGATGGCCTGGGGCTTGGCCACGTGCGGGATGGGGAGCTGCACCATGCCGCCTTCACGGGAAGGCAGGTACACGGTGGAGGTGCCCTGCACGAAGACCTGGTCCTCCTGGTTGCGTCCCTCGTACTTGATGCCGACGGCATAGTAGGTGCGCTCACCGTCCTCGGCGCCCTCGCCGGGTTCGCCCTTCTGCACCTCCGTGAACTTCTTGGTGATCTCGCCGTTGTAGAGGCCGATATCGGAGTAGTAGAAGGGTCTGCGCAGAGCCATCTGGAGGCGGCGGATGAAGCCGTGGTCGCCCATCCAGTTGCTCATCAGTGCCTGAGGTATCTGAGACCTCTGGCCGCCCCAGTCGAAGGGTAGAGCCTGGCCTCGGTAGGCGGCCATTAGGGCGTCGCCGTGCTCGTCGGCGGCGC
>CBDHCW010000016.1:0-27067 GCA_965261445.1 Dehalococcoidia bacterium | reverse complement strand
TGTACAGGTAATCGATTGTCATAGGCGGTGTAGGTCTCGTCACAAGCAGATCAAGGGACGCAACAAGCGTATTATAGTCTGGGGAGTCGCTTACAAGAGCGGTTCGCCCAATGACCTCCGCAGCTTGCGTAACATCCGTTTGAGCAACCACTACGTCCCCAACTTTGACTACCTGCTCCGGTTGATAGTAGCCGATGTATCCTTTCAAGCCGTCTGGTGAATACCCCCCACCACGCTTGACTGACTTCAACGTTACCAGTGCCACCTTAGAGTCTCGAAGGTCGGCTGACTTGTAAGAACGTCCCTTCACAACTTGCACAAGTTCCCCCAGCGCCTTCACCCCCCACCCCTCCGGGACCTCCCCCAGCTCCGAGTCCACCAGCCGGTTCGGGAACAGGTCATAGTGCTCGGCTGGGAGGCCGGGGAGCGACTCGCCGCGACGCCAGCGGCCCTCCATCTTGGCCCGTACCGGCTCGAAGTCCACGAACCACGACTTGAACAGCGCCCGCGCCATCTCCTCCAGCGTCTCGTTCATCCGGCGGTTCAACTCTATCTTGTCGTCCAGCGTGCCCAGCACGTGGGCTATGGCCCGCTGCTCTGGGAGGGGAGGAGTGGGATGTGCCACTCATTGAAGGATTTTCTCGTGATGGTCTGAAAGACAGTACCATATGTCAGGGTTCCCATTGTGGCCAGAGTGCCCTTCAGTACGTAGTACAGGAAATCGTTATCAATCTCGCTTGTGGGAACAAGGGCATAGCAAGTTTGATTGAACGCCATTTCTCGCCGAGTTGTGCAAGTGCACCAACTGTTCCTCTAGCAGTGATGATGACTGTTCCTTCGGGCATGAGCTTGGCGGCACTTTTCGTTAGACCTAGTTCGGTGATCGACTCCCCAACCTCGTTCAAGTATCTGGAACCGGCGCCAGCAACGTCCTTTGCAGTGGCCCAAGGGACGTTCCCTTGCCAGTAGCCCTCGATAGCACGGCTGGGTGTTCCGCCAATTGTGGCTGAGGCAACATCCGATACAACAACCTCGCGCCATTGAGAAGCCACCGAGAGCGTCGCCGTCGCTGACATCGAGCCAAAGGACGTACTGCCAGCCAGGCGGACCTTCTTCTTTGCCCTCTTCTGCAGCACTACATAGTCCCGCTCAATCACTTTTTGGAAGCTATCGGATATGTCGTGCCAGTCGAGCACGTCCACTCGCATGGGCAGGCTCGACTCCTCGAAGGCCTCCTTCAGACGGCCAAGTGTTCTCCATTCCAACAGCCCCTCGCCGACGATGGCCAGATCGATGTCGGAGTAGTCCTTGGCCGTCCACGTCGCGCGGGAGCCGAAGGCTCGCACCTCGCATTCCGGCACGTGCTCCGCCAGGATGCGCTCAACCGTCGCGAGGTGGTTGGGGTTGAGGTCAATTGAGCCGGTCACGGCCACGGCTCTCCTGTCATGGTCGTGTAAAGCCTGATGGCATCGTCTATGAAGTCGGGCATTACTTCGATGGCTTTGGCCGCTTTGTCTCCACTGTAATCGTGCGCAGTACCTATCCGTATGTCCACATAGAGTTCCCATTGCTCGGCGCCTGCTGCCAGGAGATGGTTTTCATCGGCATGACGAAAGATGGAGCGCGGGCCGTTGGGGACTCTGGCAATTCCAAGCTCTTCTATGAGGTACCTCCTGAGCACCTTCCACAAGCTGTCATAGCAGGTTTCGAACCTCTGGATCACCGATTCGGCCATGCCTTCCCGTATGAACAAAGGATAGTCCTGGGACAGATGGCTCAGGTTCTCGTATTGTGTCTCCAGATTCTTCAGGGATTCTCGAAAATTGCCATAGTCAATCGCCATTTCTGGGCGGCCTCCTGGTCCAGATTAGTATTGGTACCGCAATCATCCTAAAATCAGTCAATGGCTCATGGCAACCAAGAGATCCACGACTGCCGCCGTGGCCTGAGGCTCCGGTATGGGTTCGCCGTCTTCGCGTATGCCTTCAATATGGAACTCCATGGCTTCTCGGATCTCCTTCAACACCTCTTCACGGGTGCCGGCGGTAGCCACGCACCCTGGCAGGTCCTGAACGTAGGCCGCGTAGTTGTTGGCGGTCCTTTCGATTACTACCGTGTACTTCATGGTTCTGCTTGCTCTTCGACTGCGGAGATCATCGTGAATCCTCCCGACCGCCCCCAAACCCCAGGCGCTGCAGATTCGCCTTGATCTCCGCGTCTAGGCGTTGCGCCTCGGCCTGCTGCTCCCGCCACTGGGCCGAGAGACGGTCCATCTTCTCCGCGAAGGGTTCGCCGTCGTCCTCCTGCGGAGCGGCGCCGACGTAGCGGCCAGGAGTGAGGACGTGGCTGTGCTTGCGGATCTCTTCCAGCGTTGCGCTCTTACAGAATCCGAGGTCGTCCTCGTATTCGCCGGCGTCCTTACTGGCACGCCAGGCGTGGTAGGTGTCTGCGATGTGGGCGATGTCCTCCGGGGACAGGTCGCGGCGCGTACGGTCGAGCATGTGCCCCAGCTTGCGGGCGTCGATGAACAGCGTCTCGCCTGAGCGCGTTTCGTTATGCCTCCCGCGGCGCAGGAACCAGAGGCAGGCCGGTATCTGGGTGGAGCGAAAGAGTTGGCCCGGCAGCGCGATGATGCAGTCCACCAGGCCGGCTTCGATGATGTTCTTGCGTATCTCACCCTCACCGGACTGGTTCGACGACATGGAGCCGTTGGCCAGCACAAAACCGGCGATGCCTCGCGGTGCCAAGTGGTACAGGAAATGCTGCACCCAGGCGAAGTTGGCGTTGCCCACCGGCGGGACGCCGTACTCCCACCGCTTGTCGTCCCTTAGCTGCTCGCCACCCCAATCAGACACGTTGAAGGGCGGATTGGCGAGGATGTAGTCGGCCCGCAGGTCGGGATGGCGGTCGTTGCGGAAGCTGTCTCCATGCTCGATACGGCCCACTATGCCCCGTATGGCAAGGTTCATTCTGGCCATGCGCCAGGTGGTGTAGTTGGACTCCTGGCCGTAGATGGAGATGTCGCCCTTCGCTTTGCCTACGTTTCCGTTACCGCTGGCGTGGGCGCGGATGAACTCCACCGACTGGACGAACATGCCGGAGGAGCCGCAGCAGGGGTCGTATACGCGGCCCTTGTACGGTTCCAGCATCGCCACCAGCAGGCGCACGACGGAGCGTGGAGTGTAGAACTCGCCGCCCTTCCTGCCTTCGGCCAAGGCGAACTGCTCTAGGAAATACTCGTAGACGTTGCCCAGCACGTCCGTGGCGCGTGCTTCCGCACCGCCAATCTTGATGTTGCTCACCATGTCGACCACCTGCCCCAACCGGGTCTTGTCCAGGGCAGGCCGGGCGTATTCCCTGGGCAGCACTTCTTTGAGCGCTGGGTTGTCCCGCTCAATGGCTATCATGGCGTCGTCCACGGCCCGGCCAATGGTAGGCTGATGCGCTTGGGCTTGGAGCTTGGGCCATCGGGCCACGGGCGGCACCCAGAAGATGTTCTGGGCAATGTACTCGTCCGGGTCTTCTGGGTCCGCGCCTTCGCCAACTTCAGCCTCCAGCTTGGCGTGGGCTTCCTCGAAGGCATCGGAAATGTACTTCAAGAAGACGAGACCAAGAACGACGTGCTTGTACTCGGCGGCGTCCATACTGCCACGCAGGGCGTCGGCCATGCGCCAGTACTCGGCCTCGTGACCTGTGGTGTTGGCCTTCTCTGAGGTTCTATTCTTGAGTCTACGTACACCCGTTGTCATTGCTCCACTCCCCACACCAAAGAATATGCGTCTGGGCAATTGCAGTCAATTCTGAACGCAAGATACCGTCGGGCCTTGGCGCAGTTTGATGACTGCAAGGGCAATGAGACGCCCTGTGGTGAGTCCAATGCCCTAACTGCGTTCAGGAATCAGTATGATGACCTACGCGCGGAGAAGATGTACGAATAAACACGGAACTGCCTGCATCGGTGGAGACCCCGCTACTGCTGGACTAAGAATCGAAAGCGAGATTCCATTCCCCCCACTTCTTCAAGTGCGCTATGGCACTCACGAGTGGGGTCTTGGTAGGAGTGTCGAGCCAATTACGTACGCAGGTCGGGTCGATCATTAGCAGTCACGTTCTACATTCGAGGGATCGCTAGACTTTGTGTCTTGTGATACGTCGCTAGTGGAGGTCTCCCGTGACTTAGCGGAGCCATGACCGGTGTCCTGAGAAAGAGGTTCGTCAACCTCATGGATCACGTCACCCGTTTTCACATCTTTGACCACTTCCCTATATCTATTGTTCTTCCGGTCTATCAGTCTTTCCTTGTGAACCATCTCTTGAAGACGTGCTGACCATTCGGAACCCGTAATTCCTTCGACACGGGTTTTCTTCTGCTTCTTCCTAGAGGGTAGATTTGGATCATTGGCTTCCCAGCCGACCTTGTCGTGAAGTGTAATTGTATCTTCGACTGTCACTGTGATGGTTCTGGCACTGGAGCCACAGCTGGCACACGGTGGTTTATCTTGCGAGGAGGCAAGCTCTAGAAGAAGTGGCTCCCCACAGTTGGAGCAATTTGTGGCAGTTACACCTGCGCTCGATTGACCTTCCACGGTGTCCTCCTGTCTACTACTAACCCATGGCAACAGGGAGGGACCGCTTTAGTCCCAGGCACCCAACGCCATAAGGCCGACGGGTCTACAATGCGCGCTGACCGATGCTATGTCTTCGGAAACATCTCTATCCAATCACCCCGATTCTGGCCCTGGTCCCGACCCTCGCCCTTATCCGCTGAAGACATTGATGCAAAGTGGGACAGAAGGGCTGAAATCGAGTAAATGAACTGCCTATTTAGGGGCGAATAACTCTTCGTTGTAGGTGAAGGCGGGCGTCAGGTACTTGTCTCGGATTCGTTGAACACTGCTTCTGCCTTGTGCAGGGTGCTTCTCTGTGAGGGTGCTGAGGTCTAGCAGAAGTAGATTCTCTGGTGCTGCGGTCTATACCGATTAGGTAAGTCATAGTTATGGTCTTCTTGCGCACCGCTCAATTGCTAACAGCAGGCCGTTCCAAATTCAATCATGACCTCCTATTTCGCTCAGCTTGCGCGGCGGTTGGAGCGGATGGGAGCGAGTTAACCAGGACGCATTATATGGGGCCAGCGATTTGGGTCGCTCGCCGCTGTATGAGTGATATTTTCCAGCGGTGTCTCAGATTCGTGCTCAATAAGGCGTAGCAGACTGCATTCAGGACACCACACAAGACACACATTCCAGTTGGTGATGGGCTGGATCACTGGTACAGGATCATCATCGTGACATTGCTCAGTCGAGCTCATCGGCTTTTCCGTCTCCTTAATGCTTGTCCTCAAATCAGTACCCTAAGTGAGTGAACTGTAGGACTGACAGCAAGAATGGCGAACCGCGTTTGTCTTGGACCCGCTAGGTTGACCATAGCATGGAGCGTGGACATCCCTACTATAGCAAATATACAATATTGTGGGTATCCCAATGAGTTTGTCCAACGGAGCATACGAGTGTCGATGGCGTGTTCGGGCGGCGGATGTCCAGACCTTCGATCACTCGATTCCACCTAACATGTAGCCAACGCTTTGCAATAGGAGAGCACGTCTTGATCGCAAGGATAAAGGACTCTCAGGATTAGCACATATGAGAATAGCTAGAATTAAGGTTGAAAACTTCCGTTCCCTACGTGAATTCGAGATGGAACCTAAGGACGACGCTAACCTATTGGTCGGAGAGAACAACGCGGGGAAATCCGCAATTCTGATCGCTCTGGAGCGAGCCTTAGGTCGTGCAACTCCTGATTTCGACCTTGAGGATTTCTATATTACAACTCCGTCTGCGAATCCAGCATCTTTACCTACGATAGTAATCGATGTACAAGTACGGCCTGTTATCGGTGGGACATTCAGCACGAATTTTTCCACAGAATTCGTCAACGAAATCACACTGGATGCGAACGGGGAACAATTGCTCACATTTCGCACCCAGGCACACTATAACCAGACCGAGGAGCGCATCGTCACTGAATACTCTTCAGTTAGGGCTGACGGTTCATCTCGACAGATGTCATCTGCTAAGCGATTCGTTCTGAGGGGGTATATTCCTTTCTATCTTGTCGATGCCTTTCGAGATACAGTCAGAGATGTCCAGAACCGCCGTGGATTCTGGGGACGTATTGTCAATTCGATAACGCTCGACCCAACCACCGTAGCGTCAATACAAAACAGCGTCCAAACCATAAATCAGTCCATACTGAACGCGGCTCCCAGGATTGGAGAAATTGAGAATCGCCTAAGGGAAATCGGCAATGCTATTCCAATTGCAACTCCCCCGGATGACATTGTCATCAGCCCCATTACAGTCGATCCGTCCGGGATACTACGCAACCTAGATGTTAGCTTGCGTACCCAAACCGCTCCAAGAGGCTTTGAGCTATCCAGACACGGGGAAGGAACGAGGAGCGTTGCCCACCTTGCGATCTTCAGAGCCTTCATTGACCTGCTGGCTCGTGAAGAGAACGATAACCTAGAGTCCACTCCTGTATTGGGTATTGAAGAACCGGAAGTTCACCTTCATCCCCACGCTGTCCGGGCCCTGGGCAGTATGTTAACGGACCCACCAAGGCAAATGTTCTTGACGACCCATTCACCCGAACTCGCCCAGTCAGTCGACCTAACGTCGATTCAAGTGTTAAGAAGGAGCGCCACAGGAACGGAACGAAGGGCAGTGCCTGCCCTTGTAACTGGCAACCCGCTATTGGACGACAGGGACCAGCTAAAGCTGGAGGTAGCACTTCGATCGGGTGCGACGGAAGTCCTGTTCAGCAGAGCGACCATTCTATGTGAGGGGCCGTCTGAAGTCCAAGCGTATTCATATTTTGCCTCTGCGCTCGACATTGATATGGACCAACTCAGCCTTTCCTTGGTGGCTGTAGACGGGTCATATTTCTTTCATTTACTTCGCATTATGGCTGACGATGCACTTCGTATACCTTGGGTCATATCGGCGGACGGAGATTCCCTAGGACAACTTGCAAGTCAGCTAGTCAAGTTAGGAAAGGTGACGAGCGCCGATGTGCAGAGTGCCGAAACTCTGGGTACCATACAAACGGATATTCTGAGACCACATGATGTCTTTGCATTGCCGGATGGCCACAATCTGGAAGAGGCACTAATCCGGGGGGGTGCGACCGCGGAATACGAAACAGCAATCGCCAGTCATATAGGACCGAATGCTCTACGCAACTCTCCTGCGACCGCAGGCATAGCAGGTGATTCTCTTGAAGACCAATTGATAGCGTTTATGAAGGGGAACGCTGGAAGGAAATGGAAGGTGCTCTTCGCAGGAATCGTCGCAAGACAGATCACCCAGGGTGGCGCTGACTTCAGCCGGATACCGACTACGATTGTCGACGCGCTACAATTGGCCAAGAGCTACGCGATAGGAAACGCCACGAAGGCTTTTTGAGAATGGCAATCACAAAAGACCTATTGCCTGATGATGGCCTGACTCCTGCGAAGCAGCCTCTCGCACGAGGAGCCTATATTGTGCTGGCTGGCCCCGGAACAGGCAAGACAACTTTACTCACCGACCGCGCGCTCTACATTATCAACTCAACCCCAGACGAGCGATCCAAGATTCTTGCCCTAACATTTACTAACCGGGCAGCGGCCGAAATGCGTAGTCGGTTGCGTCTACACGGAGATCATTATGATTCGAGACTATTCATAGGCACTTTCCACAGTTTCGCCACACAGGTGCTCAGGTCTCATGGAGACGCTATCGGATTGAACACAGACTTCGTCATTTTCGACCAAGCTGACCAGCGGGCAGTTCTGGAAGAACTACGGGACGAGGGAGAGTTGGGCGAAGGCGTCAATATTGATAGTGTTGTCACCGCATTTTCTAGGCTCAAGAGCAGGGGACTTTCGTTCTCGCGCCCTCAGATAGGCGAACGGTCACATGGTTTTGAAAGCCTTGCCCTAATCCATGAGAAATACCGCACACGTCTAACAAGATCAAACGCCTTGGACTTCGGCGACCTGATAATAGAGTGTCTCCGACTCTTCTCTGAGAAGTCTGGTTTTCGTGACCTTTACCGTATTGCCTATCCGTACGTGCTAGTAGATGAGTTCCAGGACACTACTCCAGCTCAGTTCGAGTTGCTAAGGGAGCTCGTCAACCCTGATGCGACAAGTGTGTTCGCCGTAGCAGATGAAGACCAGCTCATCTTTGAATGGAACGAGGCGAGACTAGAAACTCTGAACCTTTACCTCGAACAGTTCAAAGCGGAAGTAACATATTCCACGGTGAGTCACAGGTGCCCGCCGGTTGTCGTGGATGCCGCCAATGCAATCATTGCCAACAATCGTCTAAGACTGCAAACCAAGCCCGCTATCCAGACCAATCTGCGGCAAAGGGGAACCATATTTGTTCACGAGGCAGAGGACGAGGAAACTGAAGCCAGCTTTGTGGTCAGTAAGATATCTAAGTTGCATCATTCCGGCGTACCATTGTCTGAAATCGCAATTGTGGGGCGGAGCCGAAGGAGTTTGGAGTCAATGGGACTTGCGCTTGATGATGCTGAGATACCTGCCGGACAGCCCTCGACTGCGGGCTTAAGTGGTGATGAGGACGGGGAAGCCATTCTGCGGCTGCTACGCTGGCTTCAGAACCCGCGTGACGAACAAAGTGCGCGAAGAGTAATTCACTACCTAAGGCCATCTTTGAGTGACCTTTTCGGCGAGTCTGTTCGCTCCGGCTTGCGTGAAGGTCTTCCGCTTGAGGTCGCACTAGCAGATACGCCTGACGGAGAGCAGGGTGACAAAGTACGAGAACTCCTTGCGTATCTTAGTCAGTGGCGTTTGCTTTCTAGGGACACGGGGAGACTCATTGCGTCGCTCAGCAATAAGCTCCCAAGTTTGTTCGAAGATTCAGACAGGGCCGTCAGTGCTCAGTCAGTTCTTCAGTCCATGGAAGCGCTACTGCGTCAAGTTTCGAATACGCCTCACACACGGCTTGCCGACTTCCTTTCAGGTCTGCCGATGGTCGTTGGCCCCAGTGCCCAAAAGGCAACTAGTAGGAACGGCGCGGTATCTCTCCTGACATTTCACCAAGCCAAGGGCCTAGAGTTCACAAGTGTGTTTCTCGTCGGGTTAGCAGAAGGGGTCATACCAGACTTTCGCAGTGCTAAAAGGGATAGAACATTAGAAGAAGAACGTCGCCTGTTCTACGTCGGCTTGACCCGAACCCGTCGCGATATTTTCCTTACTTATGCTGGTACAAGACGCGCAACGACCGGGCGTATCATAACATGCGAGGAGTCCCGCTTTATTCAGGAAATTCCTGAGGCATTGTTGACATACGTTTGAACCTACACCATCTCGGACCCAACATAGACATGCGTGACTGTACAAGTTGGAAGGTATCAAGGGATAGTCTGGCACAACATTGTTACTTGACTGTACGAATCGCGCGGATAGCATTGATCTAGTCCGCGGTTCTGAATCAGAAGTTACGCCAACTCACGTCCTGGGTGCTTTGTATGCCTATATGCTGTTGCTGACCCGCTGTCCTAAAGCAAGCCTGCTCTCGAAGTACGTAGTCCGCCCAGGCCTGCATCACGGTCGGACCTCGAACATGTCGGAGCACAGATAGGTGGCCTCCAACAGCGTTTCCTATGCTGTGGCCCAGTGCGCCTCAGCCACCTGGCGGTCTATGCTCTGCTCAACCGCCCAAGTCAATAGAAGCTATCGGCTTCTATGAAGCACCTCTTTGGGGGCTGCTTGCCCCAAATAACGGTGTCCGGGTGATTGTGATCATTTATTTGACCTTCCCTCCAGTGCTAATGTTAGATTGCTAAAGTACACGGAGATTCGCTAGAAACACTTTGTACAAAGACTTGTACAAAAGGAGCTGAGTTAGTACGAAAATGAGGAGGATTTAGGCATGAATACTTCAGCAATACAACTCCCTCGCGCGCAGCCAATCGACTCAAACGAGCGCCCCATCCGCCGTCGGCATGTCTCCCGAAGTACGTATTCCGTCCAATCCTCCACCACGGCCCGCCGAACCTCGAACATGTCGGAGCGCAGATAGGGCGGCCTCAGGGTGTATTGGCTCTCTCGCCAGGAATACGCGGGATAGCGATTCACGGCCCTCGGCGCACCTTTCCCACGGTGGTACAAATGTGGGAACAAAGGCCCTCATACGGCCTATTTCATGCCTGTAGCCCTGCTTTAATGAGAAAAAGTACGATTAGCCTCTGCCCCGACCCGCGACGCCTGAGCCAGCTCAACAAACAACGTTTCTATGGCAAGATCGTCGCTGAGCGTGCCTCTTTTGATGGCTAAATCCGCCTCCAGCAAGCTAACGTACATTGCCACTATGTTCTCCTTGCTGTGCCGGCGCGCCTGTTCCTGAGTCCTCTTTACGGCGAACTCAGCCGTCAGTCCCAAACGCCGCGGCATTTCTGAACCCGGTACGCCCTGTCCGACCAGGTCTTTGGCCAGCAGCATTAAGCGCAACTGACGTGCCAGCATGGCTATGATATAGCCGGCCTCCGCTCCACCTTCTTGCATCTGTTTTATGAGGCGCATGGCGTTGGACGTCCTTCCTCCCAACACCATGTCCACCGTTCTGAATATGTTGGCTTCCCTTGAATTAGCCACCAGAAGTTGGACCACCTCATGGTCAATAGTCTCACCGTCTGTATACAGAGCTAGTTTCTCCAACTCTCCCTGCATCACCCACAGGTCTCCACCCACCAGGTCTATCAACTGCTGTGAGGCTCTGCCGGTGATCTTCAGCCCCATCTCACTTACCCGTCTTGCCAGCCACCGACTCAGGGCATCCCCAGTTAGGATGCGGAACTCCTTTACCTCAGCCAAGTCTCTTAGTTTCGATAGCAACGGATTGCCCCTGCTCAGTCTTCCTTCCAAGAAAACCAGCGAGGTAGTGGGGGGCAGCTCGCTCAACGACTCGGCCAAGCCCTTCCACTCTTCAAAAAGGTCGTTCTGTCTCCCGGCCGCCGCTCCGCTTCTCCGTGCCGGCCGCACTTCTTCAAAACGGCCCAGCAGTCCTGTGGCAATCACCAGGCGGCGCTCCGCCAAAAAGGGGACCACGCTGGCCACCTCCAGCAGGTGCGGCAACTTCAGGTCCAAGCCTTCCAGAACCGTAGTGTTGGCGTCTCTTAGCTCAAGCTGGCCTATCTCTTCCCGCAGAGCATTCAAGAACGCCTTCTTGGAAAAATCGTCTTCACCGTGAAGAACATAGATCACGGAAGCCCTCTTTCTTCCGGCAGGGAGATTTTCGTTGACACGCCAGATACCTTACAATACTCTTAACGGATACAACATGTTCACCAGATAGTGATTACTGACTCCTCAATAAGACCGTCCTAGTTGTTGCGTCTACTTTGCACTACTCTTTTGATTGCAAATGAACCCTACTGCAAGTGAAATCTTAGGAAAATATGAAATCATAGGATGGTTGAGCACCTCCGGTATCGCTTCCCTCCTTCATGCACGGGATACTGAAACCGGCTCCGTCGTCGTTCTCAAAATACTGCACGCCTACTTCGCCAAGGAGTACGAAGCGCTGCGTATCTTCCTGGAAGAGATGGAGCAGGTGAGCCATCTTCGACATCCCAATATTGTGCAGGTGCACGGTGTCGAGCATGTAGGAGAGGACACCGCCATTGTGACGGACTACGTATCGTTCCCTACCCTCAAAGCTCGTAAGTCGCAGACTATGCCGGTAGGCGAGGTTATACACATCCTGAAGCAGGCAGCTTCGGCCTTGGACTTCGCCCAGGGCAAGAAGATACTGCATCGAGACATCAGACCCAGCAATGTCTTCTACGACGGGCAATCCGGCCAGGCAATGTTATCCGACTTTGGCATTGTGAGGCTGGTGGAAAGCACCCACGCCCTGGTTAGGACTACTATAAACACACCTTTACCAGGGTATTCAGCGCCCGAGCAGAATCAGGGCCTTCACTACAACCCGTACAGCGACGTCTATTCACTGGCGGTGCTTGCCTATGAGCTTCTAACCGGCAGCCCTCCCTTTGATGCTCTTACGCCTCACTCCGTCCTCTCCAGGCAGCTCAGATACGTACCAGAGGCACCGTCGCTCTTGGTGGCGGGTATACCTTCCGCTGCCGACGACGTCATTCTCAAAGCCCTGGAGCCCAAGCCTGAAAACCGCTTTACCACCTCAACCGAGTTCGTGGAAAGCCTGATCCAGGCAGTTGGTCCCGAACTTGCTCAGAGGCCATCCGTGCAAAGCGATGCGGAAGCCGGCGAGGAGGCAATACTCCGTCCGGAAAGTCGCCTGGAACAAACTACTGTCGTTGCTCCCGACGTGGACATGGAGACCGCTGAGCGTATTTTTTGTCCGCACTGCGGCACGGGCAACTCCGCTTCTTCTAGGCGTTGTTCCAACTGCTGGGGCTCGCTCGCCGCCCAGCCAGTTGTTTCCGTAGAGGAAGAGGAGAAGTTGCTGGAGCGTTACTGGGGGCAGCTGAGAAAGCGCAAGCGTATCACCTGGATAGCCACTATTGCCGCCGTAGCAGCGTTTGCGGGATGGTGGGCGTTCAATCTGATAGAGGCGCGCCCGCCCCTGCCGGGGCCTGCCAGCTCGATCACCGCGGTGTCCGGCTCCGACGAATGGGTAACCGCGCAGCGCGGCAACTTCCACACCGGCCACGTCCCCGGTCCGGCCTTCAATCCGTCGGGAGACGTGGCGTGGCAGTTTGAAGCAGAGGGACAGATCCTGGGATCGCCCGCCGTGGCAGACGGCCTGGCTTTTGTTGGAACCAACGACCGGCGCATTGTGGCCCTGGACGCGGAATCAGGCAGCGTGGTGTGGGAATACCCCCTGGATATACAGCCCAACTCAACGCCAACCGTGGCCGGCGACCTGCTCTACTGGGGACTGCGCGACGGCAGGCTCCTTGCCCTTGACTACAAAACCGGCGACGAGGTCTGGGTCTACAAGACGGGCGCCGCCATCTACGGCGCACCCACCGTTGTCGAAGGCGTTCTCTACGTAGGCTCATCCGACGGTGGAATCTACGTGCTGGACGCATTGACGGGAGAAGAGCGGTGGAAGAGCATAACCGAGAACTGGGTGGTGGCCTCGCCAAGCGTTGACCAGGGGATCCTGGTTTTTGGAGGGCAGGACCGTGAGCTGTATATGTTCGACGCGAACAACGGCACACTCCGCCATCAAGTGGACCTGGGCAGTGGCGTGGACAACTCCACTACTATTGTTGACGGCATTGCTTACGTGGCGACTCGCAGCGGTACCGTGGTGGCATTCGATTACACGCAAAAGAGCGCAGCCTTTCAGAAGGCAGTGTGGAACTGGTGGTTCCAACTTTGGATCTGGAACGTAGCGCCAATACCAGACCCCATTCCAGGGTTGCAGTGGGCCAGACGGCTGCGTGAGACCGTTGTGGGCGACATGGCCAGCGACGGTACCCGCCTATTTGTCAACACAACTGACGGCGTACTGCGCGCCTTTGACCTGGAGACGGGAACTACTCAGTGGGAGACGGAAGGCCTGGGTACGCTTTACTCCTCTCCCATTGTAACCGGCGATACCGTTGTGCAAACCTCGACTGACGGCAGAGTCTACGGCCTGAACGTCTCCAACGGCGAAGAGAAGTGGCGCATCTCTGTTGATGGATCGGTTATATCCTCGCCGGTGCTGGCTGGCAATAAGCTCTTCGTCCCCACTATCGAAGGCCGGTTGATAGCCGTTCAGTAGCGTCTCCATGGAACTCGGTATCATCGGTCTGGCTAAGAGCGGCAAGTCCACCGTATTCAACACGCTCACCCGTGGACGCGTCTCCACCGCGCCGGGTGCCACCGCCAAGTCGAATATCGGTACCGCCAAGGTGCCCGATGGGCGTCTGGGCGTACTTGCTAGCATATTCAGGCCGAAACGCATCACCAACGCCGAGGTCCAATATATCGATATGCTCAACACCCCGGAAGGCCTAGGCAAAGACCACGGTATAAGCGGCGAATACTTCAATGCTCTGCAACGCGTGGACGCATTGGTACACGTGGTGCGCGCATTCGAGAATCCCGCCGTGCCCCATATCGAGGGAAACCTAGACCCTCTCCGTGACATCGCTACTTTGGACCTGGAACTCACCATTTCAGACGTGGCGATTTTGGAACGCCGCTTGGAGAGACTGGACGCGGAACTGAAGGGGGCCAAAGCCCAGGAACGCGACCGCATCAATCGTGAAAGCACTCTTTTGGGTAAAATCAAAGAGAGACTGCTGGAAGAGATACCGGCGAGAGAACAGCAGCTCACCAACGAGGAGAAGAAGCAGAGCAACACTTTGCAGCTTCTCACCGCCAAACCTCTGCTTGTGCTTCTAAACGTAGGAGAGGACCAGCTGTCCAGCGTCAGCCGGCTGGAAGCAGACCTTCAGCAGAAGGTTAACCGGCCAAACGTATCCTGTGTTGCTATCTGTGGGCGTTTGGAAGAAGAACTGTCCCAGATGGATGAAGAAGAGGAAGCCGAGTTTAGGAAATCCCTCAACGCAGGGGAGCCCGGCCATGACAAGGTTGTTCAAGGGTCGTACCGTCTGCTTGGCCTTGTCTCTTTCTTGACCGGCAACCCCAATGAAGTCAGAGCGTGGACCGTCCCCCAAAATACTCAGGCGGTACAGGCCGCCGGGCGTATTCATTCCGACATGGAACGCGGTTTCATCAGGGCTGAGGTAATCCCCTACGACGACCTAGCGGAGTGCGGCTCACTGGCGGAGGCGAGGCGCAGGGGCCTGCTGCGCTCGGAAGGCAGAGGCTATCCGGTCAAGGACGGGGACGTGATAAACTTCCTCTTCAACGTTTAGCACGGCCTGCAGAACAATCCGCAACTCCAGCATAGAACCAGCGCCATGACAGTCAAGCAAACCCAAAGCCTTCAGATAAGCGAGGGGCTCAAAGCAGAGACCATCTCTCTATATGTTCACATCCCGTTTTGCGAGACAAAATGCCCTTATTGCGACTTCAATACGTACGCAGGCATAGAGCCGCTAATCCCTGAATACGTGGACGCCCTGATCAAAGAGGCGCGCTTTTGGGGGAACGCTCTATCCCGGCATCATTCGCCAACCATCAGCACCGTGTTCTTTGGCGGAGGCACGCCGTCCTACGTACCCCCAGGAGACATCGCCCGCATCCTGGATGAAGTCCGTTCCGCTTTCCATCTTGCAACCACCGCCGAGATCACTTTGGAAAGCAACCCCGGCGACATTGGCGCAGGACGGGTTGAGTCCTGGCTCAAAGCGGGGATAAATCGTCTTTCCATTGGAGTGCAGAGCCTGGATGACGGGCTGCTGCAACTGCTGGGACGCCGCCATACCGCCCGGGAAGCGCTGGACGCTCATAAAGCAGCGCGCAACGGCGGATTTACCAATATCAACCTAGACCTGATGTACGGCCTTCCCCACCAGACGCTAGACCAGTGGCGTGCCACGTTAGGGAAAGCGCTGGAAGATAGACCGGAACACATCTCCATGTACAGCCTCACTCTGGAAGAAGGCACTCCTCTGGAAGCGTCGGTGCGCCAGGGCAAGGTGCCCTACCCTGATCCTGACCTTGGCGCCGATATGTACCAGCTTGCCAGTAAACTGGGAGAGGAGACCGGCTACCATCACTACGAGATCTCCAACTGGGCCCTGCCTGGCCGTGAGTGCCTGCACAACCTCACCTACTGGCGCAATCAGCCCTACCTTGGCATTGGGCCGGGAGCCCACTCCTATCTCAACGGCTACAGATTTTCCAACCTACGCTCGCCCAAACGGTACGTACAATTGGCCGGCGCTCTGCCCTCTGCCAAAGTCTACTCCGTTGCCTTAGAGGAGCACGGTCTGCTGGACGTACTGGAGACTATAGACGAACGCCTTGAGATGGGGGAGACCATGATGCTAGGGCTGCGTCTCAGCGAAGGCATCTCGCAAGGAGCATTTCTACGCCGTTTTGGCGCCAGTCTTGTCGAAACGTACGGCCCACAAATCGACGATCTGCTGGACTTGGAACTGGTGGCGTGGCAAGAAGACCGGCTAGTCCTTACTTCAAGGGGCAAGCTGCTGGGGAACGAGGTGTTTCAAAGGTTTTTGTTCCCCTAGGCCCGCTTACTCGCTGTCCCCGCCCTTGAATATGCTATCCTTCTTCCATCCCTGACAACCGTTCAACCGTCGCTATGTTTGTCATCGGTACCGCTGGCCACGTCGATCACGGCAAATCCGTGCTGGTGGAAGCTCTCACCGGCATAGACCCCGACCGCCTCGAGGAGGAGAAGAGGCGAGGGATGACTATTGACCTTGGTTTTGCCTGGATGACCTTGCCCAGCGGCCGTGAAGTTAGCCTGGTAGACGTGCCGGGCCATGAACGGTTCATCAAGAACATGCTGGCCGGCGTGGGCGGCATAGACCTGGCGCTGCTGGTAATCGCCGCCGACGAATCGGTGATGCCACAGACCCGCGAGCACCTTGCCATCCTAGACCTTCTCCAGGTCAGCCGGGGGCTCATCGCCATCACCAAGAAGGACCTGGTGGACGACGACTGGCTAGAGCTCGTCGAGGCTGAAGCGGAAGAGCTACTGGAAGGGACGGCACTGGAAGGAGCCGGTTTATTTCCAGTATCCGCTTTTACCGGAGACGGTATGCCCGAGCTAATTGCGGCTATAGACTCTCTCCTGGAACAGACCCCGCCACGGCGCGACATTGGACGGCCCCGTCTCCCCATAGACCGATCCTTTGTCATATCCGGTTTCGGCACCGTGGTCACGGGAACCCTAATGGAAGGCACTCTCTCCGTAGGACAGGAGGTTGAGCTTGTACAAGTTGGGAAGGATTCCCGTATTCGTGGTCTTCAAACTCACCGCAAAAGCGAGGAAACGGTGCAACCCGGCACCCGTACCGCAGCCAACCTGGCGGGGATATCACAAGAGGAGGCACAGCGCGGCGACGTGCTCACGATCCCCCGATGGCTGAAGACCGCCAAGACAATAGACGTGCAGCTAAGGTTGGTGGCGAGCCTGCTCCGTCCCCTCAAGCACAATACAACCGTTACCCTTCATACCGGCACCAGTGAAACCTTTTGTCGCGTGCTGCTCCTAGACCGCGACCAGCTTCATCCCGGCGATACCGGGTGGGCGCAACTGCGGTTGGAACAGCCTGTGCCCGTGGTGAAGGGCGACTACTTCATAATCCGTTCCTCAGAGACCACCCTGGGCGGCGGCAACGTAGTGGGCGCCCAAGCTCGCCGACATAGGCGCAACGACGCCTCAACTATAGAGAGGCTGGCAATGCTGCAGGAGGGCAGCAGCGGAGAGGCGCTGCTGGCCGCGCTGGAAGCCCATGGCCCGCTGGATATCAAAACCCTGGCCCAGCAGGTCAACCTATCCGTGGAAGAGACGCGGAATTGGGCCGCATCTCTCACCGAGGAAGGAAATATCCTTTCCCTGGACCCCAAACACGGCGGTACGCCAATCTTGGTATCGTTCTCTCTATGGTCCAGAACCAAGCGGAAGGTGGAAGCATTTCTTGCGGGATACCACGCGCAGCATCCCCTGCGCCGCGGCGCTCCGCGCGAGGAGGTGAGGAGCCGGCTGAGCTCAGCCTCGCAAACATCCCTGCTCCTGCTGGAAAAGCTGATTGAAGAAGGCACGGTGGTGGAAGACGAATCCCTGTTCAAGCTCCCCCAACACCAGCCCTCGATCAGCGATACGCAACGACGCGAGCTCGATGAATACGTAGCGCTCCTTGAATCGGACCCTTTCTCTCCGCCCAACGCCAACCTTCCCCGTCCAGACCTGCTCAATATCCTGGCAGAAGAAGGGAAAGTGGTCAAAGTCAGCGACACGGTAGTCTTCACTTCCAACGCCTATCAGGATATGGTTGACAAAGTGGTGAAGCACCTTGAAAGTGAAGGCAAGATAACCGTTGCCCAAGTACGGGACCTTTTCAACACCAGCCGCAAATACGCCCTTGCCCTCATGGAACATCTGGATCAGAGACGCATCACTCGCCGCACCGGCGACGAGCGAGTGCTGAGATAGCATGCCACTGAACCTGGACCACGTCTCTGCCCAGGTGGAGGCGATGAGCGTCAGCCTCCAATCGCAGAGTGCGCAACGCCTCAGACACATCGAACAGGCCGTCAATGCCTTGCGCTCCATCGGAGAGGATGCCCGCTGCCCCTCTCCGGCGTCGCCAGCCGATTACCGCACCATTGCCGTGGATGGTTCGCACATAGACGTGAACCGCCACATGCCAGTGCGCTGCGCCCTGATCAACATAAGCAAGGTAGTGCTTCAATATGGAGCGTCGGCCGGCGCCAGGCTGGAGAGCCATCCCAAGCTGTACGCATCCCCTGAGGATCTCTTTATCCGTGACCCCAACGGCACAGACCGGCGGCCACTGGAAGGCGCACTCATGGGCATGAGGAGAACCGTTGAAGAGGTCATGGCTCTTGCTGAACTGGCCGAAGATACCCGGGACGATACCCCTACCCTCGCTCTAATCGATGGCTCTTTGGGCCTATGGGACCCGGCGTTCTCCACCTATCCTGATTACGTGCACCAAAGCCTCCTGGCCCAGGGAATTCTCTCCGCGCTGGATAGAATGCGGGCCCTCGCCGCCAAACATCCCCTGGCCCTGGCGGCCTACGTCAGTCTGCCCAGAAGCACCACTGTGCTCAATATGCTGCCTTTGGGACACCTACCTCGAGACGAAGTGAGCCAGCTGACCGATAGGGACATCTTCCAGCAGGTGCTATCCGAGGGTGAAAGGTCGTCGCTGTTCGAAAGCACGTCATCGATTGTACGCGAATACTACGGCGGTCACGCGGTCCACTTCTACTATCTGAACACCGGTGACGAGATAGCCCGGGTGGAGGTTCCCGCTTGGATCGCGCAAGATGAGGCCATGCTGGGGATGTCTCATGCCTTGATACTCGACCAGTGCCGCAAGGGGTTCGGCTATCCTATTGCCATAATGGAAGCCCACGAGCAAGCGGTAATCGGCGGCGCAGAGAGGGAAACGTTCCGCCAAATGGTGGAGGATGCGCTAGCGCAGCATCACCTGCCCGTTTACACTTCTCAGAAAGAACTCTCAAAGAGGCTGAGGCTGCTCTGAGTTGAACGTTGAGATACGCGCCGCCGGAGTTGACGACTACCAGGACATCTACGAAGTCCTGTCCTGTCCAAACGTGGTGCGCAACACCCTACAGATGCCCCATGTGTCTCTGGACAGACGTAGACAGTACCTGGAGAACCTGGAGCCCGGTCATCACATCCTTGTCGCCGAGGTTGAGGGCAGAGTGATCGGGGAAATTGGCCTTCACCAACAGCGAAACCGCAGAAGGCACGTAGCAACTCTTGGAATGGTTGTCCATGATGACTTCCAGGGCAAAGGCGTCGGTACGCGGCTCTTGCAGGCGGCCCTGGGCCTGGCCGACAACTGGCTCAACCTGAAACGAGTGGAGTTGCAGGTGTATACGGACAACGCCGCCGCAATACACATCTATGAGAAGTCCGGCTTCATCATAGAGGGAACCCACAGGGCCGAGGCATTTCGCGAAGGCGAATACGTAGACGCTTACTCCATGGCGCGGGTGAAGCCTTGATGCAGCCATTTACAGAGCCCCAGTCAATCGACCGGCGCATCGCTGAAGTGGTGGAGTCTTTCAGCAACGGCTTCACTGCCCACTGCTACGGCCTCTATGAAGCGCCTCCACTGGGGGCGCTGGTTCGCACCGGCGGGGAGCAGCCCGTCTTTGCCGTGGTGCGAGGCATAACAACTTTGCCAATGAACCCGGCAAGACGACCCGTGGCGCGCGCCCAGAATGAAGAGGACGAAGAAGAGGTGTACTCCAACAACCCTCAGCTTCCCCACCTGCTGCGCACCGACTTCCAAGCCACCATTGTGGGGCATGAAGCCAATGGAGTGCTGCGGAAGCACCTCCCGCCTCATCCGCCGCGTATTCACGCGTTCATTTACAACTGCTCGCCGGAAGAGATCCTCTCCTTCAGCCAGGACCTGAACTTCTTCCCGTTGATTCTCTCGGAAGGGGGTCCTTTGACCGATGAAGTGGTGTCCGCCTTCCTCAGACAAGCCTCCTCTTTGCATTCCGATCCTGAGGCTTTCCTGGCAGCGGCCGGCCGCCAGCTGGCGCGCCTTTTTGCCCGCGATACGCGCCGCTTGGACGCGCTGCTAAGGAGTCTGCACCCATGAACGACAGGAACGGAGCGTTCATGGGAACGGTCATCGGCGGGTCATTGAACAGGGGCGTCGAGGTCAGATTAGACCCTTCGTTTCCCGTGGAAAGCGTCAAAGTGGGCGGATTCGTAGCAATCCAGGGACAAGCGCAGCGGTTCTTCGGCATCGTCTCAGACGTCGCACTTGAAACGGCGGACGCATCCCTGCGCGGCATGCCTCCGGAGGCTTGGGACGGTTTCGTAGCCTCTGTAATGTCCTATACAAACGCCTACGCCATTGTCACCGTGCTGCCTCAGCTTGTCCTTGGCGGCAGTGCTCTGGCCATGATCGAAGGACCCCAGCCGGCGCGCGCCATACCACCCCACTTTTCCAGCGCGTACCAGGCCTCCGAGGAGGACGTGCTCGCCGTGTTCGGTGCGGAGGACGAGCGACACATCTGGGTCGGCAGTCCGCTGGACATGGAGGACACGCGCATCCATCTGGACCTGGAAGAGCTCGTAAAAAGGTCCAACGGCGTATTCGGCAAGAGCGGTACCGGGAAATCCTTCCTCACCCGCATCCTTCTAGCGGGAACGCTGCAGAAGGATACAGCAGTAAACCTGGTCTTTGATATGCACAACGAATACGGCTGGCAGGGAACCAGGGAGGGAGGCCCCCCCGTAAAGGGACTGAAGCAGCTCTTTCCTTCCAAGGTAGCCGTGTTTTCCCTAGACCCCAAGATGTCCCAGTGGCGCGGCCTCACGCCGGATGCAGAGGTCACGATAGGTTACAACGAAATAGAGCCGCAGGACATGGAGACCCTAGCTGAAACGCTCAACCTGACACCGCAAGGAGTCGCAGCGGTGTACAGCCTGGTACGTCGCTTCGGCCAGGAGGCCTGGCTGGACGAGTTCCTGAAGCGGGAGTCACGCGAGGAGTTGACGGTCCTAGCTGAAGAAACTTCGGAGGTGTTCCAAGTCCTATTCACCCTCCACAGGCGCTTGCGCACCCTGGCACGCATGAACTTCCTGCTGCCCAAGTCGCCCGACGACGCCGTACGCCGTATCCTCGACTACCTTGACCGCGGCATGCACGTGGTGCTGGAGTTCGGGCGCTACGGCAACGACCTGCCCGCCTACGTTCTAGTCGCCAACCTGCTCACCCGCCGGATTCACGATAGGTACGTGCAGCGCACGGAGGAGGCAATGGGCGATAGGGCCAGGGAACCCAAGCCACTGGTTATTACGGTGGAAGAGGCGCACCGTTTCCTCACTCCGGGGGTGGCCTCTCAGACCATCTTTGGCGCCATTGCCAGGGAGATGAGGAAGTACAAGGTAACGCTGCTCATAGTAGACCAACGCCCCAGCGGCATAGACGAGGAGGTGCTCAGCCAGCTGGGCACGCGGTTCACCTACCTGCTGGACAACGAGCGCGACGTGGACGGCGTTCTGGCCGGAGCGCCGGGCGCCCGCGAGCTTAGATCCGTCCTGTCCAGGCTAGATTCACAGCAGCAAGCATTGCTGTTCGGTCACGCTTTGCCCATGCCGGTGGTGATACGAGCCAGAGAGTACGGCACGGAGGAGTCCTATCGCGATTTCGGCTTTCGCGATGCCGCGGAGCTCCGGCGCCAGGTGGAGGCGGATAGCCGGGATCTGTTCGGATAGTTGTCCGTCTCAATTCAGCGTACGGCAAGACATAACTGCCACTCCATCCTTACCCATGCATACCTTCTCGCGCTATCCTACGTCCATGTCTAACAAGCGCCGCCTACCTGGGGCCATTACTAAAACCTGCCTCCCATTTACGAATTTCGGATTTGTTTCCCATATTTGCAAAAAAGTGGTTCGTTTTTAGCTTTGGAATTGACATAACGTTGGAAACAAATCACCCAAACAGACCCGGCAATTCCGCACCTGCCGTTGGTACAGCTAGCTAGAAGTCGCTGCGGGTAGGCTATATACTGAAAGTACCGATGCGCATGCTGGAGTATATGGAGCGGAACAACTTTGAGCAGCTAAGCGCCTACACCGATCCGGAAGTAGGTCTGAGGGCGCTGATATCCATACACGACACAACGCTAGGTCCGGCGCTGGGCGGAGTACGCGTCTGGCCCCATTCCACCGAGGAAGCGGCCGTAGAGGACGTGCTGCGGCTGGGAAGGGCCATGACCTACAAGTCGGCGGCGGCGGGGCTTCACTTCGGTGGGGGCAAAGCGCTGATCATCGCCGACCCCCGCAAGGACAAGACTGAGTCCCTGATGCGCTCCTTCGGCAGGTTCGTGGAGACACTCGGCGGACGCTACATCACCACGGAAGACGTGGGCATGACACTGCTAGACCTGGAGTGGATAGCCCAGGAGACCTCGCACATTGTGGGCCTGCCCCTCTCCATGGGCGGGAGCGGCGATACCTCCCAAATGACAGGCTTCGGCGTTTACCAAGGAATGAAAGCCTGCGCCAAGGAGGTCTGGAACTCCGATTCGCTGTCCGGCAGCACCATTGCTATCCAGGGCTTCGGCAACACAGCACGCGCCCTGGCCGAGCAGCTGATCGACAACGAGCAGGACGTGAAGCTGATAGTCAGCGACATCTATGAAGGGGCATTGGACAAAGCCAGGGAATTCGGGGCCGAAATCGCCGGCGTGGAGCAGATTTACAGCGTGGCGTGCGACATATTTGCCCCATGCGCCCTGGGCGGCGTACTCAACAGCAGCACCGTACCGCAAATCAAGGCGTCCATCGTCTGCGGCTCTGCCAACAACCAGCTCTCAGAGGACAACGACGCCGTTGCTCTTCAGGAAAGGGGTATCCTGTACGCCCCGGACTTCATAGTCAATGCCGGTGGTGTAATCAACGTTTCCTGCGAGGTGGGCATGACCTATAGCGAAGAGGCGGCCATGGAGAAGACGGCGCGCATCTACCAGACGTTGGAGAATATCATAGCGGCTTCAAAAAGCCGGGGGATTACCACTGCTCAAGCCGCCAACCAGCTGGCGGAGGAACGCATCACTTCTGTAAGTAAGGTCAGGAAGGGTTACCTGGAATGAAATTCAAAACTCGTTACATTCTGCTTGCGACGCCTGTTATCATGGTACTGGCTTTGGCCTGCGGGTCTACGCCCACGCCATGGCCTACACCTACACCAACTACGGAGCCCGAATTGACTATAGATGCTCAAAAAGAATACACGGCTACGCTGCGCACCGAGAAAGGCGACATTGTCATAGGCCTAAGGGCGGACAAGACGCCGATTACAGTTGACAACTTTGTGAAGCTGGCAAGAAGCGGGTACTACAACAACACCACCTTCCACCGCGTGCTTCCCGCCTTCATGGCACAGGGAGGAGACCCCACCGGCACCGGTTCCGGCGGGCCCGGATACACCATCCAGGACGAGTTCACAGATCTCAGCCATGAGCGGGGCGTCATCTCCATGGCCAACACGGGCCGACCCAACTCCGGAGGCGCCCAGTTCTTCATCACGTTAGTACCAACACCCCACCTGGACGGGGCCCATACGGTTTTCGGAGCGGTCATAGAGGGTATGGACGTGGTCGACTCTCTAACGCCGCGCGATCCCACCCAAAGCCCGGACTTTGAAGGCGATACTCTCATAGAAGTGCTGATAGCGGAGCAGTAGCGGCGCTACCGGTAGTCGGTATGCTCCAAGGTAGAATCGTCAATGCCGAAGTGGTGGGCCAGCTCGTGAATCACCGTAGCCCTGATCTCTTCGACCATGGCTCCCCTGGTAGAGCATGCAGCCTGTAGAGGATTGCGGTAAATGGTTATGCGGTCGGGCAGCACCATATCGTAGTGAGAACGTTCGGTAAGGGGAATGCCTTGGTAGAGGCCAAAGAGATCATACCGGCTCTGTAGGCCCAGCTCCCTGACCTCTTCTGAGCTTGGCCAGTCGTCCACTACAACGTCGACATTATCCAGCCGCTCCTTGAACTGCTCGGGCAGTCCATCCAGCGCCCTTAGCACCAGCTTCTCGAACTCTCTGTGCGATACGCGAATCATGGTCACCCAGCAAGGCCGGCCTGTAATCTCAACTGCTTGAGCTTGTCCACGTTGGCCTTGTCAGGACCTTTGCCCTCCAGGCCTGGCACCTCTAGAAGAAATGGGACGTCCTTGAAGGCAGGATGACCGGCAACTGCAAGAAACGCTTGCTCTCCCATGGATCCCATGCCTATATTTTCGTGCCTATCAACTCCTGAAGCGAACTCCGTTTTGGAGTCGTTTGCGTGCACGGCAACCAGCTTGTCCAAACCCATCTCCCTATCGAACTCTTCCATGGTCTGCGCCACGCCTTCAGCCGTCCTCAGATCGTAGCCGGAAGCATAGGCGTGCTGCGTATCCAAGCAGACCCTGAGTTGAGGACTGTCTACCGCCTCCAGTATCCGGGATATCTCATTGAACTTGGAACCTATGGTATGACCCATCCCGGCGCTATTTTCAATGATCAGATATACGTCGCTGGGAGAGCTGGCCAGGACCTCATCCAGACAATCAACCGTCTGTCTGAAGATAGCGTCGTATCCGGCCCCTTTGTGACTCCCGCCATGGAAGATGACTCCACTTCCACCCATGGCAGAGGCCAAGTGCATGTAGTTGATCAGCGACTGCACCCCTTTGCGAACGTTCCCTTGATTATCCGTGCCAAGGTTAATGAGATAAATGCCATGCAGAAAAACGGGCCTTATATCACTGGCTTGCGCCTTCTCCCTGAAGGCGGTCAGGCGCTCCTCAGGCACTGGGTGAAATGCCCAGCTCTGAGGAGACGAACCAAAGCACTGTATGGCCTCGGCGCCTATTTCAACAGCGCGATCGATAGCCTTGTCGAAGCCGCCGGCGGTTGATACGTGCGCTCCAATACGCATAGTAGAGTCCTGACAACGTGATTAACTAGCTGCAACTCATTATTGAAGGCGTATTTTGAAATGTCAAAGAGTTTCCGCCCGGATATACGGGCACAAGAGAAGAAAGACTGGCTTGTGGGGCCTGGGATTCTTGTCGCTGCACTGCTCCAGAATGACAGTGAGAGGGCACGCTCCAAGTATGACGGGGGGCACCGCCCCACTCCTGGATGCCCGCCTGCGCGGGCAAGACGGATGGGAGTGACGCTGCTCAGGCCGAATCGGGCAGAACGCATCGCAGCCAGCGCCTGGCGGCAAACTCATCCTGCAAATCGTCCAGTATACCTGCATATTGCAGGTTGGCCGCGAGAAGCAGCCTGTTGCCGGTCGATATGTTGTTCTCAATGAATGCGTCCATCACTACTACCATGCTTTGAAGGTAGGAATCCATCCGCTCGTAATCGGTCGTCAGCTCTTCCGAAGGCGTGAGAGCGGCGCCGTCCTGCATCAGACGCTGCCAGCGCTCCTTGAATGCATTTAGCTCCTCTATGGCTAGCTCCGGCTGAGACTGGTCTATCTGGTTCAAGAAGATATTCCAATCGCGGCTGATCAACCCTGCCTCGTTGCCCAAGTGCGCCACGTCGCACAGAGCAGCACCCTCGGTCTCTTCCACTGTCAGGTTTTCCAGCAAGTCCTTGGTAAAGCTTCCCCAAAGAGCTTCAGAAGTAATCCCCAAGCTGTCCAGAAACGGATCGCCGTCTTCAGGCTCATCTTCTCTATGGCTTTCCATCAAATGGACCAAGGCCTGTATGGACGTAGCTTGCACCATGTATTCCACTAGCTGCCAGCTTTCCGCATAGGCCAGCTCCAGCTCTTGAAGCTGCTCCGCTTCTTTCCAAGAGAAGTCCTGCAGCTCTTGCAAGTCCAGCAAGTCGCCGCTCTGCAAAGCACGCCGCACCCGTCCCCTGGAATCCAGAGCGCGGAAACGAGCTTGATCAGGGTCTGTTTCCATCTGCACTCTGGCCGCAATATACTCCGCCGCACCTTCACTGAGCCAGGTGGGCAAGCTGGGCGTGGCGGGATGGGTCAGCTCATGAGCTACGTTGCGCAGCAGCTCTTGTCCCTTTGCATTCACGTAAACCTTAGCTTCAGAGACCTCACCGTCTCTAAAGATGTGCGAGCTCAATCCGACGAGGAATACGGGATTGGTGAACTTGCCTTCCGCCACAAAGTGCTGGAACTGCTCGGGAAGCAACACGTATATTTCGGGAAGTGGGGGGTCTTCAATCGTAAACTCTCTTCTAAGCGTCTCTTTGGTACGGAAATAGGTGTCCATTACCTGCTGCACAGTGGTGAACTCTATCCATGGCTCGTAATGAAAAACGGCGCCATCCGGCAGGGCTTCCCTAACGTAGGGCCTACCATTGATTACTATAGACCCTGAAAAGCTGGCCTCTTCTGGAGTAGCGGTGACCTCTTCAACCTGGTCAGGCGTTGGAGTAGCAGATGGGGTCGGCTCAGGCGAAGGGCGAGCGCAGGCGGCAGCGATTAGCGCCAGCGATATCAAGGCGAAGGCGAAGACCGGCCTGACCGTCTCTCTATTGCGCAAACGGTTCATTTCTTCCAGGACGCGGAGAGGTTAAAGGTTTTCTTTCACCTATTAACGTATTACGGAGGCAAATGAAAGGTTGGTAAGCCAAAGTCACAATACTCCCAAAGACTCCGGAGTCTGCTCTTCTATGCCCGGCATCACATAATAGCTGGGGGCCACGGTGGTGAACTCCAATCCAGGCTCGTCCTGAGCCACCCCAGTGATGTTCAGCTTCATCTGCTCCACGTACTCTATTTCACCGTTCACCAGGCGGAAGGGCTGGTCGTGGCCAGGATAGATGACGTCTGCCTCCTCAATGACTCTGTCCAGGCTTCTGATGGCTTGCTCCTGGTTCCAGAAGACCACGGGGTGCTTGCGGGACAGCGCCTGACTTG
>CBDHCW010000015.1:0-19539 GCA_965261445.1 Dehalococcoidia bacterium | reverse complement strand
CGTGCAGAAGATACTTTCGGCGGTGATACGCACCGGCGAGCGGTTTGGAGCGCAGCACGTCATCCAGGTGCTGACGGGCAGCCGCGAGAAGCGGGTGCTGGAGCTGGGACACGACAAGCTGAGCGTGTACGGCATCGCGAGGGATGTGGGGCGGTCGCAGCTGCGGGAGATAATAGGGCAGCTCCAGGCGAATGGGCTGCTGGAACGGGCGGAGAGCGAGTTCCCGATTCTGCTGGTCTCCGACGAGGGGCGATCGTTCCTGAACGAGCGGCGGACGCTGATGCTGCCACGGCCGCAGTCGGCTGAGGGGGGCGGTCGCTCTGCGGCGCAGGCGGCGGCTGACTACGACGAAGGTCTGTTCGAAGAGCTGCGGGCGTTGCGACGGCGGCTGGCCGACGATCGCAACGTGCCCCCGTACGTGGTGTTCGGCGACGCGTCGCTGCGGCACATGGCCTCGGCCATGCCCGGCAGCAAGGAGGAGTTCCTGGACATACACGGCGTGGGCAGGGTGAAGGCGGAGGAGTACGGAGATACGTTCCTGGAGGCTATACAACGGTACGCGGCGGAGAATGGCGTACAGCGCAAGGAAAGCGCGGCGCCGGCGCCGCGGGGGCCGGTGGACGGGCCTGAAGCAGGACAGCCCGGAGGGCCGGGGCGCGCCCGGGGAACCACCTACGATGAGACTAGGCGCTTGCTGTCCCAGGGACTGTCCGTTGCTCAAATAGCGGTGCAGAGAGGCCTATCAGAGGGTACCGTCATCGGCCACATTGAAGGCATGGCAGCCGAGGGAACGGCCATGGACCTGGAACACGCCATGCCTGGCGTGGAAAAGCTGGGACAGATAGAGAAGGCCTTCGACGCCTGCGGCAGCGCATTCCTCAGGCCGGTCTGGGAGTTTCTCGGCGACCGGTTCAGCTACGCCGAGCTCCGGCTGGCCCGCGTATACCTGCGCCAGCAAGGAAGGCTGCCGGAGCGGGAGGGGTGAGGGGTAGCCGTGGTGACGGTGGTGCGCGAGCCTACTTCGGCCAGGTGGCCTCCATTGCTAGTACATGATGAGATTGGCGGGGACCAGCCGCTGCGAGGAGGGGTCTACCGCCAGCGCCAGCCCCTCCAGGGTGTAGGCCCCCAGCAGTGGCGGAGCATTGTCCTCCCCAAAGGCCACGATGGTAACAACGCTCTCGCCGTCTATGGTGGCCCACGCCTGTCCGTACTCCATCTCCACCCGCCGCCCGTCGGCCAGCAGGAACCTGCGCGTACCCATAGGCTCAACCCCCAGCTGGCGCAGCAGGCTACCGGGCAGCGTGGTGTAGAAGGCACCGGTGTCAACCGTCGCTTCTACGTCCAGGCTATGTTGGCTGTCCATGCTGGAGATGCGCATCGGCCAGGTGAATGTCCCCATTGCGTGAACCTCTTGATTGCAGTTTCCGCTCTTACATTCTAGCCGATTGATCGTGGCTGGGGAAGGTGGTGGGTATTCCCCGTCACGGCATGACGTATCCCGTCAATCCCGAGGAATCGGGAGCCTACCCACCCGCCAGCAGCTTGCCTACGGCGTCCTCCACGGCCTTGCCCTGCTTGGACAGCTTGAGCCATGCCCGCAGTTCCCGTCTGACAACCGTGACGCTGACGTTACCCCGGGCCTTCCGGAGGTTGGCGAGCCGCCGGGCTGCGGCAGTCGCCGCAGCCTTGCCCGCCATGGCCACTTCACGATGCATTGCGTTATTGGAATCAAACTGCGGAATGGGCAACCTCCATAGGTGCTTCTGAAGATGCCGAGCGCCGAACAAGCCCTTTGGCATCAGAGCGCTTACGGCTTCATAGAGAGTATTACTGTTGATAACGGCCATCAAATAGTTCGCTTCCTGGGCATTTCGGCAGGCAACCCAGAACAAGGTGTAGTCAACGATAGCGTCATCGTCTGCGAGCACGGCGGCCGTCGGCTCACCCGAACTGCTGTACACCACTCTGACCGGCCTGTCATCCGGGTCTTCCTGCCACTGCAACTGAGCGGACATCTCCCTATGATAGTCCAGCCTACCCACCAGATTCAGCTTGTTGGCCCTGGCCTTGTTGTCCTCCCACAGGCGGCTGATCGTTTGCCATCGGTCTCGTACTCGCCAATCCAGACCGCTCAGCCGTATGCCGCCCACATCATTCTTGTCCCTGGGAATCTCGTGTTCGCCGCTTCTCAGAGGCAAGACTGCCTTGAGTGGGTCAAGGGTCACGTAGGGGGCAAGGGTCTCTCCCAAGTGCACGTCGAAGACGTGCTGGGCCTCAACGGTCTGGTCTTCTATGGCGGTGAGGTCCAGGTCCTTCCAGGGCGCTTTGTCCTGGGAGCCCCGGCGGGGGTTGACGGTCACCGTTCCGCCTGTCTGGATGGTGGCGGGGTTCTCCGTCTCCTCCACGAAGAACAGGCGGCGCGGGACAATGGTTGCTCCCTGACGGGAGTGCCCAGCATAGGGAGAGGCGCCTTTGTAGGCGTCGGTAATCGGGACAAGGACCCGTTGCACGTCCGGCCTGTCCGGCGCGCCCAGCCAGCGCTCGACGTTTCCCGCCAGGGGCACCCCCTTGTGGACAACTCCTAATCTCTTGGCGAAGGCTACTGACGCTGGAATGGGGAAGAAGGTGTTGGGCTCCAGCTGCTCCAGGTCCCAGGGGGTCTTGTAGCTGAAGTCCACGGAAAGCGTGTTGAAGCCTCTGAGGTCTGTCCATTCGCCCTTGCGCCACTTGGCATGCTGGCCCGCCTGGAGGGCACTGTGGGGCATTACCATGCCGATGAGGCCGCCGTCCTTCAGGTAGAGGGCGACGCTGCGGGCGAAGAAGAGGCTGGCAACGTCCTGATGGGTGGAGTACCGTCCTCCCGCCCAAATGCCGTACTCGTTTTTACTCTGCTTTTCCAGCTCCGTGCGCAGGATGCTGACGGTCTGGTTGTAGTTGATCCATGGTGGGTTGCCAACGATTACATCGACTTTGCTGTGAGATAGAGCGACGGGGCGTACCAGGTTGCGGGTGTAGTAGGCCCAGATGTGGTCGCGCCCCTCGGCGTGCAGCCGCTGCATGGCGTCAATGGTCGCCTTCAAGGTCGTTCGCTCCCCCTTGTCGGTGATGCCCGGCGTCATCAAGGGCCAGGAGGGGGTCGGTGCCTCGCTCTATCGCCTGCGAGACTTTGCTCAGCAGGGAGTCGAAGGTGTCTGCACGCTCCACTAAGCTGAGGGGAAACACCAGCTCCGTGTTCTGCTCGTCTCCCACCTGCACCGTGACGTCATGACTTGCGAACAGACCAGCGGAGTTGGTACGGAGTTGAAGGGCATCGCCCAGGTATATTGGTGCGGTGACTTGCGAGGCGTGTCCATGGCTCGCCGCTGCCTCAATGGCAGGTCTGGCGGCCAGAACCCAGGCAGAGCGGGCCAGGTGGACGGCGGCAGGATGGACGTCTATGCCAATGACCGCCTCCCGGAGTCTGTTCAACCGTTCCTGAGGGGGCATCGGCGTGCTTTGGGTAACTTCGATGAAGTGAGAAACGGCCTCGGCGACGAATGTACCGGACCCACAGGCAGGATCGAGAACCTTCTGGTTCAGTGGATCCGTCACCAACTCGCGCACCATCGTCTCGGCCAGCCAGGCAGGGGTGTAGTACTCCCCCAGCCGGCGGCGCTCCTCCCGGGGTATAACCGTCTCGTAGAGGATGGCCGCGACGTTCGTTGGGGCCTTCTGCCAGTCGAACCTGGCGATGCTGCGGGCCAGGGTCTTGATCAGGGGAATCCCCTCGTCTCTAAACTCCGTGGGCCAGGTGAAGAAGTCGGATTGTATGATGCCCTGCAGGCCGGTCTTACTGTGAAACTCGTTCCCTTGCAGGAGGTCTACGGGAGCAGTCTCCGCCAGTTGCTTGATGTCGATTCCAAAGGAAGCCTGAACGGCCATGGCGATGACGGCGCCCAGGTAAGTATGGCGGACGAACAGATCGTCTAGCTGGGCGTCATCGTGGGCAATTTCACCTAGGGCCGCCATGAGCAGGTCCTGCCACAGGCGGCGCTTTACCTTCAGGGTACTGGAAGTTTCGGAATGCTTGTAGAACGCGTTTAGGAGTTCGATGTCGCGATCATAAGAGGGGCTGTATTGACCAAAGCGCTCCTTGAGGGTGTCTTCGGAGGGCACGATGTTCTCGCGGGCGTACATGGCGTGGTCTCGCAGCCACTCGTAGAGGAGGTACCCCCGCTCCGCGTCTTCCAGGGTGAAGGCATGCGGCGGCGTGGTCTTTGCCGGACTGGGTGCGCCGGGCCAGCGCAGAAGCCAGTATCTGCCGTCCGTCAGCACGCCCATGCGCACCTTGCCCTGCTTATTCGACTGTTCCAGATAGTCGTCGAGTTGCTGGACGTATTCGGGGTTGGGATTGAAGCCGCGTCCTGTGCTTATCCTACGCTTGAACTCGATGAACGTGTCCAGGGCCGTCAGGTCAACGGCTTGGCGCGAACCCAGGGCCGGTGCTTCCTCCTCCTTGATCTCCTCGCTCTTCACCAGCTTGGTAAGGGTCAGGAAATCGCGGACGGCGCTGGTAATGTTGGCCTCGGCCTGAAAGTCGTCGTGCCGTCGCAGTATCTCGGCGGCGGCCTTAGCGTATCTGGGGTCGTTTGGATCAATATGAAGCGGCATGTTGCTTTCAGCCCGTGTTCAACCTAATCTCTTTGTCCCTATTGGGTTGACGGCTCTCCGGATATGGCTGCGAAAGCATCATCAAAGGTCTTGATCTCCCTGATACCCCGCCGGCGGCAGCTTGCCAGATGGCAAAGGTCCCGCGCTTGAAGGACGGGAAATTGTTCATGGAGCCGCCTGGCAAGCGACACATCCGCCTCTTCCAGCGGCCATACCTCAACTGCGGCACTGGCCATCAGCGTCAAAGCCGCATCAAAGGTCTGCAATCTTCCGGTAGACAAGTACGCATGCGCCAACTCCTGCATAACCTCCGCTGAAGTGCACAGCAGCGTGCCTCTCCGGTTGGCTTCGACGAAGAAGCGCTGGGCAGGCTCCTGGAGGGCGTGGGGTCGGCCTACCGCATACATGAAGACGTTGGTATCGACGAAAATCACGATATGGCAGACCCTCTTCCCCGCGACTCGCTCATCACACGCAGGTGCTCACTCCAGTCCAGCTCCGTCTCGGGACCTTCGAGCGCGGCGCATGACCTGAAGAACTCCTTGACGTCTTCCGGAGACTCGAACTGCTTGACGCTCTGGCGCGTTTCAAGGCGCTCACGGGCGGCTGCCCGCAGCCAGGCGCTGAGGGACATGCCCTCCCGCCGTGCCTGGTGAACGAAGCGGTCACGGTCGTCGTCAGGCATTACCAATTGAACTCTGGCCATATCGCTCTCCGGTCGAGTTAGAGTGAGTGTGTAATATCGTTACACATACGCTTGTCCACGTCAAGTGAGGTATGCGCCCCCCGTACCGGGTACAACTAAACACTGTAGATGACTCCCGTCTCGGGATCCCACCTGGCCGCGGTTAGCATGTCCTTTAGGAGCTACCCATGGCGGTATTTGCGCCCCCAACCTTGACACCTAGGGCTGCTCCTTGAATAATGCATCTCGTCTCAAGCGGCGTGCACCCTTCCTTCTCTGAACGCGTGTTTGGACGCTGATTTGAGCATACTTGGCAAGGAGGCCCAATCTTGACATCTTACATAGGGTTGCTGAAATTCAATGAGTCGCCCAAACGAGGCGGAGAGGAGGAGCTGGCTACAGGCAGGGTGGCGCGAGCTATCGCCGAGATAGAGAATCACGGCGCCAGATTCCTCAGCATTCTTTGGTCGGAAGGCGATTACGACATGGTACTGACCCTAGAGTCCAAGGATGAAGCCGTAGCGAGCACCATATTCACCAAGCTGGGCGAACAGGAGAACGCGACAATATCCGTCTCGCCGGCGTTGGTGGACTGGGAAAAACGCCTATCGGTACAGGGGAAGTCTTACTAAGGAGTTGACTTATGACGATGACGATAGTGGGCTACGACGCGGAGACGGGTCAGTTTGGCGGAGCGGTGGCGACGAAGAACCCGGCGGTGGGTTCCAGGGTGCTGCGTGGTATAGGAGAGGTGGGGATGGTGGGTTTCAGCTCGGTGGAGACGCAGAGGCGGCGTGGGATAGCGATGCTGCAGCTGGGTTTTCCCGCAGACGTGACGCTGGAAGCGTTGATCAAAGTGAGCAACGGTGCGGGCCAGTACAGCTTGATAGACAGGACAGGTAAGTCCGCGGCGTACACGTCGCCTGGGCTGAGTCCGTGGGCTGGAAGCAGGACAGGGCGGCACTATGCGTGCAGTGCGAACACGATGGTAGGGCCTGAGGTGGTGAAGGCGCTGGGAGACACGTTTGAGGAGACGGATGGGTTGGGGATGCCGATAGAGGAGAGGCTGTTGAGGTGTTTGGAGGCGGCGCAGTCAGTGGGAGGGGACCACCGGGGAAGGCAGGCGGCGGCGGTACAGGTGCACTGGAAGAGAATAGATGCGAATGCGAACCTGGACATGAGGGTGGACGACAGTGCAAATCCGATACCGGAGTTGAGGGCGGCGGTGAAGAACTATCGTCAGATCTTCCCTGAATACCATGATAGAACATGGCCGGAATTGTCGGGTATCGGGGGACACACCATCCTGTACCCTGGCGGCTGGTAGGCCTGTTGGAATACAAAGGAGAAAACAAAGATGCCGGTATACGTTGCATTGGTGAAATTGAATGGACAGAGAACTGGTGAAGAAGAGCTTGCCGCGGGGAAGGCCGCACTGGACTTGTCCCAAGAGGAGAGCGGCGGGACCGCCGCCATTACTACAAGCAGCGGCTACTACGGTCTGTACTGGACCGAAGGCGAAGCTGATATGGTGCTTACGTATTCCAAGCGAGACGAGGAGGAAGCTCGCGCTTTTGCCAAGCGGCTGGAGCAGCGGCAGAACTCCAGCATTACAGTGATGAAGGCGCTCACCGAAGGCGAGAAGGAACGCGCTGTGCAGGGCAGGCGGGCCTAAACTCACAAACGAAGTGCAACACTTGGTTAAGGTGTTGTCATGGGAAAAAGTTATGGACATGTCACCATTGAAGAGAGGTGTGAAATTGCCCGACTACAAGCCTCGGGATACTCGGTCAGCCAAATCGCGGCAAGTCTGGATCGCTCGCCATCGACAGTGGCTCGTGAGCTGAAGCGCAATGGTTCAAGAACTCAGGGATACCAGCCCAGGTATGCGAACCAGCAAGCCCATGCCCGGCGTTGGCGTGGTTCTCGACTGGAGCGAGATGAGGCGCTGCGGGATAAGGTGCTCTCTGGGCTTAAGCAGGGCTGGTCACCGGAGCAGGTGGCGGGACGGATGGCTATGGAGTCAGGCAGTACAGTCATCTCCCACGAGAGCATCTACAGGTTCATCTACGGCCAGATTGCTCGCAAGAAGGACTACAGTTGGCGCCACTACCTGCCCCGAGCTAAGTCCAAGCGTGGTTGGAGAGGCCACAAAGGCGGCAGCCCTGCTTCCTTCATGGCTAAGCGTCGTCCCATCACCGAGCGCCCGCAGAGCGCTGCTGACCGCCGCACTCCTGGTCACTGGGAGGCCGACCTGATGCTGTTCAGGGCCTATGGCCATGCCGTGCTTACCATGCACGAACGCCACTCCCGCATCCTCATAGCCCTAAGGCCCCCTGGCAAGGCATCCAGGCCCATCGCTGCCGCCATGTCCCAAGTGTTGGGTCAGTTTCCCCCAGAATGGCGACGGACGGTCACCTTCGACAACGGGACCGAGTTCGCACTCCATTACAAACTCCACGATCTGGGTATAGAGACCTTTTTCTGCGATACTTACTCTCCCTGGCAGAAGGGTGGGGTAGAGAACGCCATCGGTCGGCTGCGGCGGACCCTGCCCCGCAAAACGGACTTGGCAGCGTTGCCTCAAAAACGGTTTACGCAAATGATTCAGGCCTACAATAATACCCCCCGCAAGTGTCTCGATTATAGGACTCCGGCAGAGATATTTTTGGATAGAGTGTTGCACTTGAAATGTGAATCCACCGGGTGTAGGCCATGACGATGACGATAGTGGGCTACGACGCGGAGACGGGTCAGTTTGGCGGAGCGGTAGCGACGAAGAACCCGGCGGTGGGCTCCAGGGTGCTGCGGGGTATTGGAGAGGTGGGGATGGTGGGGTTCAGCTCGGTGGAGACGCAGAGGCGGCGCGGCATAGCCATGCTGCAGCTGGGCTTCCCCGCTGACGTGGCGCTAGAGGCCTTGATCAAGGTGAGCAACGGTGCGGGACAGTACAGCTTGATCGACAGGACGGGTACGTCTGCGGCGTACACGTCGCCTGGGCATAGTCCGTGGGCTGGAAGCAGGACAGGGCGGCACTATGCGTGCAGTGCGAACACGATGGTAGGTCCTGAGGTGGTGAAGGCGCTGGGCGACACGTTTGAGGAGACAGAGGGTGTGGGGATGCCGCTAGAGGAGAGGCTGTTGAGGTGTTTGGAGGCGGCGCAGTCAGTGGGAGGAGACAACCGGGGTAGGCAGGCGGCGGCGGTACAGATGCACTGGAAGAGGATAGATGCGAATGCGAACTTGGACGTGAGGGTGGACGACAGTGCAAATCCGATACCTGAGTTGAGGGCGGCGGTGAAGAACTATCGACAGATCTTCCCTGAATACTCCGACCGCACCTGGCCTCATCTCACCGGCACCGGCGGCTACCGGATACTATATCCGCAGAACTGGTGATTGGTACTGATTAGCGCCCGCGAAGCCTGGGATCGAATACGTCCCTGAGGGCGTCGCCAAAGACGTTGATGGCGAAAACCACCAGCGTAAGCGCCATTCCGGGGAATATGCCAATCCAGGGCGCGCTGGCGAAGTCCATGAGTATCTGACCGGAAAGCATTCCGCCCCACGAGATAATGTGAGGGGGTAATCCGACTCCTAGAAAGCTGAGCGAGGCTTCAATTACAATTGCGGAACCAATCATGGTGGTAGCCACCACCATCATGGGGCCAAAGGTATTGGGCAGGATGTGCCGCAGCATGATCCTGAGATCGCTGCCACCTATTGATACGGATGCATCCACGTAGGGCAGTTCTTTGATACTGAGCGCCTGGGAACGAATGATCCGTACTCCGCGGCTTGTGAAGATGATGATCATAGCCGTAATCAAACTGAGGAAACCGGGCCCAAACGCTGCCATCAGGGCAAGGCCCAGCACAAGTGAAGGTAAGTAGGTTATAGAGTCTATGAACCTCTGAATGATCAAGTCGGTCTTGCCGCCGTAGTAGGCGCTGGTTATACCTACGAATGCTCCTATGCTGGTCGCAACCAGCATAGTAAGAACGCCCACGAAGAGTGAGACCCGGGTCCCGTAGATCGTTCGGCTGAAGATGTCTCTTCCCAGTATATCCGTTCCGAACCAGAATTCTGAGTTTGGGGACAGCAGTTGAGTAAATCCGCTGATGTCCCAGGGATCATGGGGCACGATTGCAGGCGCGCCCAACGCCACCAACGAAGCGAAGAGCAATATCACGACACCGGTCCCGCCCAACGGTTTCGTCCGCATGAAATGCAAGAACTGCTGCGCAACGTTGGGACGCTTGACCTTACTAAAATCAACCGAAACTGTGATCGAGTCTTGACGTGTGGTCATACCAAATTCTCCCTAGGAGTACCGTATGCGCGGGTCAAGGTAGGCATACGTCATATCCACCAGCAGATTAGCGACCAATGCTACCAGCACGAAGTAGGTTAGATACGCTTGCACCATGGGCAAATCCCGGAAGAACATAGCTTGGAGGACGCCGCGGCCGATTCCAGGAATGCTGAAGATGTTTTCGATTACGATGGTGCCGGAAAAAATCAGGCCCATCTGTGCTCCGGCTATGGTGACAACTGGAAGCAGCGCATTTCTTACGGCGTGTCGCAGAATCACTACCCGCTCTGAGAGACCCTTGGCTCTGGCAGTCCTGACGTAGTCGTCCCGGAGCACTTCCAATAGCTGTGTCCGGGTCATGCGGAGCAGCGTGCCGTTGACTGAGAAGCCGAGCGCTACGGCAGGGAAGAAGAGCTGTTGGAAGCTTACCGCCGGGTCCTGCCACAGGTGAGTGAAGCCTATGGGTGGTATCCAGTTGAAGAGCGATGAAAGGAAGAGTATAACAAGCAGACCGACGAAGAAGCTGGGCATGGCGAGCCCGATGATAGCTATTCCACGCAGTATATAATCCGCAACTCCGTCCTGCCGTATCGCGGCGAATATGCCTATGGGAACGGCGATTATCCACGTAACTATGATGGTAAAGATGCCAAGCTCCAGCGAGACCGGGAACTGCTGCCTGATAGACCGAGATATTGGCGTATTGGTTACGTAGGAATTCCCAAGGTCAAAGCGGATCATACCGTAGGCCCAATCCAAGTACTGTAGGGGAATGGGTTTGTTTAAGCCCAGGGTCTCACGCAGGTTGTCTATGTCTTCTTGAGTGTATGTAGAGTCGCCCGTTGGGCCGGCCAGGAGAATGGCGGCCACGTCTCCGGGAAGGACGCGCAGAATTACGAATATAACGAGAGAGGCCCCTATCAAAGTAGGGATGAAGAGGGCGAATCTACGTAAGAGATACTGTCTCATGGTTCAGTTATGTCAAGTGGGCGCCCCTGGATAGCGGCGCCCACTGACTAGCAAATCGACGGACTAGCTTACATCATGTCGTCGGACAACCAGACCCTCTCCATGGAGTAGGCGTCTGTGTGCACAATGGGCGGCGTCCAGTTCTGCCACGTTGACCTGTGCAGTCCTATGACTCCCGGTCTGACCATGCCTATCATATGCGCGTCGTCCCAGAATATTCTCGCCATCTGGCGGAGGATTACAGCCCGTTCCTCCTGGTCGTTGATAACCAGTTGCTGCTCCAAGAGGTCTCTCCATTCAGAATTGACATGGCCGCTGTAGTTGCGTCCACCCTCTTCCCAGGTCAGGTAGGTGGAGACGCTGTACCCATCAGGGTCCTGGAAGGAGAGGCCTTTGCTGATCTGGATAACCTGGAAGTTGCCTTCCTCACCAGCTTTGTCCGAGCTGGCGTAGTCCGGGGCTATGTTGAGATCAGCCTGGATCCAGATCCTCTCTAGCTGCTGGTCAAAGACCTCGCAGTCCCTTGTGCTACCAACGGAGCAAACGAACTCTACAACCAGCGGGTTGTCCGGACCGTAACCCAGTTCCGTCATTATGGCCTGCGCATCGGCCAAGTCCCTTGCCTGCACGTCAGGCGTGGAATCAAGGCCCTTGTACTCCGCCAGCCATTCATCAACGGTGTGAATCCAGTCCCAGCCAATGAAGTACGGCGTGGATAGATGGCCTGTGCCATTGAAGGCGAGCTGGTTGAACTCGTTGCGGTCTGCCATCCACTGAATGGCGGTGCGAAGCTTGTCGGCGGTGGGGTCACCTACCGGCCCGAACGGCGGCTTTTGGGTGTTCAGAGGGAACCCGCGCCAGCCGTTGGCGTTCACGCGAGGTTGGCGAATTGCGTCTTCACCCAAGCGATCCACTATTCTCGCAACGTCGCGCGGTGAAGGAGCGTCACCGAATAGACCCAGGTAGTCAACCTGGCCCGCCATAAAGGCAGCTACGCGTGTGTTGGCATCAGGTATTGCCAGGACTTCGTAGCCATCCAGGTAAGGGTACTCAGGCAGGAAATAGTTGGGGTTCCGCTCCAAGCCGGCGCGGTTGTTGTCTTCGAATACGGTCAGCATGAATGCACCCGTGCCAACAACCTCACCCTTGGTGAAGTCAATGTCTCTCCAGGTGCCGCTCTCGTCTATGGGCCTGGTGTAGGTGTCAGGCATAACGGCTGTCCATGGAGACACGAAGCAGGCCAGGAAAGCGGCTCTCGGCGCTTTGAGTCTAACGACTAGCTCGGTGTCCGAGAGGGCTTCAACCCCTGGCTCAGGCAGTGGGCTGCCCATGTCGTCAACTACGTTCTTGACGTAGGCTCGGAGGCATCCCTGGCGCTTCGAGGAAAGGCCGTTCGGTCTATCGATGTAGCGGTACAAGGAGTACGCAGCGTCTTCCGCGGTAAACCTGTTGCCGTCATGGTCAACGATGTTGTCGCGTATTTGGAATCTGTAAGTGGTTCCATCCGCGTCCAGCGACCAAGATTCAGCAAGGTCGTTCTCGACTGTCTGCTTATCAGCCAGGCTGAAACGAAGCAATTGGCCCCAGACGTTGCCAGCGAATCCCAGCGCTGTCCATCCGTAACCGACAGTATTGCCGGTGAAATCGAACTGGCCCGGGGACCCTACGCCACTCCCGCCTATGGCAGTGGTGCCGCCGTAAACGGGTCCTCCGCCTTCCGGAACCGGAGTTGGCGTGTTGGTGGGCTGCGGTACGGCCGTCACTCCGGGTGCGGGCGGTACGGGCGTTGCCGTTGGCGTGGGCACCGTAATCTGCGGCACCTGCAGCGCTGCCGTGGGTGTGGGAGTGGGCGCGTCTGGCGTAGTAGGTGTAGGTGTGGCCTCTTCTGAAGGTCCGCACGCTAGTACTGCCAGCAGCCCAATGGAAACAATCAAACCCAGTAGTTTCCTCAAGTTAAGTCTTAAATGCATTTCTCAACCCCTCCAAAAGGTAAGCTCCACCAAGCGTACTGCTACGCTCCGCGAGAAAATCGCAATAATTCTATGGGATATATTGTGATTGTCAATACCCTCCTTAAGCAATCTAAAGATTTCCAAGCTACAAAACACCTTACGAACAAGAGCCCGACTTGGATTTCTCGCCATCTTTGATAGAATAGGTCTCACTCTAAGCAGTTAGAAACGGGGAGGAGCCAGATGTCTAGTGCGGATCTAACCAGCCTGACCTTGGCGGACGCTGCCAAAGCAATCGGCCTCCGTAAACTCTCACCTGTTGAGCTTACGGAGGCCGTCCTTCGTCGCATTGACGTGCTTAACCCCAAATTGAATGCATTCCTTACCGTGGCGGGAGATCGAGCGCTGGCAACCGCGCAAAAGGCGGAGCAAGAGATATCTCAAGGGAACTATCGCGGTCCACTGCACGGCGTACCTTATGCGGTCAAGGATATCTATTCCACAAGAGGCATACGCACTACCAACGGCTCCAGCGTATTCTCGGAGTATGTTCCGAATCAGGACAGTACCGCCGTGCGCAAGTTGAACAGAGCCGGCGGAGTCCTGGTCGGCAAGAACCACTGCCTGGAGTTCGCCTGCGGCAACCACAACAGCTTATACGGGGAAGTGCGCAACCCCTGGAACCCGGACCACACCCCCGGCGGTTCTTCCAGCGGTTCAGCGGCCTCCGTAGCAGCCGGTATGGTCTTTGGCTCCATGGGTTCCTGTACCGGCGGGTCGATTCGTGGACCGGCCTCCTTCTGCAGTATTGTCGGCCTAAAGCCTACGTATGGTCTGGTGAGCAGATACGGAGTTTTCCCTCTGAGCTGGTCCATAGACCATGCCGGGCCTTTGACCAGGACCGTGGAAGATTGCGCCTTGATGCTGCAGGCAGTTGCCGGCTATGACTCAAGAGACCCGTCGTCGGCAAGGGTGCGCCTACCCGACTATGCCGGGGCTCTGAAGGGCGGCATCGGAAATATCCGCGTTGGAGTGCCCAAGGAGTTCAACGAAGGCGCTACGGAAGAGGTGACAGCCTTGGTGCAAGAGGCCATAGGAGTGCTCAGCGAGCTCGGCGCCTCCGTAGAGGAGGTGTCTCTGCCGTTAACGGCTGATTACGCTGCCGCCTCTGGCAATACCATCACCTGGAGCGAGGCTGCCCAAGTGCACGCTCCCTGGAAGGACCGGCTCAATGAATACACCGTGGGCGTGCAGCAAAAGGTCCTGGTAGGATCCGTGATATCTTCTACCATGTACCACAAGGCGCAGCTTTTGAGAAGGCAGATCCAGGATGAGATCAGCCGGGTCATGAAAAACGTCGACGTCTTGGTAGGGCCCACCACGGCGGCCCCTCCTGGACAGATACAAGCAAGCGTGGCAGCGGGTGGCAATGCCGGAGCATTGAGAATGGCTACTCAACGTAGCTTCACCCGTCCCCAGAATCTGACAGGCCAGCCGGCGGTGAGCGTACCATGCGGCTTCTCCAGCCAGGGGTTGCCCGTTGGCCTGCAAATATCGGGGCGCTTGTTTGAAGACGACGTGGTATTGAAGGTAGCCCATGCTTATGAGCAGGCTACGGAATGGCACAATAAACATCCTGAAATTTAGGGAGAGAGCCATGAGCATAACCAAGGATATAGTTAGTGAAATGTTGCGGCAGGAGGGCATCCACGCTTCCGATGAGCAGGTGGAGACCACGCTGAAGCTGCACAATGCCCTGGATGAGCAAATGGGAAAGGCATCCGCTGAATCATTGGCAGCAACGGAGCCTCACTACATACAACCCACTAGAGCCCAGCCCAAGCGCAGATAAAGACTGGAGGCACCAATGGTAACTGTCAACCCGCGTTCCTTTACCTCAGATAACGAATTGATAGACGCATACAAGAAGATACTGGCCCCTTCGTTAGGTCACTTTCTGGATGGAGGGATGGAGCCGGCCATCAGAGCCCTATGGCAGCCTGTGAAGCTGGTTGGCCCGGCACTGACCGTGCAGACCACTCCCAACTCTACCGCTGCTCTGGCTAGAGCCGTGGAGATTGCCCAGCCTGGCGATGTAATTGTGATGAGCCGCGGCGGCGAGCAACGGCACGCTACTACCGGCGATTTTGCGGTGCTCAATTTCCAGGAAAAGGGCATAGCGGGAATGATCACGGACGGCTTGGTCACGGATCAGCGGGCCATTGAAAGGTTGAAGTTTCCCATTTTCTGCCGCGGCGTTTCGGCGATTATTGCCAAGCGGGGCGGCCCGGAAGAGGGTGCGGTCAACGTGCCGGTGGAGGTAGGCGGCATAACGGTAAACCCCGGCGACCTCATAGTTGCCGACGAGGACGGCGTGATAGTCGCCAGCTTGGACGAAGCACGGGAACAGCTTGAGGCGTGCAAGGAGCTTGAGGAGTGGGAAGCGTACGCCTTTGGGCAACTGGACTCAGGCAGGCCGCTTTCAGAGGTTATGCAGGACAGACAGACTTACAAACAAAAATCCAACTAGTCGTAGGGAGAACCGGTAATGCTCCAGCAAATAGAGATGATGCGGGTAATTCAAGAGTACAGGGGGGAAGCAGTGGTTATTCCAGTGTTTCGCGCTACTCCCCGCTGGAAAGAGGTGAGCGATCACCCGGAGTTGGACTTGCCTGTAGGCGGCGCCATGGGCAAGGCATCCTCGTTTGCCTTGGGGGTGGCGCTGGCCCGGCCGGACAAGGCGGTTATCCTGCTGGACGGCGATGGCAGTCTTGAAATGAACCTTGGCGCCTTGATAACCATTGGAGAGCAGCGACCCAAGAACCTATACCACTTTGTGGTGCAGAACGGCGTTTATGCTTCAACGGGCGGGCAGCCCATAGTCGGAGCGGACACCGTTTCCTTCAAGGAAATGGCGCTGTCCGCGGGGTACAACGCTGCCTACGACTTCGACGACTTGGAGGATTTCAGCACGGCGGCCGCAGAGATATTCAATACGGAAGGGCCTGTACTGGCAACAGTCAGGATAGAGCCTGAGATCAGGACGCCTGAAGAGAGGGCCGCGGAGAGGGCCAGCGCAGGTGCGCGCGGCCCCTGGGTGGCGTACCACAACTTGAAGGAAGAGCTGGCAAAGTCTTAAGAGGGGGGCGGATAACCCGCCCCCTCCTCATTTTTCAATACCACTCGTTGCGGAACTTCTCGTAGTTGACAAAAGGTGGCTTGGCCGCATGCGGTATGGGTAACTGCACCGGGCCATTTTCTCTCGATGGCAAGTATACCGTGACTGTGCCCGGCACCTGTGCTTCGCCTACCTGGTTGGCTCCTTGCCAGCGGATGCCTATTGCGTGGTACGTGGCCTCTCCTGGGACACCCCCTGGTTCGCTGTTGCCCTTCTGTACTTCTGTGTACTTCTTTACTACTTCACCGGTATAGGTTGTGACATCGGCGTAGTATACGGGCCTCCTCAGTGCCGAGTACATGCGGCGTATGAAGCCATCGTCGCCCATCCAGTTGGTGAAAAGCTGCTCCGGTATCTGGAACCGCTGACCCCCGTGGTCGAATGGGCCAGGCTGACCGCGGAAGGCGGCCAGTAACGCGTCCTCATGCTCGGCTCCTGGAGTCCAGGGCCAGAGAGTATTGGGGTGAGTCCGCGCGCTGCCAGGCCTTTCTCTCATGCGGCGGTAAGCCGATTCAAAGGAAAGGACGTCTTTTTCCTTGATGGGGACGTCTCCCGGATTGTCTCCCGTGCCCACAGTCTGAGAATTAACGGTGTCCTGGCAGACCTGGTCTTGCAGAGTCCAAGGCGGAAGGACAAGAGGGCCCAGCTTGTCGCCCACCTCTATGTCTTCCCAGTACAGCGTATTGGAGCCCCTGCGCTCCGCACCCTCCACCCGTTTGACGAGATCTTCCATCTCCTGCTTGGAGTAGCTTTGGGCTTTTCGCTCATAGAGCATACTTTCGCCCAGGCGTTCCACGTCCATAGCCCTGGAAGTGCCCATGGTCCTTTGCGGCACCATGATCAGAGTGCCGTAGGACTTGGCTCTGAGGTCGTTGTGGAAGTCCCAGTAGTTCACTTCCGAAATGAGGAACAGCAGGTCTCCGTGGCCCCCCTTCTTCTCGATGAGCTCTTTGGTCTCCTTCGACGTCCTGAACCTATCGCCTACTCTCAGCACGTCAAAGAACTCCCAGGCGCATCCGGCCACAAAGTTGGCTACAGGATAGCCCTGGGGACGAGTGGCCCCGTGAATGCCCGGGTACCTTATGTAGTTCAATACAGGCCCAGGAGCCAGTTGCGTGCCATAGCGGGTCTTCCTGGCATAGTCCGGGTCTGTATAGATAGGGTTGTTGTCGCCTATTGCGCGGGCGTATTTGGTGATGAAGTTGGAATCAAGCCGGATGGGTGATTCGTAGGGAGGCCCTTCTTGCTCGTAAGGACAGGGCGTGTTGGGCGGGATGCCCTCCAGTGATTCCGTATCGATAAACTCCTTGGTTTTTGCTATGAACTCAACTACGGCTTCTTCAAAGGTCTGTTCTATAGTCATACGTACCTCCTCCCTGCCAGCGTGGCTACACTAGATTATATGCAAATGGGCAAGTGGGCAAGCGGGCAGACGGACAGACGGACAGACGGACACCCTCTTTCGTCATTGCGAGGAACCGAAGCAATCTGGTGGTGGTGTGGGGCGTCCCCTATGCGGCAGGGGGCAAGGGGGGGCGGGCTACCCGGAATCGGGGTCCGGCGGCTTGAGCCTGGATCCCATCCTGGCTATGACCGTTGCCGCATAGGTTACGATGACGACGCCTCCCATTCCCACGGCGAGCGGCGCGCCTGCCGCGCTGGCAACGGCGCCTACGACGAAGCCGCCCGCGGGCGTGAACCCCCACGTCATGCCGTACAGCCCCAGCACGCGGCCCCTCATATTGTCGTCTGACGATAGCTGGAGCAGTGTGTTGATAGATGCGTCGTACACTACAAGGGAAAGCCCGATGATGGCTACTAGGACAAGCGATATTGCATACAAGGAAGAGAAAGCAAATAGAACAATGCCTATCCCTGCACCCAATGTGCCTATGGTGAGCAGCCTCCATTTGTTTGGGAAATCACTGAAGCTGGCCAATACCGCCGTACCTATCAGCGCTCCGGCTCCCCCTGCCGCGGAAAGGTACCCAAGTCCGGTGGCCCCCACGCCCAGAACGGTCTTGGCTATCACAGGAAGCATGATAATGTAGGAGAATCCGAATGATTCCGTGAGGACGCTGAGCATCAGCAAGGCTCGCAAGGGGCTGTTTCCTGCAACGTATGCAAGTCCCTGTCCAAGGTTGCGCCAAATGGATTCCTTCCTCTGTTGCACGGACCTGGCAACCTTCATAAAAAACAGAGGAAGTACGCTGACTGAGTAGGCCACACCGGCTAGAGCAAAGGCGGCTCCCATACCTGCTGAGCTGATTACATTGCCGGCAAGCACGGATCCAGCGGTCCAAGAGATATGGAATCCCCCCAGGGTGTAGGCAACGGCATTCATCAGCCGGCGCGGGCCTACGGTATCGTAGATGAGGCCGTTGAAGGCAGGTGCGACGATGCCGTCAGCGGAACCTTGTATAAAAACAACTACAAGCACGTGCCAGAGTTGTGCCCTATCTTGCAAGACTAGCAGCGCCAGGCCTAACAGGACCAGCCCGCTTATGGCTCTGAACGTGCTTAACACCATGCGGCGGCTCAACCGGTCTGCCAGGACCCCTCCAACAAGTGCAAAGGCTATGTGTCCGGCGCCGCGTATACCTGAAGCTATGCCAACCCAGAGGGCGGAATCGTTAGTAAGCAAGAGCACCATCCAGCCCTGGGCAATAAGCTCCGTTGCCGCTCCTATTACGTAGATGGCGCTGCTCCCCCACAGCAGGCGGAAGTCGCGTATGCTCAAAGTACTAAAAATGCGAGGTGCCGGCATGGTTCAGCAAGCCCTAGTGCAAGTAAAGCAGAGGTTATCCATCAAAGACTGGTCATCCAAATAAGTCAAGGATTCCAAAACTACCGCCGATTTAATATACTCCTTTTCATGCCGCCCATTCTGGAAGCCAAGAATCTCACCAAGCGCTACGGCTCCACAATCGCCCTTGATTCGGTGGACTTTGAGGTAGACCAGGGGATTACCGGGCTTCTGGGCCCCAACGGAGCCGGCAAGAGCACGGCTATCAAACTCTTCCTTGGGCTGCTCAAGCCCACATCCGGCTCCGCCGAGGTCATGGGCCGGCAACCTTACAATTCCATCGAGATCCGTGGCCGGCTTGGCTATATGCCGGAGCACGATTGTTTGCCGGACGCAATCAATTCGTCCGAGTTCCTATCGCACATGGCCCAAGTCAGTGGATTGCCTCCCTCTCATGCGCGTACTCGCGCCGCCGACGTTCTACGGCACGTAGGCTTGGACGAAGAACGTTACCGTCCCATAGGCGAGTATTCCACAGGCATGAAACAGCGCGTCAAGCTGGCACAGGCGCTAGTCCATGACCCCACCATTGTAATGCTCGATGAGCCTACCGCGGGCCTGGATCCAAGCGGACGTGAAGAGATGCTCGACTTGATCAGACGTACAGGTCGTGAATTCGGCATAAGTTTGCTTCTTTCCTCCCACCTCATGGGTGACGTTGAACGGACATGCGATCGGATCGTTGTTCTGGAAGGGGGCCGTGTCACTGAGGCAGGCGCGGTCTTGCAGTTCACTCAGGAGACCCAGACACTTCTCTTGGAGGTTGATGACAACCTGGACGCGCTGATGGAAGCCTTGGGGAAACATGGTATCCGGGCTGAACTGGATGGAGCTTCCGTGGTGGTGCAGGATGTAACCGAAGACCAGTACGACGACATTCGGGATGCCCTGGTCGATGCTGATTCCAGGCTGCGTCGTTTGGCGCCCAGGCGGGGTAGCCTGACGGACATCTTCAGAGGCAGCCAGGCATGACGTCCGAGCGGC
>CBDHCW010000014.1:0-84302 GCA_965261445.1 Dehalococcoidia bacterium | reverse complement strand
CTAGGAGTCCGCTCTCGCCCGGCTCTAGACGCGCCGCTCTTGAGGTCAATTCCTCGTGAGAGACACCCACTTGCTCGGTGAACCAGTTGAAGGCATCTCCCACCGCCACCTGGGGCACTCCGTAAAGGTACCAGCCGGGGAATATAGCATCGGCCGCTACCCCTGCTATCCCCGGAACGGGGCGCCTCTTTTTTGGAGAGCAGGAAGTGTACTATAGAGGTGCCCATTACCATGTACATGACCCCGTTGGCAGCAATCCCGCCGCCTATGGCCCCGGCCGGTCCGTCTATGGTGGACACAGCCACTTTAACACCGATGGGAAGCCCCAGCGTCTCTGCCCAGTATGGCTTGAGTGTTCCCGCCGGCGTCCCCGGTGCGGCAATCTCTCCAGAGCATTTGTCTTGATAAAAGTCGGCTAGGCCTGGCTCCACGGATGCCAGATACTCCCTGGACGGCGGCCCTTCCTTGCCGTGGATGTAAGCCAGATACCCGGCGGAGAAAGCGTTGCGTCGGAAGGTGCCGGGTAAGCTGCCATGCCAGCCAGTCGCTCTCTTCCACCAAGAGATCCGCGTCCTGGTATATATGCGGTGCTTCCTCGAACAGCTCCAGCGCCTTGGCCAGCATGAACGCCGGTGAGACCGCGCCGCCGCATCGCTCTAGCCACTTCTCCCCGCGCTTCATCGCCGCTTCCGTAAAGCGGTCCGCCTGTGCCTGCGCCGAGTTGTGCTTCCACAGTTTGGGCCAGGCATGGGGATGCCCCTTCCAGCGGCGGAGGAAGGACAATGGCGTGCCATCACTCTTCACCGGCAGCACACTGCAGCCCGTCGTATCAATGCCTAGGCCGCCGATTAGAGAACCGTCTACTTCCTTGACCACCGCTCTGACCGAGGCAGTCATCGAGTCCAGCCAGTCTTGGGGGTGCTGCAACGCCCACTGCGGCGCCAGTGAAGCTCCATTTTCAGGGAGGCGCCGGTCAATAACGCCATGCCGGTACGACTCGATAGCAGTGGCGAGCACCGCACCCGTCTCTGCATCGACCACTTGGGCGCGCACCGACAGTGTGCCAAAGTCCAGTCCAATAACAAGCATGGTTACCTACACTGTGCAGGGCTGCGGGATCATCGACGCACTCTAGGATACGAGAGGTCTTGCATCTGCCCAGGGGCGCGCCTCTTCAAACGCCGCCGACGCTCTCAGCACCAAGTTCTCCCCTCCTTTGGCGCCCACTATCTGCATCCCTACGGGCAGGCCGCTGGCGGAGAATCCGCAGGGCACGCTGGCCGCCGGGTTACCGGACATGTTGAACGGGAAATTATGGCCGTACCATCCCGACATGGGGTCTATGGACTTTCCATTGATCACCGTGGGCCGCTCCGAGCCTGGAAAAGCGGTTACCGATACCGCCGGCGTGACCAGCAAGTCAACCTCTTTGAAGAAGGCGTACACGTAGGCCCGCAGTCTCTCCAACTCCGCCAGTGCCGTGGCGTACTCCGCACCCGTCACCTTGCCGCCTCTTTCTATTCCTTCCTTGATGTACGGCATCATCTGGTGCCCCCACTCCTCCAGCAGATGGTGGTTGGCCAGGTAGGACGCTGGCCCTCTCAAATTCCGCAGTGTATTGTGCAGCGCCTCTATCTCTAGGTGGAACCTGGCTTCCGTCACTTCCGCGCCCATCTCTTCCAGCACGTGAAAACCCTTCTCAGCTATGGAGCGCACCTCGGCGTCTACCGCCACCGATCCCAGGTCCGGACTCCAGGTAATGCGAAGTCCGTTCAGCCCCTTCCTCAGGTCTGAGGTGAAATCCGGTGGCGCTTCCTGCATGGTGCCATGCTTGGCTCTCGGATGCGGTCCGGAGACCGCATTGAGGAAAAGCGCGGCATCCCTCACCGTTCTGGTCATGGGGCCGTCCCTTGAGAAGTCGACCGGGCTCCAACTCATCAACCCTGTCTCCAGACGCGGCACCCTACCCTGAGTTGCCATGATGCCGTAAATTCCGCAGAAAGCACTAGGGATGCGAATAGACCCTGCCCCATCCGAACCGTGTGCCAAGGGGTTCAGGCCGGCGGCCACGGAAGCGCCGGCGCCCCCGCTGGATGCGCCGCTGGTCATCTGCGGGTTCCAGGGATTGTTGCAGTTGGGCCCCAGCCTGTTCTCGGTGACGCCGCCGCCTTCACCGAACTCAGGAGTGTTGGTCTTGCCCAGGATGATTGCGCCTGCTTGCCGTAGCCTCTCCACGAAAATATCATCTTCATCCGGCACCTGCTCCTCGTATATCAGCGACCCCCTGGTGGTGCGGATGCCTCTTGTAGAAGCCAGGTCCTTTATAGAGACCGCCACCCCGTGCAGCGGACCCAGGTCGTCTCCCTGTGCCACGGCCTGCTCAGCTCGGCGCGCCTCCTCCATGGCCTGCTCTGATGCCACGGTGAGAAACGCATTCAGCCTGGGGTTCAGTTCCTCTATGCGCCTTAGGTATAGTTTGGTCAACTCAACAGGGGATATCTCCCTGCTTGCTATCATCTCCCGTTGTCTGTAACCGGGTGTAAACGCCAAATCCCTATCGTCCATGCGAGTCTCCTTCAGACGGCATTGCCATGGTTAGACCTACCCGGCCCGCCTTTCGTATGCTTTCAGCATATGCACATGCGACAGCTCGCATTCCACCAGACCTCCAAACGTATCCGTGCCGTCTATCACCATGAACTCGTTGGCTGCACCGGCATTGCCTCCGCCACCCACGCCTACGCTGCGGATCATGGGCAGGCCCAGGTCGTTCTTGTACAGCGACCATGGCCCCCCTCCTCCGCTGTAGGGCGCCATCACCAGAGGCACCTCCATCTCCTGGAACGCCTCCGCGATTGCCTGCACCAGGTCGGTGTCCGTGCCTGTCTGGGACGAATCGTTGGCCGCCAGCACGTCCAGTTCCAAGTCGGCAAAGCCATTGGCATCCAGGTGCTCCCTGATCTGCTGTATTACCTTCGACACGCTGAAGCCTCGCGGCACTCGAATGTCGAACCGTGCTGCGGCTACGTTGGGCAGGGTGAACGGCATGGTGCCCGGCCCGGTGAGGCCCGCACGCAGGCTGTTTATGTTGAAGCTCGGCCCGTAGAAGTAGTTGAGTATGACTTGTTCGTCATCCAGGTCTCCCGCTGGCACTTTGATCGCCGCCACTCCTGGTAGCACCTGGTTCCAGGCGCCGTTGCCCATCGCTTCACGAAAGGCAAACGCGGCTTTCCGTTCATCCTCACTGGGTGGCCTCAGATCATCGTAGAAGCCGGGGATGGATACTTTGTTGCCGTTGTCCTCTGTGAGGGTAGCCAGCGCTTGCACCAGCCGCCACGCTGGGCTGTCCACCACCGACTTGGTCATGCCGTGTCCCGGAGCGGCCTGTGGCCCCCTGCCCCATTTCTCGCCGCTTGCTATGAGGTCGGCGTATATCAGCCCCTTGTAGCCGAGGCTCATGGTGACGCGCCCCAGCGCATCCTGCGACGCCCCGGGGCTGAAGCTGGCTTGTGCCGTGGCAAGGCGGTCGCGGTATTCCTGGTACATTTGGGGGAAAGACGCACTGCCCAGTATCTCGTCGCCCTCCAATAGGAACATGAAGTTGAAGGGAAGCTCTCCCTCCACTTCCTTGACCGCTTCCAGGGCGTTCAGCCAGGCGATGTAGGGGCCCTTATAGGAGGCGGCGCCCCGTCCCATGAGCACCTTGGAATACGGCCCCGCTGAAGTTATTGTGCCGCTCCAAGGCGGGTTTTCCCATTTCTCATGGGGCAGCACAGGCCTGGTGTCAAAGTTGGCGTACACAATGATGGTCTTGGACTTGCCGGCGTTGTAGTAAGCCCACAATCCGGGAAGGTGCGATGTTTCGACGACTGTGGCTTCCTCACAGCCTATCTCTTTATGGATCTCCACCAGCAGCTCCGCACACTCCCTCACGCCGTGCTCTTCCACCGATACACTTGGCTGCTCCACAAGTCTCTGTATGCGCTGAATGTGGCGCTCCTTGTTCTCCTCAAGGTAGGTGCGTATTTTCTCTAGGCCAACTCCAATCCGCATATGATTCCTCCCTATCCATTGCTTCATTACTAACGCCTGCGATTCTATGAGGGGTGACGTATAGAGTCAAACTCCCATTCCGGTGGCGGGCGGCGCCATGCCCGTCCTGCCGTTTTGTGATAGCCTGTCACCTGACTGCTAAAGCTGCTCAACGGAGAAAGCAATGGGCGCTATTGAAGACATCATCCTCAACCAGGGCAAGTGGACGGGCATCTCCGGCGTCCGGCTCCAGATGTCCGATACGTTTGTCGAAGACGCTGCTAGGTTCATGGTCCTGGACCACCCGGGACATGCCTTCATCCTTACTGGCTTCTTTGTCCCCATTCCCCACCGGTTCCCACCGCCGGAGACCGGCTCCGCAGAGAGCGACGGCCCTCCAGGCGCCTATTTTCTGGGCAGGGCGCTGACCAGGCTGGGCTGGAAGGTAACCTACGTTGTAGACCGCTATGCCGCCTTCACCCTTGAGGGCCAGCCTACCGTGGAAGAGGTGATCGATTTTCCCATTGCCGACGACGGCACCAGCGAACAGTTTGCTATAGACCTGCTGGAACGACACAAGCCCAGCGTGCTCGTTGCGGTGGAGCGCCCCGGCGCGAGCGCGGAAGGCAAATACCAGTACGTAGGTGGCGCCGACGTCACCGAGCGCACCGCCAAGCTCGATTACCTATTCAATCATCACACTGCTACCATCGGTATCGGCGACTGGGGCAACGAGATTGGGCTGGCTAAACCTCGCCGAGTACACCGGCCCGCACCTGCCCAGCAAAGCGCCCACCATCACACCGTCCGCGCATCCCATCATTGCCGCCGTGTCCAACTGGGGCGCATACGGCCTTATTGCTGCCATTTCCAAGGTGGTGCGGCGCAACCTCCTTCCCCACCCGGACATGGAGTTCGACCATATCCAGCGCCTTGTCGACGCCGGCATGGTTGACGGACGGGGCCGCCGCGAATGGATCGTGGACGGTTTCGGGCCGGAGGAGAACCGCCGCGTCCTGGAGGACCTATGGAACTACCTCTATTCCCTGGGCATCACCAAGTTCTAGGACATGTGGCCGCAACCGTATCCAGCCCAACCCGTGCTAGAATGTAGCGCACCGACCTAAGAGCAATGGAACGCAGACGGATAAGACTACTTCACACATCGGACGTCCACATAGGCAGTGACCTTTATCCCAGGGAGGCCCTGCAAGGATTCGATAACGTTCTCGACACGGGGCGACATCTCTCCGTGGATGCCCTGTTGATAGCCGGAGACCTATTCGATAGTGCGACGGTCCCAGAGGACTCGGTGCATTACGTGTTCGAGTCGCTGGCCGGCTTGCACCGTCCCGTAATAGTCCTACCCGGCAACCACGATACTCTCCTAACCTCCGACTCATTCCTCCTCCACGAATCTCGGGAGAACGTTCACATCCTCAGGTATCCCGTCGGCGAGATGGTCACTTTGAGTGACTTGACGCTGTCCGTCTGGGGTTGTCCGGTCTACAACCACGTCCCGGAGTTTCACCCGCTGGGCGGTATCCAGCCCAGGCCGGACGGAGGGTGGTACGTGGTCATAGGCCATGGCATCGTGCTAGATTCGGTCAGCTTCATCGACAGAGGTTCCCCCATCACTCACGAGGAGCTGGCCGCTGCGGACTGCGATTACATAGCGCTGGGCCACACTCATGTTTTTAGGGACGTGACAAAAGGGAATGCATCCGCCTTCTACAGTGGAGCGCCTTCCGGGGGCCAAGAGCGTACCGCCGCCCTGGTTACGCTTGACCCTGACATGGGCGTTAGCGTGGAACGGATACACGTCTCCTAGCTAAGGCCAGGTTTGCCAGAACTCATCGCGGTGCACCACCTGGCCGGTGAAGCCGGAAGCGTCCTGTTGGGCCAGCCAGAGAGCGGCGGGTACGACCTCTTCCGCCGGAGAAGGCATCCTGCCCCAGAGATCAAGCGAGGGGTCCCAGTTGCGCGTCATCTCAGACTCGACGAGGCCGGGGCCTAGGCCGTTGACCGCTATGTTGTACGGCTTCAGATCCACGGCCAGATTGCGTGTGAACCGGTCTAGCGCTGCCTTGGATGCGCCGTAGACCAGCGTATTCTCTTGATCCCATATGGCCGACCTGGAAGATACGTTGATGATACTTCCGGCACGTCTTTCCATCATGCCGGGCACAACGTATTTGCATACTAGAAATGGGCCAACTACGTTTACTTTGAGAACGTTCTCAAATTCAGTCACACCGAGCTCCGTTATGGCGCCGGTAACTTCTATGCCTGCGTTGTTGATCAGCACGTCTATGGGCCCTGCTTCCGCCACGGCCGAATCCACCAGGGCCTTGACCTGCTCTTCACTGGTAACGTCGCAGGGGAAATGCAGCGCCTTGCCTCCCGAGTCCCTGATCTGTTTCACCGTCTCTTCCAGGGATCCCTGGGCTACGCCGGAGCCGGGCTTAGTTGTCCTGGCGGATGCCACCACGGTGGCCCCGGCACTGGCAAAGCCCACGGCCAGGGCTTTGCCTATCCCTCTGCTGGCGCCCGTTATGAGTACAACTTTACCTTCCATTGCCGTCTCCTAATCGAACGCCTTGATCTGACTTGCTGTCTCCGCATCTAGCCTCTGCACTACCGCCGTCACCAGCTCCACCGCCTGATCGAAGTCATAGCGACTGATTAGGCCGTTGTGGCTGTGCAGGTATCGCGTGGGGACGGCTATGTTGAGACTGGGAGCGCCACCCCTAGTGCGTTGCATTTCAGCGCCGTCTTCCCCGTAGCCGCTGATAACGGTGAACTGCAACGGGATGCTCTTCTCAGCCGCCACGTCTATGACCAGGTCACGCAGCCTTAGATTGGGCAGCATGGAGTTGTCGTGCAAGAAGACCGACGGCCCCTTGCCCAGCTTCTCCTGCGCCTCTTCCTCTGTAATGCCGGGGTAATCTCCCGCTACACCGGACTCCAGGCTGATTCCAATATCCGGCTCTATGATGTAGCTGCTGGTATGAGCCCCGCGCAGGCCTATCTCTTCTTGGACCGTGGCCACGCCGTATACGGTGTTGGGTGTAGGTTCACTCTTCAGGCGGCGCATCACCTCTATCATCACCGCCACGCCAACACGATCGTCCCAGGCTTTGGACAGGTACAGTTGTCCGCCGTTCAGAGCAACGAATTTGCTGTCCGGCGCAACAGGGTCTCCGGGGCGAATGCCCAACCGCTCCTCCGCGTCCTCCTTGCTGGTGGCGCCCACGTCTATGAACATATCCTCGCGTTTGAAGACCCGGCTGCGCGCCTCTGGGGTCATCACGTGTACGGTCTTTATGCCGGTTACGCCGGGCACGGGGCCGTTTCTGGTCAGAACCACCCACCGCTGGTTTATCAGCGCCTGGTCAAGCCACCCGCCGATGGTCTGGAACTTGACGTAGCCTTCTGAGGTGATGAATTTGACCATCAGCCCAAGCTCGTCCATATGCCCGGCAAGCATTACCTTTGGTGCATCGCTGGCACCCTTCAAGCGTGAAATCAACGATCCCAAGCCGTCGGTTTCCAGGTCATTGCAGATGGGTCCCAACTCTCTCTGTACAATGCTTCTCACCGGGCCTTCAAACCCTGAGGGGCCGTATGCATTGGTTAGCTGTTCTAGAAGGTCCTTTACCGTGTCCATAATCACATCTCCCTAGTATCCATGCGCAAACGAAGGTAATTCTGGAACTTGTCCTCCAGCAAAGGATTGCTCAAGAAAGTCCCGCGTCGGGCGGTGGTCAAAGCCACGCTGGAACGCTGTTCCACGCCGCGTTGAATCATACAATAGTGAATTGCCTGTGCAACTACAATGACGCCCAGCGGTTTTAGATGCTGATAGATGGCATTGGCCACTTGCTGGGTCATTCTTTCTTGCACCTGCAGCCGCCTGGCGAACACCTCCACGACCCGTGAGAGCTTGGACAACCCCGTGACGATCTTGCTGTCCGGATCAGGTATATACCCAATATGAACCATCCCTCTGAACGGTGCTATGTGGTGTTCGCAGGTGGATGTGAACTCTATGTTGTCCACTATGATCATGTCGTCAGAGCCGGCCGGATAGTTGTCGTCCTCTAGCTGAAAGATAACCTGCAAGTGCTCTTCCGGGTCATGCAGCGAACCCTGGGTGTACGTCAGTAGAGAACGCGCCCACCGCTCCGGGGTCTGATGAAGACCCTCTCTTTGGGGGTCTTCTCCTAATAGCTCCAGCACCTCTCTGAGGAGGAGTTTGAGCCTTTCGAGATGTTCCGTTCTTACCAAAGTCCCGTCCACGTTCACCTCCGGTACCTAGATACCAGCGATTCAATCGAGACAAATTCGTCCATCGAGACAGCCAGCGTGATCTGAATGTTATTGTCTCGGTCGATGGTCACCCCGTCAAGAAGAAATTCCAGCACCTCGCGACGTTCCTAGTCGGACAGGTCGCCCAGACCGTCCCCCTATCTCCTCAGCCCACTCGGCGATGTTCTCCATTAGGATGCGTTTCTCGTCCAATGCCGTCTGCTGAGAGCGGTACTTGTTCAGCCTGGCCCGGAGCGTCTCCAGCCGCTCGGTGATGAACCTGCGCTGACGGTCCAACTGATCTTTGCTAATCTTCTCTGACACGTAGAGCCTGATGGCCCCATCCTCCTCCATCTGGACTCTCTGGAGGTCGCGCTCTGTTTCGGCAATCTCCTCTGCCAATCTGCCGCTATCCTCCTGGGTGTTGAGGGCCTTTATGCCAGCGACGATCATGACTGGAACAGCGTTGCTCACTGGGCAGACCGGGAATTGACCGGCTTGTAGAACCTAGCTATGATGTCGCCATCATGTCTGGGACGTCCCCTGAGCCTGAAGACTCCCAGTATGGGAATCCCGAACAACAAGACGATGGTGGGACTGTGACAGAAGAGAGTGTACAGGAGCCTGGATTCTTTGGACGGTTCTTGCAGCCATACACGGATGAGTTCTATCTGCTGTTCAGGCTGGTCTTCGCAGTCCTGCTTGGGCTGCACGGCGGACAGAAAGCATTCCTGCTGTGGGACTTTCCCGCTGGGGCGAATCCGAACGGGCTTGGCACACTGGTAGATATTGCGGGCTGAGTGGAGCTTCTCTCGGCATTCCTCATCGGGCTCGGCATTCTGACCCGACTGGGAGCGGGCGCTATGGTTGTAACGATGATTGTCGCTTACTTCGGAGTACACGCCGTCCTCAGCCCAGTATGGCCCTGGCCACATCTGTATCCCAATCCTCCCGACGGGGGCAATGCGTTCGTGGCGCACGGTGGCGAGGTTACGATCCTCTTTTTCGTCTGCGCAGGCATCATCGGTGTCCTTGGCAGCCGCAAGTGGGGCATTGAGCGGCACCTGTTCAACAAGGAACTCCTGTAGGGAACCGTCTGACCTCCCCGTGCTCTACGGAGGCGATTGATCAAGGGGTAAGTTCGGTGCCACAGACCGGTAGTTACGACGCTCTCGTGGTCGGCGCGGGACCAAACGGCCTGTCGGCCGGAATAGCCATCGCGCAGACGGGACGTACAGTGCTGGTCGTGGAGGCGAGGGACACGGTTGGAGGGGGCGCCCGGTCCGCCGCCCTGACGCTGCCAGGATTCCTCCATGACGTATGCTCGGCGGTCCACCCATTGGCAGTGGGCTCGCCCTTCTTCACCACGTTGCCGCTGCCCGACCACGGCTTAGACTGGGTGCAGCCTCCCGCGCCGCTGGCGCATCCACTTGACGACGGTACGGCTGTAATGATGGAGCGCTCGGTCGAGGCGACCGCCGACGGGCTGGGGAACGATGCGGCGTCGTATAGTAGCCTGTTTGGCCCTCTCGTGAAGAACTGGCGCAAGCTCGCCACCGACATCCTGGGACCTTTGCGAGTGCCGCATCACCCGATGGTGACCGCCCGTTTCGGATTGAACGGGCTGCGGTCTGCGCTGTCGGTGGCGCAGGCCCGCTTCAGAAGCGAACGTGCCAGGGCGCTGTTCGCCGGATTGGCAGCACATTCGGCACTGCCTCTCGAACGACCTCTCAGCGCCGCAGTCGGCCTCGTTCTAGGCACAAGTGGTCACGCAGTCGGCTGGCCGCTGCCGCGGGGCGGATCCCAGCGGATATCGAAGGCTCTAGCGTCCCATCTGACCTCTCTCGGCGGCCGGATCGAAACAGACATACGGGTGGAGCGGTTGGAGGACATGCCCGCCGCAGCTGTTATCCTCCTCGACATTACGCCCAGGCAGGTCGTCAGGATCGTCGGACGCCGCCTTCCCGACCGCTTCCGACGCAGACTTGAGGCGTACCGCTACGGACCAGGGGCCTTCAAGATGGACTGGGCACTGAGCAGGCCGGTGCCCTGGAGGGCCCAGGAGTGTGCGCGGGCTGGCACGGTTCACTTGGGCGGTACGATGGCCGAGGTCGCCCAAGCCGAGCGTGAGGTGTGGAACGGCTTTCACCCGGAACGGCCCTTCGTGCTGCTCTCCCAGCCGAGCCTCTTCGATCCGTCTCGGGCCCCCGAGGGAAGGCACACGGCGTGGGCCTACTGTCACGTCCCCAACGGGTCCGACTTCGATATGGCCGACAGGATCGAGGCACAAGTGGAGCGTTTCGCCCCAGGGTTCCGCGAGCTTATCCTGAAGAGGAGCGTCCGGCCTCCGGCCGCCTTGGAGGAGTACAATCCGAACTACGTCGGCGGTGACATCAGCGGAGGAGTCCAGGACATAGGCCAGCTCTTCTCCCGTCCTGCCAGGATGCTCAGCCCCTACGCCATCCCGTCGACCGACATCTTCCATCTGCTCCTCGTCGACGCCGCCCGGTGGCGGCGTGCACGGCATGTGCGGTTACTACGCCGCACGGGCCGCCCTCCGACGCCTCGACCGTTGATCCAGTTGATCATTTGACAGGTGTGAATGCGGGTTGCTGTCGCCGGCCGAAAGGGTACGTGGGCCGATGCCATAACATCAGGCCACGGAAAAGACGATTCAGCGACATACGTTGCGACTGATCATCCTGCCGGTCAATCGCTCCCTGCACGGCTTCGTCTGATTCCACTGTGATGGATACCTGAATTTCTTGCCTTGATTGGATGAAGGATGCCTAGTTCCCTGCGTAGGTAGTGCTGTCCTCTATTTCAGCGTCTTTGAAGGCCATGCGCCGCTCGTTGCACTTGTTGCATACGCCGCAGTGAAGTCCGTCTCTGGGCGAAATGCAGGTCAGGGTCAAGTGCAACGGCAAATGCTTGAAGTCGCGAATCAAGGCATACTTTTTTGCTCTTCTATAGGGCGCAGTCACACTGATCCGGTACCCCAATGCATTCGAAAGTACTCCAGCGAAATTGCTGAAAAACTCCGGTGTGGCATCTGGGAAGGGATTGCCGCCCAGCGAACCCAATGCAATCTGCGATACACCATGAGTGCTGCACCATATGGCGGCAAGCGATACAAGGAGAACGTTCCTGCCGGGCAGGAACACGGCGTCGTCCGCTGTGTCTGCGCCGGGAGTCCCTTCACCGGTCAAGCTCCAGTGGTCTCCGTATAATCTCTCGACCGGCACGTAAAGCTCTCTTACTCCGTGTACGTTGGAGCTGTGCAAGGCCTCTATGAAAGCGTTCAAGGAGCGGAGCTCTTCTTCCTCCCAGAGCAGGCCTTTCCTAACGTAGATGGGGAAGACCTCCGCGGTCCCGGCCAGGTCCGCCAATAGGATGGAGCTGTCCAATCCGCCACTTGCCAGTACGGCTATTCTTTCCACTCGTACTCCTCGCGGTAGCTGGCGTAGCTTGAAGATGTTTCCCACAACCGCATCTCTGAAACCATCAGGCCCTCTTTTCGCACCTGTCGGTATATGTGCTTCAAGATGTTCTCCGCGGTGGGGTTATCATCCATTGGATAAAACGGTTCGCCCATTTCAGAAAGAAGGGCGGCCACGGGGTCATCCTTGTGGAGCAGCATCTTGTGATCCAGGTTTCTATCAACCCAATCTTTCACCACTCTGCGCAGGTCATTGAAATCCATGACCATACCCCTGTGGTCCAGGGAGTCCGACTCTACTTCCACCTCCAGCAAGCCGTTGTGTCCATGGAGATGACGGCACTTGCCCTGGTAATCCAGCAACCGGTGTCCGTAGCAAAAATCAATCGTCTTTACCACCTTGTGGAGCACGGATTCCTCCTATCCTTCGACGCCAGGGCCGGCCAAATGCCTACCCGCATCGACGCGGATAGTCTCTCCGGTTATGGTCTCGCTCTTGAGAAGTGTGACTATCGTCTCAGCGATCTCGTCCGCTGCCGATTCTCTCTTCAGGGGTGTGCTGGCAATAACTTCCTTGGCCCACGCTTCTTCAGATATCTCAGGCGGCCTCATTGTAGGCCCCGGGGCAATGCTGTTGACCAGGATGCCATGCCCAGCAAGTTCAGCGGCAAAGACCCTGGTCATGAAGCCAATAGATGCCTTGGCCGTCAGATAGGGAAGGTAGTTCAGATATGGCGTCTCCCCTGCTGCCCAGTCGCTGAACATCAGTATATGACCTTTGGTATCACCAGTGTTGTTCATCATCTGGCGAGCCCCGTATGCGGCCAGCAGATAGGCGCCTTTTGCGCCGGCCATGGCCTCATCCCAAGCCTCTCCATTCAGAGCGTCGAAGGATGCCCTTGGGTAATCGGAGGCTAGGTTGATCACAAACCATAGGCCTCCCAGTTCCTCCGTTACTTGGCTTGTCATGCGCCGCACGTCCGCTTCGATATTGATGTCCCCCTGGACCAAGAGAGCGTTCTCCACCTGGGACGCCACCTCATTCTGCAAGCGCTGAGCTTCAGCCATAGACCTTCGATAGGCGATGGCCAGGTTGATACCTTCCTGCGCCAGCCGTCTTGTTACCACGGCTCCTATCCGCCTAGTCCCTATGATTAGGGCTGATTTTCCCTTCAAAGAAAGCATTCGGTACTTACCCGGTTCTGCAATGATTTCGCCGGCGACGGCAAAAGCCATTGTACTACAGCCATGGCAGGTGATGAGGTGCTTTACCGAACTGTTAAGATTGTTGGCAACACGAACTTAGAGAGTGGTATGAACGACTCCAATGATCCTTGGTACGTTGACTTTTTTGGCAGTGACTACCAGGAAGCCTACGGCCACATCTTCACCAGGGAACGCACGGAAAAAGAGGTGCTATTTGTGGAGCGTACGCTTGGTCTTTCCTCAAATGGCCGTCTCTTGGACCTGTGCTGTGGGCAGGGCAGGCATAGCGTTCTCTTGGCCAGCCACGGGCTGAACGTTACTGGCCAGGACCTCAGCCAGGAATACCTGGAGCAGGCCGGACAGAGCGCAAGGGAACTGGGTGTTCATCTTGACCTGCTGCGCAAAGACATGCGTGACATCCCGTTCAAAGATCACTTTGACGCGGTGATCAACATGTTCAGCGCCTTTGGCTACCTGGAATCGGACGAGGAGAACCTGAAGGTGCTGAAGGCCGTCAGGGAGGCGCTTAAACCCGGCGGACGTGTTCTGATTGATATGATCAATCGTGAGTGGGTGGTCAGCAATTACGACCAGTCCGACTGGCGACAAAGCGAGGATGGCAGCCTTTACCTGGAGCACCGGGAGCTGGACCTTGTCACCAGCCGGAACCACGTTACCTTTACAATCATCAAGCCTGACGGCAGCCGCAGAGAGACGGTGGGCCACCACATACGCCTGTACACATTGACCGAAACGCTGGCTCTGCTCCGAAAGGCAGGGCTTGCATTTGTGGATGTTTACGGCGGCTTCGATGGGGAGGCCTATTCAATCGACACGCGCCGCATGATTGTGGTAGCTGAAAAGCGGCTGGTGTAACGCTAGCGACTAGCGCGGCACATTGTGTTCAACCCACTCCCGCTCTTCCTGTTCCTCGTCGAAGTAGATGAAGCGGTGGAACATCTTGGTCTCGCCGCGCCTTCTCCTTATGTCATTTCGGTTAGCCTTCGAACCTGGCACGTCGGCTTTCAATGTCACCGGATCTATTACCACTCCGTAGTTCTGCAGCGCGCCTTCTAGGGTAACGAAACCACCTCGCACGTCCTTCTCTACCAGGGCTATGTCCCGTTCCAAAGGGTCGCCCCATCCGCCGCCGCCGGCGCTATAGATACGCACCATGTCTCTCGCGTACCATCTATTGTCGTCTGAAAACGGCCTTACATCCTTCTCCTGTGGGGTGCCTGGATTCAGAACAACTCTGGATGTACCGCCTGCCATACCTCCGGCGACACCCCAGGCGGGAAAGCGATTGCACTCTACACGCAACCCAAAGGTGCCTTCCGGCGCAAGCAGCCTGACATCCCTGATAATGCCGCACCCTCCCCTGTATTTACCTGGGCCCCCGGAATCCGGGTTCAAAGCGTACCGTTCTACGCGTAGGGGGTATTCCATGTCCATAAACTCGGCGGGGTAGTTCTGGTTGTGTACGTTGTAGATAGCATCCAGGCCGTCTGCAAACGGCCTGGCGCCATGCCCTACAGCGATGCCGTCCGTGCACAATATCCACTCTCCGGTGAAGGGGTCTTTCATGCGCCAGTAGGCAATCACGTAAACGGCGGTGGCCGCCATGACCTGTCCCTGGGAGGCCTGAGCAATGGTTCCCACAATGGCATCTTTCAGTTTACCGAAGGTATGCGCACGGCAGCCCAATGCGGCGGGCCATTTTGGATGCAATATGCTGCCGTCCCTGATTACAACGTCATCTACGCAGGCCAGCAGCCCCTCATTCATGAGCAGCGACGGATCAAAGCTGGAGAGATACAGGCCGTACCACGACTTGAGCACGACCTTAGACATGATGAAGTTGATGGAGCCGGGCACCTGATCATCGCTGCCGCTGGTATCGGCCACCACCTTGTCCCCTTGACGCGTCAGCTTCACCTCAAGCGAATGCCATTGCTCCCCTACCCCATCGGTATCCATGTAATCGCGGAAGGAGTACTCACCTTCAGGGACAAGCTCGAGCATCTTACGACGCACGAAGCTGCCAGTTTCTTCCTGGAAATAGCGGAATGTGGCCAGCATGGTTTCTCTGCCGAAGCGATGGAACATCTCCAGGATGCGGCGCTCTGCCAGGCCGGCAGCGGACATAAGTGCCTGCGTGTCCCCCTCTAGGAGATCCGGGTAACGGGAGTTTCTTAGAATGATGCGATAGGCTTCTTCGTTCAGTCTGCCCTGGTCAACGATTTTGATGGGTGGCACCAACGTGCCGTCGTGGAATATCTCGGTATTGGCGGGGCCAATGCTGCCTGGGCGGCTGCCTCCCAAGTCCCAGAAATGAGCCCAGGAGTAGCAGAACGCTACCAATTCTCCGTTCATGAAGACCGGGGTTATGAAAACCATGTCTGGCGTGTGCGATATTGCACCGTCTGAAATATATGGATCGTTGTACCAGTAGAGGTCGCCCGGTTTAATGCTTTCTTGCGGGTAGTAGTCCCATACACAGTCGATGAGGTCGGAGCCTTGGTCTGTAACCGTAGACCGATTTGCCCCGGCTATCGCAGAAGCTGATCAGATAGTCCTTCTTCTCCCGGATGAAGGCGGACATGGACGTGCGTTCGATGAGGATCTCGCACTCTTGTCGAGCTGCCTTCAACGAGCCCCTGACAAGCTCACGAGTTATGGAATCAACCGTGTTGGAGGTTTTCATAAGCTATCAACCCGGTACGGCTTGGAGTATACAGTTGCCATATTCATCTATCCGTCCCTGCCAACCGGGGTTTATCACCACGGTGGAATCCATGCCCTCTAGGATTGAAGGGCCTTGTACAACGGAGTCAGGTGAGAGCATCTCCCGTTTGAAGATATCGCAGAGCACAGGCGCTCCTTGCTCCTGAAAGAAGACCGGCCTCTGCTCCTTGACCGCTTTTTCCGCCGGAACGGGCTTACCCGTGAGCCGGGGCATTCGGGTACCTCCCAGAGTACCTACTGCAGATACTCGGAGGGTAACTACCTCCACCGGCTGGTCCAGTGAGAACCCGAATAGCTGTTTGTGCCTGCGGTGAAATTCGTCCAGCAAGCCTTCAAAGGACTCTTCGTCAACGGAGCCGCCCTTGAGATCTGTGGCCACTTCAAATCCCTGGTGGGTGTAGCGCATGTCCGCGGAGCGCAAAAGGGAACGGCCCTGTTGTGGCACACCTTCCTGGTCCAGCCAGTAGAGGGCCTCTTCTTCCAGTTCCTTGTACACCTTCTCCATGGCTTCCAAGTCATAGTCAGGGGGCTTTTGGATGAAGGTACGGGCATAGTCGTTCTTGAAGTCTGCCACCAGGAGGCCGTAGGCGGAAGAAACGCCGGGGTTCCTGGGCACCACGACGTTGGGGATGCCCAGCAGCTGCGCCACACCTACTGCGTGCATTGGACCGGCGCCGCCAAACGCTACAAGGGTGAATTCTCTGGGATCGTAGCCCCGCTCCACGCTCACGTTGCGGATGGCGCCCATCATGGAGTTGTTCACTATCATGGTGATTCCGCTGGCCGCTTCCTCCAGGCTTAGACCCAGCGGCGCGGCTATTTTCTCCTGAAGCGCGTCTCTTGCCGCGCCGAGATCCAGGGCCACTGCGCCTCCTGCAATACTGGTGTTGATACGACCCAGCACCAGGTTGGCATCGGTCACTGTGGGCTCGGTGCCTCCCTGGCCATAGCAAACCGGCCCCGGGTTGGCCCCGGCGCTGTGCGGACCCAGCGATAGGTTCCCCGATTGGGTCAGCCAGGCAATGCTGCCCCCGCCTGCTCCGATGGTGGCAATATCCACCATCGGCAGGTGCATTGGCCAGTCGCCCAGCCTCCCTTCAGTGGTCGACGTGACATTGTGATCCGATATCAGGGACACGTCTGTACTGGTGGCCTCCCATATCCAGGGAGATGACATCTTTGAAGCCCGTCATTTGTCCAAAGTGTCGTGCTGCCATAACCCCGGCGGCCGGGCCGGAAAGCGCGGTATACACCGGCTGGCGTACGGCCGTTTCCATCCCTATGACGCCGCCGCTGGATTTCATGATGAGCAATGGAGCGTCTATCCCCCTCTCTTTCAATCCGCCTTCCAATTTCTTGACATAGTAGCTAACCTGCGGCATGACGTAAGCGTTTAGGACGTGGTCATTGTGCGCTCATATTCTCTGAATACTGGAAGTACGTCTGAAGATAGTGACACGTGGGCTTGAGGATGGTCCGCCATGACTAAATCCTTGCCCGGCGTTCGTTGGCGCTATCCGCATAAGAATGGACGAAAGAAATGGCTATCGAATCTATACCTGCGCCGGCATAGTGGCGCGCCGATCTCAGCACCGCCTCCTCGTCCAGGGGAACAACGGCCTCCCCGGTGAAGTCTATGCGCTCCGCCACTTCAAATATGCGCTCGGGAGGGACCGGACGCTCCGGCTTGACCCAGACGTGAGTGCTGGCCAGGCGGGGCATTCCCTGTCTGCCTATCTCCAGGACATACTTGAACCCCTCGGAAACAATCAAGCCTACGGTAGTGCCTTTGCCCTCCAGGATAGCATTGGTGGCTATAGTGGTGCCGTGGAAGATACGGCGTAGGCTGGCACTATGAATTCCCGATTTGTCCAATATCTTGCTCAGACCTTCCATGAATCCCAGAGAAGGGTCGGTGGGCGTGGAAGGCACCTTCACCAAATGGCTCTCGCCTGTATCCAAGTTGGACAGCACAACGTCAGTGAATGTGCCGCCTACGTCTATGGCGAGCGCGTAGTTTGCCAAGTGGAAACGCCTCCGAATCTTAATGCGCCGATGATGTTGGAAATTGCCAGGCAAAGCACTTTGTACCTGATGGTAACCTATCAGTAAAGTGATGACGTGATACGCTAACTCCACTAATGTGCGAAAATGTAGCTCCAATGGAAATTAGAAGAAAATACCTTGCTCTGGACATAGGCGGAGTTTCAACCAAGGCCGGTCTTGTTACCAGTGAAGGCGAGGTTCTAGGCTACTATGCCGTGGACAGCCACCGCGGCGGTACGCGGGAGCAGGTCCTGAGGGACATAGCCAGTGCATTGGAGCCGTTCCGGGGTGAAGACCTGGCCGGTGTGGGTGTGGGGTTCCCCGCTTACGGCGACTTCAAAAATGGCGTGCTGCTCACCCTAAACACCCCGTTTCCAAGCCTGCACCGCTTTCCTTTGGGATTCCTCCTGGAAAATGAAATAGGCGCACCCACTCGCATTACCACGAATGCCAACCTGTTTGCCCTAGGAGTGATGCGATTTGGCGAGGGGCAAACGTACAAGGACTTTGTCGCTGTGTCGCTCGGTTCAGGAACGGGCGTAGGAGTTGTTCAGAATGGCCGCCTTGTAGAGGGGATGCTTGGCCCGCATCCGGTGATCGTTGAGTTCTACAACGAATGGAGCGGCACTGAGTCGCACGACGGATTATGCTTCCCCGCTCTGTACGGAGCGGATGGTGAAACGCTTTACCGGAAAGTTGAAGATGGCGACGAGATAGCGCTCAGGGCTTTGAGCGTATAGGCAGATCTCTAGGGCCGACGCTGAACTGGTTGCACGCCGGTCTCATGATGGATACGTTCATTTTGGGAGGCGGCGTGAGCAACAGCTACGATTACTTCTACCCTGTGCTGGAATCTGAGCTGGGCTCCAACGACGTGAAGGTGTTAAAGACGGGACTTGAAAACGCTCCGCTGCTCGGCGCGGTACCATTGCTGGAGGATTAGCAGTGCTACTCCATACCTGCATGATACAATCAATGAGTGTAAGAACCAGATGAAAGCATAGGTATTAACCTAATGAAGATAGAATCATATACACAGGGCATGACGTGTTAGACCGACCTGGGGTCCGGCGACCAGGAAGCCTCTAAGGTCTTCTACTCCGAGCTGTTCGGGTGGACGTACCAGGATTTCCCAATGGATGAGAGTGGTGAAGTCACCTACTCCATGGCCGTCAAAGACGGTTCATACGTGGCTGGCATCTACACCCAGGCGCCGGACCAGAAGGAGGCAGGCATTCCACCCCATTGGGACGTACATATCGCCGTGGACAACGTGGATGAGGTTGCGGGCAGAGTGGAAAGCTGCGGCGGCTTCACTGTAGTTCCTCCGTTTGACGTATTCGACTTGGGCAGAACGGCCATTATCAGCGACCCCAGCGGCGGCGCGGTGTTTCTCTGGCAGGGCAAGGATCATAATGGGGCTGGTGTCCAGAACGAACACGGCGCCATAGGGTGGTGCGAGCTGCTGTCTACGGATCCAAAGGCCGCGATACAGTTCTACACCTGTTTGCTGGGAGTTCAGTCCGAAACGGCCACTATGTCTGACGGCAACGAATACACGGTTTATCTGCAGGATGGAGTGCCACTAGCTGGCACTATGGCCTTCCCGGAAGCAATCCGCGGCATGAACATACCCTCCCATTGGAGCGTCTACTTCCATGTGGATGATGTGGACGCCAGCTTTGACAAGGTCACTTCTCTGGGCGGCGTGGCGCACCTGGAGCCGATGGACATAGCGGATGTGGGTCGGATAGCCTTTGTGGGGGAGCCGCAAGGCGTGGGCTTTGGCCTCATTACCCCCGCTGGCGATTGGAGCACCGCCGGATAAGGGGTTGCTGTACCTAGAGGAGTCTCCCAGCTTGCCCTCTGGCGGGCGGCGACTCCGGTGATTGTGCTGCCTCAGCCCTCTGCTTGCTGTAGCTCGGTATCTGCTCCCTCCCGATGCTCCAACGGCAGGCTGATTATCATATTCGTGTACTCCCCCGGCTCCGATTCTACTCGGATAGAGCCTCCATGGCTGCGTATAATGTCGTTGCACATAGACAGACCCAGGCCGGTGCCCTTGTCGGTGGGCTTGGTGGTAAAGAACGGGTTGAATATCTTATCTACAGCCTCGGGCGGGATACCGGTGCCGTTGTCCCTGATGTGGACCTCCGCCATCTCCTCGCCTCGCTTTGTCGCCAGTCGCAGGGTTGGGAAGTACGGTGTACCGCCGGTCTGCCCATCGGACTGCTCAATGGCCATGCGTTTCTCGTGGGTGGCATAGCAGGCATTGCTAACCATGTTGAGGAAAACCCGGCCCATGTCCTGGGAAATCACCTCTACCTGTCCCATCTCAGGATCCATGTCCTGCTCTATGGTTAGATTGAAGTCAGGATTGGTGGCACGAGCGCTGTGGTAAGCCAGCCGGGCATGCTCTTCCAGCAGAGTGTTGATATTCGTGGCCTGCCGATCTCCTGAGCCGCGGCCCATCCTGAGCATGTCCTGCACAATACGGTTGGCCCGTTCGCCGTGATGGGAGATGCGCCCCAGATTATCTGAGATATCCTTGGAGATCTCCTCTACCAGGCTCCGTTGCTCATCCGTTAGGCTTGCCTCGCTTTCCTCCAACACCTCTTTCAACTCCACAATAAGCTCTATGGACAGCTCTGAGAAGTTCTTCACGAAGTTTAGCGGGTTCCTTATCTCGTGGGCCACTCCCGCCGTTAGCTCACCCAGAGCGGCCAGCTTTTCCCTCATGACAATCTGGTCCTGGGCTTTCTGCAGTTCGCCTAAAACCGATTCCAACTGCTCGTTCTTTCCCTGAAGCTCCCCCGCCAGCTTCTCTACTAGGTTTAGACGCTGCACCTCCAGGGCGTGGCGTCGGAACACCTCCAGGGCGGCGGCCATCTCCGCCACCTCGTCCTGTCCTCCGATATCTACCTGCGCTTCCAGGTCCCCGTCGGCCATGCGCCGCATCCAGCCCGACAGCATCTTGAGGCGCCGCAGCAGCCATCGACCCACAAAGAGCCACGCTATGACAACACCGCCGCCGATGCTGATGCCGGTGATGCCCAGGAGAATCGAGCGCCCCGTCAGAATGGCCCGGGAAGAGGCGGCGATTGCCTCATCAGCGCTAAGCTGAGCCGTACTCACCAGAATCATCGATGCCGACCACAAGGTCGACGGCTATTCCGCGGTTGCTGGCCAGCAACTCCTCCTGGCGTCCCGTGAGCCGCAGCTCCTGCTCGATGATGTCGAAGCCACTCCCCTCTCCTGTTCCCAGGGCAAAGAGCTCCTCGAATATCGGGGACACATCTCCATATAGCGGCGAGTCCTCTATGGAGGACAGGTTCCCTGTCATGCGGCTGACTGCAGCCTCGAACCGCTCCCGCAGCGGCTCTACCTGCGAGGCATCGCTCAGCGTGAAGGAGTTGGCCAGCAGTTCGGTGGCGATGTTGGCGTTGCCCTGCAGTTCCGATAGATTACGGTACCGTGTAAGCTCCAACTCCGATAAGTACTCAGAACGAGGCGCCGGCGGCTCCCCCAGCACCCGGTATCCGGTTACTATGAAGAAGAACTGGTCGTCGATGGCGGGCCCTACCACGTCGTCCAGCCGGCTCCGTAGGTTTGCCAGCTCTTTGCCCAACGTCTGTCGCCTATCACGCAATCTGAAGAGCTGCGAGCGTTCCGCCCTGATGGTATTGATGTTCATGGAGAGATTGTCGGCTTGAGAGCGTACCCGTTGGAAGCTGGTCTCCTCCATGTACGGGCCCTCAAGTATGGCCAGTTGTTCTTCAAACAAGACGAAGGCCTCAAGGATGCCGTCAGACACCCGGGCAAACTCGGCGGGAGTGGAGGCAGTGGTCAGCGGCGGAGCCGCTGACACAAGGGTGCTGCTGTACTGGGCCGCGCCAAAGGCCGCCGCCACCTCTGGCAGAGTTCCTTCGTTGACCCTGTTCTGGGCGTTTCCCACCTGATTGAAGAAGAACCAGCTTACTATGCTGGCGGATACGGTCAGCACCACGGCGCCCCATATGGCAGCGTAAAGCTGCGTGGAAAGTCGAAAGCGTAGAGCCAGAAGCTGTGGCAGCAACCCCATCACGGTACGGCTTTCTCCAGGCTGTCAATGGGATGGTATGCTCCGTCGCGGCCGATGACCGTCAGGAACACCTTGTCCGACCCCTGATTGTCCGTCTCACTGTATTCCAGGATAAAGCCGTCCAGGTCAATGGGGCCAGAGTTCCGTATGTTGTCCAGGAAGCACTTGCGGGTCACATCTTGGCCGCAGGCCTCTATACCGGCAATTGCCAGACGTCCCGCCATGTACCCCTCCAGGGAGACGAAGCCGGGCTCCACCGTTGGGTCGTAGGACTGCAGGGCTCGGTGATAGGCTGCGACAATTGGCATGGAGTCGTCCGCTGGAAATGGCACCACCTGGGTGACATATACACCGGCACCCGTAGTTCCCAGTTCCTGGGCAAGGGCGTTGCTTCCAACAAAGGAGATGTTCACGAAGATCGGGTTGAACTCCAACTGACGCGCCCAAGAGATGAGGGCTGCCACCGGCTCGTAGGCGCCAATGATGATCACCGCCTCAGGGGAGCCGTCCACCAAATCCAGCAACCCCGTCTTCACCGCCGTTGTGTTTCGGGGATACCGGCCCACCGCTACGGGTTCCATGTCACGACGATCCAGAGCGGCAGATGCTCCACGGTAGCCGGCCTGTCCATAGGAGTCATCCTGGTACATCACGGCTATGCGCTTGATGCCCAGGTCCTCCGTTAACCGCGCTACCATCTCTTCCGTCTCCTGGTTGTAGGAGGAGCGCAGGTTGATGATGTTGTCCCACTCAGGGTCTCTGAGGAAGGCAGCGCCGGTAAAGGGGGTCAGGTACGGAATCCCCGCCTCTGCCGCCACCGGCGTGGCGGAGCGAGACGTCGGCGTGCCCACCGCGCCGATGAGGGCAAACACTTGCTCCTCTTCTATCAGGCGGGTCGTGTTGGCGATGGCCGCTTCCGGTTCGTAGGCGTCGTCGAACGATACCAGTTCCAACCGTCTACCGTTGATGCCGCCCGCATTGTTGACCTCTTGGAAGGCTGCCTCGATGCCCAGCCTCATGTTTGTGCCCAGCGCTTGGGCCGGGCCGCTGAAGGCCGCCGACTGGCCGAAGAGCACCCTCTGGTCGGAGACCCCGTACGGCATGTCTGGCGCGTCTGGGGTTACTACAGGCGTGTTGTCTTCGGGCGGTACGGTAGGGGAGCCGTCGTTACAAGCAACTATCAACAGGGCTACGGCACCCAGCACCGCCAGCGGTAGGGGGAGCCCCATGACACCTTGGCGAGACATCATTCATCCCTGTGCTTGACCAAAGTCAAGTGGTTTCTGTCCCCCTCCCGCCGGTAATATAGCTCGTCCATCAGCGTGCGAACCAGGTGAACTCCCAGACCCCCTATGGAGCGCTCTTCCAGTTCCTTAGTCACGTCGGGAACGGGCCCTTCCGTTAAGGGATTGAACGGCTTGCCCGCGTCTGAGATATTAATGGTGAGGGCGTCCTTCTTGGAGGTCAGGCAAACTATGATCTCTTGGTCGTCTGCTGTCTCCCCGTAGTTCATGATATTTATACCCAGCTCTTCCAGCACAAGGTTCACCTGGAAGATCAGGCTAGGAGGCCACTCCTCCTGCTCTCCCAGGGACTCCACTGCCTCGTAGAGGCGCTTCAACTCCTCTACCTTAGGGGCTAGGTTCAGGGATATCGTAGCACTCAATCAGCTACCCTCGTTTCGGTGGAGGATCAGGCAGGTGATATCGTCGGACTGGGAGTTGTCTCCGGCAAACTCCTTGACGGCGTCGAAAACAACTTGGGACACATCCTTGGGATCCATGGGCGGGCCATTCTTGAAAATCTCTGTCAACCGCTCCAAGGTAAACTGCTCACCCTGACCGTTCATAGCCTCTGTAACACCGTCTGTGTAGAGAACTAGGGTATCGTTGGGGGAAAGGGTCACCGAGTTCTGGTTGTACTCAAGGCCCGGCATTACGCCCAGGGCTATGCCGTCCGTAGATGGGATACGGACTGACGACCCATCAGCGTGGACAATTAGAGGACTGTCGTGGCCTCCGTTGGCGTAGGTTAACCTTCCGCTGGACGGATCGTAAACTCCGTAGAATAACGTCACAAACATGCCTGCGTCATTACGCTCTTGGACCAGATCGTTGACCATGGTCAGCGCCTCACCCGGATCATGGCTGCCAATAGCGGCTCCCTTCAACAGGGTGCGGCAGGACATCATGAAAAGGGCCGCCGGTACGCCCTTGTCCGAAACGTCTGCTATGGCTAGGCCAATTTGGCCGGCGTCCAGGCGAATGATGTCAAAGAAGTCCCCTCCCACGTTCCGCGCCGGTTCCATGTTGCCATAGGTTCCCATGTGTATATTGGCGGGAAAGTCCGTGGGTAGTATGGACTGCTGCATCTTGTTAGCCACGTCAAGCTCATTTTGAAGCGATACCAGCTTGTCCCGGGCCGATACGGCCTCCCGCCACTCGGCAAGGTGGCGCAGAGTCCGGTCTATGGTCACACGCAGGTCGTCGAAGTCCAGCGGCTTGGTGATAAAGTCGAAAGCGCCCCGGTTCATGGCCGTTCGAATGTTCTTCATGTCCCCATAGGCGGAGATGATTACCGCCCTTAGGTTGGGGTCCACCGATGGCATCTGCGCTAGCAGGGTGAGACCGTCCATCTTGGGCATATTGATGTCAGACAGCACCATGTCGATGGTATCGTCTTGACCCAAGATATCCAGGGCCTCCACGCCGTTGTGGGCAAATACGAACTCGTACTGGCCCGAGCGTATGCTTCGACGCATGCGCTGTAGGATAAGCGTTTCCAGATCTGGTTCGTCGTCCACCACCAGAATCTTGTACAATCTATCGAATGGCTCTAAGGCAATGCCTTCCGTCTGTTCCGTGCTAACTTCCATTGGAACCCGTCCATGTCACCGGCTGGGAAGCGCCTGTACAACGGATGCCGCCTTCACCAGCCTAAGAATGAAATCTCGTTCGAACTTCACAGGACGGATTTTAGCAGATAGGCATGGCTGATTCAATACGGGCACTTGACTTGCAGGCACTGCGAGCGAAGTCTCACGCCACTTGCGTTGCTGCCAGCGAGCTTTCAACAACCATGAACGGACCCCCTTAGCGGATAGTGAAGACCGCCTGAACGTGCATCGACAGATGCAGCTCGCCGCCGCTGATGGAGGTGCTTGGCGCCGCCGCTTCCATCACTGCAAAGGCTGCATGGTGGATTCACATTTCAAGTGCAACACTCTATCCAAAAATATCTCTGCCGGAGTCCTATAATCGAGACACTTGCGGGGGGTATTATTGTAGGCCTGAATCATTTGCGTAAACCGTTTTTGAGGCAACGCTGCCAAGTCCGTTTTGCGGGGCAGGGTCCGCCGCAGCCGACCGATGGCGTTCTCTACCCCACCCTTCTGCCAGGGAGAGTAAGTATCGCAGAAAAAGGTCTCTATACCCAGATCGTGGAGTTTGTAATGGAGTGCGAACTCGGTCCCGTTGTCGAAGGTGACCGTCCGTCGCCATTCTGGGGGAAACTGACCCAACACTTGGGACATGGCGGCAGCGATGGGCCTGGATGCCTTGCCAGGGGGCCTTAGGGCTATGAGGATGCGGGAGTGGCGTTCGTGCATGGTAAGCACGGCATGGCCATAGGCCCTGAACAGCATCAGGTCGGCCTCCCAGTGACCAGGAGTGCGGCGGTCAGCAGCGCTCTGCGGGCGCTCGGTGATGGGACGACGCTTAGCCATGAAGGAAGCAGGGCTGCCGCCTTTGTGGCCTCTCCAACCACGCTTGGACTTAGCTCGGGGCAGGTAGTGGCGCCAACTGTAGTCCTTCTTGCGAGCAATCTGGCCGTAGATGAACCTGTAGATGCTCTCGTGGGAGATGACTGTACTGCCTGACTCCATAGCCATCCGTCCCGCCACCTGCTCCGGTGACCAGCCCTGCTTAAGCCCAGAGAGCACCTTATCCCGCAGCGCCTCATCTCGCTCCAGTCGAGAACCACGCCAACGCCGGGCATGGGCTTGCTGGTTCGCATACCTGGGCTGGTATCCCTGAGTTCTTGAACCATTGCGCTTCAGCTCACGAGCCACTGTCGATGGCGAGCGATCCAGACTTGCCGCGATTTGGCTGACCGAGTATCCCGAGGCTTGTAGTCGGGCAATTTCACACCTCTCTTCAATGGTGACATGTCCATAACTTTTTCCCATGACAACACCTTAACCAAGTGTTGCACTTCGTTTGTGAGTTTAGGCATCCCTGGCCACGGGAACTCCGCTGCTCTCCGTGACGAACGTCAGAGGTCCCAGCTCCACTCCGGCGAGGGTTGCCAGATGCTCCGCCTTGGCCATAGCGTCCTGGAAAGCGGCCTCTCTGAGGGCAGCTATGTGCGGCTTGGGGTCCTCCACCGTGAACCGGATGCCGTCGATCCTCGTAGCGTTGCCGCCGGCGTTGGCCACGTCGTCTATGAGGGGGCCCACGTTATTGATGTCCCGGATCTTCACCGTTGCAGAATTGTTGACCCTATAGCCAACCAGGGTGCTTCTGTTGTCTTGGTATTCGTATTGAGGCCAGATGTTGAAGGCCCGGGTTTGGATGTCCCTGTCCTCCAGGCCCTGGGCCTTGACTGCGGCGATTATGGCGTCCATTGCCAGCGCGGCCTCTTCCCGGGCCTGCGAAACACTCTCCGCCACGGCCTCTACGCCGACGTTCAGCAGCGCCAGGTCTGACACGAGGTCTATGGAACCCTCACCCGATACCGAAATGCCGGACTGGCCCTGGATCCCTCCGGAAAAGGCGCCGGCGGCCTGGGAAGCGCCGTTCGCCGATTGCGGTGCATCACCTTCGTCGGTGCATGCCGCAACCAGGAGCATGATGGCGGCCAGTCCGGTTATCATGGACATTACTTTGAGCTTGCTCATCTTCACTTCCTTCTTTACAGTGGCTTAGCCGGAGGTGCGGCAACCCGGTGGTTGAGCGCCCCACACTATAATAAACGTCGAATCGAGCCAAATGGTTCCATTGACCCCGGTTGGCGGCGTGAGATTACGGGTTGCAGACCCTGCACTCTATGCGGCCGGCAGGTATCCCTGGCTCTCCGTCTGGCGATACGGATAGTATGATATAAGAGCACTGCAATTTCAGCCTGCCCCGTTCCCTGGTCGGGGTCAGGGGCAGGACTTGACCTTGGATTACTCATCCCCTACCCCACCCGTTGCGCGAAGCGTACCACCTATTGAAACGGCCTCCTAAGTGGCTGTATCATTCCAGCCATACCCCAACCAGGAGAAGCACGTGATCGATCTTGCCAACTACCAGGAATTGGTCGTCCGGCAGACCAGGGAGATGCTGGAGATATTCACCGGGTTCGAAACAGCCAACCGTTATAGGATCCTGACTCCGGAGGGCGAAGAGGCCATGTTCGGCTACGAGGAATCCGGGATGCTGTCTCGCCAGTTCATGGGCTCCCACCGCCCCCTCAATCTGCATGTCGTGGACAATAATGGGCAGCCTATCCTGAACGCCAATAGAAACTTCTTCTGGTTCTTCTCTCACCTGAACGTTCAGGACGGATCGGGCGCGCCCATAGGGTCGCTGCACAGGAAGTTCGGCATGCTCAATCGCAGGTTCGCCCTGCTGGACCCAGGCGGACAGCAGATAGCGGGGCTTAACGGAAGCTTGTTCCGGCGCTACACCTTCACCTTGAACAACGCCAGTGGGCAGGAGATGGGGCGCATAGTGAAGAAGTGGGGAGGCATTATGAGGGAGAGCTTCACCGACGCCGACACCTTCAGCATCCAGTTCAGCGACGTTGAACGGAGCCAGGAGATTAGGCTCCTGCTCATAGCATCCGCCTTTGCCATTGACCTGGACTTCTTCGAGAGCAAGGGAAGCCGCTCGGGTATAGGGTAGCCCCAAGAGCACAGGAGCCAAGCGTATTGTCGTAATCAGCAGTCGCGCGGCCAGTGGGGAGGTGGAAGATTAGACAAGCTACACTGATTCTTGCCCTGACAGTAGCGCTCCTTCTGGCTACTGCCTGTCGGGACGAACAGTCTGATTACTCCGGCTACCTGCCACCCTGTAGTTCGCTGGAGGGGTCGTCGTCAGACCCATGTCTGCCTGATGCGTCTCAAATATGGGGGCAAGGAGAAGCGTCCAGCGTTGAACTGCTGGACGAACCCAGAGGGCTGGACATTTTCCTCAACCTGACACGTGCTCATATTTCCCACCAGGTCGTACGGGCCACCTACCTGCCCGGCACGGTGCGTTGCACCACCAACAGGGGCAGTTTCCGCCCAGCAGCCTATCAGATGGAAGTATGGGAACCCCTCTCCCCATACGGCAAGTCGGTGAGGTGTTACGCCGACCTGCGGGTGAACGAATACATCCTTGGCTCTGGCCCGACTACACTGACGGTCCAGTTTGAGAGGGACGGGATAGGGGCACGAGAGCCGCACCGCGAGGAGGAACTGAGAATCCTGTTCGAGCAGAAGTACAGCAGCCGCCTGACCAACCCCATAGAGGCGATCTTCTTCATCGGCCCGGCGATCGACATACAGGCCGAAGTCCTACGGGTCTTTGAGACATGGGACCTGGAACGCGAGGATGACGGCACTGTGGTTGCCGTCCATCCCTTCGGGCATATCTGGGAATACGCCGCTCCTGACGATTACCAGACCTACCTCTCCACTCATCTGAAGATGGAGCTGCCCGCCTTCAGGCAGGCGGTGACGGCGGCTCACCAGGCCCGCCTCACGGCGTACGGCGGTCGCGCCGGGCCGGACCCCACTTGGCCGATGTTGGAGACGAACGCCAACCGGCTGACACAGTTCTACACCACTATCGGTGCGTACAGTCACCCTGACGGCCCGCCTATGAAACCGCCGCCAGCCTGCGGACTCGCCCTGCCGACCGGTGGGTACAACTCCGGCCTCATGCGGGACTGCCAGGCTCTGCTGGCCGGTAAGGAGACGCTCGCCGGCACGGCAACGCTGAATTGGGATACAGGGACGGCAATCACCGGCTGGGACGGGGTAACCATCGCAGGCACTCCTGCCCGCGTGACCAAAGTGCTGCTGGACGACGAAGACCTGACCGGCACGATCCCGCCGCAGATGGGAGACCTCAGCGAGTTGACCCATCTGGACCTGAGCGATAACTCCCTGACCGGCCAGGTTCCCCGTCCGCTGGGCAATCTGGACAACCTCGTGGAGGTACGCCTATCGGGGAACAGCCTGACCGGATGTATCCCCTACGGTCTGAAGGACGTGCAGACCAATGACCTTGCCTCCCTGAATCTTCTGTACTGTCCGCCTGCGCCCGCTGCGCCCACCGGAGGGACGGCGGGAGAGACGAGCCTGCCGCTCAGTTGGACGGCGGTGGCCAACACGACCAAGTACCGCGTTCAGTACCGCCAGGGCAAGACCACACTTGACCGCTGGATACTGGACGACGAGAGCATCACGGGGACGAGTCACACGGTGGACGGGTTGCAGTGCGAGCAGGAGCACGAGTTCCGTGTGTTCGCCTACGGTGACGGGACGACCTACGCTGCGGCCTGGAGCACCCCATCGGAACCGCTGAGGGCAACGACCGGCAGCTGTACGCCGCCGGTGTTCGCTGCCGAATCCTACAGCTTCGATATCCCGGATGACGCCGCAGTGGTGGGCGCTACCGTGGGGACAATCTCGGCATCCGACGGCAACGGAGGTCCGGTCACCTATGGGGTCAAGGGCACAACAAGCGCAACTTTCCCCCATCAGGAGTTCCTTGCCGTCGATGAACAGACGGGAGTCATAACTCTGATCGGTGACATGAGCGAGTATGAGGGGCATTACGCCACGCTGTGGTACGTCGCGCAGGACCAGACCGGTGGAGAGTCGGAGCCGGTGGAGGTCTCTATAGTGGTCACTGAGAGTTGAGACCCCGGCGCCATCATTGCCGCTCCGGTAAACGAATAGCCGTCACCTCCTGCGGCTTATAACAGCGGCGATGGCCCCGGTTAGCGCAGCGGCGGTCAGTGCTGCTGTGGGCGTAGGTATGGGTGTGGCGGTCGGCGCTGCCGTAGGCGTTGGAGTGGGTGTGGCGGTCGGTGTGGGAATGGCAGCCGGTGTGTCTGTGCTCTCCGAGGGAGAGGATGGAGTCTTGGTTGGGGTGGGTTGGGTGCAAGCGGCCATGGCAACCACGGCCAGGGAACACGCCAGGAGAAATCCCAGGCGTGAGGAGCGACCTGCAAGCGTGTCTTCTATCATACCTCCACTCCTAGCTTATCATACTCTTGTTCCATCAATGATGCCCTTACCAATCAGGCTTGGTGTCCTAGCCGTGCCCGTCGCCGTGAGGTGCAAATGATGAGAGCAGCGCCTTGACTACGTGTTCGCTATATGTGAAACTTGTGGCATGGAGCAAGATATGACCATCTCCTGGTCCCTCAAGGCGATCCGGGACGTTCGCCGCCTTGCTCCAAGGGACAGAGAGCGGGTCGTTGACAAGATCAAGCAGTACGCCGGAAGCCCGGAATCGCTTGCCAATCAGGTGATCACACTGGCAGGGAGCAATTATAGGCGACTGAGAGTGGGCGCCTATCGCGTCATTTTCAGCATTGAATGGGATAAGGGTAGAGAAATGGTGATTTTGAGGGTCCGGCACAGGAGGGAAGCCTATGACTAGCGAAGAGACCATCACGCTGCCACGGACGGAGTATGACGCCCTGCTCCAGCGCTGCGGTGATCTCGAGGACATGCTGGCTGCAGTCGACGCCGACAACGGAGTACGCATCCCCCACGAGGTGGCCCTCGCAATCATCGGCGGCAAGAGTCCGATGCTCGCCTTCCGCAACCACGGCGGACTTACCCTGCGGCAGCTGTCGGAGAGGACGGGCGTCGCTGTGAGCTACCTCTCCGAAATCGAGCGTGGCCGCAAGGCGGGCTCCGCTGCGGCCCTATCTCGCATCGCCGGCGCCCTCGGTGCCACCATCGACGCTCTGGTAAACGAGTAGCCGTCACCTCCAGCGGCGTATGATGGCGGTGATGGCTCCGCTTAGCGCGGCGACGGCCAGCACCAGTACAGCGATGACCCAAACCCAGGCTGGAATGCCTTTGTTGTTCCCCGGTTCGGCCTCAGCCATGGGTGACGGTGGCACTGGGGTAGCAAGAGTTGACGTAGGTGTGGGTGGCGCCGTTGGCCACGGCGATGGTGTCACTGTGGGCGTAGGCTGCGCGGTGGGTGCCACTGTTGGCTTCGGTGATGGCGTCGCTGTGGGCATAGGTTGCGGCATGGGTGTCGCTGTTGGTCGCGGCGAGGGCGTTGGTGTGGGTGTTAGGGACCAAGTTATCGTGGGAGGCGGGATTGGCGTCGGCGTCGGTTCAGGCGTCCGGCCGTACCCGATGGCAGACAGCAAGAGTGACGTTACCTTGCTCTTGCCGTCCGTCTCAACGGTCACTACGGGCTCCGCCACGGCGATGTTGAATCTCAGCGATGCGCCGTCGCCGTTGGAGTCGGTGGCGGTGTAGGTGAAAAGGGTGCGCTCCAGGGCCTTTGTGGGAATGCCGGTGATGGCGCGAGACGAAGCATCGAAGCGCAGGCCACTGGGCAGGACAGGCGAAAGGCTGTATCTGAGAGCGCCATCGCCGCCCCTGGCACTGGGCAGCGGCGACGTTTCCACGTGCTGACCTACGGTGAAGGTCATGTTCTCGACCACTGCGGAACCGAAGGTCAGCGTGCGATTGGGTGCGGCGGCTTGGGTGGCGATGGGAGTTGGCGATGGGTTGCTGACGGGAGTCGGTGTTGGGCTGCCGGCAGGAGTCGGTGTTAGGTTGCCAACGGGAGTGGGCGTTGGGCTGCCTACGGGAGTCGGCGATGGGTTGACGACGGGAGTCGGCGGCGGGGTGGGTATTATGAGCAGCAGTGCCCTTGCCTCTACGAGAACGAGCACATCGTCTGCGGTTGAGGCGTTGGAGGCGTCGGTCACCACTAGGGCAAACCTGAGGGTCGCGTCGTCGGCCAGCCTATCCGGCGCGGTGAAGGCCGGCGAGGCCGTGTCCGCACCGCTCAAGGCGACACCGGGTCCGCCGGTCTGTGTCCAGGCGTAGGTCAGTGGAAGTCCCTCGGGGTCGAAGCTGCCGGAGCCGTCGAGAGTTACCGTCTCGCCTTCGCCGACCGTCTGGTCGAGCCCGGCGTTGGCCGTTGGTAGGTCGTTGACCTCGACGACGCTCAGCGTGAAGACGGTGTCAGCCGTTTCCGTACCATCTGTAGCAGTGACGAGTATGGTAAGCGTGTCCGGCGTGTCGGCCTCTCGGGGCGTGCCTCTGAAGATGAGGGCGCTGGTACCAGCCGTGAAGTCGAGCCAGGAAGGAAGGGCACTACCATCAGACAGGGTAGCATTGTGGATGAGTGTGTCGCCGTCCGGGTCGTCGAAGGCCAGCGCCTGGTAGAAGAAGAAGCGGTCCTCGGTGGCCGTCTGAGGCCGGAAGGTGGGCGCCGTGGGCGGGCGGTTCGCCGGGAGGGCGACAGACAGCTGAAAGGTGGCATTTCTAGTGTACAAATCGTCGGAGACAGAGACCATGATCTCATGTGTGGCCATGTCCGCCTCCAGAGGCGTGCCGCTGAAGGTTCTGGTGTTCTTATCGAACTGCAACCAGTGCGGCAGGGGGTTGTTGCCGCTGCCCTGAAATGCGTCGTAGGTGAGCGTGCTGCCCTCGGGGTCGGACGCCTCTGGCACGGTGTAGCTGAAGAAGTCGTCGACAAACGCGGTCTGGTCTGTCAGCGATGGCATCACAGGTGGGTCGTTGACCTCTTGGATCGTGATGGTGAACGTTGCGGACGCCGATTCCGGTGGCTCGCCGTCGTCCGTGGCGGTGACGCGTACGGTGAGCGCGTCCGGCGTGTCAGGTTCCAGGGGCGTGCCGCTGAACGTGCGAGTGTCGGCATCGAAGCTGAACCACCCGGGTAGAGAGTTGCCGCCGTCGGCAAGTGTTGCCGAGTAGGTGATGCCGTCACCCTCAGGGTCGGAGACCGTGGAGAAGGTGTAACTGAACGACTCGTCCTCCGTGGCCACCTGGTCCGCCAGCGATGGCGTTTCGGGCGGGTCATTGACCGGCGTTACGGTGATGACGACCGTCGCGGTGTCTGTAGCCGAGCCGTCGCTGACGGTGTAGGTAAAACCGCCCGATATGGTCTCCAAGCCGTTGTGGGTGTAGGTGACCGTCTCACCGTCCTCCGAGAGGACAACCGAGCCGCTGGCCGCGTCGCTCACGGCAGTGATGGCAAGGGTATCGTCATCGGGATCTGAGTCGTTGGCTAGTAGGGTTGAGGCGGCGATGCTCACGGCGCCGCCCTCGGCGACCGTCGCAGTGTCGTTGCCAGCATTGGGCGCGTCGTTGCTCTCGTTCACCGTGAGTGTGAAGGTGGCGCTGGCTGATGCCGGCGGCGTGCCGCTGTCCGTGGCGGTGACGCGTATGGTGAGGGTGGCTGGCACGTCGTCTTCGCCTGGAGTGCCGCTGAGCGTGTGCGATTCGGGATCGAAGGTCAGCCATGCAGGCAGCGGGTCGCCATCGTCCAATATAGCGGTGTAGGTGACCGAGTTGCCCTCCGGGTCGGTAACGGCGTCGAAGGTGTAGCTGAAGGGCTCGTCCTCTGTGGCGGTCTGGTTTGTCAGTGATGGCGTTGTGGGTGGATCGTTGACCTCTTCGACCGTGAGGGTGAACGTTACGGACGCCGATTCCGGCGGCTCGCCGTCGTCCGTGGCGGTGATGTGGATTGTGAGGGTGGCTGGAGTGTCGGGTTCCAGAGGCGTGCCGCTGAAGGTGCGGGAGCTAGGGGTGAAGCTGAGCCAGGCAGGAAGGGCGCCGTTGTCGTCGAGCGTGGCGTTGTAGGTGATCGCATCGTCGTCGGGGTCGGTGAAAGCCAGAGCTGTGTAACTGAACGGCTGGTCCTCTGTTGCGGTCTGGTCTGTCAGCGTGGGCACTGTCGGCGCCTGGTTAGGTGGCAGCACAACCGTCAGCGTGAAGGAAGCACTGGACGACTTGGCCGAACCGTCGGACACCTCTACCACGATTGTGTGGGTGGCAACGTGTACCCTGCGGGGCGTGCCACTGAAGGTGCGAGTGGCCGCGTCGAAGGTGAGCCAGAGCGGCAGAGGGTTCATGGCCTGGCCCAGGGCCGCGTTGTAGGTGAGGGTGTCGCTGTCCGGGTCGGTGACCTCTGGCACTTGGTAGGTGAATGGCAGGCCTGTAGTGGCAGTCTGATCCATCAGGGATGGTGTACCGGGCGGGTCGTTGACGGGCGTAACGGTGATGGCAACGGTGGCTGTGCTGGAAGCCGAGCCGTCGCTGACGGTATAGGTGAAGCTGCCTGAAGTTGTCTCTGAGCCATCGTGAGTGTATGTGACGGTGGTCTTATCTTCGGATAGAGAGACAGTGCCGTTGGCGGGGTTGCTCACGGTGGAGATGGTGAGAGTAGCGCCTTCTGGGTCTGAGTCGTTGGCTAGTAGAGTTGAAGAGTTGATGTTGAGAGTACCGCCCTCGGCTACGGAAGCGGAGTCGTTGCCGACTACGGGCGGGTCGTTGACGGGTGTAATGGTGACAGTGACCGTAGCCGTGCTGGTAGCCGAGCCGTCGCTGACGGTGTAGGTGAAGCTTCCCGAAGTTGTCTCTGAACCGTTGTGAGTGTAGGAGACCGTGACCTCATCCTCGGATAGAGAGACGGTGCCATTGGCCGGACTGCTGACGGTGGTGATGGTGAGTGTTGTGCCTTCTGGGTCTGAGTCGTTGGAGAGTAGAGTTGAGGTGTTGATGTTGAGAGTACCGCCCTCTGCCACGGAAGCGGAGTCGTTACCGGCTATAGGTGGGTCATTGGCTGGCGTAACGGTGATGGTGACCGTAGCCGTGTCCGTAGCTGAGCCGTCGCTAATGGTGTAGGAGAAGCTGCCTGAAGTTGTCTCCGAACCGTCGTGAGTGTATGTGATGGAGGCCTTATCCTCGGATAGAGAGACTGTACCATTGGCCGGGTTGCTCACGGCGGTGACAGACAGAGTAGCGCCTTCTGGGTCTGAGTCGTTGGAGAGTAGAGTTGAGGTGTTGATGTTGAGAGTACCGCCCTCTGCCACGGAAGCGGAGTCGTTACCGGCTATAGGTGGGTCATTGGCTGGCGTAACGGTGATGGTGACCGTAGCCGTGTCCGTAGCTGAGCCGTCGCTAATGGTGTAGGAGAAGCTGCCTGAAGTTGTCTCCGAACCGTCGTGAGTGTATGTGATGGAGGCCTTATCCTCGGATAGAGAGACTGTACCATTGGCCGGGTTGCTCACGGCGGTGACAGACAGAGTAGCGCCTTCTGGGTCTGAGTCGTTGGCTAGTAGAGTTGATGAGTTGATGTTGAGAGTACCGCCCTCAGCGACGGAAGCGGAGTCGTTGCTGGCTACGGGTGGGTCGTTGACGGGCGTAATGGTGACAGTGACCGTAGCCGTGCTGGTAGCCGAGCCATCGCTGACGGAGTAGTTGAAGCTGTCGGACGTAGTCTCTGAACCGTCGTGGGTGTAAGTGACGGAGGACTTGTCCTCAGCTAGAGAGGCAGTGCCGTTGGTGGCGTTGCTTACGGAGGTGATGGAGAGGGTAGCGCCTTCTGGGTCTGAGTCGTTGGCTAGTAGAGTTGATGAGTTGATGTTGAGAGTACCGCCCTCAGCGACGGAAGCGGAGTCGTTGCTGGCTACGGGCGGGTCGTTGGCAGGAGTGATGGTGATGGAGACGGTGGCGGTGTCAGAAGCAGATCCGTCACTGACGGTGTAGTTGAAGCTGCCTGAAGTAGTCTCCGAACCGTCGTGGGTGTAAGTGACGGAGGACTTGTCCTCAGCTAGAGAGGCAGTGCCGTTGGTGGCGTTGCTTACGGAGGTGACAGACAGAGTAGCGCCTTCTGGGTCTGAGTCGTTGGCTAGTAGAGTTGAAGAGTTGATGTTGAGAGTACCGCCCTCGGCCACGGAAGCGGAGTCGTTGCTGGCGACAGGTGGGTCGTTGGCTGGCGTAACGGTGATGGTGACCGTAGCTGTGCTAGTAGCTGAACCGTCGCTGACGGTATAAGTGAAGCTGCCCGAAGTTGTCTCCGAACCGTCGTGGGTGTATGAGACTGTGGCCTTATCCTCGGACAGTGAGACTGTACCGTTGTCCGGGTTGCTCACGGTGGTTACGGACAGGGTTGCGCCTTCTGGGTCTGAGTCGTTGGCTAGTAGAGTTGAGGAGTTGATGTTGAGAGTACCGCCCTCTGCTACGGAAGCGGAGTCGTTGCTGGTTACGGGCGGGTCGTTAACCTCCTTCACCGTCAGGGTGAACGTGGCAGAGGTGGAGAGTGTCCCGTCGCTGGCGGTGATGCGGAGAGTGAGAGTGGCTGGAGTGTCGGATTCTAGGGGCGTGCCGCTAAGAGTGTGAGTGTCTGCGTTGAAGCTTAGCCAGCTTGGCAGAGCGCTGTCATTGGACTGAGCCGCGGTGTAGGTGAGCGTGTCCTCATCCAGGTCGGTGAAGGCAGGCACGGTGTAGCTGAAGGATTCGTCCTCTGTAGCGGTCTGGCCTGTCAACGTAGACGCTGTTGGAGGCCTATTTGGAGGCGCTGCGGTCACCTCCAGAGTGAAGTCGGCATAACTTTCAAGTGACCCGTCGGACACGTTGACGCGAATCTGCATTTCGCCGATATGGGCATTCCGTGGTTTGAAGGTGAAGGTGCGTGTGTCGGAGTCGAACCTGATCCATCGTGGTAGTGGATTCGAAGCTCCCAGGAACGCTTGGTAGGTGAGGGAGTCTTCGTCCGGGTCTATGACCTCCGGCACGGTGTAGGTGAAGGTGCCTCCTGCGTAGGTGGTCTGGTCGGTCACTTCGGGCTTGGGCGGGCGTTGGTTGGATTCCGGTGCTGAGATGGTGAACGTGGCGGAACTGGAGAGTGTCCCATCGCTGGCGGTGATACGGATGGTAAGGGTGGCCGGGGTGTCGGCGTCGCCTGAGGTGCCGCTGAAGGTGTGTGATTCGGAATCGAAGGTCAGCCATGCAGGCAGTGTGTCACCACCGTCCAACGTAGCAGTGTAGGTCACCGATTCACCCTCCGGGTCGACAAAGGAAGGCACTTGGTAGCTGAAGGACTGGCCCTCGATGGCTGTCTGCGCGGAGATCGAGGGCACTATGGGCGGGTCGTTAACCTCCTTCACCGTCAGGGTGAACGTGGCAGAGGTGGAGAGTGTCCCGTCGCTGGCGGTGATGCGGAGAGTGAGAGTGGCTGGAGTGTCGGATTCTAGGGGCGTGCCGCTAAGAGTGTGAGTGTCTGCGTTGAAGCTTAGCCAGCTTGGCAGAGCGCTGTCATTGGACTGAGCCGCGGTGTAGGTGAGCGTGTCCTCATCCAGGTCGGTGAAGGCAGGCACGGTGTAGCTGAAGGATTCGTCCTCTGTAGCGGTCTGGTCTGTCAACGTAGACGCTGTTGGAGGCCTGTTTGGCGGCTGCGCGGTCACCTCCAGAGTGAAGTCGTCATAACTTTCAAGCGACCCATCGGACACGCTGACGCGAATCTGCATTTCGTCGATATGGGCATTCCGCGGTCTGAAGGTGAAGGTGCGTGTGTCGGAGTCGAACCTGATCCATCGTGGTAGTGGATTCGAAGCTCCCAGGAACGCTTGGTAGGTGAGGGAGTCTTCGTCCGGGTCTGTGACTTCCGGTACGGTGTAGGTGAAGGTGCCGCCTGCGTAGGTGGTCTGATCAGTAACTTCGGGCTTGGGCGGACGCTGGTTGGCGGCGGGGGCTGGCTGGGCGGAGCCATTGACCACTGTGTTTATGCTCAGGCCGTGGACCGCTCCGTGTACCAGAGTGACATCGGACGTTTTTGGATCGGAGACGCCAAGGAAGAGCGCCGTAAGCAAGAGCAATGACACGGCCCGGCGGGGCATAGCCAATGGCGTCTCCTCAGACAGGTCGAGTGGTACGCACGAGAGTACCCGGAAAAGCAGGATAGCGTCGTCTCATCCAAAATGAGATGAGAGCACACTATCAGAAAGCCTGCCAAACATCAGCACACGGGCGGCGAGGCTGCAGGCCAGTCTACCCGCCCCGATCTTTCGCAGTACACCACGGCCCGCCAAATTGACTGGTGTGCCTAAGGGGGACCGTACGCAGTACCACGTTGATTCTAACTGCATCCAGTCGTCCGACTATTGACAGGCGACAGGCGACACCCTAGACTGTTCGTGTGATCCTATCCTTCAAGCACCGGGGGCTCAGGTCGCTTTACACCGGCCGGGGGTTTCAGCGGGTGGCCCCGGATCATGCACGGAAGTTGACGCGCATCCTTGCCGTGCTCGATCAAAGCCGGACGCCTCGGGATATGGACATCCCTGGATTCAGGCTGCATCCGCTGAGCGGTGAATTGAAAGGACACTATGCCGTTTCAGTGTCTGGGAATTGGCGGGTGACCTTCAGTTTGAGGATGGACATGCTGTCGATGTCGATTACACAGACTACCATTGAAGAGGTGAGATGATGCCCATGCAGAATCCTCCCCATCCGGGCGAGATCGTGAGATGGGAATGTCTTGAGCCGTTGGGCTTAACGGTAACGAGGGCGTCGGAAGGTCTGGGAGTGACTCGTCAGGCACTGTCGGACCTAGTGAACGAGCGAGCTGGCGTATCGGTCGAGATGTCCCTCCGCCTGTCTCAGGCCTTCGGTTCTACACCGGAGACATGGCTTGGCATGCAGACTGCCTACGACCTCTGGCAGGCACGGTCCCGCGCTAAGCAAATCAAAGTCGAGAGGTTCGCGACGCCAAGTCCAACGTAGCGCTGGTCGATTCCGTCCCGTCGCTCGCGGTGATGCTTATGGTGAGGGTGGCCGGAGTGTCGGCCTCCTCTGGCGTGCCGCTGAGGGTACGAGTGTCGGTGTTGAAGCTGAGCCAGCCTGGCAGGGAGCCGTCGTTGGACTGTGCGGCGGCGTAGGTGAGCGCATCGTCGTCCGGGTCGGTGAAAGCAGGCACTGTGTAGCTGAAGGGTTCGTCCTCTGTGGCGGTCTGGTCTGCCAGGCGTGCCCGGCCTTCGGAGTCTGTACGAGAGCCCGCGAGACCGGCCGCAGTCTGGCGATAGGGCGCCATGACGGAGTGCTACGCCGCCACCGCGCCTGGAGGACCACGTTAGCCGCCAAAGAGGCGTACCGGCTGAGAAAGCAGCTGGTCGAGCCGGTCTTCGGAATCATCAAGGAACAACAGAGGGCACGTAGGGTCCTGCTGCGTGGCCTCGCCACCGTGGCGGCCGAGTGGACCATGTTAGCCACCGCCTTCAACCTGCGCACCCTCTACAGGGTGTGGAGCTCCTCCCTCCATCTTCAACCCTCTACCTGACGGTCTGGAACCTTGTCATGTCTCGTGAGCTGAGGCCATTGACAGCTATCCCTCACCCCATCGTCTACGTAATACTTCGCGTCGGAGTAAGCCTGCCAACGGACGTCCTTCTGAGACAGGCTCCATTAGGAAAAAGTTGACTTTCAATCTGTAAGTAAGTATTCTACCTGAAGCACCTGAAGCACCTGAAGCACCTGAAGGCCCACTATCGGTAATCGGCAGGTGGGTACTCTTGTACTTTCTGAAACCCAGATGTGCTCATAGATGAGGTGAACGGTCGGTCCTATGACTGCTATCGACAGCGGGGATACAGCGTGGATATTAGCATCGTCGGCCTTGGTGTTGCTCATGACTCCCGGTTTGGCGTTTTTCTATGGCGGGCTTGTTCGGGAGAAGAACGTCCTGGGTACCATCATGCACAGCTTTATGGCCATCGCCTTGGTCAGCTTGGTCTGGATACTGTGGGGTTACAGCTTGGCCTTTGGCCCTGACTTGGGCGGTGTTATCGGCAAGCTGGATTATGTGATCTTGCGTAATGTTTCGGCGACAGACCCAGGACCCTACGCCGGTACAATCCCCCACCAAGCTTTTATGGTGTTTCAGATGATGTTTGCCATCATCACGCCAGCTCTCATCACAGGGGCTTTCGCGGAACGAATGAAATTTAGCTCTTATGTGATTTTCATCGTTGCGTGGTCAACTATCGTTTACGCTCCTCTCGCTCATTGGGTTTGGGGCGATGGTGGTTGGTTGGGGAATTGGGGTATGTTGGACTTTGCAGGAGGGACCGTGGTGCATATCAGCTCTGGAGCAGGTGCGCTGGCAGCAGCATTGGTGTTCGGCAAGCGCCTGCGGTTTGGTACCGACCCGATGGAGCCCCACAACGTACCCTTCGTTATTCTCGGAGCTGGCTTGCTGTGGTTTGGCTGGTTCGGCTTCAACGCCGGGAGTGCTCTCACCTCCGGCGGTAGCGCCACCAATGCATTTGTGGTGACCAATACCGCAGCCGCCACAGCAGTTCTAACTTGGGTTGCTCTGTCGATGCACTTCACCAAGAAGGTCAGCGCCGTGGGAGCTGCCACCGGAGCTGTCGCTGGTCTGGCGACCATCACCCCCGCATCGGGGTTTGTAGGTCCAATGCCTGCTATCCTCATCGGATTCGGCGCAGGGGTATTCTGCTATACCGCTGTATGGTTCAAGAACAAGGTCAAGCTGGACGATTCTTTGGATGTCTGGGGAGTTCATGGCATCGGGTCAACCTGGGGTATGTTGGCTGCGGGGTTGTTCGTGGGAGTGGGCTTTTTGACTTTGTCCGAGCTGACTGACCTTAGCCGGGGAGCTCAGATCGTGCGGCAGCTGGGAGGTATCGGTGTTACTTGGGCGTGGGGCTTTGGGATGACACTGATGATCCTCTTCGCCCTCAAGTTCACTCTCGGATTGCGGGTCGAAGAGGGGCAGGAAGAAGAAGGCCTGGACCTGTCCCAACATGGAGAACAGGGTTATGGAACATAGGGCTGGTCGGGATTATGCATCTGACCTGGGTTTGCCCAGGGAGTATCCCTTCACCCGCGGTCCCTATCCGACCATGTATCGTGGCCGTCCTTGGACCCGCCGACAGATCGTTGGCTATGGCACTGCCAACTCCACTTTTTCGGCCTACGTGTACTGTATTGAGCCCGTCTCACAAAGTCCCTTGACTGGGTTCACGCTAGGCAGGCAGACTGATTCTAGCGTTCTATGGAGTGACAAGGTTGGAAATACGGCAGAGAACAGGTAATGCCAGCGAGAGCCGACATCCAGAAATCGACGACCCGGGGAGTGTCAGGCTTCTGAGACAAGCTCAATGAGGTACGCTCAGGAGGTGCGTAAACAGTCAGACGGTGTAGTCTCTACCGGAACGAATACCCTAGCCTCCTGAGGTTGGCGCTCAGTTCGGGAACGATCTTTACAGTAGGTGAAAGCTCTCGAGGAAGAAAGTATGAACAAAGTCGAAGCATTCATCCGACCCGAAAAGCTGGACAACGTGAAGGATGCCCTGGCTAACGAAGGCATCCTGGGCTTGACCGTGATCCAGGTAACCGGTCGAGGGGTCCAGAGGGGCGTCCGAACCGGCGGCAGAGGAACCCAGAGCTACATGGCGAGCATGCTTCACCAGTCGAAGATCGAGATAGTGGTCAGCGATGCGGATACTCAGAAGACCATTGATGCTATCGTCGCCAACGCTCGAACTGGCAACACCGACGACGGGAAGATATTCATAACGCCGGTATCTGGTGCGATTAGGATCCGCACCGGAGAAACAGGGGATCAGGTCCTTTAGCTAAGCTTGAAGTTTCCCAAGTGAATCCTTCAGCCCGGATCCGACAGAGAGAGGATCGACAGGGAGCAGCACCATCGTCGCTGGCGGCCTGTAGCTCAGTGAGCTATGGGGCCTAATGCGGCTGTAGGTCTAATCGGGTCGTTGCCACTCTCGCTCCCAATCAACCTGCTTTCAGCCGACCTGCGCTGTCAAACGGGAACCGAATGCCCGCTTGAACGCTGAAAGCCTATCGCGATCGTCCATTCCAGTATCTCTTCAAGTGCTTCATCATCAGCGTAACTGGTCACACGTCGCGCCGTAGCGATCCGACACGCTCAGTGATCGTCAAGACGCTGCCATTCAAGGGATTCGTTCAAGCCAGATTCGATGGTGTGCCGGTTGCGCAGTTTAGAGACCAAGTTACAGATAGCTAACATCTGCGAGCTATCAGAAACCCTCTAATGCATGGAGAATTGGCCTGAACGTCATCTCGAAAGTTCTCGTTTTGTCCAGTTTGGTGGGCCTAATTTGACGGTAGGCAGAACCATCTTCGAGATATGGTTGGGCAAATGTTAAGCCTTCTGCCCAAGTCCGACGCAGACGGCCATAGGAGTCTTGTGGGATGATCAGAGATTGGACAACTCGTCTAGCGTCGGAATCCCACTCCCTGCCAAATAGTCGCCTCCACCTCACCACCAACCGGCGGCAGCTGCGGGTTCTCCTTCGTCGAAGGGAAAGAGTACATCGTCTATGGTCACGACAGTAATTATGCTGACGGCGGATACACTGTTGGCATATGCAGTCGGACCGCCCTCCTTGATCAAGCGCAAGCCGACATCGACGCGCTCGGGGACTGGAATGCTCCTCAAGCCGGGACTGGCGGGGCAGCGCCCGAAGAACCACAAGACACGCCACTTCCAAGTACCGGCGGTTACAGCCCACCGGTCTGGGCAACAGCCCTGGTCGTGGGAATCGGCGCAGCCCTGGCGGCTGGAGGCGTGGGCCTAATGGTCCGCAGTCGACGACTCAGCCGACGGAGAATGGATGCAGGCTCTTGAAGTTGACGAGTAGAGGCGTAGTAACCGCGGGTAGCTACCGTTAGAGGCTGTACGTCAGGCCAGGGGGCGGCCCCAGTCGGGGCGACCAAGCTTGTCCGTGTCGTGTCCCAAGCACGACCTGACCGTGACTATCTCGCCAGCGTGGATGAGGTGGTGGGCTGCGATGCGCATCAAGGCGTAGCTCAATCGCACTAGAGGTGATTCGCACTAACACCGTATACGCGAGCCGACGGAATGTCAGTTCAGTGGCCGCCCGGAGGAGCATGACCTCGAAAGCGGTCCGTGCCGCTAGTCACCCAGCAGTCCGTTGCGCACGGACCAGAGCACCAACTCCTGCATTGACCCGACACCCAACTTCTGCTGGATGCCATAGATGGCGTTCCGAACCGTCACCGGCTTGATCCCCCTCGCCTCCGCTATCCGGGCGTAGGACATACCCTTGGAGACCGAGACGAGAATCTCCCGCTCCCTCTGAGTCAGCGCGGCGGCGGCATCTCCCGCCCTTCCGCCGCCGCGTATCTCCTCGAACGCCCGTCTAACAACTTCAACGGGCACCCTGAGCTCGCCCGAGACCGCGTCCCGCACGGTTGACAGCAGCCGCTCCCTGTCCGTCTCCTTCTGGAGGTATCCGGTGGCGCCGGCGGCCACGGCCTCCACGATGGCGTCCACCTCCGTCGAGGCCGTCAACATGACCACGCGGGTCTCGGGCGCGGACTCCATGATCTCCCGGCACGCCTCCACGCCATCCATCTTCGGCATAATCACGTCCATCACCACCACGTCCGGCGACACGTCGGCGGCCACCCTGACCGCCTCCTCGCCATCCGCCGCCTCTCCCACCACCTCGAATTCGCCGGACTGTTCCAGGACCTGCTTCAGGCCGACCCTCACGATTGAATGGTCGTCAACGATCATCACCCTTATGCGCTCGTTCGCCGACATCCCGGACCTCCTTTCTCTATTGTTCCCGCGGTACAACGCAAGTCACGGTCGCGCCTCCCATGGCGCCTCTCTGTTCCACCGCGAGACGCCCGCCCAGCCGTTCGGCGGCCCTGTTCATGTTCGCGAAGCCGTTACCGCGATCCGCGTAATCATCGGGAAGCCCGACCCCGTCGTCCGACACCGACAGGCGACTATCCTCCTCGGCAAACTCCAGGTCGATGGCCACCCTGTTCGCTTTCGCATGGCGGTATGCGTTGGTGAGCGCGTTGTGCGCTATCGAAAAGAGCAGGCTCCTGGCCTCTATAGACAGCGGCGGCTCCACCCCCGTGTGAGTCATCTCGACGGGCACCGAGGTGACGTTCGTAAAGCTGGTCGCGTGGGACCTGAGAGCCCCGCTCAACTCCCTGCCCTCGTAGATACCGCCCACATTTATGGGATGCCGCAGCTCCAATATGACGGACCGGGACAGCCGGGACGCCGCCTCAAGCGTGGCGGTCAGCTCCGGGTTCGCGTCTCCGGCAATCGCCTTCGCCGTGTCGATGCCCAACCCAACCATGTACGCAGACTGGGCCGCGGTGTCGTGAATGGCCTGGGACAGCTCAACTCGTTCACGCTGAAGCGCCCGCTCGCGCTCCACCGACTGCCCCCATCTCATCCGCTCGAACCTGGTTGCCAGGTTGACCGCCGCCACGACCACATACATGACGGCTATCCTGGCCAGGAGCGTCTTCTCGTCCCCGGCCTCGGTGTCTATTCCATCCCTCACGGTAAGGCTGATCGCCACGTAGACGAGGGACGTTATCGTCACCCAGGCCATGTTGAGCCTGAAGGAAGCGAATAGCACCGCCATCAAGGCCAGCGCGGGATAGTAGAACAGGTGCACGAAGTCGTGGCTGAAGCCGTAGCTTAACGCCAACATCGCCGAAACCAGGAACACGTCCAAGGCGTAGAGAGCGAAAAGCCAGCGCCATGTAGTCCGCCGGTTCGAAAGAATACGGTAGTGAATGTACCCGTTGAACCCGATCAACACCAGCACCAGCAGCACAAAGGTGGCATACCTGGCAACCCCGAAGTCGAGATTGGGGCGATAGACCAGTTCAATTAACGCTATGGCGGCTACGAACCAGTTCGCTCTGACCGAAATGGTTGCCAGGTACCTCAGTCCGTCCGGGTCGATCTGGTTGAGCGTCCAGTCGTTTACCCGGAAGGTGGCGGCTGCGCTCTTCACCAGCTGCCGTACCCGGACGTTGTGGAACCCGTGAGGCATCTCGTATCCCCGGCCGTGAATGTATGAGGCACTTTGATAGTTGTGGGCGGGCGTACCCGGCGTATCTCCAATCAATCTAACCATTAGGGGCCATGTGCACAAGAAGCATATGCCCCTGGCAGTTGTAGCAATAGTACCTGTGGAGGCGTCCCGAGACAGGTGTAACAATCGGAGAGCTGCGAGCTGCGCTGGATGACTATCTCCGAATCGGGCCGCGTCCAGGGTTGAGGAGCGTGTGCAGAAGAGGGGTTCAAGGCGCTTTTTAGCTGTCTCAGGGCAGGGCAATTGCCCCTCCAGGAATAGGGCACTTGCCCCCACTGAATAGGGCATTTGGTAATTGTCAGTGGCAAGGAAAATCAGGGAGTATTGGGACAAGATCGCCCGACGCATCGGGACCTATCGCCACACGGTGTGGCGTTGGACCGAAGGCAAGGTCCGTCCCAATGTGAAGCACATGATGGCGCTGCTCGACTTGGCCGACGATATGGGCCTGGGGCATATCTTCACGGACTGAGGCGGCATGGGGGCTGACGTTCGACGGCTAGGTCTGGTAATGCGATGGGAAGATGAACCACAGCGAGATAGTCAGCTTCATATGGGGTGTCGCATCGTCGACGATCGAATTCAGAAACTGTACACACCAATCTGTACACACCAATGAGGAGGACAATGGCCACCACCGCTTACGGTAGATACCACTGTCTTCGAGTTGTGGCTCGGTAGCCTGTCAGCGCACCAAGGGCTCTCGATTCCCGTAGTGTGATGCGCTCGGCGGCCCTGCTCATGTTCGTGAAGCCGTTACCGCGCTCCGCGTAATCATCGGGAAGCCCGACACCGTCGTCCGACACCGACAGGCGACTATCCTCCTCGGCAAACTCCAGGTCGATTGTCACCCTGTTCGCTTCCGCGTGGCGGTATGCGTTGGTGAGCGCGTTGTGCGCGATCGAGAAGAGCAGGCTCCTGGCCTCGACCGACAGCTGCGGCTCGGCCCCCGTGTGAGTCATCTCGACGGGCACCGAGGTGGCGTTCGTAAAGCTGGTCGCGTGGGACCTGAGAGCCCGACTCAACTCCCTGCCCTCGTAGATACCGCCCATGTTTATGGGATGTCTCAGCTCCAGTATGACGGACCGGGACAGCCGGGACGTCGCCTCAAGCGTGGAGGTCAGCTCCTGGTTCGCGTCTCCGGCAAGCGCCTTCGCCGTGTCGATGCCCAACCCGATCATGTATGCGGACTGGGCAGCGGTATCGTGAATGGCCCGGGACGGCTCGACCCGCTCACGCTCAACCGCCCGCTCGCGCTCCACCGCCTGCCTCCACCTCATCCGCTCGAACCTGGTTGCCAGGTTGACCGCCGCAACGACCGCATACATGACCGTTATCCTGGCCAGCAACGCCTTCTCGTCCCCTGCCTCGATGTCTATTCCATCCCCCACGGTCAGGCTGATCGCCACATGGACGAGGGACGCCATCGTCACCCACACCATGTTGAGCCTGAAGGAAGTGAATAGCACCGCCAACCCGGCCAGCGCAGGGTAGTAGAACAGGTGGTGGAAGGAGTGGCTAAAGCCGTCGCTTAACGCTGCCGCTGCCGAAACAAGGAACACGTCCAACGCGTAGAGAGCCACAGGCCAGTGCCATGTGGTCGGCCTGTTGGACAGGAGACGGTAGTGAATGTACCCATTGAACCCGATCAACACGAGGAGGAGCAGCGGAAAGGGGGCATACCTGGCAACCCCGAAATACAGATAGGGGCGATACACCAGTTCAAAAAGTAATACGGCGATTACAAACCAGTGCGCTCTGACAGAAATGGTCGCCACGTACCTCAGAGCGTCCGGGTCGATCTGGCTGAGCGCCCAGTCGTTTACCCGGAAGGCGGCAGTTGGCTTGGTGCCGTCGATGTCGAAGGCGAGGAGTCTGTAGGTCATTGGGGTGAAGATTCAGCAGATGATTGGGATGATAGGAACCTGGCGAGCTCGTCTATTGCGAAGTTGGGCATCTCCCGCTCACCCGTGGTGGTACGCATCACGAATCCTTGCTCCGCAGGGGTCACCTCTCCGATTCGGGCGACGGGAATGCCTCCGCCTTCCAACCCGGCGGTTACGGCCGGGACATGCTCAGGCGAAAGCGTCACAACGAGAGCACCGGAGGCGAGGAGGCCGAGAGGATCGAAGTCGAGACTCAGGCAGAAGGCCCGGGTCTCGGGAAGGATGGGTACGGCATCAAGATCCAGCCTGACGCCTGTGCCCGCGGCCCAGCCGATCTCTCGGAGGCCAGTGACGAGGCCGCCCTCCGTGGGGTCGTGCATGGAGTGGACCTCTCCAGACGTACGAACGGTACGGGCGTCTTTCAGAACGCTTATGCCGGGCGTGTAGAGGAGGCGTCGAGCACTTTCAATAGTCGTGTCGGGGACACCCTTGGCCGAGAGAAGGGAGGCCGACTCACGGGCGAGGACGGCACTCCCTTCTATGGCGATGGCCTTGGTGAGAAGTATGGCGCCGCCAACCTGGGCAGCGGAGGTGGGAGTGAGATCGTCGGGGTGGGCCTCGCCGAGCATGGCGCCCATAACTAGAGGTCTGTGAAGGTCGTAGGTAATCTCGGTATGGCCGCCGATGAGGGATACGCCGATGTCCTTGCAGGCGTCGGAGATCTGGCGGAAGGCGTTTTCGATCCAGGACTGGGGCATGTCTTCTGGTAACAGGAGGGTAGCGAGGAACCAGCGGGGCTCGGCGCCCATGGCGGCGATGTCGTTGGCGTTGACGTGGACTGAGTACCAGCCTATCTCATCGGAGGCGAAGGTGATGGGGTCGGTCTTAGCGACGAGAACCCTATCGTTGGTGATGGAGATGACGGCAGCGTCCTCGCCGATGCCGGGGCCGATTAGGACTCGGGGGTCGGTGGGGGGTGCCGAAGAAAGGAGCCGGTGTAGGAAGTCTGGAGGGAGTTTGCCTACTTGCATTGGAGAAATGGTAACATAGAGGAGTCTTTCGTCTCGACCCAGATGGAGTCCTTGGTCACGCGCGAATGGGCCGCAACTTCTGCGGTGCCCACCCAACCTTCTTCAGAGGCCATCTTGACCAACTACCTCAGGCACTGAGCGAGGCCGCCATGGAGGTGGCGAACCGGTCCGGCAGAACGGGCTGCCACGGAGCCTTGACTTGTCCATGTGTTCTTCTCCTAGAATAGTCTCCATGATGCTCGACATTGTCGCCTCTGAGGGTCACGTCCTGTTGCTGCAAGCTTGGGGACGCATCGACTTTTTCAACGCTGACGTGCGTTAAAAAAAACGGACCTCAGTCCATCGGCAAGTCCCGGGGCGGCTGGACCACCAAGATTCATATGGTTGCCGCGGATGCTCGAACAGCCGTGACGTTCTCCCTCTCACCGGGACAGGCCCACGATGCGCCGGAGGGGCACAAACTGTTGGAGGGCCTGGGGTTGGAGGGGCGGAACCCGTACCTGTTGATGGACCGGGCATATGAGGGCAATGAGACCCGCCATCTGGCGTTGGCGTTGGGGTTCCTGCCGGTTGTTCCGCCCCTCAGCACCCGGGTCGCTCCCTGGGAGTACGATCGGGAGATGTACAAGAGGCGCAACGAAATCGAGAGGTTGTTCCGCCGGTTGAAGGGGTTCCGTCGTATCTTCTCCCGCTTTGAAAAGCTCGATGTGCTCTTCCTCGGATTCCTCTCATTCGCACTCATCTTTGATGCACTGCGCTAGTGTGAACAGGCCCTAGCCCCCCAGCATACGACTTCCCCGTTCGGGTGGAGTGCGCATGCCGGAGTCGACGGCCTCGCGGACGGTTGCCACACACTCCTGGCGGGTCGTGGGTCCCCAGACCTGGCCGATGCCGCCGCCGCCGAGCGTGAGGGCGCTCGCGGCGCCCAGTTCACCAAAGGGTCGTTGATGCATGATCCCTCCTTTGTAATCGCGGGTTTCCGGTTCAGAACACTAGGGCGTAGGCGCGTCGGAGGCAAGCTCGGTAATCGTAAGGTCATAGATCTCCGTGGCGCCGCTTGCGTATGGCCCGTAGCTACCCAAATACCAGCTTCTGCGAATCGGTTCCCCTTCCGACTGATCGCTACGATGACTGCGTAGCTGTGGACAGCCGCCGCTGCGCCTCCCCCCGTACACACCCGGCGGCAGGGGGCCGAGCTCGGCCGTCCGTAGGTTGTCCGCAAGGTGCTCCAGGCTCGCCGTACCCACGATCGTGGTGTGCATGCTGGGATTGGAGATGGTGTAGCGGAGCATGAACTGCGTACGGGTCATGCCATCCAGCAACTCGTTCAGGTTGGCCTCGTCCCACAGCGCCCACCGGTTGCCACCGTGCCCGCCGCTGTCGGGGTCGCCCTTGGCGACGCCGCCACGCACTATGACTCCGGCGCCGGCCGAGCATGCCTGCGCCATGGCGTCTTCATGCTCACGCTCAACGGCCGAGTAGGGTATCTGGAAGGTGTCGAACACGCCCATGTCGATGTGGCCTGGCAGGTTGGGCAGGGTGCCAGACATGCCAAAAAAGCGGATCTTGCCCTCGCGCTGTAAGTCCAGCAGCGTCTCCACGGAGCCGTGCTGTTCCAACTCAGACACCGCCGGGCTGGAGTGGAACTGCACGAGGTCGAGGTGATCCGTTTTCATGCGGCGCAGGCTCTGCTCCACGCCGTTGACGATATTCTCACGAGTGAAGACATGGGGGAAGCGCCCGCCGGTTGGCGCAGAGTCCGAGGGCGGATCGCCTTCGGTGGCCCAGCAGCCGCACTTGGATGCCAGAAAGTACTCGTTCCGGCGGTGGGAGATGTGCCGGCCGATGAGCTCTTCGCTCACACCGTAGTCTATGGACGTGTCGATCAGGTTGATGCCGCCGTCCAGAACCGCGTGTAGGATGCGACCGGCCTGCTCAGGGTCAATGTGGCGGCCGCGGGGTGCGCCCCGCAACTCCATCGCGCCGTAGGCCAGTGCGGTGACCTGGTACCCCGTGCGTCCTAGCGTCCGCTTCACAATGTCTGCCATTCAAGTTCTCCTATGAGTTGCTGGTTTCTCCAAGGCCACCCTGAGTAGCTCGGCTTGTGGCCAACGTGACCTGCCCCACTCATTGTACCAGTCAATAGTACCTTGCAATGTGAGCATTTATTGTACTGTTACATCCCGGCCAGTCAACACAGCCTGGGACACCATCGAGCGAGTTGAGTCAATATAGAGGACGTGGCCTTACCGATGCGACGCCACCCTACCCCTATTGAACCAGGCGCGCTACTTCCTCTTCGCGGATGCCGTAGCAACTGGCTAGGTCCTTTGATGGGAGGCGGCTCTTTCGGTGCGTAGTGTACCCGGTTGCCTTCCCCCATTAGTTGGGCAGAATGTAGGTGGCGGTGAAGTTGCGGGTGCCGCGACTTGCTGTTCAACAGGGCCCACGATTGCGTTTCTGTCATCTTTCATGGCAGGGACGCAATAGCAACGAAAAAGTACGATACTCATGGGCAGTTGATTTGGATGGAGCCGACCCGTTCGAGTCCAGTTAGGTGGGCTGGACTTGACGAAATCAAGAACCGAGGCCGATTCGCTGGTCACGCCGTCGCTCGGCATGGGGACCGTGTACGTCAGCGTCGCCTCGTCTCCCACCACCTCGATGCCCTCCACGAAATTGCGGATGAGCGCCTTGCGCTCGGGGATCGTCCCGTCCTTCAGGAAGTTTCGGAAGTCCGCCACGTACTCCACTATCTCCTCGGTGTCGGGCAGGACAACCCTGCGCTGCTCAAGCCGGGTCTCGGCGTCGTCCCTCGCAGCCTCCAGCTGCTCCTCACGGTGCCTCAGAGACATGATGCGGGGCGACAGGACCTCAAGGGTCAACTCGCTGGTCTCAATGGCCTCGTAGAGCTTCTCAAGCCGCTTCCTCACGTCGCCTAGCTCCGCCTCGACGACCTCCAGCCTGCCGGCAAGCTCTCCGGCCATCGCGTCTATCTCCTCGGCCACCAGCTGCACCAGCGCCACGATGGTCTCCTCGTTCAGAATCCGCTCCCTGATCTTCTCCACCACACGAACGTCTCCAGCTTCGGGGCGTTCAGGTAGCGGGCGCTGCACGTCCCCGCTCCTTCCCTGAACAGGGTGCCGCAGATGTAGTAGGCGAACTGGCCGCTCTTGGCTCCCTGGGCCGAGTAGGGCTTGCCGCAGACTCCGCACTTGAGCAGCCCGCTCAGAAGGTACGGGCTGCCCACCCTGGCGGGCCTCTGCACCTTCGGGGCGCGCTCCTGCATCGCCTCCTGCACGCCCTCGAACAGCTCCCGCGAAATCAGCGCAGGCCACGCTCCTTCCACCCTTACAGGGTCCTGGGCCTTCTCGCCCTTGCTGGCCTTTCCCCACACTGCTGCGCCGGTGTAGGCTTCGTTCCTCAGCACGTAGTGGAGTCCGCCCTTGTTCCACCGCTTGCCCCGGTTGGTGACGCCCCTCTCGTTCAGCTCCTTGCATAGCTCCTTGAGGCCGCTGCCCCGCAGGGACTTCTCGAATATCTCCTCCACCACCGGGGCCGTGGCCGGGTCAACCTCCAGCGTGGGGCGCTCCTTCGCCCCGTCGCTGACCTTCACCTTCCGGTAGCCGAAGGGGGCCTTCGAGCCGAGGAAGAAGCCTCTCGAAGCGGCCTCCCTCATGCCCCGGACGACCTCCTGGGCAAGATTCTCGCTGTAATATTCGTCCACGCTCTCGATGATGCCCTCAAGCAGCCTGCCGGTGGCGTTGTCCTCGGCCTGCTCGGTGATGGACACCACGCGGATGCCCTTGCGCCGCAGCTGGGATTTGAAGGCCACGGCGTGCTCCCGCTTGCGGGTGAATCTCGAAAACTTCCAGACCAAGATGACCTCGAAGGGGGCCTTGGGCTTGCTGCCCTCCTCGATCATCTCCCTGAACTGGGGCCGGTCGGCGACGCGGCCGCTCTCGGCCTCGTCGATGTACTCGCGGGCCACGGAGTAGCCGTTGGCCTTCGCGTACTCTTTGAGCGCCCGCAACTGTGCGGACACGGAGAGGTCCACGTCCTGCCGGTCGCTGGACACCCTGGCGTAGAGCGCCGCCGGTGTCAGCGGCTGTAGGTGCTTCTTCATGCTGTCCTCCTTCATACTGTCTTCAATTCACGCATCCCACGAGTTGGGAACCTACGTCCTATCTCTATCTCGGCCCCACTCAGGGTCACCGTTGGCTTTGGCATCCTGTGATTACTCTGGAATCGCCCAAGTCCTGCTCAGGACGTTCTAGACCAATAGTCGTGAACGCGCCGCAACTCCTGCAACCAATACTGAAAGTCGTCGCCGGTTTCGTGTAATCCCAACTTCTTGGCCAGGCTGAAGAATCCAGCTCCAGACATGTTCTTATCTCTTCGAATTACAACCGCAGACAATAGAGGTTTCCCGGCGCGGTGCTCAGCCCGACTTATGGCGTCGAGGATGTCGGCTATTCGGTTTCTGTCTTCTGGAGAATCCATGTCTAAGCCAGCAAGAGGAGCCACGTCGGAGTAATTGACCACTCGCTGGCTCCTAGCAACCCGGAGGAGCTCTTCATGGATGGCCTGTCTCCTGTATGCGTCAAGGGACCTCCCTCGTCAAGCCTCTGGTTGGGTGGAGAAAATCCTGTCCGATGGGCAGTCATGGTTGATTGGCTAGGAAACCTTTACTAGAGGCTCGATGGCGCTCACATCGGTCTTGGCACGGGCTACGTCCAAGTCGTACATCCGCTGAAGGTTCAGCCAGAAATCAGGAGTCATTCCTAGGGCCTGTCCGATTCGAAGCGCCGTGTCAGCCGTGATGGACCTTCGGCGGTGGACGATATCGTGCACGCGAATCTGGGGCACTCCTATCGTCTTGGCCAATCGGTATTGGGTGATGCCCAACTCCTCCATGATCTCCGCCAGATGCTCGCCTGGGTGTATCGGTTCGGGGGCGGTCATAAGCTTCCTCCTCAGTGGTGGTCGGTGACTTCGATCTCCATTGCGCCCCGGTCTGTCCAGACAAAGCACACTCGCCATTGGTCGTTGACGCGGATGCTGTACTGGCCCTGCCGGTCTCCCCGTAGGGCTTCGAGTCGGTGGGACGGCGGCACCCGAAGGTCGGTGAGCGCCGCAGCCGCCACTACTCGTTGCAATCTCAGTCGTGCCCGTCGCTGGATGTCGGCCGGTAGTCGCCGAACCGCTTGTCCGGCGAAGAGGCGTTCAGCGTCGTCATTTCTAAATCGGTTCACTGATGGTGATAGTAATGCACTCAGTTACTAATGTCAAGAATATGCATGGCTGGCCGGTGGTTGTCACCAATCCGGCGACGGTTACAGGCCAAGCAGCAGCATGCCTACATTCCCCCCAGGGCGATCCCCGCTCCGCAGCCGTCCGGCGAGAAGGGGCACGTCCCCTGCAAGGGAGTCCCTTTCAGGCTCCTGTCGAATCGGAGGGTCTCAACCCAGTGCGGGGGCTGTACACGAGTTTGAGTTTGGCGTCGGAGCGGCAGAAGGGGCGATTTCGTAGCTGGCACAGGGGCAAATCGCCCCTCTATCGGACGGGGACAGTGAACACTTTCTGAAAGGGTGCGTTCCGGACCGCAATGACATCGCCGAACGTGGGGAATGACATTGGCAGGCCGGTCTGAGCGGCATCCCGATGACAGAAAGCCCCCGAAAAAGCGATTGACGTGGGGGTGCAGGACGTGGCCGAAACAGCGATTATGGTACCTCGGAAGGGGCGCTGACGCAGCGCTCGCCGGGGTCGTTGCACGGTGACACGTCACGCACGCGGCGGGGTCTGTTGGCGGCGAGTCGGGGTCCCGATGCCGGTCTCCAGGGACGACGGCGGCCCAGTTCGGCCCTTCCGGTTGGCCAGCCGCCATGAGAGTCAATGAATGTAAGCCACTACCACGTTTCCAATGGCTATTCCAGGCCGCCGACAGGGCCGTAGGCTACGAACCCGTCGCCGGTGTCTTCGAAGCGGGTCGCACGGGGGTAGGACATCACCTTGCGCATCATGAGCATGTCTCCCGCCGAGCCTGCTACGTTGAGCACGAAAGCCCATGTGAGGATGGAGGCGAGCAGGTCGTCCGCGGCCACGAGAGCCAGTGCCGCTGCCAGGGCCACGGTCAACAGCACTGCCGGCGCCAACCCGGCGGCGAGGTACCGAGGTCTGTCGAGGTAGCTGCCAGGGGCGGCCGCGTAGAATACCGGCCCGAATCTGGTCCACGGCTTGAACCCGAAGCATGGCCGGCCGCCGAAAGTCAGGAAGAGAACGCCGTGGACGGATTCGTGCAGTACGACTCCGAGAACGCTCCCCAACAGCAATCCATAGAAGAATGTTCCCCCGTCTATTGTCACTTCGCCCGAGCCGGTCGCCGTCCCGACGATAAAGGCCGTCGCGCTGAGCGACGCGATGAAGGCGACAAGGCCAACCAGGACAGAGAGCAGGAGCTCCTTCATCGATGCCTGTTTCAGGGTCCATCGTCCCATTTCGAGGTAACCCTCTGGTGGCCGTCTATCGCCCACTCCTGAACCTCCCCGCCGCCGGAGGCCCGGTATCGGGCTCGCGGCCGCGCGTCTATTATGGTCCTATCTCAGCACGAACCACCACAGGAGGACGCTGCCGATCAGCAGCAATAGCAGCGCCAGGGCGATCACGCGGACGACGTTGAGCACGTCATTCGTCGCCTTGTGCGCGGCGACCTCCTTCTGGTGCTCCCTCTGAAGCTCGTGGTACGGCCATTTGGCGTTGGCTTCGGACTCCCTAGCCTCGTCCCGCTCCCGCTCCAGCTCCGACGCCCTCAGTTTCAACTCGGACGCCTGCTGTTCCATCTCCCGCACGGTCCGCTCAAGCTCATGCTCCCTGACAACGGCCCGGCGCAGCAGCTCCTCGTCGGTGATATACTCCCCCTCCATCCGCACGAACACGCGGCGACCCTCCCTGCGGAGCTCCACCTCTCCCTGCCGGATCTTCCGGTCCAGGGTCGATAGGGAGACCTCCAGCTCCTCAGCCGCCTCCGCTTTCGTCACCCAGCGGACACGCTCATCCATCGGTTTTTCCTTCCCTACAGGCTGACACGTCAGGGTTCCCAAAGTACAATCAAGTTGTCACCGGACTCGCTCGTTATTTTAGCATGGCTTCACATTTTGCACTCTGACCGGTCAGGCGACACGTCAAGCCCGTTTCATAGCTGAATCAGAGGTGATTTGGGGGTCGGTGGACCTCGGAAATCACCCCGTTAATGCCATTTTGTACCCCCCAGCCAGCATAGAGGGGAGATAGGGACGCATCGGCCCTATCTCCCCTCTACAGGACGATGACGCATCCGGTGGTAGAGACTGTCCCAGTGGTAGGCTCTCAGCCCGGACAGGAGCAGTCTCTGAGACTCCGGCTCCCACAGTGGACGCCATGACCTCCCCAGGATTCCAGCCTGTGACAGCACGGGGATGCACGACACCAGGACGGGCAGCGACATCCGGCTCATGCGGGCGGCGGTGCGCACGTAGGTGTCCTCGACCTCCTCGGTGTTCACGACGAAGAGGGTGACGGGGTATGGCGGCTGGTCTTCCTTATGCTCGGGCGACCAGTAGTAGCTCTCATAGGGGTCCAGGCGGGCAATGACTCCCTGGGGATGCCTGGCGCGAAGCTCGTACTCGAAGTAGAACGGTATCCGAACGCCCTCTGCGGTCATCTGCCCCACGGCGTCGGGGGCGATGGCCGAATCTCCCCAGTTGTAGGCCCGGTCGGACCTAGCGGTGGGGACGGACCACTGGAGTTCACTGTCAGGATCGGCACGGGTCTCCGCTTCCAGCTTCGAGAGGAACCAGGTGATCCCGTCGGCGTGCTTCGTCTGCCGCGCCCACGTCTCGATGCGGTGGCCCACGTGACGTCTGCGGCCCTGGCGGTCTGTGGTGAGGGCGGTGCTCCAGATGCCCCGCGTCGTGGGAAGCTGGGCTCGGTCCCGGTGGGTGACGTAGCGAATGCCCTCGGCGGACAGCGTGTAGCGGGTGTCTCCACGTTTGCCTCTCTGTTCGACCAGGCCCCAGGTGTTCACGAGGCTGCGCATCATCTGGCTGACACGTCCCTCGGAGACGCCGAGCCAAGTGGCAAGATGCCCACGGGGGATCATCGGGTGGTCGGTGATGAGGTCGAGCGTCCGCTTCTCAGACGGGCTGACGCCGAAGGCCGGCGCACCTGTCACCATCCGCTCGGGGCGGGGCAGCGACGCCCGTTTCCGCTCCGGTGAAGCGATGGAACGCCTTCCGCCGGGGCTGCCGTGGGCGCTCACGTCCTCCAGCGTGCGGTACGTGCTGCCGACCCACGAGTGTTTGTGCCAGAGGCGAAGGTCCCGTCTTTCCAGCGCGTTCCTGGACTCCACGGCAACGTAGCAGTCGTCAAGGTTCAGTCGCTCGCAGAACCTCGTCGTCAGTCTCTCCTCCCAGACGCTGGGGGTCAGGATCAGGACGGCACTAGGACGGCGGGTGTAGTCGTACCCCGCGATGGCCCTCAGCCGGTCGTAGAGCGACCGGCGCCGTAGGGCTAGGCCCTGGCGCACCACGCCGAAGCTGCGGCCGTCGTGCAGGGTGATGGTGGTGTCGAAGCGGCCCCTGCGGTGGAACTCCACGTGGGACCGGAGGCCATCGATGCCGGGGGAGAGTGACGAGGCGAGGCGGTAGACGGTGGCAACCGCGTCCATCCGGCGGATGAGCAGCGTCAGCCACTCCCTGGACAAGGGGTAGGCTCGCACGAAGTCCGAGGGTGTGCCGAAGCCGAGAACCCCGGCAACCTCACGGACGCCGTTGGCTGTCAGGTAGAATCTCTGGCTCGACGGCAGGTGGGCGGTGCCGTGACTCACCCTCCCCACGATGCCGTCGGCCAGCAGGCCGGTCAGGGCTCTGTGGACCGTGGCGTGCGGCTCGCCGAGGACGCGCGACAGCTCCGCCGAATCGATGAACGGCATCCGGCTGAGAGAGTCGAGCAGCTGTAGGTCGGAGAGCGCCATACGTCCAGCGTAGCAAAAGAGGGGCGCGATGTGCATCCGTCACATGGCAGTGCCGGTGTGTGGGAAGGCAGCGGACGCCGTTCTCCTAGGCCAAGGAGCGGTCAAACCGCCGTCGACCGGGAGGCCGCGACGAAGGGAGAGGCTGATACCCCGTTGCTCGGCAGCGCCATGCACCATAGCCGACACACGCTGGGAGCGCCTTCTGGACAATATGCCGTCCGTCCCCCCGGCTGAGGGCGCGTGGCTTCAGCAGAAGGGCAGGCCGCCAGGGTCAGGGTCGTTGTCCAACCGGCGTTCCAGGATGCTTGGCACGCACCCGTTAAAGTCGTTGCCTTCGAGGGTCAGATAAACCAGGGGGAGGCTGCCCATCTCCTGGGGTATCTCCCCTGGGCAAACCACGTGCAATCCCCGCAGACTCGAGAGAAGTGGCACACCTAGGACTCAACAGTTGGCCCGTTGTCTGATATATAGGTGGCGCCCCCCACCCGTTAGACACGGGAAATCATTGCCATGGATCTCAATCTCCACTTCCCGCTCAAGCATGTTCCACACCTCGGAAGGTATCTCCCCGCCTAGCTGGTTTTCGTGTAGAGTCAGACTCTTCAGGTTATCGAGGTTACTCAACTCGGCTGGTATCTCCCCGCTTAGCTGGTTTTCGTGTAGATTCAGACTTTCCAGGGTATCGATGTCGCCCAACCCGGAAGGTATCTCCCCGCTCAACTGGTTTCCGGCGAGGCTCAGCGATTCCAGTCTGTAGAAGCTTCCCCACTCGGCTGGTATCTCCCCGCTCAGCTGGTTTCCGCCGAGGCTCAGGCCTAGTAGGTCCGAGTGGTTGCCCAGCCACGCCGGTATTTCGCCGCTCAATTCATTATGAGAAAGGTGTAACTCCACTAGGTTGATGTTGCCCAACTCTGGTGGTATCACCCCGCCCAACTGGGTGTTACGGATGCGTAGCTCATACAGCTGTATGAGGTTGCCTAGTTCAGGCGGTATCCCCCCACTAAGCCCCTCACCACGGAGCCACAGGTGTTGAAGGCTGGCCAGGTTGCCCAGCTCCGGGGGAATCTCCCCGGTCAACCCGTTCCCCGCGATTGACAAATCATACAGGTTGGAAAGGTTGCCCAGCTCCGGGGGAATCTGCCCGGTGAACCCGTTCCCCTGGATTGACAAAATCCTCAGGTTGGAAAGGTTGCCCAGCTCCGGGGGAATCTCCCCCCTTAAATCGACGCCATGGAAGCCGCCAGAGAGGCTCAGTACTTCCAGGGCTCCGAGGCCAATCAGCTCCAGGGGTATCTCCCCGCTCAACTCCTGTCCAGACCCTGACCCCCCTATCTGCAAATAAGTCACGCGGCCGTTGACGATCTGGACTCCAGACCATTCGCCCAATGGAGCGTCGGTCAGCCAGTTTCCGCTGTCCTCCCAGTTTGGTCCGTCCAAGGCATTGTATAAGGTGACCAAGATTTCCCTGTCCGTTGCAAGCGAGCCCGGTGCAGGCGCACGGACTCTGTCGGTCGCCTCCGTGGCAGGCGCAGCGGTGGCAGCATCTTCTCCAGGCACTGCATCCCCGCCACAGGCGGCGAGCAGGGCGACCAGACTCAGCGCAAGGGCGGCGAATCCCGCAAGCAACATCCATGCAGAGCGTCCGGGGACGAGGTTATTCATCACTTTACCGATCCTTTCAATAGTCATAGGCCCGGCTTCGCCAGCGCATCTATCGACCTGACGAACGCCAAGTGAATCTCTCCAATTGGACTGTCAAGCCACCTAATTATAGACGGCGCGTATATCATGCCCGTATCATTCAAGCTCTTTTTCTGTATCAGTATACCATGAAACCCGGCAGGGCCGGGCGCGTCTCGAATCAGGCTGCTGCAGGCGGTCTGGGGGCCGGTCAGGGCGGGAAGATGAACCAGTCCGAAGAGCGGGAGCGGGAGCTAGCGGAGCTGCGGGACCGGCTGTCCCGGCTGAGCGCGGCCCGCCTGCGCATCAACGAGAGCCTCGACTTCGACACGGTGCTGCAAGGCGTTCTGGACTCCGCCCGGTCGCTCACCGAAGCCCGCTACGGCGTCATCACCCTCCTGGACGATTCGGGACGGATAGCGGACTTCCTCTCCTCCGGGATGACCGCCGAGGAGGCCGGGTTGCTCTGGGATATGCCCGACGGGATGCGGCTATTCGAGTACCTGGGCAGCGCCCGGGACCTGCTCGGCCACGTCAGGTCGCTGGGCCTTCCCGAGTTCCGCCCGCCGGTGGCGGTGGGACCCGTCGTGCCCTTTATGGCCGCGCCGGTCATTCACCGGGGCGAGCTTGCCGGACACCTCTACGTCGCGGAGAAGGAGGGGGCCGGGGTTCCGTTTGCTTGCGGAGTACGTCGCTTGAAAGTCCCTATGACCATTGGGGGCGATACACCCAAAGCAAACGGAACCCCCGATTCGTCTATAGACTCCAACTGAGGTCGAAGCCCGTCCTCAACCCACATGGCAAGCCCTCGCCCGACGGGTCGGGGTGGAGCCCTTAACTACACCGCCAGCTTGAACCGCAATTCGAAAGTTCTTGATTTCGTCAAGTCTGGTGGGCCTGAGTGGGCGGTAGACAGTACTGTCTTGGTGGTGGCGTTCTAGCGATGCACCACTCTCGTTGAACTTCTAGACGGGATTCACCGTCCCCGGGGTGATTGCCCTTACTTCTGTTGTCCTCCAGCCCCGCCAGACAAGAATCCGCCACATTGACGCGCGTCTGTCTATGCCGTGACGTTTTGCGCTTGCGATGCGTAATGAGGCATTCGGTTCTGTATGGGGTCAGGAGATATCGGACAAGACCTCCTTTCCCGTTGTTTTAGTATTGAGCCAGTGGTGGTAGAACTGGTCCGAGGTCTTGTAACCCAGGGCTTGATGGGGGCGCACCGTCTCGTAGGTGCGGTTCCAGGCCAGGAGAGCCTGCTCCAGACTCCCCAGATCGGTGGGGAGGTCCTCCACCTGGTAGAACTCCTCCTCGTCGGTGCGGAAGCTCCGCTCAATGCGCCCGTTACCTTGGGGATAGTTGGGTCGATTGAAGTAGTGGGTCAGCTGGAGTTCTGCCCCCTTGGCTCCAAACTCCTTCAGGAACTCGCTTCCTCCGTCCGACTGTATGGCCTGGACTTGGAAGGGGAATTGGCCCACCACCTGCTTCAAGAACTCCCCGCCATGGTGACTGGTAAGCCGTGGCGCCAGGGCCACCACTCTCTTGCGGGTGAAGCAGTCCACAGCCCCGAACTGGTACACCACCTTTCCATTCCCCAAGGCCACTTGCTTGCTGTCCATTTGCACCAACGCTCCGGGACTGTCCACTACTAACTCCCTGGGGCGTCTGAGCCTCGCATGGCGCCACCTGACGGCCTTGCGGGGCTGTACTGCCTCCCGGAGTACCCCACGCGCCTTGAGACGACCTATCACCCGGTCTATGCTCTTGGCCGAGAGGATGATACCCTCCTCCAATAATAGTACCCGCAGCTTCTCCCGTCCCCATCGGGGGTACTGCTCCCTGACGGCCTGAACCCTCTCTACCACCTCCAGCGACGTCTGGGGTTGTCTCACCCTCCTGGGTCTCCTACTCCCAGACTCCAGCCCTCTCATTCCACCAGTGTTGTAGGCGCGTACCCATCGGCTTATGGTGTCAGGACTGTACCCAAAGTGACGGGCTGTCAACCGCACCTTCCCTTCATGTTCCTCACACCATCGCACTACTTTCCATCGGCGCTTGGCTTCCATAGAGGACTCCGCCAGGAGCCGTGCCAATCTCGCCGCTCCCGGCAGTATGGCCCCATATACACTCATCTTGACACCAGCATACCTCCCTTTCATCTCTCTCGCTGGTGTCCGATATCTATCTGACCCTAATCAGAAAGGCTTATTCTCTCACAACAAAAGGTACAGGTTGTGTAGAATGAAATATGATAAGAGTACCGATACGGACAATCATAGAGACATGGAAGGCATGTGGTCAGAACAGTTCAGAAGCGGCTCGTCAGTTAGGGATAGACCGGCGTACGGTGAAGCGGTGGGTGGACCGGGGACGGCAGCCTTGGGGCTACGTCCGGTGGCGTGGGGTGCAGCGCCAGTCCACGGCTCCCAACCACTCCAAGCGGGTGCTGAGAGGGGAGACAGCTGCCCTGGTAAGGAGATGGAGGGAAGCGACGGGCTTCTGCCGGGAGAAGCTGGCTGTCATGGCGAGATCGGAGGGGATGGAGGTATCGGCGTCAACTATTCACAGGTACTTGCACAGGGTTGGCTTGGTCCGTCCCAGCACCAAGCGACGACGGCCCCGATTCCAGAACGGCCGGGTGATGCGACCCAGTAACTGTCCCGGAGTTGGCTACCTCCAGATGGACGTGAAGTACGTGACCCCGGAGCTCTCCGGGTTGCCCTACACGTGCTACCTGTATGCTGCCCTGGATATCTCCACCCGATACAAGGTGGGGCTTATCCTCCCCAAAGTGGACGAAGCTGGATCACTCCTTGCGTTGTACCATGCAACCAGAACGCTGCCCTTCGCTGTATGTTACGTGCAGACCGACAACGGCCTGGAGTTCCAGAAGCGCTTCCACGCCAAGTGTGAGGAGGTGGGACTAGAGCACTTCTACATTCATAAGAGTTCCCCCAATGAGAATGCGGTGATTGAGCGTAGCTTTCGCACGGATGAAGAGGAGTTCTTCTTCTGGTTGGAGAAGGCCCCTCGAGACCACCTGGAGTTGAATGCCTGGTACCAGCGCTTCCTGGATACCTACAACACCATACGCCCTCATATGGGCATCAATATGCTGACTCCCAAGGAGGCTATCAACCTGTACCAAAAGCCCTGAGAGATTAAGGAAAGGTTCCCTTGCCCAATCCAAGCCCAGAAGCGCGCGTTCCACTGTTCCAGGAGAGTCATTGCCTTCATACAGAAAGCGGCTTGAAGCCTACTAGCTCGCCCGTAACCAGCAGTCTATGGTCGTAGACAAACGTTGGCACACAGGTCACCAGCGTTACAGTGGCTCCGTCCGACGGATATAGACTCAACTCATCCTGATGGATCACAGAAGTCGATTTAGCCTCATACAGGTAGCTGCCCGCCGGGCCGTCCAGCACAACGTACACGCGCTCACCCTTCCTCAGCTTATCGGGGATGAGAGGAAGGTTTCTGAATATGGACCCCTCGCCGCGCAACGGACTCTGCAAATGGCCAAACAGCCACACGTTGCCCAGCTCACCGGCATTGGCGGTCTCCGGAATGTGGCCAACCGCCCTGTTGGGCGTTTCGTACTGGCGTGCGTCGCCAAGGTCTATTATGCCCAGTTCCTGAATCGGCGCATCCAACCCAATGGCGGGAATCCCAATGGCCGTGGCAGAGGGCATCTCTCCTACTGCGGCTATCTGGGACTCGTCAAGGAGGTGGAACCCCTCCAACAGGTCATCCTCTATTCCAGAGGAAGGTTGCGCTGTCCAAGGGTCGTCCCAAGCAATGAACGGGAGATTCTCGCCGGGATATAGGCGTACGCTGCCGGGATCCGGGAAGGAGGCTGGTCCCCCTGGCTGTTGGACGGATTGCTGGGAAACATCCTCGCCTCTTATTTCCTCCAAGGTCCTGTTTCCCGGCTCGGTGACGATGACCGGTGAGACGACACCACCCTCAAACTCCAGAGAGCCCAGCCCCCGATTCATCGACCAGCCCAGTACCATGTAGATACCGGCAACCGAGATGAGCAGAACGCCAATGGCAATGGATGCCATGGCGGCAAAGCGGCGTGATCGGTGGGTCATGACTGCCATTTCATAAAAGAGTGCTGCATCACTCGCAGCTCACCGGTTTGCTCAGCGTCCACTAATGATAAATGCAGGTAGACGCAAATGCCAACCGCAACTAGAAGAAACGGCTTGTTTCAAGCAGCACCGACCCTAGCCGTATGCCGGTCAGCGCCGGGTTAGCGAATCCTGGAAGCGTGATTAACACCGCTGTGAATCGGCTCGTTCAGATAAACGTCGCCGTTTCTGATCTTGATATTGAAACCGCAGTCCGGGTTGGTGCACACCCAGGCTTTGTACTGTATTGGGGCACCCTGGCTCCCAAAATCAGATAGGGGCACCAGAAGACCTGTTGAACATTGCTGGCAGCTGGGGTATGTAGCCTCCAATTGTACCTCCTCATCCTTAAGCAACCATTGAAAGTTTGAAAAGTATATCACAACCTCTGCACTATGCAAGCAATGTCAACAACGGCTTAGGGCAACAAAAGCCCTCCGAGCATACACGGCCCCTTCCTTTCCCAAAACACTTTCCATGAGGCTCAGTCCATCTACGGGGAGGTCGCAGGACTCCATCGCCCCTACGGCCTGCAAAGTCTCTTTCACTCTCTCCGCCCAACCCTCGTACAACTCGCCACTGACACGACCCAGCGTCAAATGCGGCCTGAATCTCCTGGTCTCTCTATCCACTCCCAACGCTTCCAATGAATCCTCCAGCCGGGACTGAACGGTTAGCAACGGCTCCAACTCGCCCTGCAGTCCCAGCCATAGCACACGCGGCCGCTTGGAACTGGGGAAGCAGCCCGCGCCTTGCACCCGTACAGTGAAGGGGCAAATCCCCTCTGCCGCCTGGCGCATGCCGCTTTCTATGGTAGGTATTGCATCCTTGGATACGTTGCCCAGGAACTTCAGTGTAAGGTGGACGCCCTCCGGCCTCACCCAGCGCACGCCGAAAGGGAGTCCCTCTTTGAATATGCGGAGCGCTTTCGCCGCGTACCGGCAAGCGGCAGGCGTCAGTTCCACTGCAATGAACAGCCTAGAAACGCCGGCGTCTCCATCCCTTTGCATCTTCTACAGACCCAGCAGCCGCTGTGCGTTCCTTCCCAGGATCTGCTCCTTCTCTTCTGCGGAGATATCAGCGGCTCTAATGTGTCTCATCAGCCGTCCCGGTCGCAGCAAGGGAAAGTCGGAGCCGAACAATATCGAGCCGGGGCGGGCCGCTTTTGACATCAGCGAATAGATGGAAGCGCGGTATAGGAACGGCGACGCGGCACTGTCGAAATAGGCGTTGCTCAAAGCCCGCTTCACTTCAGGCATCAGGGAGTAGAAGGGCAGGCCGCCTCCCCAGTGCGAGCAAACTATGTCGACGTCTGGGTATTTCTCTATGAATTCCATCAACACGGCCGGCGTCACCGTGCCCTTACCCGGATACACGTGCCCCACCGGTTCAGAAGAATGCGTGAGCAACACCATGTTCCGCGACTTCACGCATTCCAGGAACGGATCCATCAGAGACGAGTCCCCTAGTTTGAACCCCTGCGTATCGGGGTGGAGTTCTCCCACTCCCCTGGCCCCCGAGGCTGCACAGCGGTCGATTTCACTGAGAGCGTCTTCACCCCAGGCGGGGTTCACCGAGCAAAACGGAACAAGCCTGCCGCTGTAACGGGCCGCCGATTCCAAGAGGTAGTCGTTGGCCTCCCGGGCTATGCCTCTATCTGTCCAGCCCACACCCATGATCACGGCGGCATCTACCCCGGCTTCATCCATGGCGGAAATCAGGTCGCCCGCGGTTGCCATAGGGGCGTTGGAGTTGGCAAACAGCGCTGCCAGGGTGGTGTCTCGCTTCGAATGAGCGCTGCGCCCCTCCACAAGCCGTGGCGGGAATACGTGGGTATGAAAGTCTATGATCATTTCAGGCTGAAGCATACTTCATACTCTATGGAAAACGGTAGCATACCCCCCTTACAACGGGCTTTCAGGCTGTTATAATCGCTGTTCTATTCTCTGTTAGGAGTTCTGCCTTCTTATGACACTCGACCGTGGGCATGCGCTGTCGTCACCTGATCTCACCAGACCGCTTTCATCACAAGAAAGATCGCACCTCACGAAGATCGCCCGCAAGATCCGCCGCGACTTGCTCTTAAGCATCGCGGAAGCAGGCACTGGTCATTCAGGCGGCTCCCTTTCCGAGACCGATATTCTGACCACGCTGTATTACAAAGTGCTTCGCCACAATCCGCAAGACCCCCACTTCCCGGATAGAGATCGCTTCATCCTCAGCAAGGCGCATGCCTGTCCCGGTCTCTATACCGTGCTGGCTCACAGAGGTTATTTCCCGCTGAGCGACCTGAGCACCTTCCGCAAAATCGACAGTCACTTGCAGGGCCATGCCAAGATAGGCACGCCTGGCGTCGAGATGTCCGGCGGTTCCCTGGGCATGGGACTTTCATTTGCCATAGGAGTAGCCCTAGCAGGCAGAGTCGACGGCAAGAGCTACCGCACCTACGTCCTGCTGGGTGACGGCGAGTGCGACGAAGGACAGGTCTGGGAAGCGGCGATGTCAGCGGCCCATTACCAGATAGATACAGTGACCGCCATTTTGGACCGCAACCGCATCCAGAACGACCGCTTCACCCACGAAGTCATGGAACTGGAACCGCTGGCACAGAAATGGCGCTCCTTCGGCTGGCGGGTCCTGACGGTCAACGGGCACAGTATTCCGGCCCTTTACAGAGGATTCCAGCGCGCCAGAGAAGTCAAGAGGCAGCCCACGGTTATCATAGCCAACACCATCAAAGGCAAGGGGGTCAGTTTCATGGAGAACAACCCCGGATTTCATGGCAAGGCCCCCTCCTGGGAACAGGCGGGACAGGCTATTATCGAGCTCGGCTTCTCGGCTGAAGAAGCCAAAGAGGCCATGACGGAGATGGGCTACGCGGAACAGAGCATTTCCGCACTCATCAAAGAGATGGAGAACAGCAGCTTAGTCACCACCTAGGAATGGATCATGTCCACAGCATCTACGCGTGAAGCCTTTGGCCGGACACTTTTGGAGTTGGGGAGGAGCCACCCGGACGTGGTAGTCCTAGGTGGCGACCTCAACGTTTCCACCTTCGCATCTTTGTTTGCGGGAGAGTTCCCCGACCGTTTCTTCGATCTTGGCCCCGCCGAGCAGAATATGATGAGCATGGCCTCCGGCCTCGCCATGTCCGGCAAGATCCCCTTTACTTCCACGTTCGCCGTTTTCGGTACTGGGCGCCCCTACGACCAGATACGGATCAACATAGCCCAGATGAACGCCAATGTGAAGATAGCTTGCACCCATGCCGGCCTGCTCACCGGCGAAGACGGCATCTCCGCCCAATCCATAGAGGACATAGCCCTCATGTGCGCTCTGCCCGGGTTCAACGTAGTAGTCCCCAGTGACGGGCCTGAAACGGAGGCCGTGGTCAGGCTTGCCGCCAGCAAGAAAGGACCCTTCTATATCCGCCTTTCACGGCCCGCCATTCCCGTGCTCCACCCCAACGGGGCTGAATTCACTTTGGGGAAGGCGGAGACGCTCCGCCCCGGGGACCACTTGGCCATCATTGCCTGCGGTATAATGGTATCCACGGCCCTGGAAGCGGCGGATACCCTGTCGCGGGAGGGCATCGAGGCCCGCGTAGTGAACATGTCCACCCTTCAGCCTCTTGACATGGACGCCGTAGCCGGCGCCTGCCGCACCGGGGCCATAGTCACTGCCGAGGAGCACTATATTCACGGTGGGCTGGGCAGTCTCGTTTCCCAAGCCGCCGGGGGAATCCAGGCTGTCCCCATTGAGATGGTGGCGGTCACGGGCTACGCCGAATCCGGAAAGCCCCAGGAGCTGTTCGACAAATACGGCCTTGCCGCCTCCGACGTTGCCAATGCCGCCCGACGCGTCCTGAACCGCAAGAATGCCTGAAGGATAGAAGAGCTCATTCACCAAGCCCGCGCTTCCCATTTGACGTTTGGCATTTGACAGACTTCCCCATTGCTGTTAAAACACGGCCTAACGGAGCTAGCGTTGCTCACAGCAGCGCTGATGGCTAACCTCCGTCAGCTTTCTATTTCATGCTGGCCTCTCCATGGTTGCCTTGCGTTTTCGTTGCGCTTTTGGGGCAACTTTGCGGCGTTATAGACCACAAAGGAGGTTTAACAAATGAAAGGAGTGATACTAGCGGCTGGGTTCGGTTCGAGGCTTGCCCGCCACCATAGCGTCAAACACAAGGTGCTTCTTCCTGTAGCAGGCCGTCCTATCATAGACTACACTCTACAGGCTTTCGCCCAGTCAGGAATCACCAACATAGCAATAATAACCGGATATCAGGGAGAATACCTAGAGAGATGGGTGGGCAACGGTTCACGGTACGGACTTGAAGTCCAATTCATCTTCAACCCGCACTACGAGATGGGCAACGCCCTATCCGTTTACGCAGCACGCCACTTCAGCAATGATGAGCCTATTATCCTCTCCATGGCCGATCACATGGTTTCGCCAGACCTTCTTGCGCCTCTATCTGACGTCCAGGGAAAGGACAGCGCTTTGGCCGTTGACTTCGACTTCTCCCTACGCCAGATGGAGGAAGGCACCAGGGTACTGGTGGAGGAGCACGGTTCCATAGTCTCCATAGGTAAGGATCTGGAGCACTGGAACGGCATAGATGCCGGCGTTTTCAAATTCTGGCCCGACATCTTCGAAGCGATCGACAAAGAGCTATCTGAAGAAAAAGAACAGTACGAGCTCAGTCACGCCGTCACTCGCCTGATCAATGAGGGCGGCACTTTGCAAGCCTGCGACGTCTCCGGCAGCTTCTGGCATGACGTGGACACGTGGGAAGACCTGGTATACGTAAGGAAAGCTGTCTCTGGAGATAATGGCACAATCACCGAAAGAAGGGCTGGTATCGCGTTACCTTAACCGTAGGCTTTCACGTCCCCTGGCTGCTCTATTGGCCAGGACGCCCCTCACCCCCAACCACGTATCATTCGTCAGCTTTGTGATTGCACTGGCTTCACTATGGCTGTTCTTTGCCGGCTACAACATCTGGGCCGGCATTGTTGCCCAAGTCTCGTCTGTAGTGGACGGCGCAGACGGAGACCTGGCGCGCCTCAAGGACATGGCCAGCCCCTTCGGCGGGTTCTTCGATGCCGTGCTCGACCGCTATGCCGACGTGGCTATTCTGGCCGGATTCACCTACTGGGCACTGGAATTCGAAGCCAGGGCGGCGGATTCACTGGTGCTCATTCTCGGCCTCCTCGCCATCACCGGCTCCCTTATGATCAGCTACTCGCGGGCCCGCGCCGAGGCCACTCTGGGAGGAGCGTTCTCCGGCCTCGCCGGTTCCCTTGCCTCCAGAGACGCTCGGCTGCTTGTGGTCATGGTGGGGGCCATCGTGGGACAGGGCGCCGCCACGCTCCTCCTCCTCGCCGCAGCAACCAACCTGGTAGTGGTCTGGCGCCTCGCCGTAGCCAGAAGAGGCATCAACTAGGGTATTCCTATGCTGACTGTACAATGTGATTTTGATGACACGATAGTCACTTGCAACGTCAGCTATCTACTGTTGCAAGCCTTCGGTAGTGAGGGATGGCGGTGTGTACAGGCGCTCTACGACGCCGGGCAGATCACTGTTGAAGAAAACAACAGGCGCCAGTTCGCACTGCTCAATGCAGATGGAGCAGCCATAAAGGATTTTGTGCTTGCCAACGTTGAAGTGCGACCCGGCTTTTCCCAGTTCGTAGAGTACTGCCTGGACCGTGGCATTCACTTCACTGTAGTGAGTAGCGGAATAGACTTTTATATACTCCCTGTGATGCACAGTCTGGGCCTGTCCAGCGTCGAAGTGCGCTGCGCCCGCAGCAAAATCACCTCCAGTGGGGTCGTATTGTCATACCCAGACCCATCCGGCTCGGATTGCTTACAGGGTTTCAAACTCTCATGGCTGCGCTACCATAAGAGCCAGCGCCGCTCCGTAGTTTATATAGGCGACGGCAAATCCGACATTTCAGCCGCGTCAGAAGCGGACTATGTCATCGCTAGGAGTACTCTCTACAGTCACTTTCAGTCGAGTGGGCTTCGCTCCCTTGAATTCGAAGACTTCTTCGATGTACAGAAGGCAGTAGAATGCATAGCCTCCAACCAGTCGATTACCTGAATACTATCTCCCCCTCTCCATGGGAAGTCACTATCTATAGCCAGGCTAGACTCAGTCGGGTCACCGGCCCCTTTATCAACGACGGATTATTGCACAACGGAACGCAGTGAGACATATTGCCCCTGATTGTGAGTACCGTCACCTTCTTGCTATACTCGTCATGTCGCTTGTATAGGAGAATCGCATGAAGGTAGGCATAATCAACGTCACAGGATACTCAGGCTCGGAGCTGGCGCGTTTGCTCTGGCGGCATCCGGAGGCCGAGGTGCTCTCCGTCACCGGGCGCAGCGCGGCTGGCAAGCGCGTCCCTGAGGTAATGCCCTACCTCTGGGACATCGACTTGCCTATAACGGAGTCTATCGAAGGCTCGGTGGACGTCGTATTCTCCGCACTGCCCAGCGGCGCCAGCGCTGCGGCACTGGCCCCTTTCGTGGAGCAGGGCGTCAAGGCCATCGACATCGCCGCCGACTTCCGCATCCGCAACGCCTCGGTGTTCCAGGCGGCTTACAAAGTAGAACATCCGGCCCCCCATCTCCTCTCCAGCGCAGTCTACGGCCTGCCGGAGATACACCGTGAGAACATCAAGAGCGCCAAGCTGACCGCCAACCCCGGCTGCTACCCGGAGGCCTCCATCCTGGCCTTGCTGCCCGCCGTGCGTGAAGGCATCATCAGCGACGACATCATTATCGACGCCAAATCAGGCATATCAGGCGCCGGGCGCGGCGGCCTAGCCACCAATATCATGGACCACTACGCCGAAGCCAACGAAAACGTTGTTGCCTACGGACTGGACGGACACGGCCACCAACCAGAGATAGCACAGGAGCTGGCCGGGCTCCGTGAGGCAGAAAGCGCCAGGGTCACCTTCATCCCCCACCGCATACCGATGACACGCGGCATCCTTGCCACCTGCTACGCTCCGCTGGTCGATGGGATCAGCAAAGAGCAGGTGCGCCGGCTTTACCAAGAGTCATACCGCTCGGAGCCTTTCGTGCGCGTCACCGATCTGCCGCCTCAGACCAAGCACGCGCTGGGCAGCAACTACTGCCTGGTCTACCCCACCATCGACGAGAAGGCAAGGCGCCTAGTGGTGGTGAGCTGCCTGGACAACCTGGTGAAAGGCGCCGCGGGCCAGGCCGTGCAGAACATGAATCTTATGTTCGGCCTGCCGGAGACCACAGGGCTGGAGAGCCCGTCTCTCTATCCCTGATAGGGCTTGTCCTGCTATAGTTTTAAGTCGTGTCCACAACGCCCCCATGGTGTAGCGGCCTAGCACGCCACCCTTTCAAGGTGGAGATCAGGGGTTCGAATCCCCTTGGGGGCACCATCATTTGAAATCAAGCGGACTCCCAGCACAACCGTTGGGAGATACGCGCAACGGATACTACCGGGAGGGATGCAAATGTCCGCGGATAGAGGCGCAGCAAAGGTGCTCTACCTATCGGAAGAGGAGGTCAGGCCGCTGATCACGCCGGGCGAAGCCTTGGAGCACGCCGAAACCGCCTTCCGGCTATACGCCCAAAGCCTCAGAGGTCAGGTCCCTGCCAGCTTTTCGCCAATGGTGGCCTACCACACCACCGTCCCCAACAGCGACGTCGACTTCAGGTCGGGATCCATGGCCTCTGTCCCTACCCTATGCTCGACGCTGGGATTCGGGTACGCCGACAATCCCTCCAAGTTCGGCCTACCCAGCATGCACAGCTTTGCCGTTCTCACCGATGTAGAAACAGGAGCCCCCAAGTGCATAATGGCCCAGGGCTCCTTCTTCATCTCTTTCCTCAGAACAGGGGCCGCAGCCGCCATAGCCTCCAAGTATCTGGCAGTCCAGGATGTGCGCAGCATAGCAATGGTGGGTACGGGAAACCTTGCCAGGCACACTCTGCGGTGTCACATTGCCCAGTACGGCCCCCCTGAAGAGATCAGGGTATGGAGTAGGACCAAGGCTACCTCGCAGCAGTTCGCCGCGGATATGGGCAGCGAGCTGGGCGTTGCCGTGAAACCGGTCTCCTCACCGGCCGAGGCGGTGGGAGGTGCCAGCATTGTCTACTGCACCACTCGCTCCAAGGACACGGTTGTACAAAATGAATGGGTGTCCCCGGGAACCCATCTAAACGCCTTCGGCTCCGACGCCCCGGGGAAGAGGGAACTGGACCCTGCAATACTGGGACGGGCCAAAGTGGTGGTGGACAGTCTGGAACAGTGCAAGATAGGCGGTGAAGTAAGCACGCCCATTGCCCAGGGCATGATGAACGAGGACGACGTACACGCTGAGCTAGGGGAAATAGTCAACGGATGGAAGAAGGGAAGAGAAAGCGAGGAGGAAGTGACCGTAATGGACTCCACCGGCCTAGCCGCCCTGGACGTAGTGGCATTCAACCACGCCTATGAGAAAGCGCTAGCACAAGGCGTGGGAATTGAATTGGAGCTTTAGCCTGGCTGGTCAGCGCCTCCACTCCCCCATCACTACAGGCCTCCCTGCTCACAGTGTTATACTGGACAAAACTAGGAATGGAGCGGCAACCATGGAAAAAGCAAGCTACAATCCCCTATCCCCTGAGGAACGCTTCATCATAGAGGGGAAAGGAACCGAACCACCCTTCTCCGGCGAGTACGACGACTTCTACGAGGCCGGCACCTACGTCTGCCGTCGCTGCAACGCAGAGCTTTACCGATCAGTCGACAAGTTCGATGCCCATTGCGGCTGGCCCGCATTCGACAAAGAGGTACCGGGCGCCGTGGTCCGCCTGCCGGACCCCGATGGCATGCGCACGGAAATCGAGTGCGCCGGATGCGGCGGCCATCTCGGCCACGTGTTTGCTGGAGAAAGGCTCACCCAGACCAACACCCGTCATTGTGTGAACTCCCTTTCCATGAAATTCGTATCAGCCAACCAGGAATAGCAAGGGCTTTGGGCAGCTTTCCCCCGGCGCGTTCTACTGCTTGGCCTCCAGCCAGTCCTCGTAGATGAGCCAGCGGCTGTGGTCTATCGCCACCACGTAAGCAAATCCGCCGTATGCCGCATCCTGACCATCCTGGTCGACAGAGACCAAGGGGAACGCGCCAAACTCAACCACCCCCGTCTTCCCCATCACGCCCTCTGCATCCCCGGCAGTGAACAGCGTGGAACCCTCCTTGCCGGGCAGAATCTGCGATATGCCCGCTCTGACCGTCACCTCCTGGTCGTGCACGAACCGCGGTCGCCTTTGCTCCATCCCTTGCCTCCGGAAATAGGTTTGACGCCTTGATCCAGCCTTCAACCATCACCTACCGACCAACGCAGCTCCTACTATGGAAAGCCGCTGACCGCCAACACTGTGACCTGCAATACCCTGCCACTCTAAGTAACACCCTCTGCCATCCCAAGCGCAGCAAAGAATCCTGTATGCTTACCAACAGCATCCAGCCGTCACTAGAGCACACAAAGAGGAGTCAAATGACCAACCCAAATAGCGAACTTCTACTGAACAGGTTGATTGAAGCAAGCGACATATTGATCACCGCCCTGAGCCGCGCCTTGAGTCAAAGCATGGCATTACCCGTTGTCTCCATTGGCCAGACCCAGGACAGAATAACCCTTGTCCAGGAGTGGAAGGACGACTGGAGAAGAACCCTCGATGAACTCTCCGACAGCGGGTGAGACACCCTCCATTCGGCTGAGACAATAGAGAAAGCGCCTTTCATTCGGCGCTTTCTCTATACTATTCAGCCTGCCCGGCTATCGATTACCAGCGTGGGCCGCTGCCGCGTCGGCCACCGCGGTCCCCGCCGCCCCCACCGCCACCGCCGCCACCGCCGCCGGAGCGGCTGAACCCACCGCCGCCATCGAACGTTCGGGGGGTCCTTGGCCTGGCTTCGCTGACCGTCAGAGCGCGCCCACCGGACTCTTTGCCATTGAGCCCTTCTATCGCTTTGTTGGCCTCGTCGTTGCTCGACATATCCACAAATCCGAACCCCTTGGAACGGCCAGAGTACTGGTCACGGACAACCGAGACCTCTCCCACACCTCCAAACTCCTCGAACATCTCCCGGAGCTGCTCCTCGGTTGTCTCGTACACAAAATTGCCTACATAAATCCTCAACGTTTCTCTCCTTAGTAGCTATAGCAACATCCTGTTGCTTGGTCTCTTCATGGAAAGGCCCTTTCGCCTCTCCTTCAATGGGTTGCGGCCTTCAGCGCACAGATGCGTCTGCCTGGCCTGTATCCAGCGGCCTGCCGCGGCTGCGGCAGGTCAGATTCATTCTTCAATAGATGATGGGCGGACTCCTTTTCTGTAGTTGGCCGGTCTAGTCCACTGATTCCAGCCTGAGAAGCGATTCAAGGCGCAACATGGGTCAACCCAGTCTGAGCGAGAGAACGCTGAACATTTCACGGCTAGGGACACAAACACTGCCACATCCATGATTATACCCGAATAATCTCACTTTGCCATCCCCCAATGTCACCACTGCTTTTGTGTATAATCCCCCCACTACCCGGTGCCGGGCGCACCTGTTAAGGAGGAGCAAACATCATGACTACCGACAACCGTCCCCTGGTATGGCTACTAGGCACGGGAGGCACCATCTCCCAGTGGGGCTCGCCCCGCCTCACCTTCGTCGAATACGGCACCGGCGAGCGCCTAGACGTCCACGGAAACCTGAAGCGGATCCCGGAGTCCGAGCAATTTGTGCGCGCTAGGGCGGAGCAGCTCTTCTTCGTCGACAGCGGCATCAGGACCCCGGAGCTGCTTCAGCTCTCCAAGCGCATCAACGACATCTTCCGTGAAGACCCAGAGGTCGCCGGCATAGTGGTCACCCACGGCACCTACTCCATGGAGGAGACCACCTTCTGGCTGCACATGACCGTGAACAGCGATAAGCCCGTGGTGGTCACCGGCTGCCAGCGGCCCCCCTCCGCAATGGGCACCGACGCCGACAACAACCTGCTCGGCTCCCTGATACTGGCCGGCTCGGCGGAAGCACGGGGTAAGGGCGTCATGCTCTGCCTCAACGATGAAATCAACGCCGCCCGCGAGGTGACCAAGACCAACTCCCACCGCCTGGAGACATTCCAATCCAGGGAGCTGGGCTTCCTCGGCTACCTGGACTCAGACCTGAAGCCTGTCTTCTACAGGCAATCCACCCGCAAGCATACCCACCAGACGGGTTTCGACGTGAGCGGCATGACCGACCTCCCCAGGGTCGACATCGTCTACGCCTACCAGGACTCGGACGGCGTAGCCGTGCGCGCCTTCGTAGAGGCTGGCGCCGAAGGCATTGTGCTGGCCGGCGCAGGCGCCGGAGGTGGCGGACCCCGCGGCAGCGATGACATCCGCCAGGCGCGTCAGAAGGGCGTCATGGTGGTAGCCGTCAACCGCACCGGTTCGGGGCGAATGATACGCTCCAAGATGCAGAGGGAGGACGGAATAATCGCCGGCGACAACCTAAGCGCCCAAAAGGCACGTATCCTGCTCCGCCTGGCTCTGACCAGGACCAGCGACCCGGAGGAGATACAGCGCATGTTCGACGAATTCTAGGGAATCTCTCTCCAAGGAGCGCCCATGTCAGCCTATTTGATCGCAGAGGTAGAGGTCACCGACCCAGTAACCTACGAGGAGTACCGAGGCCATGTGGCGCCTACGGTGGAGAGATACGGTGGACGCTTCCTGGTCAGAGGCGGCACCGTCCATGAATTGGAGGGCGAATGGACGCCAAAGCGCCTGGTGGTGATAGAGTTCTCCAACATGGCCAGCCTCAGGGAATGGTACCAATCTGGAGAATACGAGCGCCTTAAGAGGATAAGGCAACGCTCCTCCAAGGCCACGGTGCTGGCGGTGGAAGGACTCTAGACACGTGCTACCGCCGTTGCGAGCGGGGATGCTCCCGCTTGACTACCGGCTCCCCCCGGGAGCCTCAACCTACTTTCAGCATCCCGGCTGGCCGTGGTTGCCGCAGCAGGCCTGCAGTCGCACCACCTTTCGCATCATGTTGCGCGCCGCCACCCGCGAATGCTTCCGCCAAGGCAGGAGCTCGGCCAGGTTCCTTAAGAAGGATCGGATAGAGGGCGTCACGTCTAGCCGTTGCTCCAGGCCCGCTTGATCCAGGCCTCAGTCGAGTCGAATCTCCCTGGCAATGCTCACCTCCATGCTCTCAGGCCCCATCGCGCGCGGCGCCGGCGAGCCGCACGCGAGGTTAGGCGGTCTGGAATCCCGCGTGCAACCATCCTATTATAGCAAAGTGGCGCGGAGGAAGCGCGGCCACGCGATGGGGCGATTCGCCATGGTCAGTGGAAGGTGTCCCCCTCAAGACCGCCCCTTGCCTGTCGGCCCGCTCTACCCTACCCTATCACCTGGTAGGACGGCGATGAAGATACTGGGAATAGAGACCTCTTGCGACGAAACGGCCGCCGCTGTGGTGGAGGACGGCCGCACCGTCCTATCCAACGTAGTCGCCTCCCAGGTGGAGCTGCACGCGCGGTACGGAGGCATAGTGCCGGAGGTGGCCTCCCGCCAGCACGTCCTCCAGATACTGCCCGTCGTAAGCGAGGCCATGAGCCAGGCCGGTCTCTCCCTGGACCAGCTCGACGCCGTGGCGGTGACCCATGGCCCGGGCCTCGCCGGAGCTTTGCTCGTCGGGGTCAACCTGGCCAAGAGCCTGGCCTTCGCCGGGGACATGCCTCTCTACGGAGTCAATCATCTGGCCGGCCATATCTACGCTGCATGGCTATTGGAAACGCCGCCGGAGGAACAGGCGCGTTTCCCCATACTCTGCCTGGTGGCCTCCGGGGGACATACGGAACTCGTCCTAATGGAAGATTACGACAGGTTCAGGCTGCTGGGCCAGACTAGGGACGACGCCGCCGGCGAAGCGTTGGACAAAGCGGCCCGCATCCTGGGTCTCGGCTACCCGGGGGGGCCCGCCATCCAGGAGGCGGCCCGGGGGATTGAAACGGATGAGTACCTGCCCAGGGCCTGGATGTCCGGCACCATGGACTTCAGCTTCAGCGGGCTCAAGACGGCTCTTCTGCAGAAGGCTCAAAGCTACGGGCTGTCGGAGCCCGTCCAAGAGTGCGATGAGCCAGGTGAACGGGTGAGAGAACTGGCCGCCGCCTTCCAGGAGTCCATCGTAGACGTGCTGGTGCGCAAGACCATGGCAACCGCCAGGGAGACGGGGGCGCACGGCGTAATCATGGGAGGAGGCGTCACCGCCAATCTGCTGCTGCGGGAGCGCATGGCGTCCGCCGCGGACGGCCTCACCGTCATTGTGCCGCCGCCCGCGCTCTCGGTGGACAACGGCGCAATGATAGCCGCTTGTGCCTACTTCCAGCGCGGCGGCCCGGCGCTGAAGGGTTGGGACCTAGACGTCGTGCCTTCCCTTGGACTCGGCTGACCGGGGAATCTCCTCAGAGGTCGCGTCGTCCGCCGTGGAAGGATCGCCGCTCTGTGGCTCCACCGGCCTCTCTCCCTCTTCGTCAGCAACGGAAGCCGCCACACTAGAGGTCACGGCATCCGCCGTGGAAGAGTCACCGACCGGAGGCTCCACCGGCCTCTCCACCTCTTCGTCAGCAACGGAAGCCGCCAGGCCAGGGGCCGTCCTGGGCCGGCTCCACCAGGGAACGACCCGATTCGCCCCGTTCTTCCCGGCGCGGCTTTGCCCCGCCGCCGGCATCTGCGCCGCCCGCACCTCGAACGGGCCGTTGGCCACGCGATAGGCGTCTCTGAGCGCCTCTTCTCCGCGCAAGGCCAGCGAGACCTCGGCGGTGCGCGCTCTGAAGGTGATGCTGGGCGAATCCTCAGAGACGAAGTAGCTGGAGGCGGTGAGCGCCCCCAGCGCCAACAGCACCGCCCCTATGATCCAGGGCAGGATGCCGCCCCAGCCCAGAGCGGCGGTGGCCCAGGATACTGCAATGGCGGCCAGCAGCATCAGCCCGCCGCTGAGCAGAGGCCTGATGCTCTTGGCCAGGTCGGTCACCTCCACCGAGTCCACGCTGCCGATGGGGAGCAGTACCCGGCGGTGCTTCCCGTCTTTGCGGGCAAAGCAGATCAGGCGCTGGTTGGTTACAGCTATGAAATCGTCCTGCGGGGGAGCCCATTCCAACAGGCCGTACCTGCCGTCAAGTGTAAGCCAGACCTCTTCGCCGTCCAGCAGCCTGATCCCCCGCACCTCTCTATGCTCTGAGTCCATGACGTCAATGATACCAAATGTGGCAACGGAGTGTGATTTAGGCGGCGGCAAATGCTCTGTAAGCCGCGCCACGCTCTCTAACCGCTTCCACGCTGCCGCCGTCCGCGCCGCCAGCCAGCATCTCCCGGTACATCTGGATCAGCCCCTGCTGCGCCACGGCCCCCTTGAGAAACCTCCTCTCGACTTTTAGAAGGGATGCCATCTCCCTGGTCATCTCGTTGTCCGCCAGGCGGGGCGCTCTCCAGTAGAGCCGCAAAGCGTCCTCCGCCAGCGAGCCGTCCTCAACCAATACGCTCCAAGCGTGAAAGAAGGGCAGGACGTGGTTCACCGCCATGTCCAGCGCCCTGCTCTTCCCAATGAGCGTCCTGCCTCCTACGCCGGCCGTGAACGCCCTCACCAGCGGCCCCATGCCGTCCTCCGCTACGGCGGGCCTCAGTCCGCGAACCAGGCCGGTCTCCAGGAACCGCGCCGCCAGCACCACTGCGCCCTCGATGCGAGGCAGCGGCTGGTTGCCCGGTCTCACCCCGGCGAAACGCCACTCACTCCGGTCCATCCCCTCACCCCGCAACGCGGTACTGGCCGTCCTCTCCCCGTCTTCCAACCCGGCGGTCACCGCCAGGATCCGCCTCACCCCGGATGCTCTTTGGGCCCAGGGCAAACCTTCGCCGCCCTGGCGCAGGTGGCGCCAGGGCGCCAGGCGCGCCAGCTTGAGGAAGGCATCGCGGTTTCTGCTGTAACCCAGGGACTCCATGATCCCGCGATAGAGCAGTTCGTCGGCATCCTCATCAAGCAGTTCTCCCAAGTAGCCGTTGCTTCTCTTCCTGAATCGCCTCTCTCCGGCCTCCTCTATGGCGAGAAGGAGATCCGCCTTCTCCAGCGACCTCCATTTTCGCAACAGTGGCAACTCCAGCGGAGCTTCCGCCTCGCCGTCCGGGGCGGACAGCGAGGTCACCGGCACCTCCCTTCCGTCCTGCCGTTCCGTGGCACCCTTGGACCTTCGTTTCATCACCACGTGCAGCACCACGTTGTTGTAGTTGGGGTCTTCATGATGGCCATGTTCCCTCCAACCCGAATCGGTCAGGTGCACCTCCACGTCGCCCCGCTGCGGTGGCGCCCCATCGACCTGGATCATGGCGTCTCTGAAGTCGGGGCCCGGGCCGCCGTTGCGCCTCCCCGGGTAGAGTACGCGGACCCGCCTGCCATCCGCGGTCGACAGATAACGCCGCTGAGCGCGGGTCTGCCAAAGGCGAGCCAACAGCCGCTCCGGTATCAGCGGCAGCTTTCTCTTTACCAAAAGTGCCACCTATCCGCTTGAACCCCCGCCGAACTCTCTTTCAGCACCGGGATTCCCATCGTCACTGTCCGTTCCGTATTGGAAACGGGCGCGCTCCGCTAATATGGAAAGTAGCTTCTTGGAGGCGCCCCTTGGCCTGTACAGGCCCGTTTCCCACTCGCTGACGGTCTGCTGACGGGTCCCCATCTCTTCGGCCATCTCCTGCTGGGTGGCTTTCAGGTGCCGGCGCAGGGCGCGGATCTTCTCTCTGTCCCACTCGCTCTCCACTTCCGTCTGCCTCCTAAGTATCTCGTGATCCTTGCATTCTACACGGAAACGTGTAGAATGCAAGGATCACGAGAAGACCCAACCCGCAATAGGTCCGATACATGGAGACGGCCGCTTGGCGGAGTCAGGTCACCCTATGATGGAGGCCACACGGTCTTTGAAACCGGTGAGGCCTTCCAGCATCTCCCAGAGCGCCTGTCCCCAGGGGCGGTCCAGACTCGCCGTCTCCATGCGGATCAGTCTGCGACCCACCTTGACGTGAGACCCCAGTTCACGCTCCAACGCGTCGCGGGCGCCGCCGACGTCGTCGAGCAGGCGCACCGCGACGTGGCGGGACTCTCTGGTTACGGACTCGGCTCCCGCCTCCGTCGCCAGCACCCTTATCCTTACCGTGTAAAGCAGGCTGTGCACCTCCCTAGGCGGCATTCCGAACCTGTCCCACATCTCTTCCTGCACCTGCGCCACGTCCCCCAGCGTACTCGCCTTCGACAGCCGCTGGTACAGGCCTAACCTAGCGGCCAGGTCCTCCACGTACGACTGGGGAATGCGAGCCGGCAGTCTCAGGTTCAGGGAAACCTCGCTCTTCTCATCCTCCGGCAGCTCCGGCAGTTCGCCCCCCGCCCTGACCTCCTCCACGGCCTGGGTGAGCAAGCGCTGGTACAGATCGAAGCCCACGGCGTGGATATGGCCGCTCTGCTCGGCGCCCAGCAGCTGTCCGGCGCCCCTGATCTCCAGATCCTTCATGGCGATGCGGAAACCGGCACCCAGTTCGGTGGCGGCAAGGATGGTCTCCAACCGCTTCTGCGCCGCCTCGGTGATGCGGCGGCCGCGCGGTATCAGAAAGTAGGCGTAAGCCCTCTGGCTGCCCCTGCCAATACGCCCTCTCAGCTGGTAGAGCTGGGCAAGCCCCAGAGCATCGGCGCGGTCCACGATTAGCGTGTTGACGCCGGGGAGGTCCAGCCCCGACTCGATGATCGTGGTGCACGCCAGCACGTTGAACTCTCCCCTGGTGAAGGAGTCCATGACTCTCTCCAGTTGCTCCTCAGGCATGCGGCCGTGCGCCACGCCAATCGAGGTTTCCGGCACCAGCCTCCTCAGAGAGTCCACCACCGAGGCCAGGTTGTGAATCCGGTTGTGCAGATAGTATACCTGGCCCCCTCTGTCCAGCTCGCGCAGGATGGCCTCGCGGACGAGCTGGTCGCTCTGCTCCGACACGTAGGTCTTTATGGGCAAGCGCTCCTCCGGCGGCGTCTCCATGGTGCTCATGTCGCGAATTCCGGATAGAGCCATGTGAAGGGTGCGTGGAATCGGCGTCGCCGTCAGGGTCAGCACGTCGACCTGAGCCCGCATTCTCTTCAGCCTCTCTTTGTGGCCGACGCCGAACCTGTGCTCCTCATCGATAACGACCAGGCCCAGGTCCTTGAACATCACGTCCTTCTGCAGCAGGCGGTGGGTTCCGATGCAGATGTCCACCTTGCCTTCTGCCAGCCTTTCCAGGACTTCCTTCTGCTCTCTATCAGTGCGGAACCTGCTGAGCACGTCCACCGTGACCGGGTAGGGGCCCAGGCGCTGGCTGAAGGTGGCATAGTGCTGCTGCGCCAGCACGGTGGTAGGCACCAGTATCGCCACCTGCTTGCCGCCGGCCACCGCCTTGAAGGCGGCCCTGAGGGCGACCTCCGTCTTACCGTAGCCCACGTCGCCAGCAACGAGCCTGTCCATGGGCCCCGCCTGCTCCATGTCCGCTTTGACCTGGCCTATCGTCCTCGCCTGGTCCATGGTTTCCACGTATGGAAATGAGTCCTCCAGCTCCCTTTCCCAGGGCGTATCAGAGGTAAACGCAATCCCCGGAGTGACCTCACGCTGGGCGTACAGCGTGAGCAGCTCCTGGGCCATCTCCTGCACGGAACGCCTCACACGGCGCTTGGCTCGCAGCCACTCCTGCGTGCCAAGCCTGGTCAGCGTGGGACGCTGATCGCCCGGCGCAGAATAGAGACCAACGCGATCGGCGTGGTCGGTTGGCACGTACAGTTTGTCTCCCTCCGCGTAATCCAAGACCAGGTATTCCCGCTGCAAGTCATCCTCTCCCATAACAGTGGTGCCGGAGAAGAGAGCCACGCCATGGTCGGTGTGCACCACGTAGGAACCCGGCTCTATCTCAGCGATGAGCGGAGCGCGGGAAGCCGTTCGGCGCCTGCGCAGCCGTGCCATCTTGGCCGTGCCAAACACCTCCATATCCGTGAAGAGCGCCGTGCCCTCTTCACCAGGCGCCAGCCATCCTTCCGAAAGCGAACCGCGCAGGATGGCAACCGACCCTGGCGCGGGCGGTCCGGTCAGATCCTCGATCATTCTTGCTCCCAGCCCGCTCTCCGCCATTATCTCGTGGAGGCGTTGAGCGTGGTGAGTCACCACGAGGACGCGTTCTCCGCGGCGGCGGCGCTCCTCCCGTCGGAGATGAAGAGGGGCATCTGGCTCCAAAAGGAGGTAGCCTGTACAAAGGGAAAGGAGGATGTATCCCCATCGCTCCAACGGGTAAGCCGCAGCGTCCTGGAGGTGCGTTCCAGCCTTTCCAGTATCTCCTCCGCGTAAAGTACGGCGAGGGGAACCCCCCAGGCAGCTCCCCACGCTCCCGTTTCGTCTCCCGCAGCTCAAAGCTGCGCCTGTCGAACTCCCGCAACGTCTCTTCGATTTGGGAGCCGTCGTCCAGCACCACCAACGTGTTCCGGGGGAGAAAATCAAGGAGAGCTGATCGTTGAAAAAGCCGGCGTAGAAGCCGACCTCCTCTACGTAGTGGCCGGCCGCCATTAGCGAAAGCTCCTCTTCCATGCGGTCCCGCACTCTGACAGAGCGGGGATTGAAATCCAGGCCGGCGAAGGCCCCTCCAATCTCATCCGGGTCTTGCAGGGAGGGCAGCAGCTCCTCTGCCGGAGCCACCGTAACATGCCCCATTTGTTGCAGTGAACGCTGGTTTCCAGGATCGAAGGAGCGGATGCTCTCCACGACGTCGCCCCAGAATTCCAACCGCGAGGGGTAGGCGTCCCCAGGCGGGAACACGTCGAGGATCCGCCGCGCCTGCTCATGCGTCCGGGCGCATCCGTGATACGCTCCATGCGGTAGCCGATAGCCGTCCACCTTTGGACCAACGACTCCATGGAGACCTTCTGACCGCGGTGCACGGTGAAGTCATCCCGCTTGAAGACCTCGGGACCTACCGTCTTCAAGGCCAGCCCCAAAGCGGACGTCACCACCAGCGGCACTTCTCCCGGATACACGCCCGCCAGCGACGACAGCACGCGAAGCCTCTGGTGCATGCTGGTGCTGTCCACGGCCAGGCGTTCGAAGGGCAGCGCTTCCAACTCAGCGAAGTTGTGGATGGCGGGATCTTCGCTGAAGTAGACTAGCAAACGGTCGTAGAGACGCCTTGCGTCCTCCGGCCTAGGCGAAACGACCAGCACCGGCGCGTTCAGTTCCCGCCACAGCGTACCCACCAGCAACGGCGCCGCTGCCTGCAGTATGGAAGCGGACCCGGCTCCATCTCTCAACTGCTCTCTGAGCTGTTGGAACCGGGGCATCTCTTTTATAAGCTCGGTCAGTCCAGCTAGCATGTCTTTCTCAAACCCCAACGCCTAAACGGGCTGGCGGCAGAAGCCGCAGCCTCGGTCCGCCGATTGTAACAGGTATACCCCCTTCCGTCATGCCCGTACTCTCTATGTCTCCATTATGTCCGTGCGCACGCGTTGACGCTGTACCTGGCCTCGGCTACAGTGTCTCCCTATCGTAGGAGGTCCAACTTGGCAAAGGAATCGATTGGATTTATCGGGTTGGGGATCATGGGACTTCCCATGGCCCGCAACCTGCTGAAAGCGGGATACCCGGTGGTGGCCTACAATCGCACCTCATCCAAAGCAGAGGAACTGGCAGAGGACGGAGCGACAACCACGGCAAGCCCCAGAGAGGTCTCCGAACAAGCATCCGTAATCCATAACGATGGTCACCGACTCCCCCGGACGTGGAGGAGGTGGTGTTGGGCCGAAACGGCGTCATAGAGAGCATCCATCGCAATGCGGTGCTCATCGACATGAGCACCATCTCTCCTTCGGTGACCCGCGTCATTGCCGAACAGGTGGAAGAAAAGGGCGGATGGATGCTGGACGCCCCGGTCAGCGGAGGCTCCTGGGGCGCCATAGAGGGCACGCTATCCATCATGGTGGGCGGCCAGAAAAGCGTGTTCGATAGGTGCCTGCCCGTTTCCAAGCCATGGGCAAGAACATAGTGCACACGGACCAAACGGTATGGGACAGACCACCAAGCTGGTGAACCAGATACTAGTGGCCGGGACCATGAATGCCGTAGCGGAGGCCATGGTCTTCGCAGCCGCCTCCAGCGCCGACCTGGAGGCCACCATAGAGGCGGTGAAGGGAGGGGCGGCGGGCTCGTGGCAGCTACAGAACCTGGGCCCGCGGCTGATCAAGGGAGATTTTGCTCCCGGTTTCATGGTGCGCCTGCAGCAGAAAGACCTTCGCCTTATATTGGAAGGCGCAAGAGAGATGCGGCTGACGCTTCCAGCAACGGCGCTGATCAATCAGCTCTTCAGCGCACTGGAGGCCTCCGGCAACGGTGAAGAGGGCACACAGGCGCTGGTCAAGGTCCACGAACGGCTGGCCGGGATAGAAGCGCGGGTAAAATAAACGCGGCGGGCGGAGGCAAGTTTACCTTCAGTCATCTCAACCTCACAACGCTTGCATGACCGGCAAACCGCATCCCTTCCATGACCTGCAATCATGGTATAAACTCCCCCTGACCGCCGGTCGCACCACGGCGACAAGAGGGAGACAGGATGACAGCAGAACGAACCTTGACCTCGGAAGTCGTTGACTATATCCAGGGTCTCAGCTACGAATCGATACCTGAGGACGTACGGCAAGAGTTGCACCGTTGCTTAGTGGACGGCTTCGCCGTGATGCTTTCAGGAAGCCGTGCCGCCTGTTCGCTCATTGTCCAGCAATACGTACTCGACAGCAGCGTCGAGGGCCGCTGTTCAGTGGTAGGCAGCGGTCTGGCCACTTCGGCACACAGGCCGCCCTGGCCAACGGGACCGCCGGTCATGCCGACGACTTCGACGATACACAACTGGCTCAAACGCCGGACCGCATCTACGGTCTGCTCACCCACCCCACCGTGCCGGCCCTGGCCGCCACGCTGGCCGTGGCGCAGGAGACGGGCGCAAGCGGCAAAGAACTGCTCACCGCCTTCTGCGGCGGCTTTGAGGTGGAATGCAAGATAGCCGAGGCCATGAATCCTCGGCACTACATCCAGGGCTTCCACAGCACGGCCACCATAGGGATATTTGCCGCGGCCACCGGCGCCGCCAAGCTGTATGGACTCTCAGCGGGCAGACCAGGTACGCCATTGGCATCGCAGCTTCAAAGAGCGCCGGTCTGCGCGCCAACTTTGGCACTATGACCAAGCCCTATCACGCTGGCGCAGCCGCGGAAAACGGCATCGTGGCGGCCAAGCTGGCCGGGCTCGGTTATCAGGCAGACCCCAACGCCCTCGACGGACAGTGGGGCCACTTCCAGGTGATGGGAGGAGGTGTAGACGCGGAACGTCTGTTGGGACGGTTGGGGAACCCCTATACGCTGGAATGGCCCGGCGTCTCGGTGAAACCGTACCCCTGCGGCTCGCTGTCGCACCCCTCCATGGACACCATGCTCGATCTCATTCTGGAGAACGACATCAAGTCGGAGGACGTGGAGGAGGTACGGCTGGGCGCCGGCTACAACATACTGAATCCGCTGCGCTACAGCGATCCCCAAAACGAGCTGGAGGCGAAGTTCAGCCTTCAGTTCTGCCTGGGCATACTGCTCCTGAAGCGCCGTGCAGGCACCCAGGAGTTTACCGATGAGGTGGTGCGGTCGCCGGAGG
>CBDHCW010000013.1:0-57555 GCA_965261445.1 Dehalococcoidia bacterium | reverse complement strand
AAGAGCGGCCAAGGAGTAGAGATGACTATACACGGCACACTCCCCAATGAACGGGGACGATTCGGGGAATACGGCGGACGCTTTGTACCAGAGACGCTGATGGCCGCTCTTGGTGAGTTGGAGGAGGCCTACCGGACGGTACAGAACGACGCCTCCTTTCAAGACGAGTTGTCGTCGTTGCTTGGCGAGTACGTGGGTCGCCCCACTCCTCTGTACCATGCTGCCAACCTAAGCCGGCACTTGGACGGAGCGCAGGTCTACCTGAAACGGGAGGACCTTGCGCACACCGGGGCTCACAAGATAAACAATGCTATTGGCCAGGGGCTGCTCGCAAAGCGCATTGGCAAGCAACGCATCATTGCAGAGACGGGCGCAGGTCAGCACGGCGTGGCCGCCGCCACCGTCTGCGCCATGTTGGAACTGGAATGCGTGGTATACATGGGCGAGGAGGACATCCGGCGCCAGGCGCCCAACGTTTACCGCATGGAGCTTCTCGGCGCTGACATACGCCCGGTTAGCAGCGGCACCAGGACTCTCAAAGACGCCATTAACGAGACGATAAGGGATTGGGTGACTAACGTATCCACCACGCATTACCTGCTGGGCAGCGCTGTGGGTCCTCACCCCTATCCCATGATGGTGCGCGACTTTCAATCGGTGATAGGCAGCGAGTGTCGGCGGCAGGTAATGCAAGCGGCCGGCCGGCTTCCGGATTATGTGGTGGCCTGTGTTGGTGGAGGCAGCAACGCCATAGGCCTGTTCCATCCTTTCTTGGATGATGCGGAGGTGAAGCTGGTGGGCGTGGAGGCCGGCGGAGACAGCGCCCAGAGCGGTAGAAACGCCGCCTCCCTTGTGGCGGGCAGCCCCGGAGTATTGCACGGCTCTTACTCCTACGTGCTGCAGGACGACGACGGCCAGATAGTGGGGACTCACAGTGTGTCCGCTGGACTGGACTACCCGGGCGTTGGGCCGGAGCATTCCTACTTGAAGGATACGGAGCGAGCCGCTTACGTAGCAGCCACCGATGAAGAAGCGTTGCAGGCGTTCGGATTGCTATGCCGGACGGAGGGGATCATACCCGCCCTTGAACCTGCTCATGCTTTGGCGTACGTGGCCAAGCTGGCGCCCACCTTGAGCAAGGACTCCGTGGTTGTGGTTGGCCTGAGCGGCCGGGGCGATAAGGACCTGCAAACGGTGCAGGGATACCTGAAGTAGCAAGACGGGAGTCAGACAGGATGACGCGGGCTTGAGTTCTACCGTCCAATCACGCAATCTACGTGTGGTTATCCTTACGAAGCTGTGAAGGGCTGACTATAGCCTAGCTAGGGAAGTGTTACAAGGGGATAATTGCCCTCAGTAATTGACAGAGTGGAACAAACTCACTATCTTAAAGGAGACAACGCCACCGTAGCTGGTGACGGTTCCCACCCCTGCATCCATGGGTGCAGTTTTGTGTTAGGGAGACCGTAGGTCTTAACGACCCGCCACGGTGGCGTTATTTATGTCGTTCCGTTTCTCTAGTTGTTCCAGCGCCTTATCTGTAAGCTTCCAAGTACCCAAGTTGGTCTTTTCTGCATACCCAGTCCGCTGAAGACCAATAAGTACAAAGTGCAGGGATCGCCTAGGGTTCTTGCCCGCAAATTCTATGCCTTTAAGCAGGGCCATATCAGAGAGCATACTTAATGGCAACTCCGATTTATTACCCAGAGCATTGAGAATGAAGCGGATTTTCGGCGTGTTTCCTATCCGCTGATGTCCGTCAGATGATTGCTCCGGGAAAAGGTCAAGCTGTCGTTTGTTAGAGGCATCAACTTCGTTAATCAACAGGTCAAGGGCACGCTGTACTTCCTCCAGATGTCGTAAGCGACTCTCTAGGGTGCTGCGCTCAGCCTCAATTGCGTCACGTTGGGCCTTCAGATCGATCTTCATAGAACGATATTAAGCCCTATGGAGACGACTGTCAAGCCCACTGAATACATTCTCAAGTCCAATGATACCAACTGTAATCATTGAGCGCGTCAGTCAGTGGATATCCGTGATTGGGACACTACCCTCTCTCTATCGCTGGCAAACTGGCACTCAAACAAGCTCGCTCCCTAAACAAGCGGGTCTCAGCCGGGATAATGCGGGCTTGACTTCGATGGCAACTCCATTGTTGCTGTGCCCGGGGTTGTCTTTTCACCCTTGCCATTTTCTAGCCAAACCTCGCAATCGACTAGGAATCGCCTCTCCTCCTTGTATACCCTGGTCACCACCCCTTTACAATGCAGGGTGCCGCCGGGAAAATCCATGCCCCTGTGCTGGCAGCTGAGCTTTCTCAGCCGTCCGGAGTCGCCAATCCAGTCGGTGACCAGTTGTGCTAGGAATGCATTCTTCAGTCCGCCTTGCACCACAACGCCGGGCAGCCCCCGGCTCCTGGCAAACTCAGAGTCGTAGTGAATCTGGTAGAAATCGCCGGAGGCGCCGCAATACATCACCAGCATCTGCGTGGTGGGATGCTTCTGCAGCGGCGGTATGCTCATCCCCTCTCTTACGTCTTCCCAGTACGGCAATTTGCCCGCTCCTATTGTTAGTAGGTGATCAGCGTCCAGCGCTGGGTGGCGACAAGCTGGTGCAGCTGATTGGTATAAGTAATTTCACTCGTCAGTATGACCATGGGCCCCAGTCTGCCGGTGCGCTCCTTCACGTCTATCAGTGTCTCAACAACGGTGATTTGGTCTCCCGCATGCACAGGCTCTAAGTATTCCCACTCGCTTCCGCCGTCTAGCAGGTTCTGCAGTGGGTTTTGCCACTGCACCTTTGGCGGGCCCGGCCGCAGTGTGCGAAGGAACGTGGGAGGAGCTATGATTCCCCTGTAGCCGGAATGCTGCGCATGCGCTTCATCGCGGTAAAGAGGATTGGGGTCTGCTATAGCGTCGGCGAAGCGTAAAATGGCCCCACGCTCCACCTCGTGCGTCAGCGGTTCCGATGCCACGCCTATCTCCTTTCGCAGACCGTCTGTGATTAGGGACCCTGCTTCAAACATGCTGACGGCAGTGGGTGAGGGCTTCCGACTGCCTGAGGGGGAGGAGCTTTTCTTCTCGGTTTTCCAGCCAGTAATCTCGGGGGAGTTCCATTAGGATAAGGTCGCGTCCATTGCGGCGTACCGTGCGCAGGCTGCGGAATCCGCATCTTCGGAAACTGCTCTGCGCCCGTATGTTCCAGTCCAGGGTGTGCAGATAGAGACGCTTGAGGTCGGTGGTGCGGAATATGTGGTCTATGAGGCCCACCATGGTGTGGTATCCAAAGCTCTTGTTCCAGTAGTCCCGGTTGCCTATCATGATACCGAGCTCTGCTTCTCCAAAGTGCGTGTTGATGTCATAGCACATCACGTTCCCAATGTGCTTGCCGTCCAGGTCGTCTATGGCAAGCCGCAGAGACCATGAAGAGGGGTGTTTCAGATCATCCTCGTAGTATCTCAGGAACTGTCTGAACGGCTGCATCAGCGGTGTTGCGGCGTCCAGCTCCGCCAGCTCTTCGTCGCAGCGCCAGGCGTAGTCGTCTTCCGCATCCTCCAAGCGCTTGGGCCGGAGGATAACCTTGCCGGCGCGTATGACTTGGGGCTTCATTCCGGCGCCGCCCCGTCATGGGCAACCTGGAGCGCCTTTTTCACTAGTTCCACTTCGTTGGAGTAAGTCATAATATCCAAGGCCTCTGCTTCTGGCCACCAGTGAACATCGTCGAATTCTGGGTCATGGCAGGAAAAGTCTCCACCCGTGGGAGCCATCAGGTAGAAGTGCACCGTCTTGTGGCAGCGTACCCGGTCCTGGCTGCGCACAAACCAGTACTCTATGCTTCCCAAAGGAGACCGGATTTCCACTTCCAGACCCGTTTCCTCTCTGACTTCACGTAGGGCCGTCTGGTCCATGGATTCGCCTTTGTCCGGAGTGCCTTTGGGAAGCGCCCACAAAGGTGGAGAGACCCTGTGACACAGCGCGATCTCCACGCCGTCGCAGGCCTGGCGGTAGACTACACCCCCCGCCGAGACATGATGTTCTATGCGTCCCTTCCGAGCCATTACACCTCCAAGGGCGTTTCAATTCTAAGTATAGCCGGAAAGTACAGTCAAGGACGTGCATTCGAAAGGTTTGTGTTTATGGAACATGGATGACATCCCCTCCGTCATTGCGAAGAACCCAAGCAATCCGACGGTGAGGCGGAGGCCTGCCCTCTTTGCCAGGTGGAATCTCCCTATCTCCCCGTGTCCGCATGTCCTTGCAGGGTTGACATAGAATTAAAGCGTGGAATAATCCCAAAGGGGTCACTTGCCAAATCTGCTTTGCCTCGAGGGTTCATCATATGACTGCTCAGACCTTTGAAGAAGCCATCGCCGAGTTCATGGAGCGCTCCAGGGAGCAATTGGAGCAGGAAGTGATGGAAAACCTACCGCCTGCTCCACCCTCGCCGTATGAACAGTCGGGCCCTCCCTTCCAATCTCCTCTCCTACTGGATCCCAAGACCATTCACAAGTACACGCTTAGCATTGGCGACGACAACCCCCTTTTCAACGACCCGGAGTACGGCAGAAAGAGCCGATACGGCGCTCAACTGGCCCCCGGGCCTATTCTGGCCCTGGTGCGCTATCCATCAGCGCACGGCGCGAAGCGTCCCGAAGGGTATCCCATGGCGAATTTTATTTCGGGCACCGCCTGGGAGTTCTACGATGTGCTCAGGGCAGGCGCCAGGTTTCGTTCGTCCAAGGTAACCAAGGAGTTCATCGAGAGGTCCGGCATGCAGGGGACGCTCCTCTTTCTCATATCAGAGGTGTATTACTGGGACTATCACGGCGATATGCCGGCCAAATGCTACGGTACGCAGATCATGGTGCCCCAGGAGACTATGGAGACCTCTCGCTCCATGCCTGTAGAGCGTTTGGGTGAGCATATGATGTACGAACGCAAGGCATCGCAATACAGCCCGGAACAGATCCACGAGTTTTTGTCTAAGATAGAGGGGATGAAACGCCGCGGCGCGGAAAAGCTGTACTGGGAAGACGTTGCCGTAGGCGATACGATTGGTCCCCTGGTACTGCCTCCTTGGACATTGCAGGATCAGATTTGCCAGCACTCCATGCAATCCGCAACGCAAAGCAGCGAAGACTACTTCCACGATAGCACTGCTTTTGAGCCCTTCTTCCACTACGCGAAGCACGACACGGAATGGGCGCGGGTCCATCCCGTGACGCGCTGGCCGCGTTCCCATGGCGACGAGCACGAGGACGCCCTGCTGGCCATCTACCGGGGACAGCCGGCGCCATTTGACTTTGGAGTCCAGCGTGTGCAGATCCCTCAGCGGTTCCTCACGGACTGGATGGGCGACGACGGTTTCATACGCCGTATGTATATAGCAATGCGCCGCCCCGTCTACTACGGAGACTTCACCGTCTACACCGGTGAAGTGATGAAGAAGTACAGGGAGGTGCAGACCGGGGCGGACGAACCGGGCGGAACTCCCGGCCGGCACGAGTATCACGCCGTTGGCATTCGCATAGACGGCACCAACCAGGTCGGCGAGCCACAGGCGCCCGGTTCGGCAACGGTGTATCTGCCATCCAGGGAAGGCGGCCCGGTAAAATTGCCGGTGCCCCATGGCGCAAAGACGCCGTACGTCAACTACAACACGTTTCGCAGGGATTGGTACTAGGAGGATGATATGCAAGACGCCCTAGCTGGACTGCGCATCATAGACAGTACGACGGCGGTGGCGATGCCAACCGCGATGCATATAATGGCCGACCTTGGCGCGGAGGTTGTCAAGGTAGAAAGCCATACCTTGACCCGTGACGAGACGGGGCCTTACGTAGACAACGACCCTGGCGAAGAGCCCTGGAACCGCGACGCTAGCTTCCAGCACTTGCACCGCAGTAAATATAGCCTCACTTTGAACCTGAAGACACCGGAGGCCGTCCAGGCTTATAAAGACCTGGCCCGGGTTACAGATGTGATCGTGGAGAATAACCGTGCAGGCACCATGGACAGGCTGGGGCTGGGCTATCGGGAAATACGCAGCATCAAACCTGACATCATCTATTTTTCCAACACCGGCTTCGGGCATACCGGGCCCTGGAGGAGATATGCGGGCATTGGCAGTATGCTGGAGCTGATCAGCGGTCTCAGCCAGTTTACCGGCTATCCGGATGAAGGCACCCCGCGCCGCGTCGGTGCCGCCTGGTTCGACCTGCACGTCGCCTGGATGGCCGTGTTCGCTATCATGTCGGCGCTTCACTACCGCAATGAGACGGGTAGGGGACAGTGGGTTGACTTTGCCATGTACCAAATTGGCGTTTCCACTCTGGGAGACGCCATCCTGGATTTCTCCGTCAATGGACGTAACGGGAAGCTCATGGGCAACCGCCATCCTATACATGCTCCCCACGGTGTTTACCCGTGCCGCAGCGACGATAAGTGGATAGCCATTGGGGTAGAGACCGACGTGCAGTGGGACTCACTGTGCCGCTTGATGGGGAATGGGCTGGTAGACGATCCCAAGTTCAGCGACGCGCTTTCCCGTAAGCATCACGAAGACGAGTTGGACGCCAAGATAAGCCGGTGGACTGAGGATCAGGACGCCCAGGAGGTCATGCAGGATTTGCAGCAGAACGGCATACCGGCATACCCCACGAAAGACACTCGCGAGCTTCTAACCGACGCTCACATGGAAGCGCGTAACTTCTACGAGAGGTTTGCCCATCCGCCGGATTCGGGCATAGGCAGGCGTGCTTACGTGAGCCGGCCCTGGAAGCTGACCGATACGCCATCCTACATCCGCAGACCAGCCCCGAAACTGGGGGAGCAAAATGAATACTTGATGGGGGAGTTGCTTGGCTGGAGCGAAGCGGACGTGGCCCGTCTCTACGAGCTTGATGTCATGGGCAAGCGGCCATCCAATGCCGGCGAAAGAAAACCTATGGATACAGAGGCGGCCCTGAAGGAAGGCACGCTCTCTCAGGTTGACCCCGATTTCAAGAAGACATTGAGGTATGAATAGCATGGTTGTTACAGCGCTTGGTAAATTTCGAATTATTGACCTGTCTACGGAAATAGCCGGCCCGTACGCCGGCAGGCTGTTTGCCGACTATGGATCCGACGTAATCAAGGTGGAACCGGCAAGCGGGGGCGACCCGGCCCGTCAGATGGGACCGTTCCACCAGGATGACCCCCATCCTGAAAAGTGCCTTCTTTTCCTTTGCCTCAACTGCAACAAACGCGGCGTTACTCTCAACTTGGAGACCGATGCCGGTAGAAGGATACTGCGTGACTTGGTCAAAACGGCGGACGTCCTTCTGGAGAGCTTCATGCCCGGCTATCTGGATGGCCTGGGACTGGGCTACAACGCTCTTTCCCAGATCAATCCGGGCTTGGTGCTAACATCCGTCACACCGTTTGGACAGAACGGCCCGTACCGGGACTACGTAGGCAACGATCTGGTCTATCAGGCGGCGGGAGGCATGATGTACACCAGCGGCGCACATCACCGCGAGCCGCTCAAACACGGTCATCCTCAGAGCCTGTATTTGGGAGGGATCACCGCGGCCTACGCCACATCGATAGCTTTGTATGCGCGGGATGTCATCGGCCACGGTCAGCACCTTGACGTATCCCTGGCCGAAACAGCGGCGGCACACCACTATCAGCCGGTGATAAGGTACACTTTTCTTGGCGCCGTAGACCGCAGGGCGCCAAAAGCGGATACCGATAACCTCAAGAGCACGGGCTGGCAGGGGATAGTCCCGACTGGCGATGGCTTCATTAGCCCCACCCTGCGCCCGCCGCGACGTTCCCTCAGCGGAGCCGTAGCCTGGAAGGAGTACGCCAATCTCATTGGACGCCCTGAAATAGGCGACGCCCTGGCGGAGGCCAAGACCCCGCAGGAGCGGGCCGCCGTCTTGATGCCCGCCTTGAAAGAGGTCGGCAAGTTTGACTATTACCACAGCATAATGTCCAACGAGTGGCTGGGAGGAGTTGTGCAGACCTCTGAGGACCTGGTGAGTTGCCCCCAGCTGGAAGAACGTGGCTTCTGGACGGAGGTGGACCATCCGGTGATGGGAAAGGTCAGGATGCCCGGAGAGCTTTTCCGTATGCCTGAGAGTCCCTGGAGCATGCGGCATCCGGCGCCCCTTTTGGGACAGCACAATGCCGCGGTATACAGTGGTGAACTGGGTTACTCCAAGGAAGACCTGATCAAGCTGCGCCAGCAAGGCGCGATTTAGCCGGCTTGGGGCGAATGTTTACGCCCTTCTGGCCGGAGTTGCTCACTCAAGGGCTGAGGGACGCGGCCAGCTTCTGGAAAGCGCTTTTCCAACCGTAAGTTGCGTATTCCGTCCAATCGTCTCGGTGCATCCCGCTGGAGGCGAACGTCATCTTCGTGCCTTCCGGAGCAGGCTGGAACGCAACTTCACAAATCACATCGTACGGTTCAACGCCGGGTGCGCCTGGAAATCTGTCCGTGAACGAAATGCCTGTCATTGGCGTGATTTCGGTGAAGGTGATCTTCTCAACCATTGAGCTTTCCTGGCCAATGGAATCTTTGGGACTCATCACTATCTCAAGACGGCCGCCCACCTGCAACTCTAGCGTGCGGACTGTAGAGATGATTCCCTCAGGTCCCCACCAGGACTCAATGCCCGCTTTGGTCGTCCACATTTCCCATAAGTCCTGCTGCGCCGCCGGGAGCGTGAGTTCTATCAGGATTGGCCTCTTCTCATTAGGGATGGTCATGCGCCCTCCTTTTTGCTCACGGTGTGTACATTAGAAGCTGAACCCCATTGGTCGTCCTCTACCCCAATGTCGCGCAGAGCGACTTCCGCTGCCTCTTGGATGGAGTCGTCATTGGATCTCAGGCACTTCTGCAAAGTGCGCGTGGCCAGCTGGCCTCCTATTGCGCCCATCGACTTTATGGAGGCCAGCTGCACCTGAGTATCGTAGTCTTTGATCAAGCGTACTAGGTGCGGCACAGCCTCTTCTTCGGCCAGCTCTCCGAGGGCTATGGCCGATTCGTATCGAATAGCGGAGTCGTCGTCGCCAACGCCGTTGATCAGAGTCGGAAGCCACGCTGGGTCGGCCGTTTTCCCCATGGCGAAGATGGCGCTGATGCGCAGTCTCAACTCTTCGCTGGTGTATGCATTCCCGATCAGCTCACGAACTCTTGAGGTGTTGAAAACCGCCGCCGCCTCCAACACGCGACGCCATACGTCTGGGTCTTCGTCCGTTTCCTCCAGCAAGCTCAGGAGCATCTCTTTGATACGCTCTCCGTCCCTGGACAACAGTTTGCCGTCTTGCGCCAGCGCTCCGAACTTACCCAGAGCCACGGCGGCTGAAGCTCTCACGTCCTTGTGGGAGTCCTCTCGCAGAAGAGCTATGAGTGGCGTCACCAGCTTCCTATCGTTGCTTTCCCAGAGACCGTTTACTCCCAGAGATCGCACTATGGGGTCTTCATCGTCCAGCGAATGCTTGAAAACCGAAGTGAAGTCAAGATCGATGTTGTTTTCAGCCATTGTGACCAGACGCTCTATCACCATACGCCGCCGTTCTACGGGCACGGACGCCCACTGACGGCCCATGGACGATACCTCGCTGTCGGTGAGGCCGGACAGCTTGGCCAAATCGCCATACCTTAGGGAGTTTGATTCCGTGCTGATATTTTGAAAATAAAGCTCTAGGGTCATCTGGCTACAATCAGTTCTTGGCTGAGATGGAGACGCTCCGGCAGTAAATGGGGGGTGTCTTAAACCTTCCTCCCAGCCACCTGGACTCGCTGCCTATGGCGGCTAGGCTGTTGAGCACATCATATACGTTTCCTGAAATCACCGTGTCTTTGACACGGCCTGAGATTTCGCCGTTTTCAATTCTATAGCCCAGCAGCACGTTGGCGTTGAACTCGCCTGCCAGCACGTTGCCCTGCCCGGCGCCAAGCAGCTGCTCCACAACAATGCCATCCTTCACGTCTTTGATCATGTCGGCGTAGGTTACGTTTCCTTCCTCTATGACCAGCACAGTGGAGGAGGGCGATGGAAGCGTGGCTAGCCCACGGGAACCGTTGCCTGTGCTGGTTTCTCCCGCCTGCCCCGCCGTCTGCAGATCGTAGAGAAACGTGGAAGCTACGCCTTGCTCAATGAGCGCCTTACGCTGGCTGGGTACACCCTCGTCGTCGCTGGGGCTGCTGCCTGGAACAAGGGGTAAGGTGGGGTCGTCCCAGATGGAGAAGCTGTTGCTGACAATACGTTCGCCCAGCCGCCCCACCAGAGGAGAGGATCCCTGGAGCACCGTGCGTCCGCTGAACCCGGAAAGCAGCGGGCCTATCAGTGTGCCGGCTACTCCATGAGGGGTAAATATTACCGGCAAAGAGCCGGATGGCGCGACAACCACTCTCCTTGCGTTTTCAAGCTGCTCCTTCACCGAGCTCAGCACAAACGACGTATCTTTGATGGGGCTGCAGGAGCTCTCTCCATCGCCTACGAAGAGCATGTCCTCGCCCTGTATCAAGGTGCCGTGGAGGTACACGCCGCATGAGCCGGCGGTGTAGGTGACCCTTCCCCCTCGTGAATTGAGTATCGTCTGGCTGCCCAAGGTCTTGCCAACGCGGCCTTCGCATCGTACGTCCGGATACTCTGATCGCAGGGCATCGATCAAGGTCTGCCCCGTCTGCACCATGTCGTCCACCGGGTATGTCTCCAGAGCGGGATCGTAAACCTCTACAGATGGGTAGTCGGAGTCGGAGGGGAACTCCAGCTTGGCCTCCGCTCCGAAAGGAGCCACCTCCAGTGCGGCGTCGACCAGCCGTTGCAGTTCAGAGAGGTTGGTAGTGGCGGCGAAGCCGATGCGACCGTCCTTGATGATGCGGAGCGCCACTCCTTCCGTTTCACGGGTCTGCAGCAGCTTGAGCTTGTTGGCTTCAAAGATAGCGGGCGTTTCCCGTGTGGATACGTGGAATACCTCCGCTTCTTCAGCGGACTTCAGGGCGCGCTCCAGGATCTCCTCAAGAATGGTTATGCTCCTCCTACCAGGCATTTCTGAATCCGTATATGCGGGCTGCCGTTCGATACAGGGAGCGGACTCTGGCCGCCCTTGCCGCACCCGCCTCCCTGATTCATGTCAAGGTCGCTGGCTACGGCGTCGAGGTTTTCCAGGGTGGTGAACAGGTTGCCGGTAAGCATGACGGGACGCAGCAGTTCCTCAACTTTGCCGTTGCGTATCATGAAAGCTTCTCCGGCGGAGAAGGTGAACATCTCCATGCTGGTCATTCCGCCGTACCAGTTGCGTGCGTACACGCCCTCTTTGACGTCTGCCAGAATGTCGTCTAATGAGGCCTCTCCAGGCTCTATGAACGTATTGGTCATGCGCACAATGGGAGGGTGTCTGTAGTTTATGGCGCGGGCGTTGCCGGTAGGTGTTTCTCCCATTTTAGCCGCGGTCTCACGGGAGTGAAGGCGGCCAACCAGCACACCCTCCCTTATCAGGTGCGTGCGTGTGGCCGGTGTGCCTTCGTCGTCGTATGCGTAGCTGCCCCGCAGGCCTGGCACCGCGGCGCCGTCTATTACGTTGAGGTGCTTGCCCCCAAAACGCCGGCCCATGTACATGATGTCTCTCATCCGGTCGTCCTCGTAAACGTGATCGGCCTCAGAGAGGTGACCGAAGGCTTCGTGGATGAACACGCCGGCAAGTATGGGGTCCAGGATTACCGTATATTCGCCGCCTTTTACCTGAGGCGCTTTGAGCAGGTCGACCGCTCGATGCGCCACCTCTGCGGCGTCTCCTTCTAGTGAACGGACGAAGGAGAAATCGCCCAGTGAGCCAATGCTTATCCCGGATTGCTGCACGTCGCCTCCATCTCTGGCTATTGCGGCTAGTCGCATATTGACGTCTATCCGCTCCTGCTCTATGTAGGCGCCCTCGGAGTTGGCAAAGTACGTTTTTCTGTAGTTGTCTCCGTAGCCTATTGTAGAGGTCTGCACTCCCGGGACGTCCAGCATAATCCCTACGTAGCCGTCCAGGATGTTTTTCTTCTCCGCGAGTGAGACGCGGCGAGGGTCCTCACCTATCGAGGGGGGAACCATATCGGAGTGTGGCTCGACATTGGATATATCGATTCTCTCTCCGCCCACGCTGCGGGCGTGACTTATGGCGGTAGCTACCTTGTCTCTAAGCTCCGATGCGTCGTTGAACGATGCGAAGCCCCAGCCTCCTTTGTCCAGCGCCCGCACATTGCCACCCACTCCTGATGATCTGGCGACCTCTTCCAGGGACTTGCCGCGGTACACCAGGCTGGTGCCTTCGCTTTGCTCCAAGTGCACTTCCACATATCTGGCGTTTTGCCCCTTGAGGGCTTGTTCTATGCGGTATCTTATAGATTCACTGGTATTCATGAGCACACTTCGCCGGGCTTGGTCTGCTGGCCATCATGTGCTCCCTGACCATTTCCCTAACTCGTTACCAGGGCAGCACCTGGTTCATCAGGTAGTCCGCAATCAGGACGCCCACCACTACCGCCACCACCATCATCACAAAGACCGCGGGCCAGAATAGACAGCCGCACCCACCTTCCACATCCTGTATTCCACCGGCTTGCTCCTGCATGACTCCTCCAACCGCTGAAGCGTAGGTACTTACAGCCCCTCATGCGCAAACAGAGCTTCTGGCACCCCCGCGGCTAGTTTACCACACAACATATGGCAGAGTGGGGAGGTCAACTCCACCGGTGGGTTTCATTTAGCACACCGGGCCGCTTATACTGGAAGTCCGACATCCAGGACGATACCAGTCCCTACCGTTCGTGGGCAATCTTCACATGTCAAGAGGTAGAAAGACGGCTAGGAGCGTGACCGCCGGGGAGGTGCTGACGCGGCTCCTCGTTGAATATGGTCCCCTGCGCTGGAAACGGCGCAGGGAGCCTGTGGCTGGGCTAGTCACTACCATTCTATCCCAGCACACTTCTGACGTTAACTCGGAAAGAGCGTACGATAGTTTGATTGCACGCTTCGGTTCGCTGGAGGCGGTGGTTGTGGCGGATGTGGGGGAGATAGCCAGCGCCGTTAGAAGCGGCGGGCTGGCCCAGCAGAAGGCGCCTCGTATCAAAGAGGCGCTCAATCGGATCGTTGAGGAACGGGGAAGCCTTGACCTGGACTTTCTTCAGAATCTGCCTCTCTCCGAAGCCAAAGCATGGCTTACGTCTCTCCCCGGCGTGGGCAAGAAGACAGCCGCCGTCACCTTGTGCTTCTCATTCGGCATGCCGGCGATGGCGGTGGATACCCACGTTTATAGAGTCAGCAAGCGGCTGGGCCTTATTGGAGACAAGACCAGCGTTGACCAGGCCCACGACCTCTTGGAAGCTGCGGTGCCCCCGGACGATGTCTACGCTTTTCACGTCTGCTTGATTACCCATGGCAGGCGAGTCTGCAAGGCTCCTCGTCCGCTTTGCCAGTCGTGCGTGCTGGCTGACGGGTGCCCCACAGGCCGGCGGCTGCTCAGCACGGCATCCCGTCAGTAGCGCTCTCCGGCGCCAACTACGTTATAGCAAACGTGGAGCCGGCATCCGTTTTCTCCACCTCTATGCGCACAGGGAAAGACTCTTTCATCTCGTCCATGTGGGTGATGACCAGTATCCGCTCAAAATCGTCAGCTATGGACTGAATAACGTCCAGTATCCGCTCGCGGCCCGTGGTGTCCTGCGTGCCGAACCCCTCGTCTATGAACAAGGTGGGCAGCGGCGCTCCGGACCTTTGCGCCAGCAGCTTGGATAGCGCTATGCGCAGTGCCAGGTTGATTCGGAAGGCCTCTCCTCCACTGAAGGTCTCGTAGCTGCGCGTCCCCAATGTGTCCGCCACCTTTATCTCCAGCGTCTCCACGGGCTCACCCCGCTGGGCGAGTCGTTGCGTATTCAGTGTGAGGTGCATTGCGTTGTCCGTCATCCGCCCCAACAGCCTGTTTGCCTCTGCCTCCAGTTCCGGCAAGGCGGATTCCACCAGCAACGCTTGGACCCCCGTCCTGCCGAAAGCCGTCACCAGCTGCTCGTAGAGCTCCTGCTTCTCGGACAGTTCCTTGAGTTTGGCCTCTGCTTCCTTCCTTTTAAGGTCGGTTTCAGAGTATTGCTTAAGCATGAATTCCAGATGCTGCACTTGTCCCATCAGCAACTGGTATTCCTCTTGCCGTGACCGCCTTTCCACTTCCGCGGCGGCGTATTGATGTTCCAGCTCGTCGAGCGATGCGGTCTCTTTTCTGATAGCCTCGATTTCTTGCTTAGCCTGGGCGATATCGTCTTCCCGCCGAATCGCCAACGCCGCGATCCGGTTGAGGTTGTCTTTTTCCTCTGGCAGAGCGCTTACCGCCTGTTCCAGCAGCCGGTATTCGTTCTCGACAGGAAGAAGCTTCTCGATCTCTTCCTTGAGATGCTGGTGCGCCTCGGGATCGTAGCCCAGGTCAGTCAGGTCCCGGCGTATCGCCTCCAACTGATGAGGCGCTGAAAGCGCCTCATCCATCTGCTGCTTCAGAGCCGCCAGGCGTCCCAGCAGCGTCCGCTTCGCCTGCTGCAGCGACTCCGACTCGCCAGCCACGGTCGCCGCGATCTCTTTTCGTCTGGGCGATGCCTGGGTTAACGCGACCTCATTCTGTCGGTATTGCTGCGCCAGGGCTTTGCCTTGCGCTTCGTATTCGGCCTGGATATGCGCCTTACCCTCTTCGCCTAGGTCTGTGCCGCACAGGGGGCACTTGGCTTCTTCCTCAGTTAGCATGTCTACCTTGCCACGCAGTGCCTGCATCTCGCTTCGCAGTCGCTGGTTATCCGTGGAGAGGGTCTGCTCCTTCACTTCCAAGTTTTGGAGTTCTAGACGTTGTGAATCGAGCGCCTTTTCTCGTTCCTCTAAAGCGGAATGCTCCTGCCCCGCCGCCGCAATGTCCGTTTCTAGTGCGGCCAGCGACCCCGCCCGCTGTTCCAGCGGCGTCATCCGTTCTTGGAGGCGGGCGAACGGCACCTGCCGCTGGCCGGCGTCCTGCTCTCTGAGGCGCACCTCTGTCAACCGCTGGTAGGCCTCTTGGATAGCGTCCCGCCGTTCAGACAGCCTCTCCCATTCGCTGACCCGCCTGCTGTGCAGCGACGCCTGCTCCCTGAGGTGCTGCAATTCTTCACTTTCCAAGGCGACTCTAGATGCAAGGTCTTCCAGCTCCTTCCGGCGTGCCCTAAGTGATTCAGCCTGCCCACGCAGTGAATTGGCCAACTCCTCAGCCTGCTTTAGCGCCTCTGAATTTGCCACAAGCTTCGATTGTGCTTCCGGCAGTTGGACTTCGTGTTCTGTTCTGCGCTCCAGCTGCTGAGACCAGGCTTGCAGCTGGCCTTCCAGCAGCCGGGACTCGGCGCTTATCTCCCGCACTTTACGCCGCGCCCGCTCCATCAGCCTTTCGTAGAAGCCCAGCCCCAGTATCTCTCCCAGCACTCTTTGCCTGTCCGCGGGGCGTTTTGTGGTGAACTCATTGGCGCGACCCTGCACCAAGAAAGCGCTGTTCACGAACGTATCGTAGTTCATGCGAACCAACCGGCGTATGGCCGCCTCTGTTTCTCGCACCGTGCTTCCCCCGGCTTCCCTCCACCTAGTGCCTCTTTCGTCTTCAACGTCCAGCAGGGCGGCTACCGGCTGTTCTGCGGCAACCGTGTTTGCCTCGCTTGGGTCAGCGAAGGCGTCAGCATTGCCAGCCAGTTGAGTGGCAGGAGAGACGGCCGCTGCCAGGCTTGGACTGCCGGTTGCTATCTGCAACTGTAAATCCGTGCTTCCGGCCCGTGCTCCGCGCCCCTTGGAGTACCTGCGTATTACCCTGTATAGTTGCCCCTGTCCCTCTCCGTAAGTATGTCCTTCAGCAATGAACTCCAGTTCAACTCGCATATCCTGCTCGCCACTGTGCACCAGCTCCTCCTGCGGCCGGTGTACGGCGTCTCCCCACAGGGCCCAGGCGATTGCGTCCAGCAGCGACGACTTCCCGTGACCGTTGGCCCCTGTCAGGCATGCGATATGGATGCCGCCGAGATGCAGCGGCGGTACGTTCTGCCTGTAGCACTTGAAGTTCTCTACCGTGAGTCTTACCGGGATCATGTCTAGTTAATTCTAGCAAGCCGTGTTGCAGGACTCATAGCTACTGGTAAGACAGCCTGAGGCAAAAGTGAGAAGTGGGTATCAGTTGATACAGGTATAGGTTTGAGTAAAGTTAGCTTATGTGACGGTAACGCGGGTAGGAGCCGAAAATCCTGAACCAAGATGCCTGCTCATGTAGGTATTGCAACGCCTCTCTGACTGGGGTTTCTTCTCTGTGCCCGTCCAGGTCTATGAGGAAGATGTACGTCCCCAGGCTCTCGCCTGTGGGTCTGGACTCTATCTTGGCTAGATTTATGCCGCTCTCGGCAAATCCCTTCATCACACCGTACAGCAGTCCCGGTCTGTCATCGGTGAAGGAGAAGCATAAAGAGGTCCTATCGTTGCCCGTGGGGCCTTGGTCTGAAGGCGCCAGCACTGCGAACCTAGTCACATTGTTTGGATTGTCCTGGATACCACGGGCCAGCACGTCCAGTTGATAAAGCTCGGCGGCACGGATTGTGCCTATGGCGCCCGCTGGCTCCTGTGTGTCGTGCAGCCGTTTTGCCGCTGCGGCGGTGCTCAAGGCAGCTGCGGCGGAAACACCGGGGAAATGCGCCTCCAGATACCTGCGGCATTGCGCCAGCGCCTGTGGATGTGAGTAGATTACATTGATATCTGAAACGTCTATCCCGGATCTCACAAGTAGGCAGTGCTCGACGGGCAGCACAAGCTCTCCACAAATGAACAAGGACGGCTCGTGGATGAGCATGTCCAGGGTGTCATTGACCGAGCCTTCCAGACTGTTTTCAATGGGAACAATCCCCTCTTCTGCTCTGCCCTTGCTCACTGCTTCGGCAACCGCGGAGATGCTGGGACATGATATTAGTTCGGCTTGCGGGGAGTGTTTGAGGGCAGCGCCTTCGGTAAACGTTCCCGATGGGCCCAGATAGGCTACCCGGTGCGGCATCAACTGACCGCCACGCGGGTTAGAGCGTTGTATAACGCCTCTTCGTCAGGGGTGGTGGTCACCACTATGACTTCAGAGTTGGGTTGTAAGATCTTTTCAGGAGATGGGACTTCCGGCTCTCCCTCTTCATCTACTAATAGGGCTATTACGGTACCCCGGGGAAGCTCCAGCGACTCCAATGGCTTGCCTGCCGCTTCGGCATCGGGAGGTATCTGTACTCCGACCAGGTGTCGTTTAGATCCCGGCAGCGGCAGCAAATGAACCAGTCCATGCTGGGGCAACTCCTCTTCTATGTGACTCAGTATTATATCGGTATAGCTGACTATCACGTCTACGCCCAGCTTGCGGAACAGATCGTCGTTTTGTGGGTTGTTAACCAGGGCTATTGTCCGCGGTACCTGGAATTTGAGCTTGGCAACCTGGCAAGCTACCAGGTTGTCCTCGTCGAGACCAGTGACAGAGATGAGAACATCGGCACGGCTGGCGCCGGCTTCTTCGAGGACGGCGGCTTCTGAGCCGTCGCCGCTTATGGCGATGCTGCCAAGCCTGTCGACAACGTAAGCATAGCGCCGTGAGTCGCGTTCTATGACCAGCACTTCCTCACCGGCCTCGAGCAAAGCCCTGGTGAGGTGGTACCCAACCTTTCCACAGCCTACGATTATGACATACATAGCTAGCTGTCCAGCTCCTCCAGAATCATATCAGACAGTACGCTTGCCGTGCTGACCGTTTTCAGTCCCAGCTCTGCATACATCTGCTGCCTGGCGGGGTCGGAGATATGACATATCGCGTTTTTCACACCGAAGGTATGCAACGCTTTCTGAGACGCCAGAATATTTCTGGCGTCTCTTGTCTCTACAGCAAGGAAAGCGTCCGCTTGCTCTATGCCGGCCATGAGCAGGTCTTCATCTTGCGTGGCATCGCCAAGAAGCGTCCTGATCTCGATTGATTCAGCCAAGCGCCGCAAGTTTTCCTCGTTGGAGTCTACAACAGTGACGGTATTACCTTGGGAAGCCAGTCTATGGGCAATCATGGCTCCGGCACGGTTGCAGCCTGAAATTACTATGTTCATAAGGAGACTGTCTCGGAAGTCCGACGCGCTGGTATTCGGGAGGTTGTGAAATGACAGGTATGGTGCTCAGGACCACTACGGCCTTGAGAAGACCACGTAGAGGGATGAAAACGGCCATCCCGTCCGTCATGCCCTCGAAGGTGGGCATCCAGGGGTGAGGAAGTGCGCTGAGGGCGAGGCCTATTTTCGTAGTGACAGGGTTGGTGATCAAGAACCATTGCGTCCCAGGCCGTTGTAGGATCTTGATGGGTGCAATAGGAGCACCAGGCATCCGGCGTTCTTCAAGACATACGGCACCGTACGGCCCAAGCTGAATACGCCGTGGTGTGTCTTGTAGGGCAGGGCCATTACTATAGCCTCTACTTCTCTCTCCTCTGCTTCTTGGACCAATGCCGGACCGGCGTCTCTGGCTCTGAGTATCTCCGCTTGTATATTGCCGTGGAATCTCTTGCCCAGGTTCTCCATGTGCTCAAGGACAGTCTCAGACCTGTCTTCTTCTAGGATAGCTTCTGCGTCCAAAGGGAGCTCGCGGTGCACTTCTATTACGTAGACTATGTATACCGTGCCTTTGCTGTCGCGGGTCAAGTCGCATGCCAGCGAGAGCGCCTCGGGATCACATTCATCTCCATGAACAGGCACAAGAACTTTATGTGCTCGCATGACCCTCCCTATTCCTGTTGTGTCTAAATCCGGTTTAGGCGGTAGATTACAGCCTTGGTCATAGTCTTCATAGAGCCGTTGAATCAACAGGATGAAGCGCCGAACCGAAAGCTCAACTTACTCTAGATGGTGTGCGCGTCCGCGAAGGCGGGGCCTCTCCAAGTCTGACTCTATTGAGAAGATCGTCTCTGCCAGCCACAAACAGGATATCCCCTGGCTCCACCTCTTCATCCTTGGAGGGGAACAGAATAGGCTCTCTGCGCCTACGGATAGCCAGCACGGCTATGCCGTATCTGTCGCGTGTGCCACCAAGCCCGGCCTCTTCCAGTGACTTCCCCACCATGTGTTCAGGCGGCTTGAACTTGCTTATACCAAAGTCATTTGTAATCCCAACGTACTCCATAACGTTGGGATTAAACAGGGTGTGCGCCAGGCGCACGCCCGCCTCCTGCTCAGGATAGACTACAAGGTCCGCTCCTATGCGTTCCAGAGTCTGTGCGTGGAGCGGGTTGTTGGCCCTGGCTACCACCTGCTTCACACCCAGGGTCTTGAGGAGTAGGGTGGTCATGATGCTGGCCTGAATGTCTGTGCCGATAGCGACAACAGTGAGGTCGAAGCTGGCAACGCCCAAGTCCCGCAATACAGACTCGCTGGTGGCGTCGGCTCTTACTACGTAGGTAAGCTGCCCCGCAAGGTCTTGCACCAATTGTTCGTCCGTGTCTATGCCCAGGACGTCGAATCCCAACTGGTACAGCTCTTGAGCCAGGCTTATTCCATATCGTCCCAGGCCTATGACTGCAGCTTGGTTGGCCATAATACTAACCTATTCTAACCCTTTCTTGTGGATAGCGGTATATGGCCCGCCGCTGCCGTTGTCCCAGGGCAAGGGCAATGGTGAGAGGGCCTATCCTTCCCACAAACATAGTGCTAATGATTATAGACTTGCCCCATGGTGTCAACTCCGGAGTTATTCCTGTGGATAGTCCTACGGTGCCAAATGCGGAAATGGTTTCAAAGAGCAGGTCTTCGAACGCCAAACCTTCCGTTATGACCAATAGAAACGCAACGAAGAATACCACTGTCACCCCCAGGGCCGCCACGGTCAATGCACGCTGGATCTGTCCAAAGGGTATCTCTCTGCCAAACGCCTCCGGCTGTCCACGGCCGCGGATAGTGGTCAGGATGGCTATGAATATCACTGCTACGGTGTTCACTTTGATGCCCCCGGCTGTAGAGCCGGACGCTCCGCCAATGAACATCATCGCGGTAAAGAAGACGTTGGTATGCTGGTTGGTTTGTGAGAAGTCTATTGTGGTGAATCCCGCCGTGCGTCCACTGACGGTGTGGAAGAAGGAATCGACGATCTGGGTGCCGAGCGGCAAGCCTCTGAGGGTCGCCTCATTGCGGAACTCGGAAACGAACACCACCACGGTCCCCACGAAGAACAGAAGGATGGTCATCACCAGAACCAGTCTGCTGTCCACGCTGATTTTCCTGAATTTGCGGTAGCGCAGCAATTCCACAAGTACCGTATAGCTGATGCTGCCCAATATAATGAGGATGGTAACGGTTCCTATGACCCATATCTCTTCTCGAAATATGGCCAGGCTCTTGGATTCCGGCAATATGTTGAACCCGGCGTTGTTGAAGCCCGATATGGCAAGGAAGACCGCTTGCCATGTAGCTTCCCCTGCTTGATATTGGGGGAGGAAGCGCCAAAGCAGGATCAGGAAGGCCACAACCTGGATGATCAAGGTCAGTATCACCACCTGTATGGTCAGCCTGAGTAGGCCACTGGAGTGGGTCACGCCCAGGGAGTCGCCCATGAAGAGCTGATTGGATAGGGTTATGCGCTGGGTGAAGATGACCAGCAGGAACGTGGCGGTGCTCATGAAGCCAAGGCCGCCTATCTGCATCAGGGCGGCTATGATCACATGGCCGGACGTATTCCAGAAGATTGCGGTGTCCACCGTCACCAACCCGGTGACTGTGACTGCCGAGGTTGCGGTGAAAAGGGCGTCTAGGAACGGGGTGAACTCGCCGGTGGTGTTGAAGAAGGGAAGCCAGAGCAGGAAGGTGCCCACGGCTATCAGGCTACCGAAGCTGTAGAGGAGGATGAGCGGAGAGGTAAACCTGCGGCCGGGCCTTCTCGGCGTTGCCGGGGCAATGTGTACGGGTTGGAGCTCCTGCCTGCGCGCCTGCCGCAGTACACGGTCTCCCGGCCTTCTTGTGGAGCTAGGTTGCACCGCTAATTCTCGATTTCCCAGGCAACCACCCGGCGGTGCGCTAAAAATTCAATTTGCATGGCCTTGATGGAAAGACCTTCCTGTTTCCCAGCCTTGTTTTGTTAAGAGGCATGGGATGTTTGAGCTTTAAGGCTCAAGTCGTCGGCGATTCTAGTCGCGCTGTAAATGGCTGTCAATCCTCATCTTGCTTCTTAACCATTGGAGTCTTGCACTGCTATATTGACGCTCGAAGGGAGAGTTGTAGATGAGCGAGGCGTATACGATTGAGGTAGAAGAAGCCCCTGACAAAAAAGATGTTACGTTTGTACAACAAGGGCTCCAACAATACAACCTGCACTATGCCGATAAAGACAACTATAAAGGACTGGCATTGTTCCTCAGAGATGAAGCGAATGCAGTTGTTCGCGGTCTCATTGGCTGGACATATTGGGGATATCTCAACATCCAAGTTCTGTGGGTAATGGAAGACCATCGAAATGCTGGAGGGGGCCAAGCCCTACTGAATATGGCTGAGCAAGAGGCTGTCAGGCGGGGATGCAAATATGCTCATCTGGATACACATGACTTTCAAGCTTTGTCTTTCTACCAAAAGCGAGGTTTTGCCATAGTGGGTGAGCTTGAAGAATTGCCGCCTGGTCATAGTAGATACTTACTGAGAAAGGTGCTCTAGTTGGGGATGTGCAAATCTATAAGAACATTGCTAGGAGGCGCTTGTGGACTACGTTAACCTGGGACGGACAGGTCTGGAAGTATCCCGCATTTGCCTGGGATGCCTCACCTTTGGCGGCCAGGCCGACGAGGAGGAGTCTCGGCGCATTGTGGACACAGCCTGGGACGCGGGCATCAACTTCTTCGATACTGCCAACGTCTACACGGAGACGCTGTCGGAGAGGTATTTGGGCAATGCACTCAAGGGCCGCCGGGACCGGGCCGTGATTGCCACCAAGGTGCGTGGCAGGATGGGTCCCGGGGTCAACGACGTCGGTTTGTCCAGGAAGCACATCATGGACTCCGTAGACGCTAGCCTCATGCGCCTTCAGACCGACTACATAGACCTGTACCAGGTGCATTCCTGGGACGCGGACACTCCCTTGGAGGAGACCCTGCGCGCGCTGGACGACCTGGTGCGGTTAGGCAAAGTGCGCTACATAGGCTGCTCCAACTTTGCTGGCTGGCAGCTCACCAAGTCCCTCTGGATCAGCGACGTGAAGGGACTGGCCAGGTTTCAGACGGTGCAACCCCGCTACAATCTGCTGTTCCGCGGTATAGAGGAGGAGTTGCTCCCGGTCTGCCTTTCGCAGGGCGTGGGCGTGATACCGTACAATCCAATAGCGGCGGGACTGCTCACCGGCAAGCACAAGCGGGGGCAACCACCGGTTCCCGGCACGCGGTTCGATCTGCGGGAGGTCTACCGCGATATCTACTGGTACGAGCGCAACTTTGAGGCGGTGGAGAAGCTGGAGGCGATAGCCGGAAAGTACGGCCATACGTTGCTTCAGCTTGCGTTAAGCTGGGTGCTGGCGAATCCGGCAATCACATCGGCTATTGTGGGGGCCAGCAGCGCTGAGCAGCTCCAGCAGAGTATATCGGCGGCGGAAGCGAGCCTGGAACCGGAGGAGATCGCGGCCTGTGACCCTGTATGGGACGATCTGAAGGGCGCTATGTAGCTCAGCGCGGTTTATGCAACAGCTCCCGCACCCGCGCCGCTAGCTCAGGCAGCATCTCGCCGGTAGGCCCGCGCAAAGAAACGTCGGTCCATTCCGTGAAAGGTGTGGGGTTGACGTTGATCTCGATCAGGTAGGCCCCGCGCTGCTCGGCCTGCAGGGGGAATCCGGCGGCGGGATAGACGGTGGCCGACGTTCCCAGGATTAGCATGCAATCGCATCTGTCCGTCTCCTGGGAGCATCTTTCCAGCACGTCGCGCGGTATGGGCTCGCCGAACATGACGCCGTCGCTCTTGATGATGCCGCCGCACTCCGCACAGCGGGGCGGCACCTCTTCGAAGCTGAACTCGGAGCGAGGCAGTCTGAGCGAGCAGTCCATACAGCGCAGAAGGGTGCGGTTCCCGTGTATCTCCGACAGATTTCTGCTTCCCGCCTCTCTGTGCAAGCCGTCTACGTTCTGGGTGATGGTGTGCTTGAGCAGCCCCATTGCTTCCAGGTCTGCCAGCGCGTAGTGGCCCGGGTTGGGCTCTGCCGTCTCTATGGCCTGGCGAAACTGGATGCGTTCCGGCTGTTCCTCGCTTTCCCGCAGGCCCAGGGTTCGCTCCCACCAGGCCTTGGGGTCTGCGATGAAGGCGTCGTAGCTGCGAGGGTCGGGCTCACCGATGCGCGTCCACAGGCCGCCAGGCCCGCGGTAGGTGGGTATGCCGCTCTCCGCGCTCATGCCTGCGCCGGACAGGGCTACCAGGTAGCGAGATGCGCCCAGTATCTGGGCGGCGCGTTGCAGGGCTTGCCGGTTTTCCGGGGAGAGGTCCACGGGTTAATCCTATCACAGCGTTTCGTCGATGAACGGGTAGGGCAGGGGCTGAATTGTTTCAAACGTTATGTCAAATCCAAAGCTAAATGCGAACCACTTTTTTGCAAATATGGGAAATAAATCCGAATATCGTTGAGGCAAGACGGTTTTCGTCAGGAGAGAAGCCTGTGTATAACCGGTGCGGACAGGCCGGAATTTGGAGGGAGTATTCATGGGTACAGGATAGAGGGAAGCTGCCGGTGTGGGGAAGGGGTAGGTGGCGGGAAAACTGGAAGAGCGCGGCGCCTCTTTGTACGATAATCAACGTGAGTTTGAGCAAGGTTTGAAGTAGTATATATGAGCTTATGCCCAGCTATCCTCACATAGACCGCTACCACGCTGACAAGCAGCAATATATCGAGTACGGCGGCTCCGACAGCGAGCAGAACATCCGGCGCGCCTTCGCCAACTGCCTGGACGCATACTGCCGCGAGCACCGGGAGAAGCTAGTCCTAGTGGACGAGCTTGGCGCCGCACGCGGCAACCGGCCGGACGGCACGGTGAAGGACTCCCTGCGCATGAGCCGGGGCTACTGGGAGGCCAAGGACTCCCTAAACTCACAAACGAAGTGCAACACTTGGTTAAGGTGTTGTCATGGGAAAAAGTTATGGACATGTCACCATTGAAGAGAGGTGTGAAATTGCCCGACTACAAGCCTCGGGATACTCGGTCAGCCAAATCGCGGCAAGTCTGGATCGCTCGCCATCGACAGTGGCTCGTGAGCTGAAGCGCAATGGTTCAAGAACTCAGGGATACCAGCCCAGGTATGCGAACCAGCAAGCCCATGCCCGGCGTTGGCGTGGTTCTCGACTGGAGCGAGATGAGGCGCTGCGGGATAAGGTGCTCTCTGGGCTTAAGCAGGGCTGGTCACCGGAGCAGGTGGCGGGACGGATGGCTATGGAGTCAGGCAGTACAGTCATCTCCCACGAGAGCATCTACAGGTTCATCTACGGCCAGATTGCTCGCAAGAAGGACTACAGTTGGCGCCACTACCTGCCCCGAGCTAAGTCCAAGCGTGGTTGGAGAGGCCACAAAGGCGGCAGCCCTGCTTCCTTCATGGCTAAGCGTCGTCCCATCACCGAGCGCCCGCAGAGCGCTGCTGACCGCCGCACTCCTGGTCACTGGGAGGCCGACCTGATGCTGTTCAGGGCCTATGGCCATGCCGTGCTTACCATGCACGAACGCCACTCCCGCATCCTCATAGCCCTAAGGCCCCCTGGCAAGGCATCCAGGCCCATCGCTGCCGCCATGTCCCAAGTGTTGGGTCAGTTTCCCCCAGAATGGCGACGGACGGTCACCTTCGACAACGGGACCGAGTTCGCACTCCATTACAAACTCCACGATCTGGGTATAGAGACCTTTTTCTGCGATACTTACTCTCCCTGGCAGAAGGGTGGGGTAGAGAACGCCATCGGTCGGCTGCGGCGGACCCTGCCCCGCAAAACGGACTTGGCAGCGTTGCCTCAAAAACGGTTTACGCAAATGATTCAGGCCTACAATAATACCCCCCGCAAGTGTCTCGATTATAGGACTCCGGCAGAGATATTTTTGGATAGAGTGTTGCACTTGAAATGTGAATCCACCCTCCCGGGACAACTTGGACGATGAGATTCAGCGCAAGTTCAACCGCGGCTACCCCACGGACAACATCATCTTTGAGGACTCACAGACCGCCGTCCTATTCCAGAACCGTCAAGAGGCGATGCGCGTTGACATGTCCCGCCCTGGAGAGCTCCACCAGCTCATTCGAGCCTTCCTGGATTACGAGTTGCCGGAGATAGAGGAGTTCCGCCAGGCGCAGCAAGCAGTTCAAAGCCGACCTGCCCTCGGTGTTGGACAACCTGCGGGAGGCCGTCGAAGAGGCCGAGGCGGGAAACCCCGGCTATCAGGCGGCTGCCGCCGAATTCCTGGAACTGTGCAGGTGGAGCATAGGCTTGGCGGTGACCGCCGCCGATGTGCGGGAGATGCTGTTGCAACACATCCTCACCCAGGACATCTTCCTGCGCGTGTTCAGCGAGACCCAGTTCCACCGTGAGAACAACATAGCACTCCGGCTTACCGCACTGGCGGAAACCTTCTTCACTGGCGAGGTGAGGCGGGAGGCCATCGACCGGCTGCGGGCCTACTACGGCGTCATTGGCCGGGCCGCCGACGAAATAGCCGACTACGCCGAAAAGCAGCAGTTCCTCAAGGCGATATACGAGGACTTCTACCAGGCGTACAACCCCGCCGCTGCCGACCGACTGGGAGTCGTCTACACGCCCAACGAGGTGGTGGACTTCATCATCCGGGGAGCTGATCACCTGTTGCAGAAGCACTTCAACCGCCGACTGTCCGATGACAACGTGGAGATACTGGACCCGGCCACGGGCACCGGCACCTTCGTCACCAACCTCATCGACTACCTGGCGGGGGGCGGCGAGTCGGACGCCCTGGCGCGCCTGGAGCACAAGTACCGCAACGAGATCCACGCCAACGAGGTGGCGATTCTGCCCTACTACATAGCCAACCTGAACATAGAGTACACCTACCGGGAGAGGACGGGGCGCTACCTGGAGTTCCTCAACCTGGTGTTCGTAGACACGCTGGACAACATGGACTGGCAGGGGGCGACGGGCGGCGCGGTGTCGCGGCAAGGGGCATTTAACCTGGGCGGCGTCTCCACCGAAAACTGGATGCGGGTGCAGGAACAGAACGAGAAGACCATCAGCGTTATCATGGGCAACCCGCCGTATAATGCGCATCAAAGCAGTTGGAATGAATTCAATCCAAATCGAAATTATCCGGAGGTAGATCGCCGCGTTAGAGAAACGTATGTTTCCACCAGTTCAGCACACAAGACAAAACAGTACGACATGTACAAGCGGTTCATCCGCTGGGCGTCCGATCGGCTCGCGGACGATGGGATAATTGGCTTTGTCACCAACCGAGCCTACATAGATACCCGGCAGGACGACGGCTTCCGGCAGGTTGCGGCGGAGGAGTTCACCGACATATACCTGCTGGACTTGGGGTCGGACGTGCGTCGCAATCCCAAAATCTCCGGCACCACACACAACGTCTTTGGCATCCAGACCGGCGTCGCCATAGGCTTCTTCGTACGTGACAAGTCCAAACTCGGCAATTGTGGCATTCACTATGCCAGCCGTGAAGACGCAGAGCTTGCTAGAGACAAGCTGACCTACTTGCGCGACGCCAAGCTGGATGAGATTGCCTTTGAAGAGATCGTCCCCGATTCCAGAAGCAACTGGCTCAACCAGTCCAACAGCGACTTTGAGCGACTGTTACCTCTAGCGAAACAAAAGTTAAAGTCAGCTACTCCGGGATCTGGAAGCGACACACTCTTTGGTCTCCATTCAGTGGGTGTCTCCACCAATCGAGATGATTGGGTGTACGACTTTGAGGTGAATAACCTACGGAACAAGGCGCTTTTCTTTGCCGACAAATACAACGAACTTCTGGACGCCAATGACAAATCCTATAACCCGATCATTAAGTGGAGTAGTACGTTGCTTCACAGATTCAATCGTAGTGAACGGATAGTCTTTGATGACTCAAACCGCATACGCTCTCTATATCGCCCGTTCACGATAAAGCACCATTTTGCCGATGTGAGAATGAACGACAGACTTACAAGCAATCATTATGAGATGTTTGGTCCAGACTTGAAACATTCCAACAAAATCATATGCTTTTCCGGTGTTGCTTCTAGCAAACCATTCCAGGTGCTTGCGACAGACCGCGTTTATTCGCTTGATCTTCTTGAGAAGACCCGATGTCTTCCTCTCTACCGCTATACAGAGAACGGTGAGAGAGTCAGCAACATCACCGGTTGGGGACTGAGGCAATTCCAGGAAGGCTACGGCGACGATTCCATTACCGCGGAGCATATCTTTGCCTACACCTACGCCGTACTCCATGACCCCGTGTATCGTGACACCTACGCCATAGACCTTACGCGGGAGTTGCCGCGCCTGCCCCTCTACCAGGACTTCGGCTTGTGGGCGGGTATGGGGCAGGAGCTTCTTGACCTGCACGTCGGTTTTGAGTCGGCGGAGCCGTACCAGTTGAAGCGCGTCGACAAGTCGGGGGATGCAAAGAAGGTGATCCTGAATACGGACAAGGCAAAGGGCAGCATAACGCTGGACGACAAGACCACCCTTACCGGTGTTCCGCCGGACGCATGGCGTTACCGGCTGGGCAACCGGTCGGCGCTGGAGTGGGTGTTGGATCAGTACAAGGAAAAGAAGCCCAGGGACCCCACCATTGCGGAGAAGTTCAACACGTATCGCTTCGCCGATTACAAGGAGCGGGTGATAGACCTGCTGAGACGGGTGTGCACGGTGAGCGTCCGCACCATGGAGATAGTGGACGGCATGGCGGGCTATCATTCAGCAGGCAGTGGGGATTCTTCACTTCGTTCAGAATGACAGGGGGCGCGGCTGTCATTCTGAGGAGTGAAGCGACGAAGAATCCCAAAGCAATGCGCGAATACTACGTATACATTCTGACAAACGAGACCCACAGGCTGTACGTCGGTGTAACCAGCGACCTCCAACGAAGGATGTACCAGCACAAGAACAAGCTTACCCCGGGCTTTGCAAGCAGATACAACCTGCGGTGGCTGGTGTACTACGAGACCACCACAGATATTCAGTCTGCGATAGCTCGCGAGAAGCAGATAAAGGGATGGAAGCGGTACAGAAAGGTCGCCTTATATAGAATCGGAGAACTCTAAGTGGGTAGACTTGAGTGCTGAGTGGCTAGAGGTTTTGGATTCTTCACTCCGTTCAGAATGACAGGGGGCATTCAGAATTGTAGAAGTCAGGTAATTCGTTGACAGATTTATATGGATTTAAGGGTCTCCAAAGGGGTCTTTCCGTCCATTGCCTGGTGGGGTCTTAGGGTATTGTAGTAGATCAGGTATTGCTGCAGTTCGTCCTTCAGTTCCGAGACCGACTCGAAGGTTGTCCCCTCCAGCAGGTCCTCGTTCAAGGTTCTCCAGAACCGCTCTATCTTCCCGTTGGTCTGGGGCCGGTAGGGGCGGGTGTAGCGGTGCTTGATGCCCAGTTCCTTGAGCATGCGCTCCATAGGGTGGCCCTCGGTGTTCCTTGGGGAGGCCATCTCGGGGCCATTGTCGGTGAGGATAGCCTCGAATTGGATGCCGTACTCCGCATTGAGGAAGTTGATGGACTTCAGTACAGCGAACATAACAGAGAGACTCTTGATGTCCCCGACCACTTCGGCCCAGGCCAGACGAGTGTAGGCGTCGATGAGGGCCACCAAGTAGTAGCGGTGTTTAGTGCCCACGATGGTATCCCGGCTGAGGTGGTGGCTGTCCAGGTGGCCCAGCTCTCCTGCCTGGGTCTTGATGATCTTGCGCTTCGATTGCTGCATCGGCTTTGTGAGCCTATTGACACCGTGGCGTCTGGTGATGGCGTAGATGGTGGATGGCTTAGGGGTGTTGTGTTTACGGATGGGTTTGAGTATGGCATAGATCTCGTAACGGTTGGTACCGTTAAAGCGTTCGTTGATGACCTTCTGCTCGATGAGGGGTATGGTGCGGCGGGACTTCCATCTGGGCCCCCGCTTACGGGGGAGGAAGGAGTCGTCGGAGGGGGAGAGGAGGAACCGGTTGTAGTACTTGGCAAAGGTCTGACGGCTAGTGCCGTGGAAGGAGTAGAAGTCCTGGACGAATCGGAAACGGGGACTACAGACGCCGATGCTATATCACACCCTGCCGGCGCAATTGCAACAGGTCATCTTTTGAGTATCCAAGGTCTGAGTATATCTCTTCATTATGCTGACCCAGTATTGGAGCGGGACGGCTCGTGCTCCACGGCGCTTTGGGCAGCCTGAACACTTCACCCGGTATCTGGGTCTTCCCTATTACGGGATGCTCTATTTCGGTAAAATACTCTCTCTCCGCTAGCTGAGGGCAGTTCACCAAGTCTTCGGAAGTCTGCACGACTGCCGCCACAAAGCCTTCCGACATTGTGGTGTTGAAGTAGTCAAATTTATTCCACTCCTTCAATACCGGCAGCAGAATTTCGTCTAGCTCTTCCAGATGCTGCTGGCGGTCCGACTCCGTGGCAAACCTCGCGTCGTCCAGGTCGGCACGGCCCAGCAGGCCCACGTATTCCGCAAAAGATGCGCGCTGCCGGCCCTTCTGGAAAGTGGGGCCTATGTGCCCGTTTTGAGCGGAGACTATACCCTCGAACTTAGTGCCCTTGGTGGAGCCGCTTTCTATCTTGGGAGCGCGCCTTTCTATAGAGCCGTTGTAGATGTACCTGATGGAAGAGGTATAGTGGTGTGAGGCCGCTACTTCAGCCATAGATAGGTCTATGTTTTGCCCCTGGCCGTTCAGCTTTGCCGTAAACAACGCCGCCGACGTTGCGTAAGCCGCTATGATGCCACCCATCCAGAGCGTTTGGGGATGGCCGTGTTTGAGTGGCTCCCGGCCGTAGGCTCCGCTAGTGTACATTATACCGCCCATGGCCTGGTACAGAAGATCGTTGCCTTGGAAGTCTCTGTACGGGCCGCTCCGTCCAAACGGCGTGATCGATGTCACCACAACGCGCGGGTTTATTTGCTCTATCTCTTCATAACCCAATCCAAGGCTGTCCAGATAGCCCGGATCGTAGCTTTCTATAAGGCCGTCAGCCTTCTTCAGCATCTCCTTGAAGATCTGCCTGCCCTGTGCCGTTTCCAGACTGAGGGTAACCCCTCTTTTGTTGTTGTTCAGGTAGAGATAGGACAGGCTCTTCTCCGGGTGCGGCTCGTCATGATGGAACGGTCCAAGGCGCCGAGACGGGTCCCCCACGCCGGGCGATTCTATTTTGATTACGTCGGAACCGTAATCACCGAATAGTCTGGCGGCAAACGGCCCGGATATCCCCGTGCTCAAATCCAGAACTCTGTATTGTCCCAGTCCGGTTGTTGTAGTCATGGCTGCTAAATCCTCAGCTTCTTTCTATAGTCCGGATCGATGGCAGCCACGGCCCCTTCTTCCACTTGCTTCTCAAGGTTGGTGGCCCTGGGGTTCCCCGGGCTGACCGGCTCCTTTCCTATGGCATTGGTCTCATACATCCTTGCTATGTCAGCCTCGTCTAGGCCCAGGAGCTCGCTCAATACGTACTCGTTGTGTTCGCCCAGCATGGGAGCGGGCCTGCGAATATACGAAGGTGTTTTGGACATCTTCCAAGGCCGCCCAAAATAGAGACGCGTCCCAACGCCGGTATCCGGGTGGTGTGCAACTCTTTCAAAAAACTCGCGATCTTTGATGTGAGGGTTCAGAGTGAAGTCCCTGCCGTCCATTACCGCTATGGCCGGAACGCCGGCTTTCTGGAGCTGGTTCATCAGCTCTGTCTGGTCTTTGTCCTTCGTCCACTCGCTTATATGGCCGTCAAGCTCATCCTGGTTGCGCCAGCGTAATATGGGGTCGGCAAACCTGTCCTCCTCCGCCCACACTGGAGACCCCATCTCCTTGACCAGGGCGTCCCATTGATCGTCCGTTTCGGCGGTAATGGCTATCCATCTATCGTCGCCCTTGCATTGATAGACCCCATGGGGCGATAGGTAGTTGTGCCGGTTGCCCATGGAATTTCCGCTGCGGCCATTGGAGATGTAGTCCATGATGGAGTCACCCATTGTGGACACGCCTATCTGGTACATGGCAAAGTCCACCCATTGTCCCTCACCGGTGCCATTGCGGTGATGCAACGCGGCCAATACGGCGAACACGGCCATCCAGCCCACGTGCTGATCGAAGAAGGAGATGCCAACCCGGCGAGGACCCTCGTCCGGGTAGCCGGCGAACTGGCTGAGACCGCAGGTCAACTCGAACATTCTGCCAATTCCTGCATACGACCGCCAGGGCCCCGTATATCCGAACCCCGTATTGGACAGATATATCAGGTCCGGCTTGATCTGACGGAGCTCTTCATAGCCCAGGCCAAGGCGGTCCATGGTGCCCGCCCTGTTGTTTTCTATGATAACGTCCGACACCCTGACTATGTCTTTGAAGGCTCTAACGGAGTCATCCTCTTTGAGGTTCAGGGTCACCCCAACCTTGCTTCTTTGCAGTGTGTTGAAGCTGCCGTCCCTATCCCAATGCCTTTCACCCGGCTCGTTTTCCGGGAATACTCCCCCCTCTGTTCTGAAAAGGGTATGGCTGTCAACCTTGATCACCTCCGCCCCCATGTCTGCCATGATGTGCAGGGCCGTTGGCATCGCAACCATGGTCGTGGAGTCTATGATCCGCACCCCTTCAAGCGCTCCGCTCATCTTTCACCTCGCAACATAACGTTCAGCCATACTAGCTCGATAATTACAAAGCGACAGCCCAAGAATAAATGAGCTGCCGCTTTGCCATTTCCACCTTGATTAGTACCACCCCGGGGTTCACGTCACCCGCCATCCGCCTTTTAGTGAGGGATGGGCAGGGTTACCGGATGGCCTGGGTTGGGCAGATACACCGTGCCTGTGCCTTCCGCCACCGTATTGCCCAGCTGGTTAACTCCGGAGATCTTCACGTCTGCGGCAAAGTACGTCTCGGATCCAACCTGCTCGGTGCGCTTCTGAGTCACTTCACCGTTGAGCCACATGGTGTCGCCGTATAGCCAGTGCTCAGGTACACAGATATCAAGGCTGCGAACAAAGGCGTCGTCACCCATCCAGTGAGTGAGCACCTGTCCGGCCAGGCAGACGCGCTGAATACCACGGCTTGGAGGCGACTTGAAGCCCATCTCCTGGCAGGAGAGGATGTCCTCAAAGCTCTGGTCGGCGTCCCAGTATGGCCAGTTGGTGGTTGGGTTGGTCACTACTCTGCCCGGATACTTCTCTTTCAAGTCGTGGTAGACAAGGGCGCCCAGGGCCAGGGACTTGGCTTCAGCTACCACCCAGGCCATCATGTCGGACAAAGTCAAGGGCCCCTTGACCAATTGAGGCAGCGTCTCGCCAACTTCCACGTCGTCCCAGTAGCGTAGGAGCTTGCCGCGTGGCTCGGGTTCGGCTTCAATGTCGTTCTCAATCTTTTGAATTTCTTCGTCGGAATAGCGGTAGATCTCCCTGGGCTCTATCATATCCGTGCCGCGCTCGTAACCCACCATAGTGTTGACGCCCGTAGCGGTGCCAATGAGACCTCCATAGGAGTTGCAGTACGCCACGGAGGACTCCACGTGGGCGGCATCGTGGCCCCAGGTAGCATCGGCGTTTCCTGCGTCGCTGACTTTAAGGCTGCTGTTCAGTCGATCACCAACGCGGATGATGTCGGTCCATTCAAAGGAGGCGCGGGTGAGGAAAGGGGAAACGCCGTACTGCTTGCTGGCGTAGGGGCCTGCCGAGTTGGGAGTCCTCACCGCCACTACGAAGGTGGGAGGAGCTATCATGCTGTTGTATTTTGGTAGCAACCCCGCTGTTGGGGTCTTTGTATAGCAGGTTGGGGTCGCCCAACGCTGCGCAGAATCGGCGGATAGTCAGCCAGTCAGCCAGATCGGTGCCTGGTGCAACGTCGTCAACCTCCTGGCCGATTAGCTTCTTGGCGTCCTCAATAAAACCTTTCAAATCGCTAGCCATCTTGCCTCCTTCAAGCTTAGATGCAACTGTACTGCGCGCCGGTGCATACTACGGCGTAACATCGATTAGGGTATATCTCAGAAAACATGTTTCGTCAATAGCCCCTGTTGCATGTCCGTCCCATTTACCCAGCCTGCAAGAAAGGTACGTCCATTTCCCCGCAGATGTCTCTGAACCAATCTACTACCTCGCGGTGCAGTGGGATGCCATTGGCCTTGCGTTCTTGTTCCACCTCAAACTCGGGGAGTCCCGGGTAAAGTACGCGGTCGTGGCCTGGAGACGCCGGTGTCTCCTCCAGCGTTCGCAGCAGTTCATCCATCATCTCCTTGAACTGGTCGACAGGAGCGAAAGCGTCTATGCGATATGCCGCTACCATGTGGGAATAGTTGCCCATGGCTCCCGCCGTCATGCCGGAGCCGTTTCCTGAGAGAATGCCGCATAGGATGTCCACCACCGCGCCCAAGCCGTAGCCCTTGTGCGACCCCAGCTCTCTGGTAGCGCCCAGAGGTAGCCCGTGGAATACGTCGGGAAGGGGCGCGGGCGCCATGATGGGAGTCCCGTTCTCGTCGGAAAGCCAGCCGCCCTCTACGTCGATGCCCAGTCTCCTTGCTAGGTCGAACTTGTTGGATGCAACAGCGCTGGTAGCCATGTCCAGCACAAACGGAGGCTCGCTCTTTGCCGGCGCCGCTACGGCTATTGGGTTGGTCCCCAGACGCGGCTCCCGGCCAAAGGTTGGCAGTACGGATGGACGCGTGCTCGTCATGCATACGCCTATCATGTCGTGTCCAGCGCCATCATTGCATGGTAAGAAGCCATGCCCAGGTGCCGGCCGTTGTGCACTGTGACCATTCCTATCCCCGTGTTTTCCGCCTTTCGGATAGCGACCTCCATGGCTGCGGGCGTCGTGATGATTCCCAGTCCTCCGTCGGAGTCTATGTTGGCCGTGGCCGGCGTCTCCCTCACTATTCTTTATGTTGGGTCGTGGATTAAGGAGCCCGCCGTTGTAGTCGGCTACGTATTTGCGCAGTTGATTGGATACTCCGTGACTATCTATGCCTCTTAGGTCGGCGGAGACCAGCACGCTTGCCCCAACATCGGCATCGGCGTGAGGCACGTTCAGTTTTTGAAAGATGGCGCTTACCGTCCGGTGAAGTTCGGCTTCCTGCACCAACAGCATATCCTCTTCTGGTATGGCAAATCTTTTAAGCATCTCTTCCTCCGTCTGAGTACCAGGCAATGATAATCCCTAACCACCCGTTATCCAACTGTTGCAGTGACGCTTTCAAGAAACTAGACTAGTGCTGCCAATAGGTAGGGAGGCACGTATGACTACTGAACAGGAACTAGCTTTTACCCCGGCTTGGAAGCTGCGAGACATGATGGCGTCCAAACAGGTCTCGCCTGTGGAGCTGACTGAACTTTATCTGCGGCGTATAGAGGCTTTGGACCATAACCTAAACGCCTATCTCACCGTCACCGCCGACGAAGCGCTGCGAGACGCTCGCCTGGCGGAGGATTCCATTCAATCCGGCCAGCCGCTGGGCCCGCTGCAAGGCATCCCATATCTATCAAGGATCTCAACTTGACCAAGGGAGTGCGCACAACCAGGGGTTCTCTGTTGTTCAAAGACTTTGTACCGCAGACCGACGAGCCGGTGGTCAGACGCATCAAAAGAAGCGGGGGCCATTATTCTGGGCAAGACCAATACTCCTGAGTTTGGCGCTTCTGCCACTACCGAGAACAGGCTGGGCGAGCCGTGCCGCAACCCCTGGGATACCAAGCGTACGCCGGGAGGTTCCAGCGGAGGCGCTGGCGCTGGCCTTGCCGCCGGCCTGCACCCCCTGGCCCAGGGCAGCGACGGCGGGGCTCCATCCGCATCCCGTCCAGTCTCTGCGGCATCTTTGGCATCAAGCCCACGCAGGGTAGGGTGGCCCAGGCCTACAAGGGCCCAGGTGGATGGGGCCAGTTCTCCCCAGAACGGTCCCATGACCCGCACCGTGCGGGATACGGCTCTACTGCTCCAGGTTATGGCTGGCCCTGATCCGGAGGATGCCATTGCCCTTCAGGAAGACCCGCCGGACTTTTCCGCTAATCTGGACAAGGGTGTTGCCGGCCTGAGAATAGGCTGGAGCCCTGATATGGGGTCGCTGGCGGTGGATCCGGAAGTGCGGCGCATCACTGAAGAGGCCGCCCACGTCTTTGAAGACCTTGGCGCTACTGTGGAACAGGCGGAGGTCCCCGTAGACCATGATAATCTGCGCAACATCTTCATGATCATCTGGCTTTCCGACTACGCCGCTGTGAATACCGAGCTGCTGGAGACCCGCGGTGATGAGTACACAGGCCAACTCAGGGAGATGCTGGAAGAGGCGGTGACGTGGCCCGCTTCCAGGCTCGCTTCAGCTCTGCACGGCCTGGAATGGCACCGCTACCAAATGGATAACATAGTGACTCGATACGATCTGCTGCTTACGCCTACCCTGGCCACGGCGGCCTTTCCCGTGGAGGAGCGCCCCACTGTCATCGACGGCAAGGAAGTGGGCGCATTCTGGGGCTTCACGCCATTCACGTTCCCCATAAACATGAGCGGGCACACCGCATCCAGTGTTCCCTGCGGCTTCAATAGCGATGGTATGCCGGTGGGCTTGCAGATCATTGGCCATAAAGGCGATGAAGCAACGGTCCTGCAGGCTTCCGCAGCCTTTGAAGAGGCGCGGCCCTGGGCGGGGTTCAGGCCTCCCGTCTCCTGAGCCTGTCATGGAAGACATCATTTCCATGTCCGATATGGGCCTCATCTTTGAAGTCACCGATGGCTACGGAATCGATCGTGAGAGTATAAGAGTTGACCTGAGCAAGGAGGACCCTGGCTCCGTAAGGAAAGGCGAAGCTGGCATGATTGAGATCACGGTTCCCCTGACCACTTCTCTTGAGCACTGGTTGCCCACGCTTGATTCTCGGCTCAAGGTGGTGCTGGCAGGCTAAATGATCATAACCGTGGAAGTGGAACCCAGCCCGAACTGCGACTACCATCCCCAGCAGGTCTTTGAAGCCTTGGAAGAGCCGTGGCAGGTATCCCGCGTTAGGGTGGAGCGGCCGGACGGTTCCTACGGCTGGTGCCTGGTCACCGGTTGGTGCAGCGATGAGGATGGCTCCGCCTCTGAGACGTTCTGCGCCAAGGTAGGCGATTCAGGCTCAGGGTTCTCTTTTCTGGTGCACGGCGGCGACTGGGGCCTACGGTTGATGCCGGCCCACCACGCCGGCGAATGGAGTCTGGACGACGCCAGTCAGTGGGGCGAACCGTACCTGCTCCTGGCTGACCTCACTGACGTGGAAGCGGCGTAGTCCCCGTTGTAGCTAGCCGCTCTCCCTCTCGCCATGCGCCAGCCCTTCCCCCGTCATTGCGAGGAACGAAGCAATCCGGCGGCGGGTGGCATTGACGGCTGGGATGCCCTCTGCCTAATCAGGCCGTCATACGCTCCTGCCATCTTCCACTTTCCCATCAGCCATCATCACTGCTAGCATTCAACCATGGCTGCATCACAACAAAATCGCATCCCCCACACCACTACCAAAACTTGCCACCTCGCTACGGAATCATGCCAGCAACCGTCGAATTTCGGATTTGTTTCCCATAATTTGCAAAAAAGTGGTTCGCGTTTAGCCTTGCAACTAGACATAACGTTTGAAACAATTATCTGCCGTAGCCTTGGCTCTCCACAAAGCGAAACCCCCGGAGCACGCCAAAGACCCCTTGACAAGCCTTGCATACTCCTATGGAATAGAACATCAGTTCTTTTTCAGGAGGTCATTATGCTGGTTAGGACCGCACCGGACGCCTATGACAAGCTGAGGCTGCTGGGAGGGATGGCAGGGGATGACGTGCTGTCGGAGGAGGCGGCGCGCCGCTTCAACATGCCCCGGAACGCCTACTCCCAGTCCAGAAACCGCGACGTGCCGGCGGGAGTCTACAAGGCGATCATGCCCAACGGCAAGACCATCTCCCTGATGCGGGTTATGTTCACCGACGTCTGCAAATACGACTGCTTCTACTGCCCCAACAGCACATGGGTGCCCCGCAGGCGGTACGGGTTCAAAGTGGACGAGTTGTCCAAGCTGTTCATGGAGATGCAGGGCAGACATACCGTGGACGGCCTATTCCTCAGCTCCGGCATCTCGGGCAGCCCCGACAAGACCATGAGCAAGCTGATAGACGTGGTCGACGTTGTGCGCAACCGCTACAAGTTCAAGGGCTACATCCATCTCAAGGTTATGCCGGGCACTACGGAGGAGTACCTGGAGGCGGCCTACCGCCTGGGCACGCGTTTGTCGATCAACATAGAGACCCCGTCCCATGCCCACATGGAGCGTCTGAGCACAATGAAGGACTACCAGTCGCACATACTGGACCCGATGTCGGCCATACACCGCTTGATAAAGGACGAGGGTAAGGACGGCGCGGTAGGCCAGGCTACCCAGATGGTGGTTGGCGCCGCTGATGAATCGGACTGGGACATCTACCAGCGGATGACGCAGCTCTACGGCCAGTGGGGCTTCAAGCGTGTTTACTATCAGCCGTTCCGTCCCGCCCGTTACACTCCGCTGGAGGAGCATCCGGCCACGCCCATGATGAGGGCACACCGCCTCTATCAGACCGACTGGCTGAGCAGGATATACGGCTACTCGGCGGAGGAGTTGAAGCCCGCCTTCGACCACAAGGGCCATCTTTCAATGGACGTGGATCCCAAGCTGCAAGTGGCGCTGGACCAGCTCTGGGGGAACATCGTCGACGTAAACCATGCCGGCTACGGACAGCTCATCAGGGTTCCCGGCGTGGGGCCGACTTCTGCGGAGCGGATAGTGAAGTACAGGGCAGAGCACCGTATAGACACCTGGCGTGACCTGCAGGCGATGGGGGTGGTGGTTAAAAGGGCAAAGGCGTTCGTGGGGTTCAACGGCTACAAGCCGGAGCAGTCTCGGCAGCTGAAGATGGACTTCACCCCCGGCGATAAAACGAGGACGGAGACGAGGCCGGGACGGGAGCTGCCGGTGGCATCCGCAGGCGGCGGCTGCTCATCGTGCCTGACCTCTGCCTGTGGGAGCTGCCCGGTGGCCGGGCTGCGCGCCGCATCGCCGGTGCTGGCGGGAGCGGGGGTGTGAGGCTGTGCCGCTGAGGGTGAGGCTGTCCTTATACCTTCGCCCGTTCTTCTGTCAGCGTTTTCAGGGCGTTGGCCGCGCCGTTGGTCACCATGAGAATATCGCTACCTATCTGGCTGAGCTTGAACCCCTGGGCAAAGAGCCGGGCGGCGTCGGCCGGGCCCACACCGTGGTGACAGGGCACCATGCCGCTGGCGTTCGCCACGTCCAGGACGCGCTGGCAGGCCGCTAGGTGATCGGGGTTTTTGAAGGCGTCCGGTCCAGGGGATAGCCCCATGGAGACAGCGAGATCCGAGGGGCCGATGTAGAAGCCGTCTATGCCGGGCGCCTTGGCTATCTGCTCCAGGTTCTCCACCGCCTGCAGCGTCTCGATCATGACCAGGACAATGATCTCCTCGTTGGCGTGTTCCGCGTAGTCCGCGCCCGCGTAGAAGCGGGCGCGGTTGGCGCCGAAGCTCCTATCGCCGACGGGCGGGTAGCGAGAGGCGCGCCCCGCAGCAACGGCATCGTCGTAGGTGTTGACCAGGGGAACAATGACGCCGTAAGCACCGGCGTCAAGAACGAACTGTATAACCTGGGGGTCGTTCCAGGGCAGGCGCACCATGGGAACGGTATCGGTGGTGGAGATGGCCTGCAGGCAGGCAATAGCCTTGTCCGTGGTGACGCTCATGCCGTGTTGCATGTCTATGATTACGGCATCGTAGCCGGCGTGGGCCATGGCTTCGGCAAGGTAGGTGTTGCCCGTGGATAGCCATCCCGCCGCCGCGGGCTTGCCCTCCCTCCACATGGCCTTGATCTTGTTGGAACGCATAGTAGTCTCCTTTAGTGGGTTATCCTGGACTCAGTTCCTGACGGGATTCGGCCTGCTGCTCTAGCCTGGTCCAGTCGTAGAGCATGGGAATCAGGTCAACATTGGCCCATATGGCGGCCTGGTCTGCATAGTGCGGACTTCCCGGATGGCCGGACGAGCCAAGGGGCACTATCCATGCGGAGTTGTCCCAGTCGCTCAGGTCAAAGACGTACCTTGCTACGGACATGCCCATGACCGTGAACGGCTCCGCCATGGCATAGGAAGCGGCAAGGGGGGTATCGGCGTCGCCGTCCATGGGAAATGACGGTGGATCGAGCACGCGGGCGGACTCAGGGAACAGCACCGATAGCGGATGCCGGGGCTTGGTGCCATGCAGCTTGCTCCAATGCCATCCCTCTACGTCTGGCCCCAGCTTCTCCTCCAGCTGCTTCACGGCCTGAGCAAGCGCCTTACTCATGAGCGACCGCCAGTCGGCGCCCGGCGGGAGGAGGATACGGTCGTCCTCTTCGATCATGGTGTGAAACCTGGACTTGAGGCGTCCAATATGCGCTGGGCCGCCCCTGCCCAGGGTGCCGAAGGCTTCCCTGGCCAGCGGGCCAAGGTAAGGCTGCAAGACCAGTTTTACTAGACTATCGCGAAAGGCATTGTAGATGGTGGGAGCTGCGCCGTCCCGGTGCACCACACCGTCCCATCTAATCAGTGTGTCCCTGGCCTGGGAGGACAGCTCATCCTGTGTGGGTACGTCTATCAGCAGCTTGGCGAAGGCCTGTCCGGGAATAGAGGTCTTTTCCGTGTGAACGGAGGCCATGTCATCCACCGTGGCTTTGTCTATCAGGAGCAGCCTGTCCTGTAGCCGACTGGCTCTGAAGCCGGGAGCGAAGTCCAGGGCAATGTAGTGAGGGTAGGAGTTGTCGATTACCCTGTTATTGGCGGTGACGATATAGCCTTGCTCAGGATTTGTGAGATGCGGCATCTCCTCGAAGGGGACGGTGCCTGTCCATTCGTGCTCTCCCGTCCAGCCGGGCACGGGCAGCCATGCGTTGGCGGGAGACCTTACGGGCAGCCGGCCGCGGGTGCGGTACCCTATATTCCCGTGGACATCCGCGAATAGGAAGTTGTTGCAAGGGTCTACCCAGGCACGTACGGCCTCCTGCAATTCGTCCGTGGATCTGGAGGTGAGCATTCCGAGCAGAACATCGGCGGCATTGTTGGGCCCGGCGGTGGCGCTGTAGCAAAAGGAGATTGCGTTGCCTTGGGAGGGGTCGCCGGCTATGACGGGTCCGTGGTGCGTCACTGTTACATTGATTTCAACGGGGTCGGCGCCACGAATCCGGATGGTCTCTTTATGCACTTCGGCGTCCAGCCAGCGGCCTTTGAACTCGTACTTGGTTGGGTTGCCCTCTTTGAACCGCTCGACGAAGAGGTCCTGGTAATCGGCGCCGGTGTGTGTAACGCACCAAGCAACGTGCCGGTTGTGGCCAAAGTGGGGGAAGCCGGGCACTCCGGGAAAGGAGAGGCCAATCACGTCGAAGTCTGGACAGGATATGTGGTTCTGGTAGTAGACGTTGGGTGTGTCCAGGGCACGGTGAGGGTCGCCTGCTAGGAGAGGCTTTCCGGATGCCGTTCTGCTTCCGGAAACGACCCAGTTGTTGCTGCCGGCGTCATGTTCTTGAATCCACTGGGCGGCATCCGCAGCTTTGCTCAGCTCCTCCAGTACGTTTGACTGGTCTCCCAGGTATTCGGCGCCGGGAGGTAGGATCAGAGGCTGTCCTTTCTGATAGCCGGGCAGAAGGGCGGCGGCTTTCTCAGGCCCCAGGTGGTTGACCAGTTTGGCGCGCCATATCTTGGATTCAAAGGTGCCCATGAATATGTGGCGTAGTTTGAGGACGGCCAGCGAATCCCAGGGCCGCCACGGTTCCGGGGCGGCTCCTATCAAGGTGTATTCTATGGGCAGAGCGGTAGTGGTTGAGATAAAGGCGTTTACGCCCGAGGAGTAGGCGTCCAACATGCTGTGGCTAGATTGGTCGATTGCGTTGTAGTCCGCCTGGGCGCTTTCTCCAAGCCGGAAGCGCCGCATCATCAAGTCCTGCTCCAAACCTGGAGGCCCGGCAAATTCGGCCCAGCGACCATAGGCTCTGTGCTTGTCCAGGTCCATATGCCAAAGACGGTCCTGGGCGGTCACAAAGCCCTGGGCAAAGAAGGCGTCCCAGCTTGAGGCTGCCTTGACGTGGGGAACGCCGAATTTGTCACGGATGATTTCGGTGGCTGAGTGCATTCCTGGTAGAGTCCTAGGTGACGACGTATCGGGAAGGGCCGAAGTCAAATCATCACTTGTCAGCGATATCGCAGCCATTTAGCCTCCCATACGGTTTCTCAAGGATGTATTCTATTGGTAGGCCACCGTGCCATTGACCCAAAGCCCGCCGTGACCATAGGATAACTCAGCGGGGTGTAGCTCAGTTTGGCAGAGCGCTGCGTTTGGGACGCAGAGGCCCCCGGTTCAAGTCCGGGCACCCCGACCATAACGGGCTACGGTTCGATCAGTGCGTCCTGCGATTCCTGACCTCCGGCCCGGCGCCGGTGTCCGATTTTTCCATGTGTCATGACCATAAGCGCAAGAGCCACAATGCCCAAGACCAAAGCATTATCAACCGGTGTGAAGGGGGCTTGTACCAACAAGAACCCGTAGCCTGCTATACCACCCCACACAGAGGCATGTCTGCCGGCGAGATTGGCAATACCCGCTACCGCGCCGCCGGTTACAACGGCGAGCAATCCGTACACAGGCATCACGGCTACCGTGATACCTACGATGGTGGACAGGCCATCGCCGCCGCGGAACCTTGTTAAAAATGGCTTCCAATGCCCAGCAAGAGTAGCAAGTGCAGGAATTAGTATCGCTTCGCCCTGTATGCCTAGCCTTGAAGCCACTAAGATGGAAAGTATGCCTTTGAAAGCGTCGCCAGTAAAAACTACCAAGCCTTCAATGTAGCCTACGTTGCGCAAAACGTTGGCTGCACCCGCCAAACCGGTCCCCGTGGAGAAGATGTCAACACCGCGTCTGCGGCTGACGAGTGCAGCTATCGGTATAGAGCCAATGAGATAAGCCGCCAGTATCGATAGCGCCAGTTCAGGAAAAACTGATGCACTGAACATACTTAGGTGTGTACCCCCTACAACGTTCCCAATCTACCTAGGGATTCTAGCAGAAGCCCGTCAAGTCGTCTTTAGTATCTGTCGCAAAACGTACTGCAAAACACCTCTGTGGCGATAGTACTCAACTTCAATTGGCGTGTCTATGCGGGCTATTGCCTTGAAGCTAACCTCGCTCCCGTCATCCCGTCTAGCCGACACGTCTATCAGCTTCCCTGGAGCCAAGCCGCTGGCAATACCGGAAACGTCAAAGGTCTCGAATCCGGTAAGTCCCAGCGAATCACGGTTTTCGCCATCCGGAAATTGCAAGGGCAAGACCCCCATGCCAATGAGGTTGCTACGATGTATGCGCTCGTAGCTTTCTGCAATAACAGCTTTCACTCCCATGAGATAGGGACCCTTGGCGGCCCAATCCCGGGAACTGCCCGAACCGTATTCTTTGCCGGCCAGGACAAGCAATGGCACGCCGTCCTCCAGATATCGGACTGAAGCATCGAAAATGGTCATTTGCTCCTTCGCAGGGAGGTGTACCGTCCAGCCTCCCTCTGTGTCCGGGGCCATGGAGTTACGCAGCCTTACGTTGGCGAAAGTGCCTCTGATCAATACTTCGTGGTTGCCGCGACGGGCGCCATAGGTATTGAAGTCGCGCTGGGTTACTCCATGCGCCAAGAGGTACTCTCCGGAGGGACTTTGCGATGAAATAGAGCCCGCCGGAGATATGTGGTCTGTAGTTATGGAATCACCCAAGACCGCCAGTACCCGCGCCTGAGAGATGTCTTGCAGCGGCCCAGGCTCAACAGGCAAATCATGGAATATGGGCAACTCCTGGATGTACGTGGAATCACTGTCCCATACGTACAGCTCCCCGTCAGGAACCGGCAGGCTTGCCCATTGTTCGTCTCCTTGCATAGCCTTGCTGTACTCTTCAAGATACATTTCCGGATTCAAGCAGCTATTGACGGTCTGCTTGATCTCTTCCTGGGAAGGCCAGATGTCTCTCAGGTAAATGTCTCCTCCATCAGATCCCTTGCCCAGGGGTTCGCTGGTGAGGTCGACATCCACAGTACCGGCAATGGCATAGGCCACTACCAGCATGGGCGAGGCTAGGAAGTTGGCCTTAACCTGGGGATGGACACGCGCTTCAAAATTGCGATTTCCGCTGAGAACGGCAGCCGAGATGATGTTGTGCTCGGATACTGCTTGTGCGACAGGCTCCGGCAGTGGACCGCTGTTCCCTATACAGGTGGTGCAACCGTAACCTACGGTATAAAAGCCAAGCTTTTCCAGATAGGATGACAACCCTGCGGTGTCGAGGTAGTCGGTGACGACCTTGGAGCCGGGGGCCATGCTTGTCTTCACCCATGGCTTGGCTGCCAAGCCATGCTCTGAAGCTCTTTTTGCGAGCAGCCCTGCGCCTACCATCACCGAGGGATTGGACGTGTTGGTACAGCTGGTTATGGCAGAAATGACCACGGCGCCATGGTCCAGCATGACGTCTTCACCACTGTCCAACGTGACTTTGAAGCCTTCGGGTTCCGCTACGGCAGTGGCTGCCGGAGCAGTTTGGGATTTCATATCGGAGGCTTCGGCCACAGTTGGTCTTGGATTACCGTAGACCTCACCAAGAGCCACGCTAAAAGAGCGCTTCATGTCTCCAAGAGGTACACGGTCTTGAGGACGGCGCGGCCCGGCAAGGCTAGACTCTATATCGCCCAGGTCAAGGGTCAAAGTATCTGTAAACTCGGGTTCGGGGCTATCATCGGTACGGAACAATCCCTGAGCTTGGTGATATTCCTTGACCATCTCCACTTTGGCTGGTTCGCGACCGGTGCCGGCAAGATAGACTAGCGTCTCTTGGTCTACGGGGAACATGGCGGCAGTGGCGCCAAACTCTGGCGACATGTTAGATATAGTGGCACGGTCGGGTAGGGGAAGCTTGGATAAACCCTTACCGTAAAATTCAACTATCTTTCCTACAACCCCTTTCTTTCGCAGCATCTCGGTTACAGTGAGGACAAGATCCGTGGCGGTGACCCCTTCACCGAGCTCTCCGGTTAGCTTGAAGCCAATAACCTCTGGAAGCAGCATATAGTAAGGCTGTCCTACCATCACGGCTTCGGCCTCTATGCCGCCGACTCCCCAGCCAAGTACACCCAGACCGTTCACCATGGTTGTATGCGAATCGGTACCTACCAAGGTGTCAGGAAAAGCTACGGAGCCGTCCCGGGTTTCTTTGATAGAAACTACGTCGGCCAGGTATTCAAGGTTTACTTGATGGACAATTCCTATACCCGGAGGCAAGACGCGTGTGTTTTGAAAGGCCTGCTGAGCCCATCTGAGCAGAGAATACCTCTCCTGGTTCCTTTCGAATTCCCGCTTCAAGTTAAGCCCGAGTGCATCACGGCTGCCAAAATAGTCAACCTGCACCGAGTGGTCTATGACCAGGTCTACGGGAACAAGAGGGTTTATCCGGCTAGGGTCTCCGCCCATGCGTTGCACCGCCGACCGCATACTGGCTAGATCGACGAAAACGGGAACGCCGGTGAAGTCCTGCAAGAGTACCCTGGAAGGCATGAAGGGTATCTCCTTTGGAGGTAAGCTATCCGGGTTCCACTCTGTGATTGTTAGGACATCTTTGTCCGTGATGATCTCACCGTCCACATTCCGGAGAACGTTTTCAAGAAGAATACGGATGGATACCGGCAGACGGTCCAGAGTGACGTTATGTTTGGTCTGCAAAGCGTCTAACCGGTAGTAGGAAACCTCTCCCCAAGACGTACTCAGGGTATCGCGTGCCTCAAACGGGTCCTGGCTGACCATAGTGCTCCCTCCCAGGAGAAACGGCTGGTGCTATCGTAAGGGTTGTATATCAGTCCTGCAACCCGTACCGTTAGTGTAGGCAGGCATGAATTACAGAAGATATCCTGGGGAATCATTGTTCAAGAGGCCCGGTTATGGATGGGCTATTGTGGCCATCATATTTGCCTCAATGGCCGTGGCCATAGGAACGGGACAGTACGCCTTCGGCGTATTTGTTGAGCCCCTGGAACAGCAGTTTGCTTGGTCCAGAACTCAGATCAACGCCTCATTGTCGTTCTTTGCCATAGGCAGTCTGAGTGCTCCCCTGGTGGGAAGGATCATGGATAAAGTTGGAGCAAGGCCAGTCATGGCGGCCTCGCTTGTCCTGTTTGGTGGAAGCTATTTGTTGAGGCCGTTCATGAGCGAGCTTTGGCACTGGTACGCTCTGAGCATCATGCAATTCACCGGTATGCCAGGTTCCGCGATGCTGCCGGCCGGAAAGCTGATTGGCACATGGTTTCCCAGAACGAGGGGAAGGATGCTGGGTATTGCCATGATGGGCGCCAACTTCGGTGGCGTTGTGATGCCAGTGTTCGCCGGTTTTCTTGTATCAAACGCAGGCTGGCAAGGTGGCTACAGCACGTTTGGCGTTATGTGCATCATCACTGCTCTGGCGGCTTTGCTCTTTGTGCGCGACCGGCCTACGCAACCAGCCCAATTCAGCACTGTCCAGATGGGCCTGACCCGGGTGGTCGCTGTCCAGGGAACAACCGCCCGCAGGGCGTTGAGGAGCGGATCATTCTACGCTGTGGTCCTGGGGGTGATGGCCGCCAGTTTTACCTACCAGGCCGTGCTGACCCAGATCATTCCGCACTTGCAGAATGAAGGCATGATTCTGAGCAGGGCGGCGCTCTTTTTGGGATCCACTGCCGCATTTGGCATGGCTGGCAAAATAGTATTTGGCTTTATGACCGAGCGTTTCCCGTCTCGCTATGTGCTGATGGGCGGTCTTCTGGCGCAAAGCCTGGGGCTGGTCATACTAATCGGCCTACCCAGTACAGCCCTAGTCTGGACGGCGGCGCCTGTGTATGGGATGGCTCTGGGGGGCACCGGCGTGGTTTTTGCCTTACTGGCTCAGGAAACCTTTGGCTTGAAGCACTTCGGGACCATATTTGGACTCATCAATATGGCAACAGCAGGAGCGGCGTTCTTGGGTCCCATACTGGTGGGAGTGATCTTCGACGCAACCGGGAGTTACAGCCCGGCGTTTGCATCTGTGATAGGCATATTTGCATTGGGTGTACTAGCTCTTCACTGGGCCAGACCAGTGGCCTCAGTTGTTCACGAGGATGTCCAGGAGCCAGACAAGGAATCAACCGTCTCCCTTTCAGATGATGTGTAACGCGGAGCGAGCCAACATGGCAGCGCCTATGTTTGACTGGGGAAGCAGGACGTATGTGATGGGCGTCATTAACATGTCGCCTGAATCCTTCTCCGGCGACGGCCTTTGCGGCGTAGAGAAAGCGGTAGAACAGGGCTTGAGGTTCGTTGAAGAGGGGGCGGATATCCTTGACGTTGGCGGTGAATCCACAAGGCCGCTGACTTCGGCAAGGGTGGAGAGCAGTGTTTCGGGTGGAAGGCAAGGCAAGGCGTCCCAGGCGGTCGCTGTAGCTGAGGAGTTGAGACGCGTCATCCCAGTCATCCAGCGGCTGTCCACGGAAGTAAACGTTCCTGTAAGTGTGGACACGTACAAGTCGGAGGTTGCGAAACACGCTATGGAAGCAGGAGCGACAATCATAAACGACGTGTGGGGTCTGAAGGCGGATACGGGCCTGGCGGAAGTAGCAAAGAGTTACAACGTGCCCATTATTCTGATGCACAATCAGCAAGGGACTCACTACAAGGACTTGCTCTCAGAGATCAAGCTTAGCCTTCAAGAAAGCGTGAGAGTTGCAGTTGACGCTAGGGTAGCCAGACACAACATCTGGGTTGACCCGGGTTTTGGCTTTGGCAAGACCCCTGAGCACAACATAGAGATATTGCGGCGCTTGGACGAGGTCAAGGCGCTCGGTTTCCCGGTATTGGTGGGCACTTCCCGCAAGTCTACGATAGGAGCGGTTCTGGGATTGCCAGTTGGAGAGCGACTTGAAGGTACCGCGGCAACCGTGGCCCTGGCTATAGCAAATGGCGCAGACTTGATCAGGGTTCACGATGTCAAGGCCATGACCCGCGTTGCTCGTATGACGGATGCCGTAGTTCGGGGTTGGAGCCCAAAGTAGTGGCAGCGGGATTTATTGAAGCCTACCTGGGATTTGGCAGCAATCTGGGTGATAGAGAGGAGAACATCCGGCGGGCTGTCGAAATGCTCTCCGAGTCGGCGGGCAGCATTCAAGCCTCATCGATTTATGAAACCGCGCCATGGGGCTACTTGGACCAGCCCAAGTTTCTCAACATGGTTTGCAAGTGCCTAACAAGGCTGGAGCCGGAGGAACTTCTATCCATATGCAAAAAGTTGGAGACTCTGGCCGGCAGGGGGCCGTCTTTCAAGTACGGGCCCAGGGCGCTGGACGTGGATATACTGGCCTACGGAGACGTGGTTGTTAAGACGGGTTCGCTGGCAATACCGCACGGCATGCTGCATCTACGGGCTTTTGTACTGACCCCGCTTGCGGAGATAGCACCGCAGTGGTCGCATCCCATTCTGAACAAGACGGCCGCCGAACTGTTGGAGCAGGTCAACGGAACAGAGGGTGTGCGCCTCTGGGGACCGCCGGTAGTGCTGTTCAAGAGAGGGCGTTGAAGCTCAACTGCTAAGGCTGGGCGGGAGAAGATTGGGTATAGAGTCCTCAATTGGATAATCTTGGCTGCATTGTTCGCAATGCAAAGCGCCTTCGATTACGTTGTCGTTGTCTTCCCTGGTCGCTCTCAGATCCAAACTGCCTTTGCAGACCGGGCAGGCCAGGATGTTGAGAAGGTCTTTCTTCATAGGTTCTGGTCTCCTTGAAATCACGTGCTCAATTTGAATGCTTACCGTTTGCCTTGTTCCTGCTGTCGTTGCAAGGCAGCAAACGGCCTTTGCCACAAAATGAGTATGGCGGCTACACTCGCTATCAGTGCTACTACAATTGTAATCCAGGGGTCTACTTTAGCCCAGAAGCTCGGCTGCATGCGCGTTACGTCCACAACGCCCCGGATGAGACTATACCCCAGTAAAAAGCCGGCGGAAAGCAGGCCGGGGATTGCTCTACGAAAGTCCAGTTGCAGCAGAATGGCGAACAGTGCCAGCACTAGCAGACCCTCGTAGATGTCAGAGGGGTATCTGGAGATGGTAAGGCCGGGGAATTGGATGCCCAGAATGGAATTGGTGGGGCGGCCCCAGCACGGGCTATGGAGGAAGCAGCTCAAGCGGTAGGAGGCGATGCCGATGGGAGCGAACAAGGCGTAAGCATCCAGTACATGGATGAAGGAGATGCTGCTTCGCCGTGCGTAGATAGCTAGAGAGAGCATGGCTCCCAGGAAGGCGCCATAGATGGAGGCGCCTATGTTTACGTATATAAGGTCAAAGGGGTGCCTGAGAAAGCTCGGCAATGCGGGTAGGACGTAGAGGAGCCGTCCACCGATGAGGGCTCCACCACCTACCCAGACGGTCAGTCCGGCAAGGGACTTGGGCTCTAAACCCATAGACCTGAGCCGCCTTTGAACAAGCAGATCAACCACCCAGAAGGAGACGAGCCCCGCTATCAGTTGAAAGTTGACCAGGATGCTGTTGCCAAGCCGTCTGATGAGTTCCATGTATGGCTGAATTATCCGGCTATGCTCTGCTCGAAGAGCTGGCCGAGCAGTTCGGCGAGGAGGAGCACGAGTAGGCCAAGGGCCAGAATAAGGTTGGTTGGGGTCAACACGGATGAGATGCGCCGGGCAAGACCGAGGTTCCGGGCGGCCTCTTCAGGCGGCATGGTTGAGGAGCCGCGCCTGCGAAACCAGACCAGGCCGAACATCCAAATGGAAAATGCAATTTTCAGAGCCAGGACCACCCCGTAGGTGGGCGTAGAGTGCGAAGAAGTCAGTCTGTCCACGGATATGATGGCGCCGCTTACCAGAAGCACCCAAATGGCGACGTCGACCAGCTGGCGGAACTCCTGGCCTGCTAGGCGGTTGAGCAGAGACCCGTCCGAGGAGGCGCGCAGCGCAGGCCGCAGGACTGCGAAGAAGAATATGCTGCCTCCAATCCACGCCGTTGCCGCAAGTACGTGCAGCCAGCGCATGACTACCATAAACCAGTCGGTTAAGTCCATGGTCTTAGCAAGACTTCCTCTATGTGTTCAGGATCTCTTCAATGAAGGTGCTCAGTCGAGCCTCGTCTATCTGGCCGGCCCATGACCGGAGAATCTTGCCGTCCCTGGTAACGAAGAAGGTGGTGGGCATGGAGAGCACCTGGTAGTCCAGAGAGATCCGGCCGGTGAGGTCGGGGCCGGTGAAGAAGGTGGTGCTTTGCTCCTCCAGGAAGGCTCTGGCGTTTTCCTCCGTGTCCTGGACATCGACGGCGAAGACTATGAGTCCCCGGTCCTTGTATTCGCTGGCGACGGCCTGAAGGGCGGGGAACTCGGCGCGGCAGGGGGGACACCAGGAGCCCCAGAAGTTGACGACAACCGGGCTGCCCAGGTGGTCGGAGAGGGTAAAGTCGCCGGCGCCGCCTGAATAAAGGGGGACGGTGAAGTCGGGTGCGGGCTCCAGGTCGCCGGTGGAGAGGCCATTGCCTGCGTTGTTCTGGAGCTGGAACAGTCCGAAGGCGATGAGCGCTCCTATGCCGGCGAAGATGACGGCTACTATGCCCAGGGTGACCCGCCTGACTATGGATGGGTAAGTTGTTTGCGTTGTCTCTTCCATTGGCCGAACTCTTTGATACCAGTAATGTAGATTGGATGGTGATTGAGGTCAACGGGGGTGGCGCCGGTCTGGATTGGCGGGGCGCATCCCCTTCCGCCTGGATTCCCGCTCGGGGGCGGGAATGACGGACCACTCACCGTCTTGCCCGAGTAGGCGGGCATCCAGGGGTGGGTGGCGGACTTGCCGGTGGCGGGCGTGGCACCCTTCGACAGGCTCAGGGTGAGCGGGTTTGTCCGTTCATGGTGAGCTTGTCGAACCAAAAATGAGCGGGCTAGGCAGGGTCAGGCGGACGGTTCATGCTGGGATTCCTCCAGCTCCTCTTGAATCAGGGCGTCGGCGTGGGCGAGGAGGGTCTGGGCGTGCTTGGGGTCCGTGTCGCGGACGGTGAAGTAGAGGCGGATGGCGTCCGCGGGGGAGAGACCGCGGCCGGCTTCAGGGGCTATGCGGGTGCGGCGGGTGCGGACTACGTTGCGCTGGATGGAGGCTATGTAGTGGGCGTCCTTGAGGGCGGCGCGGATTTCGGGCTCGCGGAGGCGCGGCTCCTGCTCCTCCGACAGGCTGATGCGGAGCCGGACTATGGCCTGGCTGACGTACTTACGGGCGATGGCTTCAAGGACGGCGCGGGTTGGATCGTCGTTGGCGGGGGGGGATTTCGACGTCGATGGTGATGAAGGTGCGGGCCTGGACGGGGTGGAAGTCGAAGCCGGTGATGCGTTGACCCTGGGGCCGGGTCGAGTCGATCTCCAATACGCAGAAACCCTTGGTCTCGGTCTCTTCCGAGAAGTCGACGCGCTGCATGCTGCCGGAGTAGACGGTCATGGGGTTGTGGCCGATGACCTGGTGCTTGTGGATGTGGCCCAGGGCCACGTAGTCCAGCGATGGGTCGGAGACGGTGGAGAGGAGGAGGACGTGGTCGCGGCCGAGCATCATGGATCGTTCGGCGCCGACCCTGGCGCCGGAGACGGTGACGTGACCGACGAGGACGGCGGGGATGTTCGGCTTGAGGTTCTGGAGCTCCCAGGTGAGGTTGTAGGTGAGGCGCTCCTGGAGACGCTGGGTAATCTGGTCGATGGTGAGGTTTCGGGTGTCGTCGCGGGAGAGGAAGCGGCTGCGCCTGATCCAGGGCAGGGAGACGACCTGGAGGGGGCCGGAGCGGGTGTGGATGAGGGTGGTCTGGATGCGGTCCGAGACGTGGACGCGCTCCACGGCTAGGGTGGGGAATATTTCGAGGGCGGAGGCGCGCCCGGCGACGGCGGGAAGGTCGTGGTTGCCGGTGACGAGGAAGACGGCGATGCCCTCCGAGGCGAGCTGGGCGATGCGCTTGGCGAACTCGCGCTGGTGGGTCTGGGAAGGGTCGCGGTTCTTGTAGGCGTCGCCGGCAAATAGGACGGCGTCGACGCGGTTGTCGATGGCGTACTGGACGAGCTCGTCGTAGGCGGCGAGGAAGTCGAGGAGTCGGGTGGACATGCCGGTATCGGGGTCGGGCCTGCCGTAGTTCTCGACGCCGATGTGGAGGTCTGAGAAGTGGATGAGCTTCACGGGGGGTTGCTCCTTGACATAAGTGCGTCCATGGTATGCAGATTGTAAGGGCAGTAGGCGTGGACTAGACAAGAGGAGGGCAGGGCGGAGTAGGGGTTTTCCTGCCTGGGAGAGGGAATTGTTTCAGACGTTATGTCTAGTAGCAAGGCTAGAAATGGGCCAAATTTTTGGAAATATGCGAAAACAATTCCGATTTCCTTCGACAAGCTCAGGACAGGCCTTTCGTCATGGAAGGGCAGGATTCCGTCAAGAGAGCGGGGGAAATACGCCCTGGGAATGGGGATGAGGTGGGTATGGGTGCTTGTCATGGTGAGGCAAGGATAGCAAGAGTGGCGGGCGATTTGGAAGGGGGAGGTGGCAGGGGGGGTATGGGTCAGTCCGCTAGCACAGGCTCATCTGGAGTTTTCACACGCTTTCTAAGAGCCTCTCAAAGGCTAACAGGTAGGCTTCTCCTAGTCGTTGATTCTGAATGGTGCGCCCGTGCTGGAGTGGATTTCTCAACTCCATCAACCCGTCAAGTGCTACGAATATCTCAGCCTCGTTCCTGAATTCACTGGTTAGCTTGCCTATTAAGACAGGTTTGTTATCTCGCCTAATCACCATTTGCTTGATTTCCCCCAGACCAAACAACGCATGTAATGCTTCGCTTGGGTAACGCTCTGACATCTTTTCAACCTTCCGCCAGACATCTTCGGGGGCTTTCTGCTTTAAGTCTCGTATCGTGTTAATTTGGAGTGTATCGGCCACTAGTTTGGCAAGCTTTCTCTCTACGTCTTTCACGCGCCGTTCTAAAGAGGTTTCTATCTCCACACCCTGTCCAAAATTCTGATCGTTTAGTAGGCCTCGCATCGAACTCACAATCTGTGTTATAACTTCACGCCTCTGTGAGTATGACGTCAATCTGTTTTTAACGAAAGTTGTAGCTGCGGCACGACCCCCAACCACTTGATCCAATGATAGAACCAGAGCGGTCGCATACTCCTCAAGCTGGTCGTCCTGGGGAAGCTTAGCTATCCTGATTAGCGCTTGCTCGTATACACTTAGTATCAGGGTGACTCCGCCGGGTCGTAGGATAATGCTGTCACGGTAAGCCTGACCTTCCGGTACATCAAGAACCTTGGCAAGGAATCTGCTGATTCCGTCGGATACCCGATTAATCCGCGATTCATGGGGAATGCCATGGACTAGAGGATTCCGTTGACTTGGGGTCATGTTACGAGTCTGGTCTTCCAATAACCGTAATTCGTCAATGTCGTTACAGATTGACGAAATCTTGATCTTCCCTCTGGGTGCCTCGCCCGACAATGGGAAATATATTTTGTCCTTTAGCGGACTTGACTGGTTCAGACGCTTGGCGGTTAGAGCGATCCTGCCCCTAGAGGACTCAGGACGCAGGTCAGCTTCGAGGTCCCAGATCAGATCCGGCGATACGGGCTTCTGCTCCTTGTTGATTTCAATGAAGAATGCTGCCTGCTTGCTTTCAGTCAACTGTTCAAACGCAAAGACAGGCAGCTTTTGCAGTCTGGAAACACCCTGCTCCCCCCCGAAGGCATACAACCGATGCTGACCGTCTATGATCCAAGCTGCGCGGTAACTCTTGGGGAATGTGAGATCGCCCCACTGGAGCCAGGAAGGAGCATCTGGGCTAGGTATATTGTGAGACTTGAACTGTGGCTTATCGTCGAATGCCAAGATAACGTTATTCGCGAAGATTCCGCCGTCATCAATGAAGTTCCTGATATCTTTAAGTCTGCTGGTCGTTAACATTCTTTGATAGTAGTTTCCACGGCCAGTTTCCCGACGTGCAACATAGGCTATTTCAAGTAACTTCTGAGGTTCACAGAAAAAGAGATATCCGACGAGGTTTTTTTGTAGTTCTACTTTGAAAGCTGGGCTACGGTGCACGGCTATGTCTCGCGGTTCAACTCCAAGTTCACCCAGGAAATTGTATACCGAGGCCTGTTTCCCGATTGTCCCCGCGAGTCGTTGATAGTACTCAATGACCTGATCATCAATAAGGTGGACCCTCCGCTGGGATTCAGCCAGTTGCCGGTCGGTTTCCGAGAAATCAAATCCCTTGGTGATTAGTGCGAACTCAAACCTACGGTACCCTCTGTACGCTTCTAATTCTGCGAAACCTCTTTGGAGATCGCCCATTTTGCCTCTTATCTCTACAATCCGATTCCGAAGAGATGCGTTCTTCCTCGATGTCTGAGTGGCTTCAGCTACAAGAAGGACGTCATCCCATCCGCCGACCGCATCTACTTGAAACCCTCCGACAACAAAAGTTGGCCCACCATCCACATCTCTCAACCCGATCCGTCTGAGGTTTCCACGGACCTTGTTTTCGAACTGTGTACCAGCAGGGGTCTTATTTGCGGGCATGTTGTTACCTCGAGGGAGCCTATCTCAGATATAGCTCATCATTTATTGGTGTCTGACATGGAAGATACTGGCAAGGGTAAAGAGTGAAGTTCCCTGTATTGAACGATCGCTTGACATGCCAGTTGGTAATACTCCTCTTTGAGTTCAATGCCAAGGAAATGTCTGTTCACTTGAAGAGAGGCTATGGCTGTTGTTCCTGACCCCATGAATGGATCTAGGACTACATCCCCTTTTTGGGTAAATAACCGGATAAACCACAAGGGTAAGTCAACCGGAAAAGCCGCGCTGTGATTCCGGTTAGAGCATTCAGTTGACATGTGAAGTACATTGGTCGGGTATGCCTTTTCCCGCCCAACCCAGTTGGACACATTTCTGCTTAGCCCACTCGACACTCTGGACTCATGACGTGCATGATCTCCTCCACCCAAGTTGGAGAGACGCTTTTCCGCCCATTTGCCCATAGGAACCATGACGGCTTCTTGGAACATCTTGAATTTCTTGTTTTTGGTAAAGTGGAGGCATCTTTCCCATGCATCTCGGAAACGGTTCGGCCACTTGCCCGGGTAGCTGTTCTTCTTGTGCCAGATGTACTCCTCCGTCCATAGCCAACCTTGTCGCCGCATTCCCAATATCAACTCAAGAACATAGGTCTGTCGTTCTCCATTGACGGCACGCTCTTTGATATTAAGCACAAATGAGCCGGTTGGTTTAAGTACACGGAAGAGTTCCTCAGAGATTGGTAGAAACCAGTCAACGTAGTTCTTGATAGGAGTGCCGTTGTAGGTTTTACGACGGTTGTCGGCATACGGGGGAGAGGTGAATATTAGGTCGACACAAGCATCCGGAAAGGATTGGAGGACTTCTAAACAATTACCTTGGATTATTGTGTCCAAGTCTATTTTCAAGGGACGTTTCCAGCCTAAGTGATTAATGCAGCAACTATATTTTCAGACTGATGATAGGTCAACTCCCTACCAGTTGAAGTGAAGCTCAATAAGTCCGCCGTGTCGTTCAGGGTCGTAGTCTAGGATTGGGTCTTCGTCATCGTCATTGGTAGTGTTATACAAGACCAGGTCGTCTTGCCAGTCGTCCCAGGGGAGTGACCTCAGCCAGTCGATGATCTCGGTTCGGGCCGGTGTGTCAAGCTGCTTTCTTACGGCGAACTCGTCCAGCAGGCGGAGCACCTGGCACTGGCTGAAGCCGCTCCAGTTGTTGCCCTCGCCGTGCATGTAGCCGTTCGCGCCGGCTTCAATGGCTAGCTCCCAGGCGAACTCATAGGCATGACCTGTAGGGCGCGGCAGGTATTGGATTTTGATGATGCCGACGTCTAGTCCCATGGCGGCCTCCGGTTTGTGGTTTCCGGGATTGTATCGGACCTTTGGCGGGGTGAGAGGACCCTTTTGTCGGGTTGTGGAGGTGGTTTTTGGGGGGTGGCACCGACGGGCAGACGAACTGGTGGCCCCGCGCCGCCGGATTGCTTCGGTTTCTGGCCATGACGGTGGGGGCGTCGTGGGAATAGGAGCAAAAAGGAGTGGTGTCCAGGAACGGTTCACCCCCATCTCAATCTTCCCCCATCAAGGGGGAAGAGGTTATGCAGAGGTCTGTCTGCGCGGGAATGACGGTGGTGTGGGTGCGGGAACGGTGGTCTGGGATGCTTCGTCGGCGGGGGTTGGGTGAGGGTGAGAGGTGTGCAACCGACTTCTCAGCATGACAGGGGGCGCTGTGCGTGGACTGTTGACCCCGCGCCGCCGCCAGATTGCTACGCTGCGCTCGCAATGACGAAGGGGGGTGCGCGGGAACGACGGTGGTGTGGGAACGACGGCCTGGGATGCTTCGTCGGCGGGGGTGGTTGAGGGCGAGGGGTGTGCAACCGACTCCTCAGCATGACAGGGGTGTGTCCTCACGTGGGCGGTTGGCCCCGCGTCGCCACCAGATTGCTTCGGGTTCCCTCGCAATGACGAAGGAGGGTGCGTGGGAATGGGAGCAAAAAAGAGTCGTGTCCAGGAACGGTTCACCCCCATCTCAATCTTCCCCCGTCAAGGGGGAAGAGGTTATGCAGAGGTCTGTCTGCGCGGGAACGACGGTGGGTGTGGGTAGACGGGCAAACGGGCAGACAGGGTTAGAGGGCGAGGACGAGGAGGACGGTGACGACGGAGAGGGCGAGTGCGCTGAGGTGGCTGACGGCGGAGGCGAGGGTCTTGGGTACGGGCAGCTTGAAGTCGGCGGGGAGGGTAGCGATGCGATGGGCGGCGTGGAAGAGGGTTGTGGAGAGCAGGACGATGAGGAGCAGCTTGGAGACGGGGTTGCCGAGGAGGGAGAGGATGTTGTCGTAGGCGACGGCGTCGGGCAGCCATCCGAGGGGACCGGCGACGTTGTTGGCGAAGATGAGGGCGGGCAGTGCAAAGGCGGCTACGGTGCCGCCGACGCTGAAGAGGGCCCACCACATAGGTTCCAGCTTTTGCATAGTTGTCCTCCCGGTTATAAGCCTCGGAAGGCGAGAATGATGATGGCGGAGACGACGATCCAGGCGGCGAGTCCGCCAGCGGCTATGGCGACCTGCGGGATACGCATGCCGAAGACGAACTCCGGCATGGCCCTGGGCACAAGCATCAGAACCCAGGTTGCGGAGTGGAGGAGCGCGCCCAGAAAGAAGAGGATGTGCAGGGCTATCCATAGGGGCGATTCCATGAGCTGTAGGAATGAGTCGTAGGAGGCCTGGCCGGAGCCAAGGCGGGCAATCTGCACCAAGTAGAGGATGACAAAGCCCACTATGAGGATGGCGGTAAGCTCCCTGACCATGAACAGGGTGTAGCGCCGGTTTCGCAGCCACCAGGTGCGGGTCATGGGTCGCTTGTACTGGCTGGCGGCGGTATTCATCGCGAGCTCCAGGGCATGAGGATGGACTTGGCCCAGCTCTGGGCGCTTTGCGGCTTGGCGCGCTGGATGGCCTCGGCGGGAAAGACTCCTTTGGGGCAGGCGACAGAGCATTCGCCGATGAAGGTGCAGTCCCAGACGCCTTCCGGCCGGGCAAGGATGGAGTAACGCTCGGCTGCGCCCTGGTCCCGGGAGTCCAGGTTGTAGCGCTGGGCTAAGGCGATGGCGGCGGGGCCGGTGAAGTGGGGCTCCAGGTTAAAGACGGGGCAGGCAGCATAGCAGAGCATGCAGTTGATGCAGGCGGATTGGTGCGCATAGGGAGCCATCTGCCGGGGCGTCTGAAGGTACTCGCCTTCAGCCAAGGGCTTGGTGTCCTTGCGGATGAGCCAGGGCTTGACCGAGGGGAGCTTGTTCTGCATGAAGTCGTCGATGTCGACGACGAGGTCGCGGATGACGGGGAAGCCGTCGAGGGGGGCAACGGTGATCTCATCGCCGTAGCTAGCCAGGTTGTCTTCGCAGGTGAGGCGTGGGCGGTCGTCGACGGTCATGCCGCAGCTGCCGCAGATGCCCATGCGGCAGGACCAGCGGAAGGCAAGGGTGGGGTCGAGGTCGTCGCGGATGTAGTTGAGGGCGTCCAGAACCATCATGCCGTCGCGGGCGGGGACCTGGTAGGAGTCCACATAGGCGGCAGCGCCCTGTTCGGGGTGGTACCGCTCTACATTCACTGTGAGTTGCCGCTGTGCCATGGTGTGCTCCTGTGGTCCGTGAGAGTGGTTCGTTGAATCCTAGTACTTGCGCTCCTGCGGTTGCCAGTTGGTAATGGTG
>CBDHCW010000012.1:0-12627 GCA_965261445.1 Dehalococcoidia bacterium | reverse complement strand
CGTCCCTATCCAGGTAGTTGGCCACCGTCCAGTCGGCGAATACGTCTTTGAAACTCCTGTCAGCGTCCACGTATTGCAGATAAGCCTCCACTCCCCGGATGCTGTCGCTGGGATGCTCCATGAGCATCCCCAGGCTTTCCCTACCGTACTGCTGCCCAAGGTAATAGAAGAAGAGGTTTGCGCCGCCGTAGCTGTAGATGCTAGAACCGGGGGTGTCCGGCCAGTTGATCAAAGAGGTGGAGGGCCTGGAGAGGAACGAGGTGCGGAAGGAGGGCACATAGCCGGCGACCTCGGCGCCTATTTCCGCCAATCCCTCATTGACCCAGCTTTCATCCGAATCGTCGGCGCGGAACTGGATAGCATGAGTGAGCTCGTGAGCCAAAGTCCCCAAATAGCTCCGGCTATTGAGAGGCAAAGAAGAGGTCATATAGATCATCTCACGCTGGTTGCTGTAGGGATGGACAATGGACGGATATTCATCCACCGAGGAGTAGTAGCCGGCCACGCCGGATAGCGGGGCGTGCAGAACGGTCAGGTGAACGTCGTTGTCCACGCCGGGCACAAGCTCCGTGCCGAATACAGCGGTCACCCTGGGGTATATCTCTTCTTCAAAAACCCTAGCTGACTCTTCTAGGTCGTCTAGGTTGAACTGTACGCCGTCAGCGAGATACCAGTACGCGTGGTCCGTGACCACGTGCAGAGTGGCTTGCAGCGGGTAAACATTGCGGTTCGTAATGTCGGTAACATTAAAGGTATCCTGCCGTCCAACCTCGTAGGATACAGGCTGAGAGTTCACCACCCGTGGTAAGGGCTGCCCGGACTTGGTGACCAGGCGTTTGGTTAGATCATAGAGATCGCGATCCGGTGGAGCAGGGTAGTGGATTTCCACGGCAGTTGTGGTCGCCGTGGCTGTGGCTGCGGGTGTCGCGGTCGGTGTCGGAGTAGGCGTGGGCGTAGCACGTGGAGTCGGGGTTGGCGTAGACGCGGCAAGAGTTGGGATAGGTGAAGGCGTGGCCGAGACCAGCGTCGCTGGCCATGAGGTGGGTGCTGAGGTTGGGCTTGGTGCAGGAGACGGGGTTGTGACAGTGGTGCTTTCGCTGCCTCCCAGTGAGCAAGCCACGCTGAGAAACGCGGCTAGGGCCGCAAAGAAGCTACGCTTCATCGCAGTCTGTATGGTCGGCTGCGTCCTGCACACGCTGGTTGAACTTGTTCATAGCGGCTTCAATCCCGCAGCGGACAATCCAAGTCACGGCCTCAGCGGCGCGAGTGAGCGTTTCTCCAATTATCTCAGATTCCCGCGGGGTGAAGCGCCCAAGCACGAAATCGACCGGGTCTTGTTGAACGGGTTGCCCTATACCAATGCGCAGCCTGGGGAAGTCCGAGCTTCCCAGCTCCTGGATGATGGAGTTGGCGCCGTTGTGGCCCGCGGAGCTGCCGCGCGGTCTAATCCGGATTTGCCCAACCGGCAGGTCTCGTTCATCGTAGATGGCAAGCAGGTTTGAAGGCGGCAGGCGGTACCGGTCCAGCAGGTAGCGGGCGGCTATTCCGCTGAGGTTCATGTAGGTGCGAGACCGCGCCAGCACCACGGGCTCTCCTTCCATAGTACCTTCGCCGAGCGAGGCGTGGCGGCGGCGCTGGTCAAGCGGTATGCCGTACTGCTTGGAGAGGATGTCCACGCACCTGTAGCCGACGTTGTGGCGACTCCCGGCATAGGCAGACCCCGGATTGCCCAGGCCTAGAACTATCATCATATCGCTGACAAGCCGCGCTCCAGGTCGGCTGCGATGTCGTCTACGCCTTCGATGCCAACGGAGAGACGGACGAGTCCATCCGTGATCCCCTGTTCACTTCGTTCCCTGGCGGAAATAGCGCGGTGGGATGTCTTGGCGGGATGGGTTACCGTAGTGGCTACGTCTCCCAAGCTGGGGGCGTACTTTATACGTTGGAAACCCTTGAACAACCTGGAGGCTCCCTGGAATCCTCCGGCCACTTCGAAGGATATCATTGAACCGAATCCGTTGCGCATGACCCTTGCCGCGATGGGATGGTCGGGGTGGGTCTCCAAGCCGGGATAGTTGACGGAAAGGACCTTGGGATGACCGGTCAGGTATTCCGCTATAGCTGAAGCGCTGGCGCTGCTCCTGACCAGCCGTACCGCCAGCGTTTTGAGGCCGCGCAGAGCCAGCCATGCCTCGAAGGGGGCCAGGTTGACCCCCATGAGCGAGACCTTGCTCTTGACCGACGCGATTCTCTTGCCGTCTCCGACGACAACGCCCGCCGTGACATCGCCGTGCCCGCTGAGGAACTTGGTGGCGCTGTGCACCACCAAGTCCGCTCCCAGCTCCAGGGGGCGTATGTGGTACGGAGAGGCGAAGGTATTATCCACGACTACGGTGGCGCCGCACCGTCTGGCCGCACCCGCGATCCGCGGCAAATCAGGCACTCTGAGCAGCGGATTGGTCTCCGTTTCCAGGAACACTACGCTGGCAGGACGGGACAACGCCTGTTCCCAGGCCCCCACGTCCTGTCCGCCTACGAACTCGACATCGATGCCAAGCGGGGAGAAAACCGTGCGCAGAAGGGCTGTGGCCTTGCCGTACAGATCGCGCGCCGCTACCAAGCGCGTGCCCGGTTCGGCGACGGCAAGCAGGGCGACAAGGGTGGCGCCCATGCCAGAGGAGCAAGCCGCGCCTGCCTCAGCGCCTTCCAGAAGCGCAACCGCCTGGGCAAAGGCATCCGTGGTGGGGTTGCCGTCACGGCTGTAGAAGTACCCCGGCTTTCTTCCCTCGAATAGGTCGTCGGTGTCCTCCAGATTTTCGATGGAGAATACGGATGCCTGATAAACAGGTGGCACCATGCTATCGACGGTGGGGGCTCCACTGCCTGCTGTCGCGGCCAGGGTGTCTATGGACTCTTCTTGCGGTTTCTTGGACATGATTCAGAAGTTCAGTGCGCTATAAGACGGCCTCTTCCACCAAGCTTCCTTCCAGCAGCTTGAGGAACTGCGCTTCATCTAGGATTTGCGTGCCCAGCTTTTGGGCTTGCTCCAGCTTGGAGCCGGGGTCTTCTCCAACCACCAGATACCTGGTCTTTTTGCTTACGCTGCTTCCCACCGAGCCGCCAAGCTCTTTGATTCGGTCTTCCGCTTGTGAGCGGCTCATGGAGTCTAGCCGGCCTGTGACTACCATCTGTAGCCCCGTTAGAGTAAGGCCGCTTCCGTCCTGTGCTGTTGCGTCGGTTTCCAGCTGCACACCGGCTTGGTGTAGCTTCTGAATGACGACCTTACTGCTCTCTTGGGCGAAGTGTGCCGCGATGCTCTGAGCCACCTTGGGCCCAATGCCGGGAACCGAGGTCAGCTTCTCTTCGGAGGCTTGGGCGATGCCTTCCATGGAGCCGAAGTGACGCACCAGGGCATCGGCCGTTTCATAGCCTACGTGACGGATTCCCAGGGCATAGAGGATGTTTGCTAGGGGACGGCTCTTGCTGAGATCTATGTTTCTTATCAGCTTGTCGGCGCTTTTCTCGCCCATTCTTTCCAGGGAGAGCAATTGTTCTCTGGTTATGGAATATAAATCTCCGACATCCTTCACAAGGCAGGCGTCAATGACGGCCAGTGCAAGCCGTTCTCCCATGCCTTCTATATCCATGGCGCCGCGGCTGACGAAGTGCATGAACAGCCGGGCAAACTGAGCGGGACAGGCCGTATTGAAACAGTAGGTCATAGCCTCGTCGTCGGGACGCGCCGTTGGAGTGCCGCAGACCGGGCATAGCCGCGGCATTTCGAACTCGCGCTCCTCCCCGCTGCGGCGCGAGACGATAGGGCTGACCACTTGGGGTATGACTTCGCCGGCGCGCTCCACTACTACCCAGTCGTTGATGCGTATGTCTTTGCGGCGGATATCGTCCTCATTGTGCAGTGTGGCCATTTTGACGGTAGCGCCGCCCACGTTCACTGGCTCCAATATGGCGTATGGATTCAGACTTCCCGTACGGCCCACATTTATGCCAATGTCAAGCAGACGGGTTATCTCCTGTGTAGCGGGGAACTTGTAAGCAACAGCCCAGCGCGGCTCCCGGCCAACGTTGCCCAGATGCCGCTGATACGATAGCGGGTCTATCTTGACTACAGCGCCATCTACGCCGTAGTCAAGGGACTCCTTCTTCTCCAGCCAGTCCCGGTAGTAAGATTCGACGTCTTCCAGGGTGGAGCAGACGGCGTTGGCCGGGTTGGTCTTGAAGCCCAGTTCCTTCAGGTATTCCAGGATTGCCCCGTGAGTATCTGGCACTGCGCCGCCTTCAGCGTAGCCAAGGGCATAGACAAAGATATCAAGGGGCCGGGAAGCCGTGACCCTGGGGTCAAGCTGGCGCAAGGAGCCTGCCGCCGTGTTGCGGGGGTTGGCGTAGGGAGCTTCTCCCTGGGCAACTCGCTCTTCGTTTAGCTTCAGAAACCCGGACTTGGGGAAGTACACTTCGCCCCTCACCTCAAAGCGCCGTGGAAGATTGTTTCCCCGGACCAGGAGAGGGATGGATTTGATAGTGCGGAGGTTGGAGGTGACGTCTTCCCCGTGGAAGCCGTCGCCGCGTGTGGCGCCTCGCACCAACCGGCCTTCTTCATAGGTGAGGGCAACGGCCAGGCCGTCTATCTTCAGCTCGCAGACCATATCGAAGCCGGCGCCTTCCAGCAGGTCCTGGGCCCTTCTGTGCCAGGCTCTGAGCTGGTCCATATCGAAGGCGTTGGCCAGGCTGAGCATGGGAGAGGGGTGCTCTACTTCGGTGAAGCCTTCCAAGGGTGAGGCGCCCACACGCTGAGTGGGAGAGTCGGGAGTTACAAGCTCGGGGTGCTCCTCCTCCAACTCCCTGAGCTGTTTCATCAGGTTGTCGTAATGTGCGTCACTGACTACGGGATCGTCCAGAACGTGGTAGCGGTAGTTGTGACCATCTATCGCTTCTCTAAGCTGCTGTATGCGCCGTTCAGTGGAAAATTCCGCCATGGGCAGTCCTTTCAAAGGCTAAAAGGAGTATATCAAGTGAAGTCCATTGTGCCTATGAGTTGGTATACTGTAGATATCTACAAGTAGGAAGTCTTTGATGGCAAACGTTAGACCGTTCCGCGGTGTCCGCTACTCTTCTGAAGCTGTATCCCATCTTGACAAGCTGATCTGTCCTCCATTCGACGTGATCTCGCCCCAGGATCAAGAGACGCTGAGAACCGGCGATTCTCACAACGCCATACACCTGGAGTTGCCTGAGGGGGAAGCCCCAGCCAGCTATGAAAACGCTGCCGAAAGGTTTCATGCCTGGCAGAGGGAAGGTGTACTGGTAAGAGATGAGACCCCCGGCTTCTACGTGCTTAGGCACAGCTTCACACACAGGGGCGTGTTGTTGGAAAGATGGGGTCTGACTGCCGCCGTTCAGCTGGAGGAGTACGAAAGCCGGGTGGTGCTTCCACACGAAGAGACGCAGGCTCCCGCCAAGGAGGACAGGTTCCAGTTGATGCAGGCGTGCCGGGCTAACTTCAGCCCTATCATGTCGCTTTACCGCGACGGCAAAGGCAGGATCAGGGAAGCGATGCTGAACCTGGCGGAAAGAGAACCCGATGCCGCCGCCCAGTACGGGGACGATCATTTCTCTATGTGGGCGGCGCCTTCAGGCCATCTGGGAGAAGTAGTGAACGACGTTCTGGAGGATGCGTCGCTATTCATCGCGGACGGGCATCACAGGTATGAAACGGCGCTTAGATACCGGGACTGGGCGCGTGGACAGTCTGGCTCATTGGAGGAGGATAATGCTCTCAACTACGTGATGATGACCCTGATTGAGTTCAATGATGCCGGCCTGCTGGTGTTGCCCTACCACCGCACGCTGGGAAATATGGACGCTCCCACGTTGACATCGTTGCGCGACCAGCTGCTGAGTGTGTTCGATATTCAGACGTTCGCGTCACAGCCGGTCTCGGCGGGTGAATTGGAGGAGGCCGTAAGGGACACGCAGGGAGTGGCGCTGGGACTCTTGGGGCCGGACGGTGAAGGCCCATATCTGCTCAAGCTCGAGAACGAGCGGGTCCGAAAAGAACTGCGCAGTCTGCCGGGAGGAGATGCGCTGCATGATTCTGAGGGATGGGTTCTGCACCAAGTCCTGATGCATGGGCTGGGGGACGAACTGCAGGATCATCTGGAGTATGTGCACGACCCGGAAGAGGCCTGGTCAAGGGTGGTAAGTGGGGAGCAGCAAATGGCATTTTTCCTCAAGGCTTTTCCCTTAGGCCTCTTCCGGGCAGTGGTAGCGACGGGGCAGAGGTTGCCGACGAAATCTACCTACTTCCATCCCAAGCTGCCGACGGGGATGGTATTCAACCCATTGGAGGGGAGGCTCTAAGGGCTGGTCTCCTGTTCAGAGGCTCGCCGTTGTGCCAGGTCGGTTATGGCTTTGGCTGCGCGCTGGCTGTAGTCGTTGATGAACTGCTCCAGGGACTGGATCTTGGAGATGGTTTCGCCCTCTGTGGACCGCAACGACTGGAGCTCTGCCAGCGTGTCCTTGGCATCCTCAACCTGGCGCGTCAACTGCAGTGCCTCCAACTCTCTGGTGGCCCGCTCCTTGATCATGAGCAGATGCTTTAGCTCTATCTCTGTTCTGTCCAGCCTCTCCTGAACCTCGCTCATGACGTTGAGCGAGGTTTCCAGGGGAAGGCGCGTGTAAATAGCTTGCTGAGGAGCGCGATTCATCTGCTGACGGAACTGCCTGAGCTGGGCGTCCAGATGCTTTTCCTTGTTGTTCAGTTCAGCGAGGAAAAGCCGGAGCTTGGCCACGGCGGATTCTATTTGAACCATGGGTACTTCCTACACACCTAGGAGAACTATAACCTCAGCCCTGTCTATATTGGGGATGTCTCTGATATGCCTCAACACCTCTTCAGGCATGGGGTCGTCAAGGCCCAACACCATCATGGCCTTGCCTCTCGGCGCCTTGCGTCCTACCGCCATAAACGCAATGTTGATGTCGTGGTTGCCGGTTAGAGTGCCCAGCGCCCCTATCATGCCCGGCTTGTCCTGGTGCTCTATGAAGAGAAGATAGGTGCTGCTTGGCACCACGTCCAACACGTAATCGTTGACCTGGACTATGTGCGTCTCGTTCTGAATGCGCGTCCCCATCAGCGAGAAGCTGCCTTGGTCCGTGCTGACCTCGACGGTGATAGTGGCGTGGTAGTCCCCGGACTCGGTGTCCGCCTCTTCCATAATGCGGAGGCCCCGTTGAGCGGCCAGCACACTGGCGTTGACCAAGTTGACGCGTTCCTCGGAAACCCTGCCCAGTAAGCCCACCAGTGCCGCGGACTTAAGGGTGGGGGTACTGTAATTAGCCAACTCACCGGCGTACTTGATGGTCAACGATGAGAACTGCCCCCTGGCGAGTTGAGAGACCAGCGTCCCCAGGACGGTGGAGGTCTCCAGATAGGGAACTACAACCTCCTGTACCTCCGGCGATAGGAATGGCATATTGACGGTGGACTTGGCCGGTCTGCCGTTGAGGACGGCAAGGACCTCCTCCGCCACTTCCCTGGCCACTTCCGCCTGGGCTTCCGTGGTGGAGCCGCCCAGATGGGGGGTGGTGATTACCCTGGGATGGCCGACCAGCGGCGACTCTCCCGGAGGCTCTTTGACGAATACGTCTAGGGCCACGCCGGCAATGCTGCCTTTGTCCAGGGCTTCCAGAAGGGCTTCTTCATCTATGATTCCGCCCCGGGCAACGTTGATGAGCCTGACGCCGGGTTTCATGACAGCCATCTGGGCTTCACCTATGAGGCTTTTCGTCACGTCCGTCATCGGGACGTGGACGGTGATGAAGTCGGAGCTCTCATACAGTTCTTCCAACGAGGTGAGGTCCATGCCAAGGCGCTTGGCGTGCTCCGGCGAGACATACGGATCGTAGCCGAGCAAATGCATGTCGAAGCTGGCGGCGCGGCGGGCTACCTCCGAACCCACCTTGCCCAGGCCGATGATGCCCAACGTCTTGCCGCGCACCTCCGTTCCAATGAAGAGGCTGCGCTTCCACTCTCCATGCTTCATGCTGGCATTGGCCTGGGGCACGTGACGAGCCAGGGCCAGCATCAGTGCTATCGTGTGTTCGGCGGCGGCGATGGTGTTGCCTGTAGGGGCGTTGACCACGGCGATCCCTCTGTGAGTGGCGGCTTCCAGGTCTATGTTGTCCACGCCAACGCCGGCACGGCCAATGACTTGAAGTTTGGCGCCTGCATCCACGACGTCCGCCGTGACCTTGGTCTCGCTTCTCACGATGAGACCGTCGTATTCCGGCAGGATACGCTTCAATTCTTCTTTATCCAGGCCGGTGCGAACGTCGACCTCAACCTGCCGGGAAAGGAGTTCGACGCCTTCCCTGGCTATGGGGTCGGAGACAATGATCCTCAGCGTCACCTGCTTACCGCCTTTGCCGGATGGAAACCGGCCCGGGGAAGGGCGGCGGCCAGCGAGTCCAGAACGTTTTGAATATCGCTTTCCGAGCAGTACCCCAGGTGGCCGATGCGAAAGATCTTTCCTTCCAGATCCGCCTGGCCCCCGGCAAGTACAACGTCATAGTCCGTGCGCATGACGCCAATGAGCTTGGAGGCTTCGACTCCCTCTGGTATGGCCACCGCAGTCACCGTATTGGAAGCCACCGACTCGTCGGCGAAGAGACGCAGGCCAAGCGACTTCACACCCTCACGGCACATCCTGCCGATGCTGGCGTGACGTTCGTGGACGTTGGCCATTCCTTCGTCAATCAGCTTGTCTAACGCCGCTTCCAGTCCGAACATAACGCCAACCGCCGGAGTCCAGGGCGTTTGGCCTCGCTGTAGGTATCTCTTGGCTGCTGGGAGATCAAAATAGAAGCGCGGGTTCTTGGCCTCTTCGCATGCGCTCCAAGCCCGCTCGCTGACGCTGATCATGGCGAGGCCGGGAGGGGCCATCCAGCCTTTCTGCGACCCGCTGGCCACTAGGTCTATATTCCACTCATCTACGGGGCATGGGATGGAACCGATGCTGCTGATTGCATCCACAATCAGCAGCTTGTCGAACTCGCCCTTGACGATTCCCGCTATGCTTCCCAGGTTGTTGGTGACGCCGGTGGACGTTTCATTGTGCGTGACAATCACCGTTCTTATGGAGGGGTCCTCCTGAAGCGCTTTGCGCACTTGTTCAGGGTCTATGGCCTTGCCGTATTCGGTGGAGAGGACGGTAACGTCTGCTCCGTAGGTCCGGGCAATCTGGAGAAATCTGTTGCCGAAGATGCCTACCGTGACGACCAGGACTCTATCCCCCGGAGAGACCGCGTTCACCACGGCGGCTTCCATAGCGCCGGTGCCGGAAGCGGTTAGAACGTACAGGTCGTTCTTGGTTGAAAAGAGCTCTTGGAGCTTGCTGGTGATGCTTTCGATAAGCGCTTTGAACTCGGGGCCCCGGTGGTTGATCATGGGCTTGGCGGAGGCCTGCAGAATGTCGTCCGGGATAGGAGTGGGCCCTGGAATGCGCAGGTTAACGGTCATCGATTCCCTCCTGAAGCAGTTGAAGCATTTATTGTGAATGGTATCACTTTGAGACCCAGGTCGCAGGCAGGAGCGTTACGGATTAGAGCAGTATTTAGGGACTTTCTTTGGTTCCGCTGCAGCCAAAACCCGATGAAAGCTATCTCAATACTCTGGCGAAGCGACGTCTGCCGACACGGATAACGTCTCCCGACTTCAGGGGGAGATAAACAGTGTCGCCGGGGACCGCAACCTCGTTGACCTGAACGGAGCCTTGCTTGATGAGCCGGACTCCGTCGCTGGAGCTTCTGGCAAGGTTGGCCTGCACGAGAACTGTAGAGAGGCGAGGCGTTTCGTCCGGCGCCAGATTGCGCAGGTCTACCTCCTCGATATCGTCTGGCACCTCACCGCGCTGGAAAGTACGCTCGAAAGCAGCCGCGGCATGGCCTGCAGCCTCCGCGTTGTGAAACTGCCCCACAATTTCAAACCCTAACCGTTTCTTCAACTCCATTGGATTGATGGAGCTGCCGGCAAGAGCGCTACGCATCTCTTCCAACTCCTCATCAGCCAGGTCGGTGAGTAGCTCGAAGTAGGGTATGATCATGTTGTCGTTGATGGACATCACCTTGCCGAACATCTCCCCGGGCTGCTCGGTTACACCTATGTAGTTGCCTAGGCTCTTGCTCATTTTCTGTACGCCGTCCGTGCCGACGAGAATGGGCACGGTCAGTATCTGCTGCGGGCGCTGGCCTTCCGTTTCCTGGAGTTCACGGCCCACCAGGATGTTGAACTTCTGGTCGGTGCCGCCAAACTCTACGTCGGCGTGGATGGCTACGGAATCGTACGCTTGGAGCAGAGGATAGAGCAGCTCGGTGATGGCTATGGGCCGCTGCTCACGGAACCGCTTGCTGAAATCTTCGCGGGCTAGGAACTGGGCAACGGTGAACTTGCTGGTGAGCTGTATCACCTTCTCTAGGTCAAACTTGCCGAACCATTCGCTCTGGTAGACCGCCTCCGTCTTGCTTCTATCCACGATTTTGAAGAACTGCTCCATATAGGTTTCAGCGTTGGCTTCAACCTCTTGCTGGGAGAGCATATTTCTCGTGGCTGACTGTCCGCTTGGATCGCCGATGCGAGCGGTCCAATCGCCCACGATGAGCACTACTTTGTGGCCCAGGTCCTGGAACTGGCGGAGCTTGCGCAATCCCACTGTATGGCCAAGATGTATGTCTGGGGCGCTGGGATCAAAGCCCATCTTGAGGCGGAGCGGATCGCCCCTTTCTAGGAGATCCTTCAGGTCATTCTCGACGATGACCTCGGCAACGCCGCGGTGAAGGATGCTGTACAGAGTCTTAGAGTCTGGTTTCATGGAAGACCCTGGCGAGCATCTGCCTGGTATGCTCTACGTCTCTTTCTATTTGAAATCGCAGTTCCTCCGTGCTGGAGAAGTAGGCCTCGTCTCTCAGACGCTGCACAAACTCCAGGTGGGCAGTTTTTCCATACAAGTCTCCATTGAAGTCTAGCAGATATGCCTCCACGGTACGATTGGAACCCCCAAACGTGGGGCGTACTCCTATGCTGGCTGCGGCCTGAAACCAGTTTCCCTCTACAAAAGCCATGGCGGCGTATATACCATCGCTGGGCAGGGCTTTCTGGGGCGGTACAGCTATGTTGGCAGTGGGGAAGCCCAGCTCGCGGGCGCCGCGACCGTCTCCATGGACCACCTTACCGGAGACGGCGTAGTTTCGGCCCAGCAAACGGGATGCCGCGCCAGCGTCTCCCCTGGACAACGCTCCACGTATCAATGAGCTGCTTATGGGTACGCCGTCGCTCTCCTCTAGCTGCGCCACCTTGAGAGTGAATCCGCTCATCTGGCTCAGCGCGGCAAGAAACTCCGCCGTGCCCTCTCTATTGTGCCCCATGGCGAAATCTGGGCCTACTACAAGGCCGCGCATGCCGAGGTGCTGCTGAAGCAATTTGACGAAGTCAGCGGCCTTTACCCGGGAAGCCTCTAGGGTGAACCGTATAGGCACCACTAGCTCCATGCCTGCCTGGTGAAGCAGATCGATGCGCTCCTCCGGTGTGGCCAGCCAGTTCACAGAAAAGGCTGGCGTCAACACTTCTCGCGGGTGATTGAGGAACGTAACCACACCAGGTATGCAGCCATTTGCGGCCGCTTCAGCCGCCAAATGGCTCAGAAGGCGCTTGTGTCCAAGGTGCACGCCGTCGAAAACGCCTACGGTGAGATAGGTGTTGCCGGAAGGCCGGTACTTGGCGAAATCTCCGGAGAAAGAGTCCATGTCAGCTATATGACGCTCGTTCGTAGAGTGTGGGAAGTTTGGCAGGGGAGACGCCCGTACAGGTACATCTAGGCATCCTCCGTACCCCGCGCTCGCAAGTTGGTGGCGCCTCTCAAGTATACGTTGACCAGTTCCCCAGGTTCTTTGTCCGTGTTCACTAGGAGAAGGACGCGAATGCAACCGGGCACGTCGTCCGGTACTGCCATTTCGTGAGTGTTGAACAGAGCCACGTGCTGCCATCCCAGCCTTGTCCTTGCTGCTACGGCGGGGAACTCCGCGTTCAGGTCCTGCGTGGTGGAGAATATGGCCGCGGCAATGGAGTCCTTATCCAGGCCGTTACCTGCTACAAGCTGTTCCAGCAGCTCCTGGGTGGCTTCCAGAATGGCCTGCTTGGTATTGGCGTCCGCCGTTGTCGCGCCGCGGATGCCTCTGCACACGGTCATGACGCACCTCCGGATAGAGGCTGTTTGGATTGGCGCAGCCCTGAGATGAACTCTGCGGCGCGCCTCACCGCTTCACCGGGCGGCGCGGCGTCTATGACGTTGACCAGCGCGCTACCCACTATGGCGGCATCGGCGAACTGCCCCACCGCTCGTACGTGCTCTGCTTGTGAGAGGCCAAAGCCTACGGCTATTGGCAAATCGGTATGGCTGCGAACTCTCCTCACGAGTCCCTCCGCTTCTTCCGATACATGGTCGCGACTGCCCGTGACGCCGGCGAGGCTGACGCAGTAGATGAATCCACCGGCAAGGCTGCAGGCAGAGGCGATACCACGGTCTTTGCTGGTGGGCGCCAGAAGCGGTATGAGGTCTA
>CBDHCW010000011.1:0-65246 GCA_965261445.1 Dehalococcoidia bacterium | reverse complement strand
TACCTTCTGGACCTGCTTCAGGGCGGAGGCGTGCGCCTTCACGTAGACTTCATCGACCTCATCTACCGGGCCATCCACGACCTGTCGGAAGCGCCGCGCACCAGCTTCGGCGACAATCCCAAGGCGCTGTCCGGTGTGGCACTGGAAATGGAGCTGCATCCGCTGCTGCAGAGGATACGCCGCAAGAGGCTGGTGCGTACCGCCCCTACAAGCGCCGCAACGAGCTCATCCTGCGCATCCTGGAGCAGCGCAGCGGCGTTAGCTATTTGCCGGTGCGCCAGGAGATAATCTGGGGACCCGTGCTGCCCCAGAACAGGGGCCGCCTTGTCCGCGACGAGCAGTTGCTAGTCGGCTCAGGGATCCACAGCCGCCGCACCGCAATGGAAGCCCTCGGCGTGCCGGACCCGGAGGCGGAGCTAGCCAAGGTGCGAGAGGAGGGGTGAGAATTGCCCCCCCCCCCCCGGGGGGATTGCTTCGCTTTGACGCTCGCAATGACGGTGACGGAACCCGCTCCTCGTCGTTGCGAGTCACGATAGAATCGTGGCGTGGCAACCTGGTGGCGGGGCCAACATGGATTAGCATGGACAAGACCTTCTTTATATACATAATGACCAACCCCAGGAAAACAGTGCTCTATACAGGGATGACTAATAATCTTTCACGCCGCGTCTACGAGCACAAGGAGAAGTTCACGTCCGGTTTTGCCGCAAAGTACAACGTTACCGACCTTGTTTATTACGAAATAGCGGCAACAGCGGAGGCCGCCATTGCCCACGAGAAGCAAATTAAAGCATACTCACGCCGGCGAAAGATTGAGTTGGTCAACAAAATGAATCCGGCTTGGCGAGACCTGAGCACCGAGCTGTAGACTGCCAGCCCCACCCCACCAGATTGCTTCGCTTGGGCGCTCGCAATGACGACACCGGAACCGCTTCTCGTCATTGCGAGCCCCGATAATCGGGGCGTGGCAATCTGGTGGTGGTGAAGCCCAAGTTGCTAGTCGGCTCAGGGATCCATAGCCGCCGCACTGCGATGGACGCTCGCCATGACCGCCATGTGGGATTATCATCGCCTGCTCTCCAATGACACTCTGCCATCTCCCCCTTCCCCAAGCCGCCGGCTGCGGCTTACCCTGAGTGCATAACGCAGAAGAGGAGGCGATCATGGAGGAAGTAACCTCTGAAGAGACGATGGTAGAGTCTGCCGGCCAGGATGGTGAAGCCCCAGCAGCGGAGACGGCATCGGACGAAGCGCAGGCAGAGCTTGCCGAGCTGCGCACGGCCCTGGAACAGCGCGACCTAGAGATCGAGGCTCTGCAGAGCCGGCTTGCCTCGGCCACCGCCCGTTACCGAGAAGCGTTGCTCGCTGCCGCCCCCGATGTCCCGGAGGAGCTGGTCGGGGGAGAATCGCCGGAAGAGGTCGAAACCTCCCTGGCCGGTGCGCGGCAGATGGTGGAGAAGGTACGCGGGCGAATCGAGGCTCAGATTGTCGGGGAGCGCGTCCCTTCCGGTGCGCCGGTAAGAGGGAACCAGGAGTTCAGCGGCATGTCGTCACGGGAGAAGATAGCCTACGCCCTGACCCAGCGAGAACAGGGGCGGTGATGCCCCGTTGCGAGCCACGATAGAATCGTGGCGTGGCAACCTGGTGGCGGGGCTGGCCAATGTGTGAGGGTAGGAATGAGGATTGCACCCCACCGGATTGCTTCGCTTACTCGCAATGACGAGGAGGACGGCGCTGGCAAATGACGGGGTGAGCCGTTACATCTTGATTGCGTTTTGGAACTGTTTGTCGCTGCGGTACGGACCTACCACCGCCAGGATCAGCTTGTCTCTGGCCAGGAACTGGTTGGCCGCCCGCTTCACGTCTTCCGTAGTTACCTCGTCCACGCGTTCCACCACCTGGTCCACGGTGAGCACCTCGTTGTGGAGGAGCTCTTGGGCGCCCGCCCAGGCGGCGACGGCGCGGGTGTCCTCCATGCGCAGCAGCAAACGGCCCTTGGCCAGCTCACGTGCCCGGTGCAGGTCTTCCTCCGAAATGTCTTCCTTGAGACGGTGCAGCTCCTCAATCGTCGTCTCAATGGCGTAGCGCGCTTTCTTGGGGTCCACGCCGAAATATATGGTTATGGAACCTGTATCGCGAAAATGGCTAGCCGAGCTATGGATATCGTAGGCCAGTCCACGTTTCTCCCGTACCTCTAGGAAGAGGCGGCTGCTCATCCCCTCTCCCATGACCGCGTTCATCATATCCATGGGATATCTCTGCGGATGGCGGGTGGAGATGCCGGGAAGGGAGAGCGCCAAGTGCGCCTGCTCCGTCTTGCGGTATTCCATGCGCGCTTGTGGCTCCTGCCTGCTTCCGTTGCCGGCCGGCTCCCAGCCAAACGGTGATCCAGGAGGCCAGTCCTTGACCATGGGCTCCACGGCGTTCAGCATCTCTTCATGGGACAGGCTCCCCGCTATGCTGATCACCACGTTGCTGGCCCCGTACTGGTGCTGAAACCAGTCGGTCATCATCTCCCGCGTTATGCCATCGACCGTTTCCTTGCTGCCACCGACGTCACGCCCCATGGGATGGTCCGGCCAGAGCATCTGGTCGGTGAGCATCTCCACTCGATAGCCGGGATAATCGTTCGACATAGCCAGCTCTTCCTGGATGACGCTGCGCTCCTTCCCCACCTCTTCATCTTCCATCAAGGGGTTGCGAACCATGTCGACAAGGACGTCCAGTGCCCGTTCGAAGTGGGGCGTTGCCACCTTGCACCAGTAGGCCGTGATCTCACGATCCGTGCTGCCGTTCATCATGCCGCCCACCTGCTCTATGGCTCCGGTGATCTCGGCGGCGGACTGCCTGCGAGGCGTGCCCTTGAACAGCATGTGCTCCAGGAAGTGCGAAATCCCCGCATGCTCGTTGTCCTCGTAGCGTGAGCCGCTGCCTACGTATATGCACATCGATACCGAGCGGGTATGCGGCATGGACGCGGTCAGCAGGCGGATGCCGTTGTCCAGAACTGTTTTTTGATGCATTGTGAACCCAAAAAAGACGGTTGAAGATTGGGGTCATTGTAGCGGATGCCTTGCCATGGAAGTCAAACGGAACAATGACGCTTTTGAGCCTGTTTCAGAAAGGCGGACGGGGCAAGAGGGTCTGCGCCAGCACGATGAAAGGCACTTCACCAGTCCCTCCTGTCCGTCATGCCCGCGCCGGCGGGTATCCAGGGGCGGCGGGAGCTGACGGAGGAGGGGCCTCTACTTCGCCGCCACCTTCTCCAACGGAGCAATACTTAGCAGCAAACGTTTCACGCCCGCTGATCCTTTGAACGCCACCGTGGCCTCATGGTCATTCCCTGATGCTATGCAGTTGACCACAATTCCATCGCCAAAGGCCTTGTGATGCACCTTGTCGCCCGTCCTCAACGGAGGGCCTGCCTCCGCCGTTACCTCGCTCTGGCTGCGCCGCCTTTTCCATTCCCACGGCGGGGAAACGGCCACCGGCTGCTCTATGAGCTCTCTGGGAATGTCGGCAAGGAAGCGGGACGGTGTACCGGCCATGCTTAAGCCCATTAGCCGACGTCGGAAAGCACGGAACAGGTAGAGTCGCTCTTCCGCCCTGGTTATCCCCACGTAAAACAGACGGCGCTCCTCTTCCATCTGGGCCGGGTCGTCCATGGAGCGGGAGTGTGGCAGCAACCGCTCTTCCAACCCAATGATGAACACAACGGGGAACTCCAGCCCCTTGGCCTGGTGCAGAGTGATCAGGGTCAGAGCGTCCTTGCTTTCGTCCAGGCTGTCCACGTCGGAAACAAGGGATATCCTCTCCAGGAAAAAGGCGAGTGAGCCATCTTCCTCTCCGGCCAGCAGCTCATCCACCTCGGCGGCCTGTCCTTTCAACTCAAGTACGTTCTCCCACTGCTCCTCACCTCGTTCGTCCTCCTGAAGGTAGCTCCTGTAGCCTATTCTTTCCAGCAACAGGTCTATCAGCCCCGCGACTCCCACCTTCTCGGCTTGCTCGACAAGATAGCCGGTGAGGCTGACGAACCGCTCGATAGCGGCGACGGCCCTCGGCGCAATCCGAGGCTTCACTTCGCCTACCTCCCCGGCGGCAATCGCCTGGAGAGCCGCGTACAGGGGCAGGCCCAGGTCTTGTGCCCATCGGGTCACCTCCTCCATTGTTCTGGAGCCTATGCCCCTGGACGGCACGTTGATGATGCGGTTCAGGCTCACCTCGTCGTACGGGTTCAGCACAACCCTCAGATAAGCAACCACGTCTTTGACCTCGCGCCTTTGATAGAACCTGACGCCGCCTATCAGGCGGTAGGTCATTCCATAGCGGAGGCAGGCCTCTTCCATTGCTCTGGACTGTGCATTTATACGGTACATTACGGCACAGTCTCCCAGGGACAGACCTTCCTCCCTGACCAGCCTGTCGACCTCCTGCACCACCATGCGAGCTTCCTCGTCCTCGTTGTGACCCTCGCGCACCACTAGGGGGCGGCCCTGCTCCTTGCTGGTGAACAGGTCGTTTTCCAGCCTGCTCTGGTTGGAGGCAATTACACCCTTCGCCGCCTCCACAATGTTCTTTGTGGAGCGGTAGTTCTCTGCCAGGGTGACCACCTTGGCTTCCGGGTAGTCTCTCTGAAACGACAGGATGTTCCTGATGTCAGCGTTGCGCCAGGAGTATACCGACTGATCAGGATCGCCCACCACGCAGATGTTGCGGTACTTACCGGCAAGCAGCTTGGCCAGGGCGTACTGGGCCGTGTTGGTATCCTGGAACTCGTCTATGAGCAGATGAAGGTAGCGCGACTGGTACTTCTCAAGCACCTGGGGCGTGTCCTGCAGCAGCTTCACAGTCTTTGACAGCAGGTCATCGAAGTCCAGGGCCCTGCTTTGCCAGAGCAGCGCTTCGTACCGTTCGTATATCCTGAGCACAATCTCGTCGTAGTAGCTCGACACGACACCGGCAAAGGCCTCCGGGTCTATCAGTTTGCTCTTTGCTCCTGAAATGATGTTGCTCACGGCGCGCAATGGGTACCGCTTGGGGTCTATTTGACCCTCTTCCATGGCCCGTTTCAGCAAAGCCATGGTGTCATCGTCATCGTAGATGACAAAGCTACGGTCCAGCCCCATGTGATGGCCGTCGCGCCTCAGTATTGAGACGCACAGAGAATGGAACGTGCTGCAGGTCAACCCCTCGGCGCGGCTGCCCAGCAGGCGCTCCAGCCGACCCCGCATCTCCCGCGCCGCTTTGTTGGTGAAGGTCACCGCGGCAATGCGGTGCGGGCCGACGCCGCAAACGCGCACCAGGTAAGCGATGCGATGTGTGATAACGCGGGTCTTGCCGCTGCCCGGGCCTGCCACTATGAGCACGGGGCCCTCTATAGCCTCTGTGGACTCTCTCTGCGCCGGGTTCAATCCTTCCAGAATATCGGTAGTCTGCACAATGCAACGATTATAGCAAGCCGCAGGGTGATAGTTAGTGGCCTGTTTGGCATATTTGAGCCGGTCTCATAAGTCCCTGTCGTCATTCCCGCCCCAAGCGGGAATCCAGGCGGCGGGGCGCTGGCGGCAATCAAAGGAAACGTCTGAGCAGGAGGCAAACATAGGATTCTTCGCTGCGCTCAGAATGACAAAGCTGGGCGCGCTCCTTGGGAAATGGGCCCAGGGCTAAGCCACGTTGAGGACTACTTGACCGCGGCGGCGGCTGAAACTATCGATGCGGTCATGGAACAGCTGCTGGTATTCCGGGGAGTGGATGCGCTCCACCGTCATTATCACGGCGTCCTCATGATTGTCGGCGTAGTACCTTCTCCGAATGCCGTCCTTGGCAAAGCCGTACTTTTCGTACAGGGCGTGTGCGGGGAAGTTGCTCACTCGCGCCTCTAGCGTAACCCGCTGCGCTCTCCTGGCCATGGCCATCTCCATGGTGCCCAGCATGAGAAGCTCGCCCAGGCCCCTACCCCTGAACTCCTCCCTCACCGCAATCGAGGTGATGTGCGCCTCATCCGCCATGAACCAGACGCCAACGTAACCGGCAACGAACTCATCCCACTGGCCGGCCGCTAGCTGTTCCGGCGGGGCCACCAAGGACTTCACTCCAGAGAACAGCCGTTGCAGAAACGGCCTGGACGCTTCCAGGGGTGAGGCGGGTTGCTCCGCGCCTGAGTCTCCATCGCTTCCCGCTATTGGAGATGACGCGACAAGGTAGCTGGCCAGCCTGTTGTCAAGCTCCTTCTTCAGGGGTGTTGGAGGCCACATAGTGGGGAAGGCCTCGCGCTCTATGTCGGCGACTTGAGGGACGTCCTCAAGCCTCATGGGACGAATTGTGAAGTCCATCTTTCTCAGGCGTTGGGCAGGTTGAAGGTTGAGCTTATTTTAGCATATGAATAAACTGGTCACTAGAAGGACTTCTGCTACGGAATCGACGAGATTTGTTCCATTGACGCAGACAATGAGTTAAGAGCAGTGAACCAGCGAGGCAAACGACAGAACAAAGATGCGGACAGAGCTAAGGACATCGACATCAGATCTGCATTCCCATCTGACACACCTTCCTTACTCCTACTTGACACCGCCAGACCAAGACTCCCTGAAAGGGGACGTTTCATAGAGAACGCGGTAAGCATGAATACTTGTTTTGTCGCGATACTGGATGGCACAATCGTTGGATATGCCGTCTTGGAATACACTTTCTATGGATGCGGGTTCATATCCATGGTCATGGTTTCACCCGATCACCGGCGGCAGGGAGTAGGACAGGCATTACTCGGTTACGTTGAGGATACCTGCACCACTCCGAAGATATTCACTTCAACAAACTCCTCTAACCTCGCAATGAGGTGTCTTCTGAGCAAGTTGGGATATACGTTTTGTGGCCTGATTCGAGAACTGGACCCAGATGACGCCGAGTGGGTTTACATGAAACCCACGCCGCAAAAGTGAGGGCGCTGGTGTGAGCGTGGCTATCAGGCCTGTAACTACACTCCCCTAGAACTGCCGCAGGAAGCGCATGTCGTTGGTGTAGAAGTGACGTATGTCGTCGATGCCGTACTTCAGCATGGCGATGCGCTCCGGCCCCAACCCAAAGGCGAAGCCGGTGTACTTCCGCGAGTCGTAGCCCGCGCCTTCCAGAACGTGCGGATGCACCATGCCCGCTCCCATGATCTCTATCCAACCCGTCTCCTTGCAGATGCGGCACCCCTCTCCCTTGCAGGCAAAGCAGTCTATGGACATATCCACGCCGGGCTCCACAAAGGGGAAGTAGTCGCAGCGGAAGCGCACGCGGCGCTCCTCGCCGAATATACGCCGGGCAAACTCGTACAGGGTGCCCTTCAGATCGGCAAAGGTGATGCCGTCGTCCACCGCCAGGCCCTCCACCTGGTAGAAATGCCACTCGTGGGTGGCGTCGCTCGCCTCGTAGCGGTAGCACTTGCCGGGCACCACCACGCGCACCGGCGGCTTTGTGCTCTCCATGATGCGGGCCTGCATGGGTGAGGTGTGGGTGCGCATCAGCATACGGCGTCCCTGGGGCGTGGGGTCTTCCCAGTCGACCCACAGCGTGTCCCACATATCCCGTGCCGGGTGATCGCGTGGTATGTTCAGAGCGTCAAAGTTGTAGTGCTCCCACTCCACCTCCGGCCCCTCCACCACGCTGAAGCCCATCGATACGAAAGCGTCCAGGATCTGGCGCACCATCTGCGTAGTGGGATGCAGCCGCCCACGGGGTACGGGCCTGCCAGGCAGTGTGACGTCTATGCCGCCCTCCGCCAGATACCGGGCGCGTTCCGCCTCTTTCAACCCTTGGTTGCGCTCCTGGAACCGCTCTTCCAGCACCGACTTGACCCTGTTGGCCTCCGCTCCAACCGACCGCCGCTCTTCCATGGACAGCGAACCTAGCTGCCGCAACAGCAGCGTCAAGCGCCCGCGACGTCCCAGGTAGGCGACTCTCCATGACTCCAGTCCGTCCTCGCCCGCCGCCGACTCCAAGACGTGCTGCGCTTCTTGCGAAAGCTGGTCAAGCTCATCCAACAAAGGTGTTTCAGACATTGCGCTCACTGCTGCAGAAAGATATGCCTTGATTCTAGGCTGGGCGATGGACAGGGTCAAGCTTGCGTATTGTAAAGCGCGGGTGACCCTGCGGAGTCTGTCATTGCTGTGGAATAGGCCTCACCGTCTCCTGACATCTGGTATTCTACTAACGTTCTCCTTTCTGAATGGACGCTTCCCTCCCTCGAAATATCCGGTCAACGCAAAGGTGAAAATTCAATGGCAGCGATAAGAGGTATCAAGCCGTGGCAGGCGGCGGTGCTGGTAGTAGTCCTGGTAGTGGCATCCGGAGCAACGTACGGCGTGTACAACATGGTCAACGACGCAGGCAGTAACGTGCTGGAGGAAGGCCAGCAGTCGATCCCGGTGCAGCGCGGCGACCTCATCAACCAGGTCCACACCAACGGAAGCCTTGTTTTCCCCAACAAGGAGGCCCTGAGATTCGGATCACAGGGTACGGTAGGTCAGGTATCGGTTGAAGAGGGCAACGTGGTGGCGCAGGGCCAGTTGCTGGCATCGCTGGACAGCGCGTCCAAGGCTGCCCTGGAGAGAGCCGCGGCCCAAGCGCGGGTGGACCTGCGTGACGCTCAAGACCTGCTCGACGAAATAGCCAACGGCCCCGACATTGACGACCTGCAAAGCGCACAGGATAGCGTGACCTCTGCCCAAAAAGACGTCGACAGCGCAAACGGCGATTTGAAGCTGGCAAACCGGGAGTGGGAGAACAAGCTGGAGACTGCCCAGGAAGCCCTTGACAGTTCCCAAGAGGAGTACTTAAAACCCTTCCAGAAATGGCTGGGCATCACCCCAAACGCGGACCAGGTCGGCATGGCGCCGCAGGAACTGCTGGATGCTCTCGGCATCGACCTGGTCGCCCTTTACGACCCCAGCCTGCGCTTCTCCGACTTACAACGCAACGCCTCGGCGGAGGGGTTGCCCCTCGATGACCCGGCTACCCCCTGGAACGAGTCTGTAGTCTACACCTGGTTGAACATATTCCCCGGCCCAATTGTCGTCACCTGCGACAACGGCGTTCCTTTCCAGGGCGCCTGCATCGACGACGAGATGACTACGGCATGGGACGCCCTTTCCGCAGCGCTAGAGGTTCTGGATACAACGCAGACACAGGCATCCGGCGCTATAGCCAAGGCGGAAAACACCGTGAGTGCGGCGGAGGATGCGCTGGAAAAAGCCAGGGAGGCCCTGGATGATCTGACCGCCGATACCGACGAACTGATGCTGGCTCTGCGCCAGGCAGACGTGGCTGAGGCGCAATCAGCGCTGGATACGGCATTGCAGAACCTGGAGAACGTAGCCCTCTACGCCCCCTTCGATGGAATCGTCTCGGCGGTCAACATCGAGTACGGAGCACAGGTCAGTCCTGACATGCTCGCCATCGAAGTCCTCGACCCATCTGTGATAGAGATGGACGGCGCCGTGGATGAGATCGACGTGCTGTTCATCCAGAAGGGGGCACAGGCCACGGTGACGCTGGACGCCTTGCAGGGCCAGATACTCGCCGGCGAGGTCTCTACCATAGGCAGCGCCGGCGCCGGCCAGCAGGGCATTGTCACCTATCCGGTTGGAATACGCCTGCAGGTCCCTCCGGGCATAGACCTCAGAGAAGGGCTCACCGCTACCGCCAGCATAGTGCTGCGGCAGGAGAGCAACGTTTTGCTTGTGCCCCTGCAAGCCATCCACGGCACGTTCCAAGAGCCCACTGTAATGGTGGTGAACAACGGCAGTGTAGAAGAGCGGCCCGTGCTTCTTGGCAACAGCGACGACTTCTGGGTTGTAGTCGCAGGAGGCTTGGAAGAGGGAGAACAGATAGTCATCGAATCGCAGGATGCCAGCTCGCTCGGCTTCTTTGGCGGCTTTGGCGGGGGAGGCAGGGCTACATTGACCCGGCCGCCCAGGTAAGTGATCTATGATTGAGTTGCAGAACGTAAACAAAGTGTACCCAATGGGCAGCCTGGAAGTGGTGGCGTTGCAGGACGTTTCTCTCGGTATCCGGCAAGGGGAGATGGTTGCCGTCATGGGCCCCTCCGGTTCCGGCAAGTCCACTCTAATGAATATAGTCGGCTGCTTGGACGTGGCCACGTCCGGTCGGTACTTCCTGGAAGGGCAGGAGGTGGGCCGCCTGAACGACGACAGCCTGGCCGGCATCCGAAACAGGAAGATTGGATTTGTGTTCCAGACCTACAACCTGCTGGCCAGGCTCACCGCGCAGGCCAACGTGGAGATGCCCCTGCTCTACGGCAACGGAAAGGACTCCAAGCGCAAGTCCCTGGACGCCCTGGCCAAGGTTGGGCTGGCAGACCGGGCTCACCATAGGCCCAATGAGCTCTCAGGCGGACAGCAGCAGCGAGTCGGCATAGCCCGCGCCCTGGCGAAGGACCCTTCCATCCTGCTCGCCGACGAGCCTACAGGCAACCTGGACAGCCGCTCCAGCCAGGAGATAGTGGCGCTTCTGCAAAAGCTCAACGATGAGGAAGGGTTGACCGTGATCGTTGTAACGCACGAGCCTGACATCGCCGCCAGCACCCACCGCGTGGTGACCATGCACGACGGACGAATAGTGGATGACAAGCCCGTGGTGCAGCAGAGGTTCTCCACCACTGCCGGGAAGGATGGCTCCCCCTGAGACCTCTGTTCATCATCCGTACCGCGCTTTCATCAATCGGGGCCAACAAGCTGCGCGCCGGGCTCACCCTTCTTGGCATAGTGATCGGGGTGGCTGCCGTGATCTCGCTGATGTCCATAGGGCGCGGCGCTCAGGAGAGCATCATCTCGCGCATAGAGGAGCTGGGCACCAACTTGCTCTTTGTAAGGCCCGGTTCGGCGAGTGAAGGGGGCTTCTTTGGGGGCAGCGATAGCGCTACCCTGACCTTGGAAGACGCCCGGAGCCTGCGCGACCCTGTCTTCTCTCCCAGGGTTTCCACTGTTGCTCCTGAGATCGACTCCTTTGGGTTCATAGAGGTGGGTAGAGATAACGTGGCCAGCCAGGTGGTGGGCGTTACGCCTGAATACCAATCGGTGCGCAATTTCTCCATGGCTTCGGGCCAGTTCATATCGGAAGCTCACGTCAACAACCGTTCCACCGTGGCCGTGCTGGGTTCGCAAGTGGCCGAATGGCTGTTCGGCTTCCGCGACCCGGTGGGCCAGGCCATACGGATAAACGGCCGCCAGTTCACCGTGGTGGGCGTTCTGGAGAGCAAGGGCGGCACCGCCTTTGGCTCGCAGGACAGCATTGCCCTCGTACCCATCACCACGGCCTACTATCGATTGGAATCGCAGCGCACCACGCAGGGCGGCGTCAGCGTGTCGCTGATCAACGTCCAGGTGGACGACCGCGAGGAGATGGACCAGGCCACGCAAGACGTGGCCACCGTATTGCGGCTGCGACACAGGATCACCGGTGAAGACGACTTCACCATCACCAACCAGCAGGAGACCCTGGAGACCTTGGAAGAGACCACCGACACGTTCGTCGTCTTTCTCGGAGCCATCGCCAGCATATCCTTGCTCGTAGGCGGCATTGGGATCATGAACATAATGCTGGTTTCGGTCACGGAGCGCACCCGCGAAATAGGCGTACGCAAAGCCATGGGCGCCAGAAGAAGGGACATCATGTTGCAGTTCCTCACGGAAGCAACCGTCCTCAGCCTGAGTGGCGGCATTATAGGCTTGCTGTCTGGAGTGGGGGTTTCCAGGCTAATAGACAGGAGCGGAGTGTTGGGAGAGGACTTCACCACCCTGGTCAGCGCGGACATCGCTGTGCTTGCTCTGGTCGTCTCCGCCGCCATAGGCCTCTTCTTCGGCATATATCCGGCCATGCGTGCGGCCCGGCTGCATCCCATAGAGGCGCTGCGGTATGAATGATCCAGATCATTGGAGAAAGGACTAAACATGGGTACCAAAGCTTTCCTGGTCTTGATAGCAGTCGCAATTTTGCTGGGGGCCAGCCTGGGAGGAGCTTTCGCCGCGGGAGTTGCCGTGGGCAGGTCCCAGGACAACGGCCAGGCCGCAAACGGCACGTCCGCCGACATTCCCGCCTTCACGCCTCCCAGCGCACCTGCCTTCGCGCCTCCGGGCGCACAGGGCGGCTTACAGGAGATTACCCCGCAGCAGCTTGAGCAGTTCCGCCAGCAGATCGGACAGCAGTTCGGCGAGGGTGGAGGGTTCCCATTCGGTGGCGGCGGGCTGTCGTCAAGGGCCTTGGCCGGTGACATAGAGAGCATCGACGGGAACGTAATCACCGTGAACACGCCGCAGGGCCCGCTTCAGGCGGCTTTGAGCGAAGAGACCGGCATCCAGGTGTTCAACGAGGGCTCCCCGCAAGACCTCGAAATCGGTCAGCAGGTAGTCATCAGCGGTGAGCGAAACGAAGAAGGAGTGATGGAAGCTACCGATGTCCTGGTAACGCCTGAAGGAGACCTCTTTGGTGGAGGCTTCCTCGGTGCCGGTGGAGGAAGGCGGTTGCCCTAGAGCTGGTCTTCGATATCATCCAGGAGCTGTTCCAGCCCCGGCGGCATGGAGTACGGCGGCCCCAGCGGTCTTATCCCCTCTGAGGCAACCCAGGAGTCGTAGGTGGCCTCCAGCTCCTTGAGGTAGTACCTGAGCTCGGGGTTCTGCTCTATCTGCCTCGATACCTGCTGGTACTGCTGTATCCCTTCCTGGTTTTCCGCCAACCCTTCCGGGAAGCCGTACATATAGCAGAGGGTGCCCAGCAGACGGGACACGCCGTTGTGGTCTTCCTCCAGCCTGGCGATTGAAGGGAGCCTCACCAGGATATTCGCGTCATCTATGCCCTGCTCCGCGGCCCTGCTGCCCACCAGGTTCATGATTGAGGTGCGGCCGGAGTATCGGCTCTGCCTTCTGGGCACGGTGCCCGGCAACGTCATGTCCTCGCCGTTGAGGGTCGCCATCACCGGCAGAGGCCGGGTGTGGGGCACGTCGGACCACATGCTGCCGATGCGGCAGTACCGCTTCACGCCCAAGCGATGCATCAACTCCACTATGGAATCGACGTATTCATCGGTGTTGGCGTGCGGCTCCAGCAGGTGCATGGTGACGAAGTCGATGCCGGCGTGGCCCCTGGCGTACCTGATATGAACGTTGGGAATGGAAGTCTCACGGCGTCCTTCTATGGGGAAGATCGTCGGCCGGTAGCGGGTGAAATCGAAATAGCGTCCGGGAGTGGCCAGCGACGCCAAATCGCGGGCGTCGATGTCCCGTTCCAGCCGTTCAAGGGCCATAGTGGCCGACCGGCCCACGTCTACCCACGGCGACAGCGACCCTATAACGTGCGGCTGCCGCAGATCAGGCAACGGCTCCTGGAGCTTGAAGTTCCCTACCCACATGAAGGCGTCTCAAGGACCAAGTCGTTCAATGCGCCACCCCCCGCTTTCTTCCAAAGTATACCGCAAACGGTCGTGCAGGCGGTGCTCCCTGGATTGCCAGAACTCCATCACCCTGACCCGCAGTCTGTACCCTCCCCAGTCCGGCGGCCTGGGAACATCGTCCTTGAACCTGGCGTCGTATTCCCTCCAGCACTCTTCCAGGCGTCGCCTATCCGGGATCACCCTGCTCTGCTCGGACGCCCAGGCGGCTACCCGGCTTTCGCGGGAGCGGCTTCTGAAGTAGGCGTCCGACTCCTCCGCCGGCGCGGGCTCGACGCTGCCCTCCGCCCTGACCTGACGGCTCAGCTTGGGCCAGTGGAACACCGCGGCGGCTTTGGGGTTGTCCCTCAGCTCTTCGCCCTTGCGACTGGTGTAGCTGGTGAAGAAGACAAGGCATCCCTCACCGACGGCGCGCAACAGCACCACGCGGGCGGAAGGCGCGCCATCCTTGTCCGCGGTGGCCAGCACCATGGCGTCGGGAAAATCCTCGCCCGCTTGCCGCGCTTCCTCGTACCACAAGTTGAACTGATGGAACGCGTCCCCCGGGACCGTATTCTCCTCTAGCGTCGTCATCTGCCTCTCGATTCCATCCACTCCTCGTGCGAAGGCACCTCTTCACCTACCACGTACAGCAGATAGTACGCCCCCGTATCGCCAAGGAACTTGAACTCCTTGCGCAGAGCGGCAACCGTTCCCTCGAAGCCGCCGTGCGATCCGAGGTAGCTCTTGAAAGAGCCGTGCTGCTTGGCCAGTTCCACCACCTTGACCGCGTTGCCCACAATGGCTTCTATCTTGCGGCGGTTGCGGATCACCCGCGTATCCTGGGCAATCGCGTCTATTTCGCTCAGGGACATGCTTGCCACTCTCTCCGCGTCGAAGTTGTGGAACACCTCTCTTGTCCCCGGCCACTTGTTCTCCACAACCCTCCAGGAGATTCCCGTCTGAAAGATGGCCTTGCTCATAACGTCCAGGTAATCACCCAGACTTTGGGGATTGATCTGATCGGGGGCCTTCATTTCGCTGCTGGGCATGTCGTCTCCTTGGAACTGTTGACTATCGAACGAATAGAATCCGTATTCTATACGAAAAGTGTCCGCTATAATTCCATGCAGACCTTTGCAAAACCTCTTCCCCCTTGACGGGGGAAGATTGAGATGGGGGTGAACGCAAGGGTCTCCCATGCAGGAGGCGAAACCATGGCAAAGCGTTACTGGCTGTTCAAATCGGAACCGGGCGCGTACTCCTTCGACGACCTGGTCAACGACGGTGTGGCCGAGTGGGACGGGGTGCGCAACTTCAAGGCGCGCAACTACCTACGAGACGAGGTCAAAGCGGGCGACGGCGTTCTCTTCTATCACAGCAACACCGATCCCATAGCCATCGTGGGCGCCGCCGAGGTGGTCCGTGAAGGCTACCCCGACGACACGGCTTGGGACCACGCATCAGACCATCCAGACCCCAAGAGCACGCCGGACAATCCAATCTGGTACATGGTAGACCTAAAACCGCTGGAACGGTTCACCCGCATAGTGACCCGCGACGAGTTGAAAGGTGTGCCCCAGCTGGCAGACATGGGCGTGCTCAAACGCGGCAACCGCCTCTCCATCCAGCCCGTCACGGAAGAAGAGTGGAACGTGGTGCGCAACCTGGGAGAGCCGGTCTGCCTCGAGTCCTGACAGCACGCTCATGTTCGCGGGAAAACCCGTAGGGGCAACCCTTGTGGTTGCCCTCTCTCCTGTTGCCATGCTATTGTCTTGGGCGCTCACGAGGGACGCCCCTACGGGTTCGTTAATTGCGATGATACCGTGAATGTGGTTCGGCATGATAACGAACGCATCCAGGTCTCTACCCGGGAACCGGTGTGGCAGCGTTTCCCACATCTCTTGTGCCATTATACCCGCCTCGTTGAGGTGCATCTCATCTCCAACCACGTCTCCGAAGAGGCACAACCTGTTTTGGGTAACGGTGGTCACGAAATACGCGCCGGTACGGGAATAATCGTAGCCCTTCAGACGAATCGAGCGCCTGCGTCGCGCTTCAGGGATGCTATCCATACGTCATCCTTTCCCTGCACATAATCGTCCCCACGTAGGGGCAACCCTTGTGGTTGCCCTCTCCTGGGTATCCACGAGGGATACCCCTACAATACAGGTCGATCATGGCGATGCTATGAATATGGCCGACATGTCCGACGCGATGGTTCAACGCCGCGTCTCCCGCGTGGGCATTTCATAAACCACTCCCCAACGTCGGCTTCGGTGAGGGTGGTCATGATACGTTCCTGAGAGGTGCTTTATCAAATTCTCCCTGAGGAGTGTATTTCCAAAAGTTGATGGGATGATCCGGCCCATATGTCCTGAGCCCCTCTCCATTAGCAGCCTTGAGAGAAACATAAGGTAGTCGGCGAGAAGCCAAGTGTTCAAGCACCTCATGCTTTGGGTAGGCTGAATTTGAGACGGACACGTTTGAACATTGAGGTATGAGTCTAAACTGTCCTGCCCGGGTTGTTAGCCATTCGCCATGACTCTGGGCCTCGTTCCACGAGAATGCTGACATCCCCGCGAACAGTGAGGTGGACCCCAAAATTCGGACAGGTGGCTAAGAGAGAGTCCCGCTCCTAAAATAGGACGGAAACAAGGAGCAGGACATGAAGCAAACACGTAAGAAGCACAGCCCAGTCTTCAAGGCCAAAGTGGCTTTGGCCGCGCTCCAGGGGGAGCACACCATTGCAGAGCTGGCCAGCCGGTTTGAAGTCCACCCGAGCCAGATCCATGCCTGGAAGAAGGCCTTGATTCAGGGGGCGCCGCACCTCTTTGAAAATGGTGCTGGACGCCAGGAGAAGGACCAAGAGGTCCTCACTGCCCAGCTCTACCAACAGATTGGGCAGCTCAAGGTGGAACGGGATTTTTTGTCACGGAGCTTCGGGTTGTGAGCCGGTCCCAACGCCGGGCCATGATTGACCGAGAAGAACCGAAGCTGTCTCTGGTGCGCCAGTGCGCCTTGCTGGGTATCAGCCGCTCCTCGTTGTACTACCTGCCAACCGAGGCCGGCGCCGAGGACTTGGAGTTGATGGCCCGCATAGATCAACAGTACCTGAAGACACCTTTCTACGGCTCCAGAAGGATGACTGCCTGGCTCAGAAATCACGGACACCAGGTCAACCGCAAGCGGGTCCGCCGGCTGATGCAGCTGATAGGCCTGGAGGCCATCTACCGGCGTCCCAACACCAGCAAGCCAAACCCAGGGCATAAGGTCTATCCGTACTTGCTCAGGGGGCTGGAGATCAACCGGGTCAACCAGGTGTGGGCCACCGACATCACCTACATACCCATGGCTCGGGGTTTCCTCTACTTGGTGGCCATCATGGACTGGCACAGCCGCTACGTGCTGGCTTGGCGGCTGTCCAACACCCTGGAGGTAGACTTCTGTGTTGCGGCTCTGGAAGAGGCCCTGAGCAAGGGTCGGCCACAGATCTTCAACACCGACCAGGGCAGCCAGTTCACCAGCGAGGCCTTCACCAGCATGCTGCTGGCGCAAGGCGTTCAAGTGAGCATGGACGGCAGGGGCCGGTGTATGGACAACGTCTTCGTGGAACGGCTGTGGCGCAGCATCAAGTACGAGGAGGTGTACCTGAAGGCATACCAAAATGGGACTGAGGCCAGAAAGGGGATTGGGGCTTATCTGGCCTTCTACAACCAAGAGCGGCCCCATCAAGCCCTGGGCTATCGGTCACCGGGTCAGGTGTTCCAAGCAGTGAGCCCACAAAGGTGTTTACTGGAACATCCACGAGCCTTACCATCGGATGAAGGTTTACGAGACACCCCAGCGGTAGACTCTCTTATTTTAGCCTCACCGCTGTCCTGATGATGGGGTCCACCTGATACTATTACTTCCTCTCCAATCCTTACCTCAGAAGAATCTCTTATCTCTACAGACATAAATGAATTACGACTATCTATCTGTAGATAAGCTAGGTCTAAATACTCGTAAACATGAACCACTTTAGCATTCTCCGTAACACCATTGTTCAGCCTTACTGAAACACTGTCAAAGCCTTCTATAACATGGTGATTAGTCACCACTAGACCATCTGTAGTAACAATGAAACCACTGCCAGTAGAATTAAACGTTACCACCTGCACTACACTAGGCAAGACCTCTTCTACTACATCAGCTATAGATTGTCCTGAAGATAGTAACTCTCCAACACTGGTAGCAACTGCTGGAATAGTTGGAGTTGGCATGAGAGTTGGAGTAGTTGTAGGAGTAGCAGCAGACGTAGGTACAAATAGTGGTTCTCGAGTTATAGGTAGATGTTTACCAATGGGCGAATAATCTGGCTCCTCACATGCCATAAACAATGCAGCCAATATCAAACACAATAATATCCTCATCATCTGTCCATATACATTGCCGGTCGTGCTATGTCAACTTATCAAGCCGGATACCTGCTATTCCCCCAAAAGCCTTCCTGGATTTCCAGGCGGGAGCGCAGATTGGTACGCCCCAGCCCCCGCCACCAACCACTTCCCCACTCTCGCACCTTGCCCTTATCCTGTATCCATGAACACTACCCGCAAATTAAAGCCCGCTAGTGACGGCCGCACACACGCTTCTCTCCAGACGAAAAACCGTCGCCCCAATGACGCCTTTCGGATTTGTTTCCCATATTTGCAAAAAAGTGGTCCGCTTTTAGCTTTGGAGTAGACATAACGTTTGAAACAATTCGGTTCAAAATAGACCTAGCCCTTCAGCGCTATCCAACACCCACCATCAAGACGGATACTTGCTGTGACCCCAGAAGCCTTCCTGGATTTCCAGGCGGGAGCGCAGTCCGGTACGCTCCAGCATAGCCTCGCTGGCGGCTTGAGCTCGCTGCAGGACGGCCTCCTCGTCCACTGCCGTCACCACCCTGCCCTGCATCAGCACCCGGCCGTCTACTATGACGGTGTCCACGTCCTGACCATTGGCGAAGCCAACCACGCGATGCACTGGCATGTTCAGGGGGTACAGGTGCGGCTTGTTCATATCCACCAGGATTACGTCGGCCTTCTTGCCCGCCTCCAACGACCCAATCTGGTCGTCCAAGCCCAGGGCATGAGCCGCGTCTATGGTCGCCATTTCCAGCACCTTGCCCGGAGGCATGTAAGCGCCGTCACGGTACTCGGCGCGGTGCTGGCGCATGCAGACGTACATGTGGCGGAACATGTCGTAGTTCATATCCGGTCCGGCTGCGTCGGAACCCAGCGCCACGGTGACCCCGGCGTCAAGAAGCTGTGGCACGGGACAGCGCGACGGATAGGAGTTGCCTGAGCTTGGATTGTGGGCAATCCTGGTATCGGTTTCGGCGCAGATGCGCACCTCCTCCTCCGTGAGTCCCGTGGAATGCGATAGGAGCACGTCCGGCCCAAGGATGCCAAGCTGCTCGTGAGCAAACTTGACCGTCCCCGTATCGTGGCCGTCCTGCGTCAGGATCAGCCCGTACTTTTCGGCGAGATCCTTGGGGGCGCGTGCCTGGGCCTTGAGGTCTTCAATCGGCGTCTCACTGTAGGGAGAACGCGCCGGGTTCTGCGTAGGAGACATCACCGAGACATGGATGCGGCCACCGGCTTCTCCATGCCAGCGCTGGATAATCTCCTCTGTGGTTCGCATGTACCGGTCGAAGTCGACCATATAGGTGTGGCTATTGCCGTTGTCCCACCGTGCGTACTGCCTGGGATAAGGAGGGTTGCTGGGGCCGACGGCGAGGAACTCGCGGATGCCCAGCTGCTGAACGGCCTCGCAGTGGCGGGCGGCGTAGACCGGTTCGTCCACGCGCATCACCATGGTGCCTCCGCCAAAGTAGGTGACTCCGCAGGTGGTGCCGTTCTTCAACCGGTCAAGAGAGGCCAGAAGCGCCTCGGCATGCCAGAACTCCTCGTCCGTGCCCTCGGCATAGATATAGTCGGCAGTGTTGGACCACATAGCGCCCGGCCCGTGACCCATGGTCTTCACCAGGGCATGTCCGGCGTGGCCGTGGCCGTCAATGAGACCGGGCATGATTACCTTGCGCTGGGCGTGGATGACGCGGTCGGCGCTGTGTACGGCCTCCACCTCCTGCCGCGGGCCCACGGCAACAATGCGATCAGCTTCGATGGCTACTGCGCCGTCTTCTATGACCCTGCGCTGTGGGTCCATGGTGATGACGGCGCCTCCGGTGATGAGAATGTCTGCCATGTTGTGCCTCCTGGGAACTTGGGGTAAGTGCTACGATCTGCCGAAGTCGCTGGCCCAGAGCCGGTGGAGCTTGGATAACGCCTCATGGGGAATGGGATGTTTTTCAGAGGCGGATGTAGCTTCCTCTATCTGGGCCCAGCTGGAAAAGCCTACGAGCACGGTAGATACGCCGGTATGCATGAGCGCAAAGCGTACCGCGGCCTGGGGGCGGGACTGGATGTCGCCGGAGATGAGAAAGTCGAGTTTGGAGGCGCGTTCCTCATCGGCGTCATAGGCGGAATCGGTGACCATGGGACTCCCGATGGTGGGAGAAGCGTGCCCCTGCCGCGCCGAAGTTCCGCCCAGCGCGCCGGCGGCCATCACGCGAATCACCACAACGCCCATGTCATGCCCCGCGGCGCGGTCGATGAGATGGCGGAAGTCATGGCCAACGAAAGCGGATGGAACCGACACGCCGGCACTTGGGTTGAGCATATTGTAGTAGGTCTGCACAACGTCGAAGCGGCCGCTGTCCACCACCTTGAGAAGCGCACCGGTATCGCCGTTGCCGGTGAAACCAATGAACCGGGTGAGCCCCTCCGAACGCAGACCGTCGAAGGCGTCAGCCACACCGTCCTTGCCCAAGACATCGTCGATTCCTATGGTCTCGCCGCTGATGCCGCCGCCGCGTTGCATTGTTATGCCGTCGTGGAGATGGAAGATGTCCACGGAGTCACGGCCAAGGCGCTTCAGGCTGTCTTCCAAAGAGCGACGTGCCGCGCCCTTGATATCGTCCAGGCTGTGGCGCAAATTCACTTTCGTAGCAATCCAGGCCTGGGGCTTGAGGTGGTCGAGCACGCGGCCAAGATTGGTCTCGGAAAGCCCGTCCCCGTAGCTTGGTGCCGTATCGAAATAGTTGACGCCAAGGTCAAGGGCGCGCTGTACGCCTTCCAACTGCTCTTGGAAGGAGCCGCGCACCATCAGTCCGCCCACGTTGCCGCAGCCAAAGCCAACCTCAGATACGCGAAGTCCCGTTCTGCCCAGAGTCCTATAGTTCACAACGCCCCCATGGTGGCGAAATCAATCAGGATAAGTATAATGTTGGTTTGAATACCCTGTGTAGCATAACTCTATGAAGATACCAATATCCTGGCTGAAAGAATACGTGGATGTGGCCTTGCCGGCAAAGGAGCTGGCGCACCGTTTGACCATGGCCGGCCTGGAGACCGGTGAGGTCGAGGTCATAGGCGAGCAATGGGAGAACATCTCCGTGGGCTTGGTTGTGAAAGCCGAGCAGCATCCCAATGCCGACCGGCTCAAGCTGGCCACGGTAAACCTGGGAAGCGAGCGGATCACGGTAGTTTGCGGCGGTCCCAACCTGGCTGAAGGACAGAAGATAGCATTTGCCAGATTAGGGGCGCGCCTCATCAATCCGCAGTCGGACAAGCTGGAGACACTGAAAGCGGCCAGCATCAGAGGCGTCGTGTCGCAGGGTATGGTCTGCTCGGAGCGCGAGCTGGGGCTGGGCGAGGACCACGATGGGATACTTGTGCTTAACGACGGCGCGCCCGTGGGCACTCCACTGGTCGAGTACCTGGGCGATACCGTGCTGAACACCGAGGTTACTCCCAACAGACCCGACTGGTTATCTATACTCGGCGTGGCCTATGAAGTTGCGGCTCTCAGCGACGGCGGAGTGCGTGAGCCGGACGTCTCCTATCCTGAAGTGGAACCCGCAATCGAGCAGGAGGTCAAGGTATTCATCGACGACCCTGACCTTGCACCAAGGTACACGGCAAGTCTGATCAAGGGAGTGAAGGTGGAACCGTCGCCGCAGTGGTTGCAAGAACGCCTGGTCAAAGCGGGCCAGCGCCCTATCAACAACCTGGTGGACATTACCAACTACGTGATGCTGGAATACGGCCAGCCCCTGCACGCTTTCGACTTCGATATGCTTGGGGAGGGCGTCATACGCGTGCGGCGGGCCAAAGCAGGAGAGGCCCTGACCAGCATAGACGGTGAGCAGCGCAATCTGACAGCGGAGATGCTGGCAATCGCCGACGCTAAAAAGGCGGTGGCAATCGCCGGGGTGATGGGCGGCGCCGAGACTGAGGTGACCCAGAAAACGCGCAATATGCTTCTGGAGTCGGCGAACTTCAATCCTACGAGCATACGCCGCACCGCGGCGGCACTGCAGATGAGAACCGAGGCCTCATACAGGTTTGAGCGAGGCTTGAACCCTGAGTTGGCGCCCATAGCACTGAGGAGAGCAACGCAGCTGATCCAGCAGATAGCGGGCGGGCAGGTCTCTAAAGGAATCGCCGACGCGTATCCGGGGAAAGCTGACTCCAGAGTGGTCAGGTTTTCGCTGGACAGGGTTGAAAAGGTGCTTGGAGTCAGGTTCTCCCTAGAAGACACAGAACGCGTGCTGAGTTCGCTGGGCTTTACCTTTCAACTCAAAGGGCAGGACGTGTTGGAGGTGGAGCCCCCCTACTGGCGCAGCGACATATCGATTGAGGATGACCTGGTTGAAGAGCTGGCGCGGACAACAGGATACGATGCGATACCCACAACGTTCCTGGGCACCAGCATTCCTCAGCACCACAGACAGCCGGAGAGGGAGCTTAGGGAAAGGGTCAAGGACCTGCTGGTGGAAACGAGTCTGCAAGAGGTAATTTCATATGCGGTGACCAGCCACGGGACCTTGGACAAGGCCGAGGCGCTGGGAGAGGTGGAACCTTTGACACTGCGGAACCCCATGTCCCCGGAACAGCAATACCTGAGGACTTCATTGCGTGGCAGCCTGCTCTCCACCCTGGAGATGAACCAGAGGTACGGTCAACAGAGCATACGGCTGTTTGAAGTGGGGCGCGTATACCTGCCTGATCGGGACGGACTGCCGGAAGAACGCGAGTTTGCGGTAGGCGCAGTCTGGGGAGACCGGACATCGCTATCGTGGACAGGCCAAAGTGACAAGGTGGACTTCTTCGATGCCAAAGGGGTGGTACAAGCGCTGATGTCGGGACTGGATGTGAGGGAAGAATACACGGCAGTCCAGGACCCGCTGCTTCATCCGGGCAGAACGGCCTCTATCACCGTGGGCGGCGAGCAGGTGGGCGTGGTGGGAGAGGTGAAGCCTGAAGTACTGGAAGGGTTCAGCATCTCGGCGGGCGCCGTAGCCATGTTCGAGGTAGACCTGGCAAAGCTGCTGTCCCTGTTGCCGGAGGATATGCTCCGCTTCGCACCGCTGCCCAGATTCCCCGGCTCGTACCGGGACCTAGCGCTTGTCGTAGACTCTGACGTGCCAGCGTCAAAGCTGGAATCGCTGATCGAACAGCACAACCTTGTGGATACCGTTACCATCTTTGACGTATATACGGGCAAGGGAGTGCCTGAAGGTAAGCGGTCCATCGCCGTGCGCATAAACTTCCAATCAAAGAGAAAAACCCTGACGGCGGAGGCTGTATCCGCAGCGCAGGAGCAGATTATGAGACGGCTTGCTGAAGAGACAGGCGCTGAACTACGCGGATAGCACAACCCAATGGGGCCGGCAGCCTGATTCCGTCGGCAAGTGAGCCCACTGCTAAAGATGATAACTACTGGAGAACACAGGCATAGCCATTCAGAGGATATGCTATCTGTTGAGGAAGCCAGGGACAAAGTTCTGGCGCTAAGCCCAGTCCTGGAAGCTGAGGACGTGCCTCTGCTGGAAGCGCAGGGTCAAGTGCTGGCGGAGGATGCCGTAGCCAGCTTCGACATACCGCCTTTGGACAACTCGGCTATGGACGGTTACGCCGTGCGTCACGCGGATATAGAAGGCGCAACTCCCCAGCGAAGCAGACTGCTTAGGGTGGCGGACTACGTGGCCGCGGGCCAGATCCCGCGTACTACGGTCAGCGAAGGCACGGCGGTACGGATAATGACGGGAGCGCCCATACCGCCCGGCGCTGATACCGTAGTCCCCTTTGAAGAGACCGACGAGGTGGAACGGAGTGCCGCAGGACGCCCCATCGACGAGGTTCTGGTAAGGAAAGAGGTTCCCAGGGGCGAATTTGTGCGCCGGGCGGCGGAAGACGTTGAGAAGGGTGATGTGACCCTGGTCAAGGGCACTGTGCTCAGAGCCAGCGAAATTGGAGTGCTGGCATCGCTGGGATACTGCTCTGTGAAGGTCGTGCGGCGCCCAATGGTAGCCGTGCTGGCCACGGGAGACGAGTTACTGGAGCCCGGGCAGCAACCGGAGGCAGGAAAGATATACGATAGCAATAGCTACGGCATAGCGGCGTCGGTCAAACGGTACGGAGGGGTACCCGGGGTACTGGGAATTGCCAGGGACAACATGGATTCCATGGCTGAAGCGCTGGAACGAGGGCTGAAGGCGGACATGCTGATAACGTCAGCAGGAGTTTCCAAGGGCGACTATGACATGGTCAAAGACGTCCTGGCGGAGCGTGGCGAAATAGCCTTTTGGTCGGTTAGAATGCGACCGGCCAAACCCATAGCGTTCGGAATGCTGAGGGGCCCTGACGGGCGCAAAATACCCCACCTTGGCCTGCCGGGGAACCCCGCTAGCGCCATGGTGGCGTTTGAACAGCTGGGCCGGCCGGCTATTTTGAAGATGATGGGCCGTACAAAACTGGAAAAGCCTACGGTGGAAGCCGTACTGGAGGACCCCATCATCAACAGCGACGGACGACGCGTGTACGCCAGGGCTATAGTGACAAAAAGAGACCAGACCTACTACGCACGCCTTACGGGGCCTCAAGGATCGAATATTCTGACCTCCATGGCTAGGGCAAACGGCCTTGCCATCTGCCCTGAGGACGTGGAGATAATGGAGAAAGGCCGGATTGTGCAAGTCCAGATGCTGGACTGGGACAAGGAATAATCAGCTAATATGGGAGATGAACGTGGTCTTAGATCAGGAAGAAGAACAAGACTCTAGATACCTGGCGGCTACCTTCAAGGTGGACCCTGGGAGATTGGAATCCCTGGGTCGCTCTATGGGCTTGCTGTTGTTGCACAGGCGTTGCCCCTCATGCTGGGCAACGCTGATCAACGAGCCGGATCAAGGGCTGAGCATAAAAGCCAAGGAGCACTTGAAGCGCATAGCTGAGCAGTGCTCCAAGCAGCCGGACTACATAAAGTACGGCATGCCTATCATGGAGGCGGTGTTCCGCATCCTGCTGGGCCACCGGGGGGGGCCGCTCTCCGTGGAAGAAATCCTGGACGAGCTACAAGAAAGGTGGACAGATCCCACCAACCCAAGAGACCCAACTCCTAACAAGATTTTCAGGATTCTAGCCGGGGACAGGTTCTACGGGATAGTGATGGAAACCCCTCCGTCTGAGCCCGTGGAGGAATCTTCCTAACCGGCCTCTGGCTCCGGCAACGCCGCCCTTTCCGCGTTTGCGCCCCAGGCTAAGCGGCCAGGTGTTGCTTGGCAGTGGCCGTCAACTGGGAAAAAGCCGCCCGGTGTTGCTTGGCAGTGGCCGTCAACTGGGAAAAAGCCGCCCGGTCCATGACGGCAATGTCCGCCAGCATCTTCCGGTCTACTTCCACGTTCGCCAGCTTGAGGCCATGAATGAACGTATTGTAGTTGAGCCCTTCCTGCCTGGCAGCAGCGCTTATGCGCAGTATCCAGAGGCGTCGGAAGTCGCCTTTGCGCTCTCTGCGGTGAGCGTAGGAGTAGGCCATGGCCTTGGTGAGCGACTCTTTGGCCCTCCTGTAAAGGCGGTGTCGTACTCCCTTGTGCCCCCTGGTGAGGGAAAGAACTTTAGCGCGTCGCCGGTGCTTGGTCACACCGCGTTTGACTCTAGCCAAAATGTCTCCTTTGAATGCAGGTCACGTCCAGGTATCCGGGCGGTCCCTATTTAGCATAGGGAATGAGACGGCGCAACTTGGGCTTGTCCGCCTTGCTTACGGGCAACGTATCATCGAACATGCGGCGGGAGCGCTTGGACTTCTTGCGCCGCAAGTGGCTGCTCATGCCCTTCATTCGCAACGCCTTGCCGCCGCCTGAGTAGCGAAAGCGGGCCTTTGCACCTTTGTGTGTCTTGAGTTTTGGCATCTGTTTCTCTGAGAACTAGAGACTGACAAGCTCGGCTTTTTCCGACGGCGTGCCGGCTGTCTCCTGTGTTTTGGCAGTCCCTTTGCCTGGAACTGCACCAGGCGCCAGAATGATGCTGAGCATACGCCCCTCCATGGTGGGGGCCTTCTCCAGCTTGGAGATGCTCTGCAAGCCCTCAGCAACTTTGCGAAGAAGCGAGATACCCAACTCCGGGTGAGTAATGGACCTTCCCCTGAAGAGGACGGTCACCTTTACCTTGGCTCCGCTGTCCAGGAACTTCTTGATGGTGCGCTCCTTGGCATCCAGGTCATGCTGACCGATGTTGGGCCTGAGCCGCACTTCACGGAGTTCAACAGACTTCTGGGATTTCTTGGCTTCCTTTTCCTTTTTAGCCTGCTCGTAACGGAAACGTCCGTAGTCCAGCAAACGGCAGACGGGAGGGTCGGCGCCGGGTGCAACCTCCACCAAGTCCAGATCCCGCTCCTGGGCTAATGCCATGGCTTCCTGGATTCTCATGATGCCTAGCTGCTGACCCTGTTCATCTACAACGCGAACGCTGGGTGAGCGTATAGCCCTGTTGGCCCGGTACTCTCTAGCGATCCTCAGTCACCTCTCTTTTTCTTTCGAATTGATAGGTGAGGAATATACCACAGCATGGCTGAAGCAGTAAAGGTTTGCGGATGAGCACGCCCCTGGCTTCCGGTGCTAGCTGTATGCACACTTTTATACGAAACCGCAATCCACCCCGTCATTGCGGGGAGCCTGTAAGTGACAGCCGCCCACCGCTGGATTGCTTTCGGTTCCTCACAATGACAGAAAATCAGATTCTTAGACATGGTAAACTCGACCGTAGAAGGACACGGGGCTTTGTTTAGGCCCAGATTTGACCTTAGCAGCACATAAAGCCAGTCACTCGGGTAACTCGTAGGCCATGAGAGACCAAATTTGCAAATTGGGAGGAGCAACATGGATCTTGGCGCCTTTTCGGTTAGTTTGGCTGTCCAAGACCTCAAGGCTTCGAGAACCTTCTACGAGAAGCTGGGATTCGAAGTCGTAGCAGGTGAGCCTTCAGAAAACTGGCAGATACTAAGGAACGGGAGTTGCACGATAGGTATCTTCCAGGGGATGTTCGAAAAGAACATACTGACTTTCAATCCAGGGTGGGATAGCCAGGGCCAAAACCTCGAAACCTATACAGACGTGCGCGACATGCAGCGGCAGTTCAAAGCGGAAGGCCTACAGCTACAAGTTGAAGCAGACGAACGCAGCACAGGACCGGCGAGCTTTGTGCTAACCGACCCTGACGGCAATCCAATCCTAGTGGACCAACACGTTTGATGATACGTAACTTGTACCTGCCCTGAGACCGTATGCCCACCCCCGCTGGATTGGTTCGGTTCCTCGCAATACAAAATGAGGTGGAATCCATGCAAGGGTGAGTGGAGAGGGGTGGGCTAGGTGTATGCCGCAACGGCCTCTTTGATAGAAGTTAGGGCCTGCTCCACGGGCATGGAACCCAGGTCTTCGTTGGAGCGCAGGCGCACGGAGACGCTGTCCGATTGGGCCTCGCGGTCACCAACGATGAGCATGTACGGGACCTTCTTCAGCTGGCCGTCACGGACCTTGGCGTTCATCCTCTCGTTGCGGTCATCGACATCGACGCGGAGGTCGTTCTGGGCCAGCCGCTGCGAGACCTGCCTGGCATACTCCACGTGCCTGTCGGCGATGGGTATGACTACGGCCTGGACAGGCGCCAGCCAAACGGGGAATGCGCCCTCATAGTGCTCTATCAGAACGCCCATGAACCTCTCCAGCGAGCCGACCATGGCCTTGTGCAGCACCACGGGGCGCCGTCTTGAGCTGTCGTGGTCCACGTATTCCAGATCGAACCGCTCAGGCAGGGAGAAGTCGAGTTGGATGGTGCCCAACTGCCATTCGCGGTCTAGGGCATCGGGAACGAAGAAGTCTATCTTAGGGCCGTAGAAAGCGCCTTCACCGGGGAAGTGTTCAAAGGGAAGGCCCGTCTCTTCCAGCACGCTGCGCAGCGCCAGCTCAGCCCTGTCCCACATCTCATCGGAACCCACTCGCCTCTCCGGCCTCAGGGAGAGGGCGATGCGTACGCGATCGAATTTGAACAGAGAGTAGGTCTGCCGGTACATGCGGATGAGCGTGAGAACCTCCGTGGCAATCTGGTCAGGCGTGCAGAAAATATGCGCGTCGTCCTGTGAGAAGGTGCGTACCCTGGTCAGGCCGTGGATAACCCCAGAGCGCTCGTAGCGGTGAAGCCTGCCAAAGTCGGCGATGCGGAGGGGGAGGTCACGGTAGGAGTGAAGCCGTGAGGCGTAGATCAAGGCGTGGGCCGGGCAGTTCATGGGCTTCACGGCGTACTCACGCTGGTCCTGGTGGATGACGTACATATTCTCCTGGTAGTTCTGGTAGTGGCCGGAGCGCTGCCACAGCTCGGTATCGAATATCTGCGGGGTTATCACTTCCTGGTAGCCGTGCCGCTTGTAGAGGTCCCTGACGTAGCTCATCAGGGCGTGATAGACCACGGTGCCCTTGGGGAGGAAGAAGGGGCTGGCCGGGGCTATGGGGTCTATGATGAACAGGTCAAGCTCGGTGCCAAGGCGGCGATGGTCGCGCCGCTGGGCCTCTTCCAGCTTGTCCACATAGGCATCCAGCTTGTCCTTGGACTCGAAAGCGGTGCCGTAGATGCGCTGCAGCATGGGACGCTTTTCATCGCCGCGCCAGTATGCGCCGGCCACGGAGAGCAACTTGAAGGCCTTGATCTCAGCGGTGGAATCTACGTGCGACCCACGGCAGAGGTCTTCAAAGTTGCCGTGCCTGTAAAAGGTTATGGCCGCTCCGGGCGGAAGGTCATCAATGATCTCCAGCTTGAATGGCTGATCCTTTTGCAGCTTTTTAGCCTGCTCAGGGGAAAGCTCGCGGCCCGTGAAGGGCAGACCGGCGCGTATGCTCTGCCCCATGCGGTTCTCTATAGCTCCCAGGTCCTCAGGGGTAAAGGGTCGTGAGACAAGGAAATCGTAGTAGAAGCCGTTGTCCGTGGGCGGGCCTATGGCCAGCTTGGCCTCAGGGAAAAGCTCCAGGACAGCCTCAGCCATGACGTGGGCGGCGGAATGCCGCAAACGGTAGCGGTAATCGGCGATTTCAGGGGATACGTCTTCAGAACCTACGTTGATTTGTTCCACGGGTCACCTCCGGTGTAGCTAACAGCCAGTTGTCGCAGCTATACCCAAGCGGTGACACCGGGGGTGGTTGGCCCCCGGAGGTTACTCCTATGTGAGAATCCGTTCTGAAGCATTAGACGCAAACTATATTAAGCGACTCGCCGCGGCGTTAGCAAGACCTTGCCCAAACGTTCAGCCTCTTTCAAGCTGCTCTACGATCATCTCCACGGATGCGCCGACGCGCGCATCCGTAAAATCGTCGTATTCCCGGGCAGGCACGTGGATTTTGTGGCAGTCGAAGCAGGCGCGGGGGATGTCTTCCAAGTGGACTTCGCCTTCGCCTTCGGTGCATCGCCCGGTCCACTGGCCGGTGGGCACCATGCGGAACGGATGCTCCGCACCAAGCTCGCGGACAAGCTCCGATTCAAACAGTGCCTTGATTTGGTGGAATTCCATACGTCTATTGTAGCGCAGGGAGAAAGAGGCATATTTGCCGCGCTTCTTGATGTTATATTTGTAGTCCCCCGCGTAGCGACGGCGACGAGGCCAAAACTGGATATGACTTAGGCGTGCTGACAGTATAGTAATATAAGAGAACTCAAAGATGTACGAAGAGCAGCGCAGGATAGCAAGAGCTGTGGACCTGACAAGGGTGATACGATCGCCCAAGCAGCGGCTTGCCACGTTTGGCGTGACCGACCTCAGATATTACGTGGTGACGGAGCCCGCCTACCGCGAGATCGACGATGGCGAAGATGAAGCGGTGGTCAGGGACGGACGGGTCATGGCTCAGAAGCCCGATATTGTGACGCCGGGTTATATGCTGAACCTTGAGGGATTCAGCGAAGAGGTGCGGGAGTACATGCAACACCAGGCAGAGCAGTTCGGCGTCAATAGTCCGGGCATACTGTACAAGTACCGCAACGAGCCTGGGGGACTGGAGATTGTCAACGGCCACGTGCGGGCGGTAGCGGAGCGGATAGGCAAAGACCTTGACGAGAGGGGCGTAGGAACGGCGGTGGTGCTCAGCGGCCTGGACGAGTTGTGGGACGTGTCCCTGTTCAAGTTCATCTACGACTACACGGCGCAGTCGTCGGAGTCCAATGCCAGGGAGATGGAAGCAATGGGCTTGCTGGACCCGGTGCCGCCGATGGACGTGCCCAGGGGCGCCATACAGAGGATAGAGGAGCTGTTCCAGCAGGTGAAGCAGGGGCAGGACCCCGGCCTGCTGCACAAGGAACTGGTAAGGTGGGGGCTGTTTGAGCACTACGAGACGCGGTTCCTGGGGCTGTTCAGAAAGTAGGAGTCCCATCATGAACTATCAGGACTGCCGTCAACTGCTGAAAGACATGGGGATCTGGGCGCCCGCCAAACTAGGACGGAGCAACAAGACACTACGCTGGAGCGACGAGCAGGGTCAACCTATTCCCGGGACTTACCTCAACGAGACCGATACCGGTAAGGCCTACTTCACCCTCAACAGCGCCTGCCTGCTGAAGGAGGACGAGAATCTTTGGACGAATCTGCCCCAGCGGTTGGTGGCTGAAACGGACACGGCCAACCGGAACGTCTACCCTCTGCCCGGCAAGGAACGGGAAGCACTGCATCAGCTGTTCATGCAACCAACGGAGGGAGAGTAGACGGCCGACCCCCAGCGCTCGCCTACGGCGAATGCGGGGGCTAGCTCAACACATTCAACACAAGCTGGAGACAGCCAATCAGTGCGCCAAGAAGGGCGCCAAACCAGCTTATCCACCTCAGGTGCTGCTGCGTTACCCTCAGAATCATGCCCTCCATGTCATTGACGTCGTACTGTTTGACCCGGTCCTCGATGCGCTTGTCCACTTCGATCTCGTTGCGAAACTTGACCATCTTATCCACCACAAGCCGATAAAGCCGTTCCCTCAACCTCCTGTTCGGTATGAAGTTGACGCGCATAAGGTGCTCCAAGGCGCTGCGGAACTCGGGGTCATCCAGATAGTTGCGAATGGCGTCCTCCGACAGCAGCTCTCTTCCCACCACGGCGCCAATGTTCGCCGCCAGCGCCTCGTGGTTGCGGGGGATGACACCCGGGGTCAGAGGAAGGCGCCATCCAAATAGACGCTTTGCCCGGAGAGGGCGGAAGAGCATCTTGATGGCGATCCTGTTCGTCGCGTAGCCAATGAGAGCGCCGACAATGGGCGGAGTCGTCCAACTCAAGACCGTGAGGAAAGTATCCATCCTGCAGAACCTCTCGTCCAACGGTTACATTGCGCCGTACCCTAGCAAAGCGGCGGCAAGCGGGCAACCAGAATGGGACGCAACGAGAGGATGGACCAGATGGGGTCTGCCGGAGGTTTACAAGAAGTAACTCGTACGAAATCCGTTCAGAAGTAATGCTAATTTACACGGCAGACCGTACAATTACAGCCGGCCAAGCGCGGCTTAGGGAACGGTTGGCGACGACGCTCTTGCCGGATTTGCAATGAGGAAGAATTACATTCCACAATCATGGATCCAAAGGCTTCGCTCGGTACTGGGAAGGGGCCGAGCCGGTATGTCCAGTATGGCGATGCTCTCCACTAGAGGAGGCATACCCATCCGCCAGACCAAGCTGGCGCCGGACGGCCTGGCGTTCTCAGAGGACGTATCGGGCGCCAGGTGGGTGGAGGAGAGCCTATCCGACTTTGGGACGGTGCGCGCCCTGCTGCCCGGCGGCTTTCCGGCATACGCCCGCCTGTTTCATCCCGCCTACCTTGCCGACGATGAGGAGCAGCCGGTGCCATGGTCCACGGTGGCCTCGTGGACGGGACGAACCGTCCATCCCCTCATGCAGTTCACGCGCATTGCCGGTCTCAGCGAAGACCTGCACGACACGTACAAAGACCCGCCGTGGGGTTCTCATCCACAGATGGGGTCGATCCCAGAAAGGGAGTGCCGTACGCTGGTCGGGGTACTCAAGGGCTTCACCTCAACCCCCGGCAGCGGCTGCTTCTGCCTCTGGGAAGGGTACGGCAACATAGACACCCGCCTATACAAGGCCGGTTCCCGGGTGAGAGCTCCGGGGCGCGATTACCTGCTGTTCAGCGGCCCCATCGACTCCATAATGGCTTTCCTTGCCGGAGACGGGCCTTTCTGGAGGGAGTCGCCGAACATCTGGTGGCCTGAAGACCGAGCGTGGTGCGTGGCAACGGACATCGACCTGTACGACACCTACGTCGGCGGGAGCCAAGAGTGCATCGAGGCGGTGCTGAGCAACCCGGAGCTAGAGGCGCTCCCCACGACTCTGGACGCTCCGCTGGGGCTGCATGGAGACGCCATCAACGCGCCGGAGGAGGGGTAGACGGCAGCTCCAAACGGTTGGGCCTCACACCCCTTTTTCGACTTGCCGCTCATGGGGCGAGGAATTGTTTCAGACGTTATGTCAACTTCCAAAGCTAGAACGAACCAACTTTTATGGAAATATGGGAAACAAATCCGAATATCGCAGAAGTGTGTGCGGTTTTCGTAACAGATTGGGGCATGCTTGCCGGAGGGGTGATGGGTTTGGTTGACGTGATCATGGAGGAATGTTAGCGGTGATGAGGGTTGGTTGGGAAGTGGGTGGTGTCGGTATGGGGTCACCCGGAGCGGAGTAGAGGCGGTAGATGGTAGACGGCAGCCATTGCTGAGGATGCCGTTGTCTTCAGCCCAGCCGCCACTCTTTCTTTAGCGCATCGATTAAGCGTTCTTGGCGGCACTCCAAGACCTCAGGCGTCCACTCCGATTCATTCACCACCTGCGTGGTCAGGGCGAAGGTCGTAACACCGTCTTTCTGGAAATATTCCTCCTTCTTACGCTTGAAGTCCCAGTTTGACGCCCGCGTATTCTTGCGACGAGACAGCAATACGAGGTTGGCTAGCCTGTGCGTCCATCCCTCTCTCTTCTCGGCATCCGGGAACCATTCTATCCATGTGTCCGTCGGACTCTGTGGAAGAACGTGTTCGATACTGATTATCGAAGGCTCAGCGATGACTCCTTCCTCAGCAAGTAGACTATCTAGCCGCAGCAGCAATGGCATAGGAACGCGGGGTAACTCATAGATGTTACTATTTAGCGCATCCAGCATTTTCTCTTTTTCCTTAGATTGGAGTTGTAGGGGGCTGTTCTCAGCAAACAAGTCTGCTTCTGTCTCAATGGCGTTAAGGACATCTCTATACCGACTTATGCGTTCATTGAGATTCGCCCTTAGGATGAACAAGCCGTATGCCAGCCGTTCCAAGTCAAGTGTGAATTTGAAAAGACTGTCCGTTTGTCCTTCACGACGATGGAACCAGGACATTGCCGGAGGTATCCAATCAAAGTTGTCAAGCCTGCCAAGGTGCTTCAAAAGCGAGTTTAGTTTCTCAGCGCCCTCGGTGCTTTTGTAAGATGCCATAGACACAGTTGCGTATACATCGCCGTAGGGTTCAAGCACATCATCTATGAACTGCTTGGGGCTCAGGCCACCAAGTACGTAGTCTTGGAACTCCTTTTGCAAAGAGCCCCTCAGCTTGTCCTTCCGATAAATGGTACGTATATGCGCAAACAGATCTCTAAAATCATCCCGCCCGAGTTCCTCCTCTATTACCTCCCATCGTTCAGTGTATTCGTCTCGCGAGTCAGGCGGCATCTTGCCAATTATGTTTGCTTTCAAGATGTCTGTAGGTGATAGAGGCATGCCTCGGTCATTCATCACCGAGAAGATGCGGTATGCTGAATCTACGTCAGATGCTGAAACAACGACAATATAGCAGTTCCTAATTATGTACTTGGCAAGTTGGTGTCTTAGTTGCTCATTGTGTTTCAGGAGTTCCCGCCGAAGATACTTTACATTTTCGAATATTCGCTTCTGACTGTCCGAAAAACTCACGGGGTCGCGCTTTAGGAAATGATCAAGACTATTAGCCTTCTGAACGTGTTGCTGAAAGAAGTTCCTATCACGTTCTCTTAGACTCAGACGGGACCTATCCTCATTACCGCTGAGTGAGTCTCCAATTTCCCAAACTCGCTTGTCCAATTCTTGTACAATTTTGGGGTCGTCGGAGAGGTCACGTAGAGCACAGAGAAGCATGGTAAGCGTTGTCAGCCTCTGCTGCCCATCAACCACCTCGCTTTTTGCATCGCCGTCGCTTTTTATGAGCACAACACTTCCCAGGAAGTATGGCTCACTGTCCCTCTTCATCGCATCAGTGAGGTCATCAAGAAGTTCATCCACCTGTTCGGTCGTCCAAGCATAGGGCCTTTGGTACAAAGGGACGTTAAAAACGTAGTCATTGAGGTGGACCCCAAAATTCGGACAGGTGGCTAAGAGAGAGTCCCGCTCCTAAAATAGGACGGAAACAAGGAGCAGGACATGAAGCAAACACGTAAGAAGCACAGCCCAGTCTTCAAGGCCAAAGTGGCTTTGGCCGCGCTCCAGGGGGAGCACACCATTGCAGAGCTGGCCAGCCGGTTTGAAGTCCACCCGAGCCAGATCCATGCCTGGAAGAAGGCCTTGATTCAGGGGGCGCCGCACCTCTTTGAAAATGGTGCTGGACGCCAGGAGAAGGACCAAGAGGTCCTCACTGCCCAGCTCTACCAACAGATTGGGCAGCTCAAGGTGGAACGGGATTTTTTGTCACGGAGCTTCGGGTTGTGAGCCGGTCCCAACGCCGGGCCATGATTGACCGAGAAGAACCGAAGCTGTCTCTGGTGCGCCAGTGCGCCTTGCTGGGTATCAGCCGCTCCTCGTTGTACTACCTGCCAACCGAGGCCGGCGCCGAGGACTTGGAGTTGATGGCCCGCATAGATCAACAGTACCTGAAGACACCTTTCTACGGCTCCAGAAGGATGACTGCCTGGCTCAGAAATCACGGACACCAGGTCAACCGCAAGCGGGTCCGCCGGCTGATGCAGCTGATAGGCCTGGAGGCCATCTACCGGCGTCCCAACACCAGCAAGCCAAACCCAGGGCATAAGGTCTATCCGTACTTGCTCAGGGGGCTGGAGATCAACCGGGTCAACCAGGTGTGGGCCACCGACATCACCTACATACCCATGGCTCGGGGTTTCCTCTACTTGGTGGCCATCATGGACTGGCACAGCCGCTACGTGCTGGCTTGGCGGCTGTCCAACACCCTGGAGGTAGACTTCTGTGTTGCGGCTCTGGAAGAGGCCCTGAGCAAGGGTCGGCCACAGATCTTCAACACCGACCAGGGCAGCCAGTTCACCAGCGAGGCCTTCACCAGCATGCTGCTGGCGCAAGGCGTTCAAGTGAGCATGGACGGCAGGGGCCGGTGTATGGACAACGTCTTCGTGGAACGGCTGTGGCGCAGCATCAAGTACGAGGAGGTGTACCTGAAGGCATACCAAAATGGGACTGAGGCCAGAAAGGGGATTGGGGCTTATCTGGCCTTCTACAACCAAGAGCGGCCCCATCAAGCCCTGGGCTATCGGTCACCGGGTCAGGTGTTCCAAGCAGTGAGCCCACAAAGGTGTTTACTGGAACATCCACGAGCCTTACCATCGGATGAAGGTTTACGAGACACCCCAGCGGTAGACTCTCTTATTTTAGCCTCACCGCTGTCCTGATGATGGGGTCCACCTGACATCACTAAATATCTTGTCCAAGTTCTGCTCTTTAGCAGTAATGGTCGCAGGCATCGGTTACTCCCTTCTGTTCTACTAGCCCCTAATATAAAATATAGCAGAATATGGCATGTGTAGGGGATGTACTGAACGAGCACATTTCCTTGACACCCACGGATGCTGTTGCTAGCATTGTTAGGCGTGGTTTACGCAGCAAATCAGGAGGTACAAGCAGTCGCTCTTGTGGAGCGGCTTGCTTTGTTTAGGAACAGGAGAACCTGAAATTGGCCTATGTATCCGCTCTACGCTGCCGCTCCTGCAGCCGGGAGTACCCCGTAGAGCCGTTGAACGTATGCGACTTTTGCTTCGGCCCGCTTGAAGTCGTCTATGACTATGACGCCATCGCCAGGGTGATAAGCAGGGAACGCATAGCTTCCGGTCCTGTCTCCATGCTCCGCTACCACGACCTTCTGCCAATCGACATAGAAGACGCGGTTGAAATAGAAGCCGGGTTCACCCCCTTGGTCAAATGCAACAATCTGGGCAGAGTGCTGGGCCTGGAAAACCTCTACGTGAAGAACGACTCGGTGAACCCCACGTTCTCGTTCAAGGACAGGGTGGTCACCATAGCGGCAACCAAAGCCCGCGAGTTCGGCTTCGATATCCTGGCCTGCGCCTCCACAGGCAACCTTGCTTGCAGCGTCGCTGCACATGCGGCGCGGGCAGGGATGAAGGCGTTCGTTTTCATTCCCGCCAACCTGGAGCGGGGCAAGGTGGTCGGCGCCGCCATCTACAACCCCACCCTCATTGCCGTGGACGGCTCCTACGACGAGGTCAACCGCCTCTGCTCTGAAATAGGCGACAACTATCCCTGGGCGTTCGTCAACATCAACATCCGCCCTTTCTACGCCGAGGGCAGCAAGACCCTGGCTTACGAAGTCGCCGAGCAGCTCAACTGGCGCGCTCCCGACCACGCGGTGGTGCCCGCCGCCTCCGGTTCCATGTTCACCAAGATATGGAAGGGGCTCAAGGAGTTGTCGGATCTTGGCCTGATAGGCAAAGTGAATACAAGGATGCACGTGGCCCAGCCAGAGGGGGTGCTCTCCAATCATAGAGGCTTACGACAACAACACCCGGCAGGTCAAACCGGTGCGGGCCAACACCATCGCCAAGTCGCTGGCCATAGGCAACCCCACGGACGGCGTATTCGCGCTGGATACAATCAAGGCTTCGGAAGGCTCGGCGGTAATGGCAATGGAGGACGAAATCGCCGACGGAATCAAGCTCCTTGCCGAAACGGAAGGTATCTTCACCGAGACCGCCGGCGGTGTAGTTATATCGGGGCTGAAGCGCCTAATGGAGCAAGGCAGGATCAAGCCCGACGAGGTCACGGTGGCCTATATCACGGGAAACGGGCTCAAGACAATTGAAGCGGTGGAGGACATGGTCAGACCGGTCCTTACAAAGCCCAATCTGGAAGCCTTCGAAGAGGCTCTTCATGCTAGCCCGGCATATTAGCAGGAGGCTTTCTAATGGCCAATAAGCGCGTCAAGTTCACATTCCCCCCGGTACTGATTACCGAACCGGTCATTCACAACCTGGGACAGGAGTTCCACGTTGTGACCAACATCCGCCGCGCGGACGTGCGCGAGGAGATGGGTTGGGTGGTGCTGGAGCTTATCGGCGAAGAAGAAGAGATAGAGCGGAGCCTGGAGTGGGTCACCGGACTGGGAGTGCGTGTTGACCCGGTGGGCGGAGATGTAATAGAAGGGTGAACTTCATCTTCACCTGCCGTACAATAGTTGAAGTCCAACGCTGCAATACCTAGGAGGGACTAGCGGATGAGCGTCACTGTGCGAATACCAGGGCCACTGCGCCGCGTGACTAATGGCGAATCACAGGTAGCTGTGGAGGCCACAAGCGTAGGCGAATCGATCGACTCACTGGATGCCAAGCACCCAGGCATCAAAGAGCGCATTTGCGATGAGTCGGGTGACCTCCGCTATTTTGTCAACGTCTACCTCAACGGTGAAGACGTCCGCTTCCTGGATGGTCTGAAAACAGAGATAAATTCGGGAGATGAGTTGAGCATCGTCCCGGCAGTCGCCGGCGGCTCTTTCTAGCCTCCCCTACTCCGCGAAGTCAACCATCTCCGGCTCTGCTCCAAACGAGCCGCCTCGTCCGCGGGCCGGTAGTCGTCCAGGAACTCCCTGGCAAAAAGATCAAAGCTGCCCCCGGCTATGGCCGCGCGCATATCGGCCATGAGCCTCATCACAAACCTCAAGTTGTGAATCGTAGCCAATCGCAGGCCCAGGAGCTCTTTCGCCTTGAACAGATGGTTGAGATAACCCGCGGTGAAATGAGTACAGGTGTAGCAGTCGCATCCATCCTCCACGGGGCTTCTGATGCCCTGGAACACGGGAGATTGTATATCCAGCCTTCCCCGCCTGGTGAAGAGCGCCCCGTTACGCGCCACCCTTGTCGGCAGGGCGCAATCGAACATGTCCACACCCCTGGCTACGCAATGCACCAGGTCCTCCGGCGAACCCACACCCATGAGATAGCGCGGCTTGTCCTCCGGCAGCAGCCCGGCAGTATGCTCCACGAGCGGGTACATTATCGACTTGGGCTCGCCCACGCTCAGGCCACCGATGGCATATCCCGAAAAATCCAGTCCTTTTAGGTAAGAGGCCGACTCCTCTCTCAGATCCTCGAACATCCCTCCCTGCACAATTCCAAAGAGCGCCTGGTCATCCCTGGAATGCGCCTCACGGCATATCTCCGCCCAGCGGTGGGTACGCTCCATGGCATCCTGCACCGCATCCTTGTCATTGGTATAGGCCAAACACTGGTCCAAGCTCATGATTATGTCCGCCCCCAGGCATTCTTGATAGTCGATGACCTGCCTGGGGGTGAACATGTGGCGTGAGCCGTCAATATGCGATCGGAATTCGATTCCGTCGTCGGTGATCTTGGCACGGCTGCTCAGGCTGTAGGCTTGGAACCCGCCGCTATCCGTGAGCGTAGGGCCGTTCCAGCCCATGAACTGGCTCAACCCTCCCAGATCGCGCACGGTTTCAATGCCGTGCAGATACAGGTGGTAGGTATTGCCCAAGAGTAAAGCGGCATCCAGGCAAAGCAACTCCTGGGGGGTCACCGTTTTAACCGAGCCTTGAGTGGCCACCGGCATGAACACCGGGGTCGGCACGGGGCCGTGCGGCGTACGCAAAACTCCGGCGCGAGCGGCGCCGTCAACCGTATGAAGCTCGAATTTGGCGTTCATTGTGGAATGGTAGGAAAAGCGTCCAAGTAAAGCAAGGGCAGAGGGCTATCTAAAGCTTCTCAACGAAGAGAAGGCGGCAAAGAAGATCAGAGTAACCACTCCGTAGGCTATACCGCTTATCAGCACGGTATCGGCCACTCCACTGGCTATGCTACCGCCCAGCTGCATGAAACCAAGGTCCAGACCTCCTGGGCGCTTCAGTATCTCCGCAATGCCTCCCAACAGAAGAACGCCTATCCAGCTCATCCCTTGGATGGTGGTCTGGAAACTCATCACCCGGCCGCGCAGGTCGTCGGGGGCTAGCACCTGCATAGCCACTATGCGCATGGCGCGGAACATCACCTGGGCCAGTCCCATGCCAAAGACCAGTACCATAGTTAGAATGAAAACGTCTGACCTGGAAAAAGCTATGAGCAGACCCGTATTGAGCACGGCCACGGCCAGCAACAGATAGCCCCTGTGCCCAAAATTGGAAAGAGATACAACGGTCAGCGCGCCAACGGCGCCGCCCACTGTAGAAACGGTCATTAGATACCCCAGCCCGGAAGCGCCCTCTCCCAGCATTGCATCGGCAAAAATGGGCAGCATGAACCCGGCGGCGCCTCCAATCACGGAGAAGGTCACGCCTATGCTGATCAAGCCAAAGAGCACCTTGTCATTCCAGACGTACTTGAAGCCCTCCGCAAAGGAGCCTCTTTCACCGGACCCTCGCTGTCTGGCGCGCTGCTCCTGGGGGTCCCAGTCCAGCAGAAACACCGTTACGGCGGTGAACAGTTGCATTGCCGCCGTTGATGCGAAGAGGATCCCTTCCCATCCCGCACCTATAACGCCTACCAGTATAGCGCCCAACGCCGGGCCGGCTATCCTGGGCCAGGTGTCGGCCACATTGTCCCATGCTGCGGCGTTGGAGAGGCGCGGTTTGTCCACGATGCTTCCCAAAAGCGCCTGATGACCCGGCCGTCCAATCGACTGAATCACGCCGCTAAGCACGGATGAAATCAGGAAGTGCCACCACTGGACCAGATCCACAATTATCAAAACGGCCACGGCGGCCCAGAGCACTACAAGGAGCGACTCCGTGACTTTGACCAGCAAACGGCGGTCCATCCTATCCGCCAGGAAGCCGCCGATAAACGGCATGAAGAGCATAGGCCATGCCAGAGAGGAGGTAACAAAGCCCAACAGGAAGGGAGAGTCCGTTATCTCCCAGACCATCCAGGCACGGAGGAAAACACGCATCTGCCGGGCCATGTTGGAGCTGGCGCGGCCAGCCCATAGGATGCGAAAGTTGGCTACTTCGAAAGCGACCACAGAGCCGCGGACACGGCCAACAGGCCTTGCTTCTACTTCAGCCGGTAAATCTGAAGAGGACTCCGCCACTATACCTTCTGCTAAGCCTCTCGGTACTGGTAATAGTCGACAAATTTCCGCAACGCCGCCGCCGCGCCCTGCAGTCCGTGCAAAGCGGGTATGCCGGCACCCGTGAGCCTCTTGTAGAACTCGTCCGCTACCTCTTGGGGCGGGTGGGGATGTGACGTAGAGATGGCGGCTACGTACGGCTTCTTGGCCCGTTTGCGAAACTCGGCCAGGAACTCCGGGCCATGCCCTCTATATAGTGAAGGCTCGCCGTCTCTGACAACGGTATGTACCTCATGGACGATGATGTCCACGTTCGGATCGTCGTTCAGTACGTCCATGACGTTGTTCAGGTGATCGGGATTGTTCAGCGTGCGCCCCTCGATGGGATTGCGATACGTGCTTCCTACAATCTCGAATTTTTCCAGTATGCGTTCATAGGAGCTCTCTTGTAGCGAAGGCACCCTGAAGCCAGCCTTGGAGAAGACGTTGGTCATTTCAGTGGCATGCCCGCCGGACAACGCCAGCAGCCCCAGCCTGTCGCCGGTGGTCGGCGGCAGTTGCAGGAGGAGCTTGGCCGTCTCGAAGACCTCGTCAACGCTTTCCATCTTAATGGCGCCGCACTGACGGAGCATAGCATCCCAGACCGCGGATTCCGTTGTCATGGAGGTGGAGTGGGATGCTACGGCCCGTGCCGCATCCTCCGTTTCTCCAACTTTCCAGACAAGGACGGGCTTCTTGGTGCATACTTGGCGCAGGACCTCATAGAAACGCCTGCCGTCTCTGATTCCCTCCAAGTACATGCCTATCGCCGTGGTATCTTCGTCCTGGGCAAAGTACTCCAGGTAATCCGTGCTGTCCAGAATGATGCCGTTGCCCATGCTCACCAGCTTGCTTACTTTGATTCCGTTGGCCAGACATCCCCTGGCAAATCCCCCAGACTGAGAACCGCTCTGAGAGATGAAGGCAAAATTCCCGGCATCACCGTGGTACCCGCCCAGGTTCACCCCTATGCCTGCCTTGGGATTGAAAACGCCCAGGCAGTTGGGGCCTACTACGTTCAACCCGCCGTCGCGGGCAAGCTGGAGCAACTCCCGCTCCCGGTGAAGGCCATCCTCAGTGCCTAGCTCGCCATAGCCCGCCGTATAGAGATGCACCCCGGCCACGCCCTTGGCTATACAGTCCTTGATCACGTAGGGCACCACCTGCGCAGGCACGGATATGATCACGAAATCCACGTCCCCGGGGACGTCCACCAGCCTTTCATAGTTGGGGAACCCCAGCTCTTCCGCGCTGGACCATTCATTCTTGTCTATGTTGATGTGGTACTTGGGACCCTGGAATGGCAGCACGGTGCGCAGCCAGTTGTGGTTGTCCACCTGCTTGGAGCCAACAACGGCAACGCTTCTTGGACTGAAGATACGTTCCAGCTTGTGCATCAGGCCTCTTCTCTTTCCTTCAACCCTATCCTTGCTTCTGCAACCAGTACCTGTTCTCTATAAGCGTAGACGGGGAACAGCTCCAAGCTCTCTATCTCAGGGTTCTCATGGACAAGGTCGGAGACTTTTAGAAGCATCCCTTCCAGAAGGGAAACCCTCGGCGCGGGCAACGCTCCGTATCCCTGTAGAAGCCGGCTTCCTTTTGGCTCGCGTATCATAAGCTTGGCGTCCTTACTGGTGAGGGGCACAATGCGGTATGCAACGTCTTCCCACACCTCTACGGCCATCTTTCCATAGCCGAACGAGAGGACGGGTCCGAACAGCGGGTCTTGGTGCAGGCGGACTATCACCTCTACGCCGGAAGGCGGCGCCTTGCTTACAGAGAGCGCCTCCACACTGGCGTCCCAGGATTTTGCCTGAGCAAGGAGCGTGGGGAAGGCGTTGCGCAGGTCCGCTTCAGACGACAACGATATAACTGCTCCACCATCAAGCAGGAGTCGCTGCCTGGATACGGGCCTAAGCAGGATGGGGAAATCGGAAGCCTTGGCGGCGGAGACGGCTTCATCGGCGGACGTTACCGTCTTGGTTTCAGCTACCGGTATTCCCGCCTCATGCAGCAACTCCTTGGACTCAGGGTCAGTGAGGACAAGACCTGAAGATATATCCCATTGCTGAGTGAGACCTTTGACACTCATCTGCTGGAGCACCCCTTGAACAGATGCACGTATTCCTAGCACTATCCAACAGGGAAGTCAACCAAGCCGGATGACTACGTTGTAGCGTGTGCCTGCTCGTACTCAGAGATAGCGGCTTCGTGCTCCAGGGTTAGACCTATATCGTCCAGGCCCCTCAGCAAACAGTCGCGACGAAACGGGTCCACCTGGAACTCCGCCGTGTATTCATCCGACCCCGTAACCAGGCAGCGCTCGAGGTCGACGGTGATCTCATAGTCCGCGCCTTCCTTGGCCTTGCCCATGAAGTGATCGACGTCTTCTGGTGCAAGCTGCACGGGCAGCATACCGTTCTGATAGCAGTTGTTGCGAAAGATGTCGGCGAAGCCGTAACCGACGATGGTGCGAAACCCGTAGTCCTCCAGCGCCCAGGGAGCATGCTCCCTGGAGGAGCCACTGCCGAAGTTCGGCCCGGTGATGAGGATCGTGGCGCCTTTGTATTTAGGATCGTTGAGAACAAAGTCGGGGTTGGCTTTCCCGTCTGGCAGCTTTCGCCACGAGTCGAAGAGGAACTCCCCGAATCCCGTGCGCTCAATGCGCTTCAAGTACTTGGCGGGAATTATCTGGTCAGTATCTACGTTGGCCCTATCCAAAGGAACGGCTCTCCCGGTCACTCTTACATACGGTTCCACAGTTTTTCTCCTAGCTGAAGTTCCACTCCCTGATATCCACAATATGCCCGGCAATGGCGGCTGCGGCGGCCATCTGCGGGCTCATCAAGTGCGTGCGTCCGCCCGGTCCCTGTCTTCCCTCAAAGTTGCGGTTGGACGTGGAAGCGCACCGTTCACCGGGGCCCAGGATGTCCGGGTTCATACCCAGGCACATGGAGCACCCCGACTCACGCCACTCGAACCCCGCGTCCATGAATATCCTATCCAAACCCTCCGCTTCCGCCTCGGCTTTCACTGCCGTGGAGCCTGGCACCACCATTGCCCTAATCTTGTCGTTCACCCTGTGCCCGCCGACCACCTCTGAGGCGGCGCGCAGGTCTTCTATGCGTGAGTTGGTGCAGGAGCCTATGAAGACACGGTCAAGGAGTATCTCCTGCATTGGTCTGCCGGGTTCCAGGTCCATGTACTTCAAGGCGCGCTCCGCCGCCTCACGCTCCACCGCGGATTGGAACGAACCCGGATCAGGCACGCGCTCCACCACCGGCACCACCATGCCGGGGTTGGTCCCCCAGGTGACAAAGGGCGACAGAGTAGACGCGTCCAGCTCAACCGTGGTGTCGTAGGCGGCGGCCGCGTCCGTTTTAAGCGAGAGCCACTTCTCGGCGGTGGCTTCAAAAGCGTTCCCTTGGGGGACTCTGGACCTTCCCCTGAGGTATTCAATGGTCTTTCCGTCCGGGGCCACCATACCCGCCCTTGCTCCTGCCTCAATAGACATATTGCACACCGTCATGCGGCCCTCCATGGAGAGGCTGCGGATGGCTTCACCGGTATACTCCACCACGTGGCCGGTGGCCCCCCCGACACCTATCTTGCCGATGATAGCCAGGATGATGTCCTTGGCGGTAACGCCATAAGACAGCTTCCCATCGACTCGAATCTCCATGGTCTTGGGCTTCGCCTGGCGCAGGGTCTGTGTCGCCAGCACGTGTTCCACCTCAGAGGTGCCTATGCCGAAGGCCAGTGCGCCAAATGCGCCATGTGTCGACGTATGGCTGTCGCCGCAGACGATTGTCTTGCCAGGCTGGGTATAGCCCATCTCAGGCCCTATGACGTGGACAATCCCCTGGCCGGGGCTGTCCATACCGTAGTAGGTTATGTCAAACTCCTCTACGTTCCGGTTCAAAGCATCTATCTGAGCGCGGGAAATCAGGTCGGCAACAGGCAGTGCGCGGTCTGTTGTGGGCACGTTGTGGTCCACGGTTGCAACCGTCAGGTCCGTTCGCCGGACTTTCAGGTTGTTCATGCGGAGCCCGTCGAACGCCTGTGGTGAGGTGACTTCATGCACAAGGTGTAAGTCTATGTAGAGGATAGCCGGCTTATCCGGCTCCTCGTGCACTATGTGCTCACTCCAGATCTTCTCGAACATGGTATTGGGCATCTCTTCCCTCTCAGATAAGGTAGTTCTCAAGGTAAACGTAGGGTATCCCAGTGACCCTTTGTCCCATGAGGCGGTCGTTTCCTATTATAGCGTCGCACCCCTGTTCCAGGGCAGTGGCCACTATAACCGCATCAAACAGCGTCAGTCTGTTGTCGGCCCTAACTCTAGCCGCTGTTCTGGCCAGCCCGCTGTCCACGGGTTTCACTAGCAAGTTGGGCAGGTTTCTAAAGAAGAGCTCTATCTTGTCTATGGCAAGCCGGTCACGGTTGCGTATGGGCTTGACCAGGGTCTCAGCCTCGACAATAGTGGATGCAACTCCTTTGAAGTATCCCCCGCTCCATCAATCTGAACAGGTGCAGTGCCATCTCATCATAGGGCTCAACGCCTTCCAGCGCATAGATTATCAGGTTGGTGTCCAGAGCAACGCTGCGGTATCGTTTCAATTGCTCCAGCCAGGGGCCAATGAGAAGACTCCTCCTCATCTACCGGCTCTGCGATAGTAAGTTTCAGATTTGTGAGCTGGATTCTCCCACTTTTCAATTGCTCTCAGTCCCTCCAGCTTCTCCAGCTTCTGCTGGGCAAGATATACGCCGGAACTTTCTCTGATTTGGCTCAAGCTGGACATATCTCTAGAGGAAACGGCCTCATACACAGCGCGAAGCTCCTCATCCAGGTTGAGTGCGCCCAACAGCTCCTCACCGGCCTCACCTCCATCACCGTAGCGGACTTCGTTGATATAGCTGTCAATATCTTCTTTGCGAGTTCCGTAAACTCCCTTGACACTGCCAACCACGTAGTCAGCCCAGCTTCCAGGTTGCGGCATGAGAACAACATGGTCTTGAACTAGCTCCACCACCAGTTTGTCTCCGGCTTTAACGTTCAGCTGTCTGGCTATTTCTATGGGCAGCGTTATTTGGTTTTTGCTAGTGATGGTTACAACAGCCAATGGTCGGTCTCCTTCCATTCCTTACTTATCAGAAGGATTGAAAGCCACGCCGTGTCTTTTGTCAACTAGGTAAAGCTTACTGCTTCGGCCGGTTTTTCCACGTCTCCCATGTTGAGCAGGCGATTCAGGGCGTTCATGTATGCCCTTGCGCTGGCTACTATGATGTCGGTGTCGGCGCCGCGTCCAACAAACGCTTGATCTCCGCTCTCAATGCGAATGCTCACTTCGCCGACGGCGTCTATGCCTTCCGTAACCGCTTGTACGCTGAATTCGGTCAGTGTGTTGGGCACTTTTATGACCCGGTTAATAGCCTGGTACACGGCGTCGACCGGCCCCGTGCCGGTAGCGGCGTCGGTTTTGATTTGACCATCCGGCGCAATCAACCGTACGGTAGCCGTTGGTATTTCGTGATTGCCGCACGAGACCTGTATATGGTCAAGCTTGTATATGTCATCGAAGCTGCGGCGCTGGTTGGCCATCAGCGACTCCAGGTCTCTATCGGTTACTTCGCGCTTTTTGTCGGCCAGCTCCTTGAAGCTCTCGAATATACGGCCTAGCTCAGCGTCGGTAGGTTGATATCCCAACTCGTCGAGCCTGGACTTCAGTCCATGCCGTCCGCTTAGCTTACCCAGCACCACTTCGCTGCTAGGCCAGCCTATGCTCAGCGGGTCCATTATCTCGTAGGTGGTGCGCTCCTTCAGAAACCCGTCCTGATGGATGCCTGAGGCGTGTCTGAAGGCGTTTCTCCCCACCACAGCCTTGTTGGGCTGCACCGAGAAGCCTGTGATATCGCTTACCATCTTGCTGATACGGTGGATCTGGGTTGTATCTATGTCCAACCTGACATTGTAGTGGTCCGCCCTAGTGTGCAGAGCCATAATCACTTCTTCCAGAGCCGCGTTGCCTGCCCTTTCGCCGATACCGTTGATGCATCCCTCTATCTGCCGCACCCCGGCTTTTACGGCGGCAAGGCTATTGGCCACGGCCATCCCCAAGTCATTGTGGCAGTGGACGCTTAGCCTCACTTTGCCTATGTTGGGCACGTTTTTCTTGATGCCCTCCAGCAGCTCGGTAAACTCGGCGGGTGTTGTGTAGCCCACGGTATCCGGGATGTTGATTGTAGTGGCGCCGGCATTGATGCAGGCTTCCAGCATTGTATAGAGGTATTCCGGTTCCGTCCGCGTGGCGTCCATGGGCGAAAACTCTACGTCCTCAACGTAGCTCTTGGCGCGTTTCCACGTTGGACACTGCCATATCCATGACCTCTTCCCGGCCTTTGCGAAGCTGATGCATTATGTGGATGTCAGAGCTGGAGAGAAAAACGTGGATGCGGGGATGCCTGGCTTCCTGCAAAGCTTCAGACGCTCTATCCACGGCGGTAGGGTTGGCATGTGCCAAGGCACAGATGATGGGCTTGCGTACCTGTTTGGCAACGGCCCTCACCGCTTCAAAATCACCGGGGGAGCTTACAGGGAACCCCGCTTCTATTATGTCCACGCCCATTGCTTCCAGCCGCCTTGCTACCTCCAGCTTTTCATCTACGGTCATTGCCGCGCCGGCAGACTGTTCGCCATCGCGCAGCGTGGTGTCGAATATATATACCTTGTCCTCTACCATTGTCTGGTGCTCCTAGTAACAATTTGGGATAGTGCCCGGCGGGCATATCGGAGGGAAGCTAAGGGGTCACAGGACAACGCGGTCAGTTAGACCCAGCCTTGCTAAGACCCGGCCTTCGCAACGGACCACGCGCCATACCTCCAACGCATCTGTATATGATGGCTTGGCAATCATCACGTAGTGCTCTTGAGCCAGGGCATCATACCCCTCAGCTCCTTGCCAACCTTCTCTATGGGGTGGCCAGAGTTCTCCTCACGTAGAAGCTTGAATCTGGGACGTCCCTCGTCGTTTTCAGCAATCCACTCCCTGGCAAAGGAACCGTCTTGTATTTCACCCAGCACCTTTTGCATCTTCCTCTTGACATCTTCGTCTATGATCCGGGGCCCACGGGTGTAGTCGCCGTACTCTGCCGTATCGCTGACCGAATAACGCATGTACTCCATACCGCCCTGATACAGCAGGTCAACTATCAGCTTCAGTTCGTGCATCACCTCAAAATAAGCCGACTCCGGTTGATAGCCGGCCTCTACCATGGTCTCAAACGCCGCCTTGATCAGAGAAGTAACGCCGCCGCACAGCACGGTTTGTTCGCCAAAGAGGTCGGTCTCCGTCTCCTCTTTGAACGTGGTCTCCAGTACGCCCGCTCTGAGCGAGCCTACCCCCCAGGCATAAGCCAGCGCCGTCTCTTTGGCTTTGCCCGTGGCGTCCTGGTGCACCGCCACCAGGGAAGGCACCCCGTTCCCCTGCCTGTATACTTCGCGCATCCTATGTCCCGGAGCTTTGGGAGCTATCATCCAGACATCCACGTTGCTGGGCGGGACTACCGTCTCGTAGTGGATGGAAAAACCGTGAGCAAAAGCAATGCTCTTTCCGGCGCTGAGGTTTGGTTCTATGTCACGCTTGTAGACCTCGCCCTGCGAGGTGTCGGGGAGCAGCATGACTATAATGTCCGACTCTTTGGCGGCTTGGGAAGCGACGGCAACACTGAAGCCGTCCTCTTCCGCCTTGGGCCAGCTCCCGCTTCCCTCGTAGAGGCCTACAATGACGTTCAGTCCGCTGTCCTTCAGGTTCAGAGCATGCGCATGCCCCTGGCTGCCATATCCAATGATTCCAATTGTCTTGTCTTGGATCAGTGAAAGATCGGCGTCATTCTTATAGTAGACCGTTGCCATGCCTTGCTCCTTCAGTTTCGCTTGGGCTTACTCTGAAATGCTCAGGTTTTTGCTCTTCCCTCTCCCGTTCTCCAGGCCGTGCGACGTAGCCGGCCCGCGGTTCATAGCCACCCGGCCCGTCCGCATCAGCTCTCTTATGCCAAACGGTTTGAGCAGCGTATACAGCGAATCTATCTTGTCCTCGTCTCCGGTTACTTCAATGATCATGGACTCGGCGGAAACGTCCACAATGTTCGCCCTGAAAATATCGACCATTTGGATGATCTCGCTGCGGGTCTGTGCCGTGGAGCGCACTTTGATCAGTGCCATCTCACGGGACACGCAGTCCATGTCCGACAGTTCGGTAACCCGCACAACGTCAATCAGTTTGTAGAGCTGCTTGGTGACCTGCTCAACCGTGGTGTCGTCGCCTTCCACAACAAAAGTCATGCGAGAAAGGTTGGGTATCTCGCTGTGACCTACGGCAAGGCTGTAGATATTGTAGCCGCGCCGCCTGAACATACTGGCTATGCGGTTCAATACACCCGGCTTGTCTTGAACTAGAGCCACAAGTGTGTGAGAGTTCTTTGCCGCTGTAATCATGTTCTCAACTATACCAACTACTAGGACGGCGGCATCATGTCCGGATTTGCCTCCAGCACAGCCGCAAACTGGTCCGGCGCCTCTATAAGCTCGTTGATGCTCTCCCCGGGCGGGATCATTGGATAGACGTTCTCCTCCGGGTCCACCACAAAGTCCACGATCACTGGGCCCTCATGCGACATCGCCTGTTCAATGGCGCCCGCCACCTGGTAGTTCTCGGTTACTCTAATGCCCAGCACCCCGAACGCCTCGGCCAGCTTCACAAAATCCGGGTTCCCCGTGTATTCGGTGGCGTAAAAAGTATCGTTGTAGAACATATGCTGCCACTGCCTTACCATACCCAGGAACCGGTTGTTCATTATGGCGAACTTCACCGGTATTTTGTTCTCCACCATGGTCGCCAGCTCCGACATCGTCATCTGGAAGCCGCCGTCACCCGCTATCGACCAGACCACCTCGCCGGGCCTGGCAAGCTGAGCACCCATGGCGGCAGGCACCTCGAACCCCATGGCTCCGGCGCCGCCCGATGTGATCATGGTATTGGGTTCCGTGAACGTGTATAGCTGAGCTGCCCACATCTGATGCTGCCCCACTCCGGTAACTATAATCGCCCTGCCCTGTGTGATATCGGAAAGCTGCTTCAGGATGAACTGCTGGGTCAGCTTGGGGTTGTTGGGCATCCGCAGGGACGGATGCTCTCTCCGCAGCTGCTCGATCTCGTCCAGCCACTCTGTGCGGGTTGCCGGCTCTATCTGCTTGTTGAGTGTCCTGAGCACGCGACGCAGGTCTCCCACAATGGGAACGTGCGTCTTCACGTTCTGCCCAATAACCGCCGGGTCTATGTCCACGTGGATCACCTTGGCCCTGGGTGCGAAAGCGCTGACACGACCCGTAACACGGTCGTCAAACCGCGCCCCCAGTGAAATCACCAGGTCCGACCTGTCGATGGCCAGGCTTGCGTAGGCCACACCGTGCATACCGGGCATCCCCACGCTGAGCACGTGTGTCTCCGGGAAGCAGCTCAGGCCGAGCAGTGTGGTTATGACGGGGATCTCCGCCTTTTCGGCAAACTCCCTCAGCTCCTCATAGGCGTGGGAAATTATCACGCCGTGTCCGGCAAGTATCACGGGCCGCTGAGCATCCTTGATCAGCTTGACCGCTTTCTTGATCTGGGTGGGATGACCCTCCAGAGTCGGTTTGTATCCGGGCAAGTCTATCTCCTCCGGATACTCGAATTCTGCTTTCTCTATGAACACGTCCTTGGGTATGTCCACCAGCACAGGGCCTGGCCGGCCCGTCTTTGCTATGTAGAACGCTTCATGAATAGCCCTGGGGATATCAGCCGCCTTCATCACAAGATAGTTGTGCTTGGTAATGGGCAGTGTGACTCCCGTGGTATCGCCTTCTTGGAAAGCGTCCTTGCCAATTGCGGCGCGGGCCACCTGGCCCGTGATGCAGACCATTGCAGAGGAGTCCATGTTTGCGCAGGCAATGCCTGTGACCAGGTTGGTAGCGCCCGGCCCGGAGGTGGCAAAGGCAACCCCTACCCTGCCAGACGCCCTGAAGTACCCGTCCGCCGCCATGGCTGCTCCCTGTTCATGGCGCACCAGTATATGCCGTATCTGCGGGTACTCCGGCATTGTCTGGTAGAGAGGTAGTATCGCGCCGCCAGGGAGCCCAAATACCAGGTCCACACCCTCACGTATAAGGCTCTCACAAACCATCTGGGCGCCCGTGAGCTTCATTTCTCCTCTACCTCCGTAATAGCTCTTCCAAATTCAGCTTTGACTGACAACAAAAAATCCCGTCCCACTAAGGGACGGGAAACGGTTCCCGCGGTACCACCCTTCTTCCCCAACATCACATCAGGGCTCTCTATTGCTATAACGGTGCAACTCCGTTGGCTCCAGCTCTACGGCCCAAGCCAACTGCTCCCGGGCGAGTTCGGGACCTCTTTGTCACCGGCTTTTCAGCTGCCGCCGGCTCTCTGTGACCGAGCCTCTCCTACTACTCCCGTTCAAAGCAGAGTATTCACTTACTGTAACTATGCAAAGTTAACACCAGCTATGGTGACTGTCAAGTGCTGTGTAATGTGCCTCACTACCATCGGGACCTCTCTACTGTATTGACCGTCCAGATGAGCAGCACGATCACCAGCAGAAAGACCGCTACTCCGATTGCTACTACCGTGACCATTCACCACCTCCAAGCCTACATTGGGTAACGATGTCTGCGCCGCTTCAGCCGATTCCTTGCTGGGAGACTAGTACACTCGCCTCAATGTCCAATGATTGTGTCAGTACGCGCACTCCTGCCACCCGTGCCATGGTGTGTGTCCCGCTCTACTAGAACCGCATGTATATTGTATCGGCGGTCTCCCAAATGAGCTGGTAATACTCTATGTCGCTGGGGACCTCGAACAACATCCACCCCACCAGCTCACAGGGACGACCTGCCTCGTCACAGGTTGTACGCAGCTCCACGGAAGGGGCGTCTATGCCGTCTCCCCAGAGGAAGGGAAGCAGTCTTCCATCCGAAGGCGGCGCCTCGGCCACGTCGCTCCTGTCCTGGAATGGATTGAGCGGCCTGTAGTCAAAGAACTCGCCGTCCCTGAGCCTGGCGGACTGCGTGTCTATGGAGAGGAAGACAATGTTTGCCTGCCGATTGCGCAGTTCCAGGTGGGCTGCCGCAATCATTCTGCCCTCTTGGGAAGGCCTGATCACATAGTGGTTGTCTTCTATTGAGTATGCCACCTCATCCACAAGGCGCATCTCCTTTACCCTGACGGTGAGGGCCTCTCCAAAGGCCCAGTCCGTGGCGCTCGACCCCGCAGTGCATGCGGACATAGCCAGCAGGGAGAGGAGAATAACCAGTGCAGACGTGGCCAGTGCTCGGTTGGTCATCTGTAGTCTCTCAAGGTAATGATAATAGTGCTATGCAGTTATGGAAGATATGGATGCCATGGATCTCAACCTTTGCACCAGGTCAGGCAGGACTTCCAGCACGTAATCCACGTCTTCATCGGTGTTTTCCCGGCCCAGCGTCAGCCGCAGGCTGGACTGTGCCAGCTCCGCCGTCAACCCTATGGCGACAAGAACGTGAGACGGTTCCAGGGACGCCGACGTGCAGGCGCTTCCGCTCGATGCCGCCACCCCCGCGAAGTCCAGTCCCAGCAGCAACGGTTCACCCTCCAAGTGCTCAAATGAGAGGTTGATACTGTTGGGTAGGCGCCGTTCCGGGTGACCGTTCAAGAAAACGGAGGGTATCTTCTCCTGGATGCCATGTATAAGTCTGTCCCTCAAACGCCTGGTGTGCCCGCTGAGCCACTCCTGCTCATCCATGGCCAGCCGGAGCGCCTTAGCGCTGCCAGCAATGCCGGCCACGTCCTCCGTGCCGGCGCGCCGCTGCCTCTGCTGGCTGCCGCCCACATGCTGCGGCGTGAATGGAGTGCCCCGTTTTGCATAGAGGATGCCCACGCCCTTGGGCCCGTGAAACTTATGAGCGGAAAGGCTCAGCATGTCCACTCCAAGCCGCCTGACGTCTATATCCAGGTATCCCGCAGCTTGAACGGCGTCCGTGTGGAACGTGATGCTGCGCTCCATGGCGGCGGCACGCTCTTTGACCAGCTTTGCCGCCTCCGCCACGGGTAAGACGGTGCCTATCTCGTTGTTGGCATACATCATGCTGACCAGGATGGTGCGGTCCGTGATGGCCTTGTTCAGGTCCTCCAGGTCGACCATACCGTACCTATCCACGGGCAGATACGTCACGTTGTATCCCAGGTTCTCCAGGAAATGACAGGCGTGGAGCACGGCATGGTGCTCAATGCCGGTTGTGATGATGTGGTTGCCGGTGGGTTGCAGAGCCATGGCCGCTCCGTAGACCGCCGTGTTGTCGGACTCCGTGCCTCCGCTGGTGAAAATCACCTCGCTGGTGCGGCAGCCCAGAATCCGCGCCACCGCCTCCCTGGACTCATCCACAGCCTTGCGCGCCTCTTGGGCCAGGGTGTAGATGCTGGAGGGATTGCCGTAGCTCTCCATGAAATACGGCAACATGGCTTCCAGGACCTCAGGCCGCATATTGGTTGTAGCGGCGTGGTCCATGTAGATCAGGTCTTTAGGCTCTTCAGCCATACCAACTCTCCACAATCAGGTCAACCGTCCTATTCAGTTTAGCATAGAGACCGCTATTGGGGCAGGTTCCCCCACAACGAATGCCGGACGGCGATGGCACTTCGAACCGTATCTGCGGCGGCGGGGCTCCCTGGCATCCTGCCTACCACCGGCGTTCATGCTCCCTTGATCGTGCTCTGCAGGGAAGGTATGTCCAGCCTGCGAACCTGCCGGTCGCGGGCAGCGCCGAATACGGCAAAAGCTATCACCGCCACGCCGCCGATTGCCACAGCGCTTGGAGCGCCGATGTAGCTGGCGAGGATTCCCGCATAAAACCCGCCGAGCGGCATTATGTTGAACGTCATGCCCCACAGTCCCATAATCCTGCCGCGCAGCTGATCGGGCACCAGCAGTTGCAAAGTGCTCTGAGTCAGAATCATGTAGGTGGCAGTGGACATCCCGGCCAAAGCCACCAGCGCTAGAGAAACAGGGAACCAATTGGAATAGCCAAACAGGATGAGCAGCGTTCCAAAGGCAATTGCGCCGCCAACGAGCACAACACCCTTGTTCCGGAAATCACGCAAAGACGCCACTATCAGCGTCCCCGTCACTGCCCCTATTCCACTCATGGCGTGAAGGAAGCCAAGTCCCGACGGCCCCACTCCCAGAATGTCTTTTTGGAATATGGGGAGCAGGAAAACGTAGGATAGGCCAAAGAAGCTATTGAAGAAGGTCATGCCCAGCAGAAAGGCGAAGATGTGGTGTTTGCGCACGAAGGACAGGCCATCCAGGAGGTCTCTGAAGAAGGTTGCCGAACGGGACCGCGGGATCTTGGGCATGCGTATTGCGCTTAGGAACGTCACGAAGACCAGGAAGCCGGCGGTGGCAAGATACAGCGTCACAGGCGCTCCAACCCAAGCGATGAGCACTCCGGCTATGGCGGGACCAACTATTCTGCTGCCCTGCCAGACCATGGAGTTCAGCGCCACGGCGTTCATCATCACCCGCCGGTCTATGAGATGAGGGAAGATAGCCTGCCGCGACGGCTGATCGAAGGCGCCCAGTGCGCCCATTATGAATGCGTTCGCCATGATGTGCCAGGGTTGGACCAGTCCCATCAAGACCAGGGTAGCCATGATGCCTACGGCTACGGCGTTCAGCGACTGCACTATCATTATCAGGCGTTTGGGGTTTACCTTGTCCGCTACCACTCCTCCAAACAGGTTCAAAACGATAGCGGGTAAAGCCGTGGACAGCCCGACAAGCCCCAGCTGTACGGACGAGCCCGTGATGTCATAAATCAGCCAGCCAATGGTCACAATGAGCATCTGAAAGCCCATGACGGAGACCACCTGGCCGAACCAGAAGATGCGATAGTCCCGGTATTGCAGCGCCTCGAAAAGGCTCAAGCGTGAACTCAAGGCGGTCAGCAAAGACATCTAGATCAACAGGAAATGACCACGCTCTACGGTCATGTAGAGGATACCGGCCTATCCCTTGTCGGGAATGCTGGCCCAGACCACGCCGGATGCGTCCTGCATTATGCCATTGTCTTTGATGGCCTGCTTGATGGCTACCAGCGTAGCGTTGGGATCGCCGGTCACAAGCTTCCAGGCGGGCTCTTCAGGAAGCCAGTAGGGGGACGTTATCCGCACTACAGTTCCTTGGCTGGGGTTTGCGTAGATGCCTATTTTGTCTCTGTCCATAAAATCCTCCCAAGCGGGCATACTACTCCACAGTTACCGTCTTTGCTAGGTTCCTTGGCTGGTCTACGTCACAGCCTCTACGTACAGCCACGTGATAGGCCAGCATCTGCAAGGGCACGGCAGAGACTATGGGAGTAAGAAGGTCCGGCGTCTGTGGAATCTCAATGATCTCGTCGGCCAGGGCCGCTAGGTCTTCGTCACCCTCGCTGACCAGGGCTATTATCCTTCCTCCTCTTGCCTTCACCTCCTCAACGTTGCCCCGCATTTTATCGTATAGACCGTCCTGTGGCGCAATCACCACCACCGGCATATTCTCATCTATGAGGGCTATTGGGCCATGCTTCATCTCCCCCGCCGGGTAGCCCTCAGCATGAATGTAGCTGACCTCCTTCAGCTTCAGAGCGCCCTCCAGGGCAACTGGCATGTTCAAGCCGCGGCCCAGGTAGAGGAAATTCTCATATCTATGCAGCTTCTGGGCCAGCTTTTCTATGTGCCTCTCCTGCTCCAACGCCTGGCCCATCAATCTTGGAATGGTCGAAAGGTCGTGCAGCAGTTTGCTCAGCATCTCGTCGTCAATAGCCTGCCTGGCTCTACCCAAATATGCCGCGAGCAGATAGAGCGCCGCAATGGAGCCCGTGAAACACTTGGTGGTGGCAACCCCAATCTCCGGTCCTACGCCTATGTTCACCGTGCCGTCTACAATACGAGTAGCCTGGCTGGAATCCACGTTGCAAACGGAGATCTGCCTAGCGTTCTTGCGCGCCGCCTCCTCTATTGCGGCAAGGGTATCCACCGTCTCTCCCGACTGGCTGACCGAAACAACCAGGGTGTGCTCGTCTACTACGGGATCCCTGTATCGCAGCTCGGAAGCGTTGTCTGCCTCTGCCGGCAGACCAGCAAGCTTCTCTATATAGTGGCGGCCTACCTGTGCCGCCAGCAGGCTGGTGCCCATGCCGGTGAGCACCACCCTGTTCAAATCTGCTATCTCTGAGTTGGAGAACGGGAGTCCTTCCAGCACCACCCGCGGAGGGTCAAAGGAAACTCTGCCGGACAGGGTCTGAAGCAAAGCCTGCGGCTGCTCCATGATCTCCTTCAGCATAAAATGCTTGAAGCCACCCTTGGCCAGGGCCACGCTGTCGTAGGGGGCCTGTTGCGGCAGCCTCTCCACGGCGCCATTGTCCAGCGACCGGTAGTGTACGCGGTCGGGCCATATCTCTGCCAGCTCACCCGGGCCAAGGTAGACGACACGAGAGGTGTAGGGAAGCAAGGCGGGCAGATCGCTGGCAAGATACATATCCCCTTCGCCGTAACCAACCGTGATCCCGCCGGCATTCCCCAAACGGAAGGCGACCAGGCGATCCGGCTGTGAAGCAAGCATGGCCACCACAGCTTGAGCTCCCTTTATTGCCTTGGCCGACAAGGCAACCGCCTCTTCCAAGGAGGCGCCCTCCGCCATAAACGACTCGACAAGGTGGGCTATAACCTCGGTATCCGTTTGCGAGCTGAATCTGTGGCCGTCTTCTTGGAGTTGCTGCTTCAGGCTGAGGTAGTTCTCCACAATGCCGTTGTGTACTATCACCACGTCCCTGTTGCAATCTCCGTGCGGGTGCGCGTTTACCTCGTTGGGGCTGCCGTGCGTGGCCCAGCGCGTGTGTCCAATGCCCACTACTCCCAGGGGAAGGCTGCCGTTCAGCGATTTGACAAGCGCACTCAGCTTTCCCGTGGCCTTGTGCACGGCAACAAGCCCCTCTCCATTCACAACGGCGATGCCCGCACTGTCATATCCGCGGTACTCCAGACGCTCCAATCCTTGTAGGAGTATCGGCGCCGCTTCCTTACTGCCTATATAGCCCATGATTCCGCACATAATGACTAGGGATCGACGCGTTCTAGATCACGCCGGGGTATTGTACGCTCTATCGCATACTCCCCCCGGTACTCCTCAGGCAGCAATGCCGCTACCCGGCTCATGATCATATCGGTCAGCGAATCGAGCAAGGGGCCCCTGACTTTGCCTTCCATGGGGGGCAAGCTGAACGGCTGGCCGATGTTGAGCTTTAAATGTGTAAAGGGGAATGGCACACGCTTGAAGGATTGGACGTTCTCCGTGCCGGTAATGCCCACGGGCAGGATGGGTGCGTTGGATTTCAAAGCAAGGTATGCCACGCCGTTGTTTACCAGGCCAATGCCGCGAGGATTTCTGGTCCCTTCGGGGAACAACACCACCACTTCCTCCCCTTCCAGTTTCCTGAGCAGCCACCTCAGCAAATCGACGTCACGGCCATCCCTGTCGGTTGGGTAGGCATGCCACTGGTGCATAAACCAGGATACTACCGGATAGCGGAACAGTCCGCGTTTCGCCACCAGGTTGAGAGGACGGTTTATGCCGGCGACCAGCACGGGTGGGTCGGCGTTGGATTGATGATTGGCCACCACTATCAGCCTTCCCCTAGGCAGGATTCCTTCCTGGCCTACAACTTCCCAGCGCCCAAAGGTGAAGAAGCAGAACCTGGCCAGAACCCTGCTCGCTTTGTATACAAGTGTCACCGCATCTCCTCTATCAACTCCATTGCCCACTCTACCACTTGCTCCAGCGATAGATCATCGGTGTGGATGATATGGGCGTCTTCCGCGGGCTTGAGCGGTCCCACCCTGCGCTGAGAGTCCAGCAAATCTCTCTCTTCTACTTCCGCCAGAACCTCTTCAAAAGAGGTCTCTAGTCCCATAACGGATTGCTCTTCGCTGCGGCGTCTGGCGCGCAATCCGGCAGAAGCAGTCAAGAATATCTTGATATCCGCATTGGGAAGCACCTCTGTCCCTATATCGCGGCCCGCCATTACAATGGGCCCGCTCCCCGCTATGACGCATTGCTGCCTGACCAGCTCTCTCCGCACTGCGGCTATACGTGACACCCGTGAGACGTGCCTCTCAACATCCGGGTCTCTCAGATAAGGTGTGGCGTCCCAATCTCCAAGATATACAGACGCCACACCGCTATCGTCGAAGTACACGTTTATAATCGGTTCCTGCACCAGCCTGACTACCGTATCGACATCCGTGGGGTCTATGTTATTGTGAACGGCCGCCCAGGTTAAGGCGCGGTACATCAAGCCGGTATCCAAGAATCTATATCCCAGCTTCCCGGCCAGCATACGGCCTGCGGATGTCTTGCCGGATGCAACTGGACCGTCTATGGCTATGGCATTGGGCCTACTCATATTCTCAAACGGTACGTCAAGCGCTGTGATTATAGGCTTCGGAAATGCGCCGCACAACAGGGCTGTATGATTTGCCGGCCGGTATGGTAAGTTCGGAACAGGTTACAATCCCCGTCTTGACTATACTCGCAACAGGGATGACCACATCGCCCGGCGCCGGCCCGCACCGTCCGCCGCGTCACCGGGTTATTGTAGCGGAAAGTCCCGGTCTACAACATCAGTGAAAGCGATGCTCGCCATATGGATATAGCCGTCCTGCTCGGAGTCATTCAAGGCCTCACAGAGTGGCTGCCCATCAGCTCGGAGGGCGCTGTTGCCGCCATCTACTCTCTTCTGCGGAACACGTCCCTTTCTGAAGCCGTGGCCTACGCCCTGTGGCTGCACCTGGGCACCGCCTTCTCCGCGCTAGTTGCCTTCCGCAGGCAGGTCCGGGACCTGATCAAAGAGATGACATCCACTCCTCTAGCTCCCTCCCCCTTGTTGCGTTTCCTTGTAGTGGCAACGCTAATCAGTACGGCGATAGCAGTTCCGCTGCTGCTGCTCCTGGACGAGTTGTCCGAGCAAATAGGTGCGCCGGCAATGGTTATTGTAGGCGTACTGCTACTCTTCACCGGGGCAGCCCAGCTCCGTAGACGCAGCGCCGGCGTCAGGGGCTTGGCCAGTGTATCAATAAAGGACGCCCTACTGTGCGGGATATTCCAGGGAGTGGCCGTGCTGCCCGGCCTGAGCCGCTCCGGACTGACCGTGGCCGTGCTTCTTGCCCGTCGACTGGACAGAAGGGAGTCCCTTACCTTGAGCTTCCTCATGAGCATTCCCGCCGGATTGGGTGCGGCGCTATTCGCTTATTTCAGGGACAACGCACTCATGGGAACGGAAGGTATAGTGGCAAGCTTTGTCGCGTTTCTGGCAGGCCTCTTCAGCATAAGAGTCCTGCTGCGCCTGGCTGAACGAGTCAACCTTGGACCGTTTGTCCTGAGCGTGGGTGTATTGATGATAGCGGGCGCCGTTTTCCAGGTGCTTGCCCAACTATGAACTCACCTTTGCCTCAGAGACCCGGCGATCTGAACCATGTCTTCCTGTTCTATCCAGTCTAACGAACTGCCCTGCGCCTGTATCACAACGCCCACGTTGCTTTCCTGGATGCGCATGCTCCAGTACAGGGACAGGGCGCCATGGTACTCCCACTCTGCCAGTGACGGATCCATGAACGGCCCCATGGCCACCGTTGCATCCGACCACTTGCCCCGCACCAGGTAGCCCATCCCTTCCCCCAACTCTACCTCCATAACTGCGTCGTCAGGGCGCCTTGCCGAATTTGGGTCTCCCTCCACTAGGAAGCCCTCCTCTGAAAAGGGAACGGGATAAGATACGTTGAGCCTACCTTCGGGGCCATCGAACATGAGGTGCCCCCTTGAGCCGGTCACGTTTGCCGCGCTGAGCTTCAATCCGTTGGGGACGTATTCCGGCAGCAGGGCATAGCCCAGCCTCTCCTTGATTTCGTCCAACGAGACCTCCTCTACCAGGATAGAGGCCTGTGCCCCACCCTCCAACGTTATTGTGTGTTCCCCGGGTTCCGCGGTTTCAGGCACACTGAACTCTCCCTGACACGTATTGACGAAACATGTCACTGAACCTACCGGCTCACCGTCAAAGAAGGCCTCAAACGTTCTACTGTCTTCTACGTATTCACCAGGCGGTATAAAGAGGTATCCCCCACTTCCCGAAACGAGGACTTTCTCTCCAGGAGATACCTTTTGCGGTTCAATCGAGGCTAGAGACGGCCAAACGACCGTTGGCACAGGTGCGGGAGTAGCCGTGGGAGTAGACGTTGCGGTTGGAGACGCGCAACCCAATATCAGGATGGCCAAGCTGGCACAGAGAAGAGCGAACGTATGGCAACGCATGGGTCCTCAGTCATAATCTTAGGGGCCAAACCTGCTTGGCAATCTATGCAACACCCTGGACTGTGCAGGAAGTTGTACGGTCAACTCCGGGTGCTGTATGGTAATCTGTAATTGCTCCTAAGAATAATCCCAACTGTAAATCAGGAGATATGAGTTTGGCAAACAAACGTAAAGCCCGTTCGGTTCCACCTCCAGAGCCAGAAGCCACGGTAGAAGAGCTGCCTCTTCTTCCCCGGCGTGAAGCGCTCGTCTTCCCCAAGCTGGTTGCCCAATTGGCGGTGTTCCGTCCCGCGTTTCAGCGCTCTCTCCAGGAAGCTGTTGCCGGGGATAGACGCATCGTGATTATCGGTCGCCGCAACGTCCAAAGCTCAGAGTTCGATGTGAACGACCTGTACGAAGTGGGCACTATGTCCATGGTGGGCAGGATGCTCAAGCTGCCGGAGGGTGCAGCCACAGTGTGGCTACAGGGCGAAGAGAGAGTCCGCATCCTGGAGGTGACGCAGACCGAGCCTTTCTACAAGGCCAAGGTGCAGGTGTTGACGGAGCCTGAAGAGGATTCCGTAGAGCAGCAAGCCTCCATGCGGTCGGTGCTTGCTCTGTTCGAAAAGTGCGTCCAACTGTCGCCAATGCTTTCCTGGGACGCTTACGTTGCCGCGTTGAATGCCGACAAACCGGGATGGCTCGCCGATCTCATTGCTTCGTCCCTCAATCTGGAGATGGAGCAGCGACAGGAGATCCTGGAGACTCTGGACCCCGCGAAGCGGCTCAGCACCGTTAATCTCCTACTTGCCCACGAAGTTGAAGTGCTGGAGATACAGGGTCGTATCGATGACGAGGTCAGAGAGTCGCTGGACAAATCGCACCGGGAGTACTTCCTCCGCGAGCAGATGCAGGCCATCCAACGGGAGCTTACCGGCACCGACCCTCAGCAGCAAGAGGTCGAACGCATACGTCAAAGGATCCAGGAATCAGGCATGTCTGAAGCCCCGGCCAAGAAAGCCAACGAAGAGTTGGAAAGGCTGACCCAGATACCTCCCGCATCTCCGGAGCACTCCTTGGTGCGGGGTTACCTGGACTGGCTGGTGGAGCTTCCCTGGCAGACGAAGACCGACGACAATCTGGACATCAAGGCGGCCTCCAAGGTGTTGGAGGCCAACCATTACGGGCTGCCCAAGGTGAAAGAGCGCATCCTAGAGTACCTGGCCGTACGCAAACTCTCAGAAGGTAAGCTGAGAAGCCCTGTACTCTGCTTTGTCGGCGCTCCCGGCGTCGGCAAGACCAGCTTGGGCCGGTCTATCGCCGAAGCCATGGGGAGGAAATTCGTCCGCGTCAGCTTGGGCGGTATCCGCGACGAAGCCGAGGTACGGGGTCACCGTCGGACTTACATAGGCGCTCTTCCCGGACGCATCCTCCAGACCATGAAACAGGCCGGCACGGTCAACCCCGTCTTCATGCTGGACGAAATAGACAAAGTCGGCGCAGATTTCCGCGGCGACCCCTCTTCCGCCCTGCTGGAGGCGCTGGATCCGGAGCAGAACCACTCCTTCAGCGATCACTACCTGGAAGTCCCCTACGACCTATCCAAAGTGATGTTCATCTGTACGGGGAACGTTCTGGACCCGATTCTTCCCGCCCTGCAAGACCGTATGGAGATCATAGAGCTTCCCGGATACACGGAAGAGGAGAAGCTGCAGATTGCAAGACGGTTCCTCTTTCTCCGCCAGCTCAAAGAGCACGGTCTCTCCCAGGAACACCTGAGGTTCTCCGATAACGGCATACGACGTATCATCCGTGAGTACACCAGGGAAGCCGGCGTACGCAACTTGGAAAGAGAGATTGGCGCCATCTGCCGGAAAGTAGCCAAACGCGTCGCGGAAGGGCGCGAAGGGCGCGCCCTGATAGTGCCTCAATCCATAGCCAAGTATCTTGGCCCTCCCCGGTTCACCCGGGGCATCGCCGAGGAACAGGACGAAATTGGCGTGGCCACGGGCGTGGCATACACGCCGTCCGGTGGCGACATACTCTCCATAGAAGTAGCCCTGATGAGGGGCAAGGGCAACCTGATGCTTACGGGACAGCTTGGCGAAGTGATGAAGGAGTCGGCTCAGGCGGCGCTGAGCTATTCCCGCGCTAGGTCTGAGGAGTGGCATCTGAAGGACGGCTACTTCTCTACAAAGGATATTCACATCCACATACCGGCCGGCGCCATGCCCAAGGAGGGGCCGTCCGCCGGCGCCGCCTTGACCACGGCGCTCGTTTCTGCGCTGACCCGCAAGCCGGTGCGCAAAGACGTGGCAATGACCGGAGAAATAACGCTCAGAGGCAAAGTCTTGCCCGTTGGCGGCATCAAGGAGAAAGTCCTGGCGGCTCACAGAGCCGGTATTCTTTCTTTCATCCTCCCTGCGGAGAACCGCAGGGATATCAACGATATCCCAAGGAACGTACGCAAGGACATCAATTTTGTTTTCGTGAAAGGCATGGCAGAGGTGCTGGAGGCCGCTTTACGAACACCCTGATTCAAGCAAAGGGCGTCTCTTTGCACAAAGCGGGGCCCGCAGCCAATGACCGGTGAATTGGATCCTCTTGCAAGGCAAGAAGAATGCTATGAACTGGTTTGATTTCGTTATCATTGTCGTGGCCTTGGTCGGACTTTTTGCCGGGTTTCGTGTAGGCCTGATAGGTGCCGTCTTCTATGCCGCAGGTGTCCTTGTAGCGTCGTTGCTCGCTGCCAACCTCAGTGACGATATTGCCGGCTGGTTTACCAACCAGGGTGCCGCCGATGCCTACGCTACCGTCCTTGCCTACGCGGTTATTTTTGCCGGTGTGTTTATTTGCGCTCTGGTAGCCCACCGTTTTGCCAAAGCGGCAATAAAGCTGCCATTCTTGGGATGGGTAGGATCGCTGGGGGCCATGGTCGCAGGGCTGCTGTTCGGTATTGGACTCACAAGCGTTCTCATTCTGGGAGCAGCCCGCTTTTCCAGCGACCTTCCCACCCAGGGTGCTATCGACACTGTCATTGAGACGAAGGAATTCAGGGGCAGCCTGCAAAAAGCACTTGTCTTCTCCAGGTTTACCAGCGTGTTCATAAACGTAACCGGCTCGTTGCCCGGCAGCGCCTTGGGTTTCGTACCCGGCGATTATAAGATAGCCTTGGAGCAGATTGATAAGTTGGCTGAGCAAGAGGCTGCCTAATGAAGGGACGCAGATGGTGATGCAAAGCGTAATCCGGCTTCCCGTTCTGGTGCTCAACCAGAACTACCAGCCCCTCAACGTGTGCAACGTAAGACGGGCGGTAGTCCTCCTCAGCCGGGGCAGAGCGGAGCTTCTCATCAATGGTAGGGGCGAGCTGCGCACAACCACAACGGCTTTCCCCGCACCGTCCGTGATAAGGCTGATCAGCCTTGTGAAGCGTCCCATGGTTCGGCGTCGGCTATCAAGAAAAGAGGTCTTTCTTCGTGATAGCTTTTCCTGCCAGTATTGTGGCAAACAGAGCAAGAACCTCACGCTGGACCACGTTTTGCCCCGTTACCGGGGAGGCGCCCACTCCTGGGAAAACGTGGTGGCCGCTTGCATCCCCTGCAATCACCGCAAGGCGGGACGCACGCCCAAGGAAGCAGGCATTAAGCTTCTCAACGTTCCGAGGACGCCCAGGCCAAACCCCTACTCCATGTTCTATCACCGCTCGCTCCAGGAAGAATGGCTGCCATTCATTCCCTGGGCTAAGAGCTAGACCCGATCCTTCCACTCTCAGGCAGCAGCAACATTAGCACGTCCAGCGCAAGCCGGGGGCTGGCGTTTTGCATCAACCGCTCCTTGGTAGCAAGGGTCTCCTTTATAATCGCTACTACCTGGTCTGTACTGAACTCCGCTTGCTTCTCATCCAACGCTTTCATGCAGTCCCGGTTTGCCACCAAGTCCGGCTTGCCTTCTTTGAGCATGAGGAGGTCACGCCACCAGGACAACCAGAGCGCCAGCGTTTCCTGTACAGCCCTGCGGTCACGCGATTGCAAGGAAGCAAGTTCCTGTGAGATCCGGAAGCGGCGTTCCGCTCCGCCCTTCAGGGCATCCATCAAGTCGTCCAGCTTTTGCTGCCGCTCGCCCAGTATTCTGGGCTCTCTTGCCGCCGCCAGCGCCCAGCCCAGCCGGCCCGCGGAAAGCCTGGCCAGCAACTCGGCGTCTTCAGCTCCCAGGCTGTGCTCGCTGACTAGCAGTTCCACCATCTCCCTCTCAGGCACCGACTTGACCTCCAGCCTTTGACACCGTGAGCGGATGGTTGATAGCAGATCGTCTTCCCGTGAAGAGAGCAGCAGGAAGATGACCCCGGACGGAGGTTCTTCCAGCGTCTTCAACAATGCGTTGGACGCTTCCAGGCTCATTTTTTCCACGCCGTCGATTATGAATACGCGGTACTTCCCTTCGTACGCTCCCAGAGCGGCCGCATGCTCCATGTCGCGCACCTGGTCTATTCCTATCTCAGACCGCATTCTCCCCGTGCGCTCGTCCGCCGCCGGCGCTATGACCTGCACGTCGGCATGTATGCCGCGCTGGACGCGGCTGCACGACGCGCACTCTCCACAAGGAGGGGAGTCTTGCAGGCAGTTCAACGCCTGTGCCATCTTCATCGCCAGGGTGCCTTTCCCCACTTGAGGCGGGCCCACCAGCAGATAGGCATGAGAAAGCTGTCCCAGGCTGAGGCCGCGTTCCAGGGCGCTCAACAGATGGTCTTGTCCGTATAAGTTCCAGCTAGGCATTGCTGCTTGATCCATAAGTCTTTTCGCAATCCTGCAACCACCGGTTAGTCTGTTTGGGGGAACGGAGGTGGACCACTTCCAGGTGAGCATACTCCGGTTGTTGTAGAAGCGCGCCGGTCTGTTTTCTCCGTCTCCGGTGGGTCCTCAGCGCCCAGAGGAAGAGAGAATCGCGGCTCATGAACTGGGCGCGGAACCGCTCTCTGTTCCCATTCCACAGCTCCTCTTTGAAGAACGCCCGTCTAACCGTGCGTGAGAACAACCGAGGCAAGACAACCGTAAGCGGGTAGTCCAGCCAAACAATACCAGTGGCCTTGGGCCATATCAAGCCACGCACCACACTGTAGTTTCCGTCCAAGATCCATCTGTCCGGACTGGTCGCCTCAGTCACGCGCTGTGCTAGAATATCGGCAGGCGCGGGCGTCCAGTTGGGCCCCCAGAACAGCGCATCCATCTCCACGTGGGGGATACGTAAGACCTTGGACAACCGGCGGGCCACCGTGGTCTTGCCGGTGCAGGTGGTGCCCACTACGTTGATGCGTTGCGCCCAATATGGTTGCGGCATTGATGTCCTTCAATCATAACCCATTCTCGCAAGGACGCCTGACAGTATAGCCGTCCCAGTCGTTAAACCTCAGGGCGCCGGCTCTGGCAGGTGCTAATCAAATACTGTAGGTGATCCATGAAACCTGGCTTTCCCCTTGCTCTCGCATCACTTCTCATGCTGAGCATCATTGCCTGCTCCGGCGGCGAAACTCCCACCCCCACTCCTACTCCTACTCCTACTCCCGATAGTCCACCCCAACAAACGCCCGAAACGGTTGCCCCTACGCCCCAGTCCGACGTCGGCGCGGGCGGGGTCATTCTGGAGATATCCTCCGGCTCGGAAGCACGCTACGTGGTCAGGGAGGAGCTAGCCAGA